>NZ_CP107799.1:8572500-9283000 GCF_041431135.1 Streptomyces sp. NBC_00554 | reverse complement strand
GGGCCACGACGCGGTACCGGTCCGCCAGCAGTCGGCCTATGCCGTCCGGCTGTTCGTTCTCCCCCGAAGACACTGCTGCCCCGTTCCTGTGTCACGCCAGTGGATGGCGTCCACACTACGGGGCAGCAGTGACACCCAGTGCCTGGAGGCAGTCTCTGTGACGTGGTCGCTACGCGACCGGGGTCAACGGCCGTCGTATGGCTGCGGACCATCGTGGCTGGTCGCGCAGTTCCCCGCGCCCCTAGGAAGCTCTACTTGGCCGAGATTGTCAGATCTCCCCGCCTCGGCACCGCAAAACCCTCCAGGTCCGCCCGAGTCAGCCCCGTAACCCGCGCTACCTCAGCGATGTCGAGGGCTCCGCAGTCCAGGCCTCGCAGCAGGTAGCCGCTGAGGGCCTTGGCGGTGGCGGGTTCGTCCATGACGTCGCCGCCGGCCTGGTTGGCGTAGCGGGAGAGGCGGGCCGCGGCCTGTTCGAAGCCTTCGCGGTAGAAGGCGAAGACGGCCGCGTAGCGGGTCGGGATGTGGCCGGGGTGCATGTCCCAGCCCTGGTAGTAGGCGCGGGCGAGGGCGCGGCGGGTGAGGCCGTAATGCAGCCGCCAGGCGTCGTGGACCTTCTCCGTCGGGCCGACCGGGAGGACGTTGGTGGAGCCGTCGCAGACGCGTACGCCGGTGCCCGCGGCGGCGACCTGCATGATCGCCTTGGCGTGGTCGGCGGCGGGGTGGTCGCTGGCCTGGTAGGCGGCGCTGACGCCGAGGCAGGCGCTGTAGTCGAAGGTGCCGTAGTGCAGACCGGTGGCGCGGCCCTCGGCAGCCTGGATCATGCGGGCGACGGTCGCGGTGCCGTCGGCGGCGAGGATCGACTGGCTGGTCTCGATCTGGATCTCGAAGCCGATCCGCCCGGGCTCGAGACCGCGCGCCTTCTCGAACTCCTCGAGGAGCCGCACCATCGCGGTGACCTGCTCGGCGTACGTCACCTTCGGCAGCGTCAGGACGAGCCCGTCGGGAAGGCCCCCGACCTCCATCAGGCCGGTGAGGAAGATGTCGAGGGTGCGGATGCCGCGGTCGCGGACCGGGGCCTCCATGCACTTCATGCGGATGCCCATGTACGGGGCCGCCGTACCGTTCTCGTACGCCTCCGCGATCAGCCGGGCGGCGCGCGCCGCGGCCTCGTCCTCCTCGGCGTCCGGACGCGGGCCGTAGCCGTCCTCGAAGTCGACGCGCAGGTCCTCGATCGGTTCGCGCTCCAGTTTGGCCCGTACGCGGTCGTACACGGGCTTCGCGAGGTCGTCGGTAAGGCCGAGGACGGCGGCGAAGGAGGCGGCGTCCGGGGCGTGCTCGTCGAGGGCGGCGAGCGCCCGGTCGCCCCAGGAGCGGATGGTGTCGGCGGCGAACGCGTCGCCGGGCACGTAGACGGTGTGGACGGGCTGCCGGGTGCCCGGGTCTCCGGGGTAGCGGCGCTCCAACTCGGCGTCGACCGGGGCGAGGGAGGCGCTGATCTCCTCGCTGACGGCGCCCGCGAGGCTCGTCGCCACCTTCTCCTGCTGGCCCTGACCCATCCCGCACCCTCCAGTTTTCCGCACTGCGGAATCAACAATCCGTAGAACGAAGTTATCCGGGGACCTTCCCGCCGGTCAACACCCTCTTGCGTCCCGGGTCACCCTCCGAACCCACCGCGTTCACTCCCCTCTCAGTTCCCTCCTTCACACTGCGGCCCGCACCCTTCATCATCCTGAGGGTCCAGCGAGCGAAGGAGCACGCGTGCCGAACGCCAAGAGACTCACCCGTCGCCTGGGACTCAAGACCGTCGTGGCCGCCGCGGTCGCCCTGCCCTTCTTCAGTACAGCGTCCGTCTCCGCCGTCGGAAGCCCGGGCCGCCGCCTGGAGGTCATGACCTTCAACCTGCGTTTCGCGAGCACCACCGAACCCAACAGTTGGACGGCACGCCGCCCCGCGATACGCGCGTTACTGCTCCAGGAACGGCCCCATGTCATAGGCACCCAGGAGGGCGTCCACCAGCAGCTCCTCGACATCGAGGCCGACCTCGGCCCGCACTACGACTGGATCGGCACCGGCAGCGCGGGCGGCACCCGGGACGAGATCATGGCGGTCTTCTACGACACCCGCCGGGTGACCCCGGTCGAGCACGAACACTTCTGGCTCTCGGACACCCCTGACGTGGTCGGTTCGAACACCTGGGGCGCCGATTCCATCCGCATGGTCACCTGGGTCCGCTTCCGTGACCTCGGCGCCGGCGGGCGGGAGTTCTACTTCCTCAACACCCACCTGGACAACGCGAGTCAGAACGCACGCGCGCGTTCCGCCGCCCTGATCGGCGAACGCATCGCCGGACTCGACCGTTCCCTGCCGGTGCTCGTGACCGGCGACTTCAATGCCGCGGCCCACGAGAGCCCTGTCTACGACACGATGCTGAGTGCCGGACTCGTCGACACCTGGGACACGGCGGCCGAACGGAGCAGGCTGTACGCCACCTTCCACGGCTACCGGCCGCTGGCGCCGGACGGCGACCGCATCGACTGGATCCTCGCCACGCCGGGTGTGACCGCACACCGCTCCACGATCAACACCTTCTCCCTGAACGGCCAGTGCCCGAGCGACCACCTGCCCGTGCAGGCGACGCTGACCCTGGCATGAGCAAAGGCCCCCGCGACCGCGTCGAAAACGGTCACAGGGGCCTCGTACGGCTATTACACCTCGTACGTCGGAAGCTCAGCCCTTGCGGGACTTGATCTCCTCGGTGAGCTGCGGGACGACCTCGAAGAGGTCGCCGACGACGCCGTAGTCGACGAGGTCGAAGATCGGGGCCTCGGCGTCCTTGTTGATGGCGACGATGGTCTTCGAGGTCTGCATGCCGGCGCGGTGCTGGATCGCGCCGGAGATGCCGGAGGCGATGTACAGCTGCGGGGAGACCGACTTGCCGGTCTGGCCGACCTGGTTGGAGTGCGGGTACCAGCCGGCGTCGACCGCGGCACGCGAGGCACCCACGGCCGCGCCGAGGGAGTCGGCGAGACCCTCGATGATCGAGAAGTTCTCGGCGCCGTTGACGCCACGGCCGCCGGAGACCACGATCGCGGCCTCGGTCAGCTCGGGGCGGCCTGTGGCCTCACGCGGGGTGCGCGCGGTGACCTTGGTGCCGGTGGCCTTCTCCGAGAAGGACACGGTGAGGGCCTCGACCGCGCCGGCGGCCGGGGCGGTCTCCACGGCGGCCGAGTTCGGCTTGACCGTGATGACCGGAGTGCCCTTGGAGACACGGGACTTGGTGGAGAAGGAAGCGGCGAACGCGGACTGCGTGGCCACCGGGCCTTCGTCGCCGGCCTCCAGGTCGACGGCGTCGGTGATGATGCCGCCGCCGATACGGAGCGCGAGGCGGGCGGCGATCTCCTTGCCCTCGGCGGAGGACGGGACGAGCACGGCGGCCGGGGACACGGCCTCGTACGCGGCCTGGAGCGCGTCCACCTTGGGTACGACCAGGTAGTCGGTGAACTCGGGGGCGTCGGCGGTGAGGACCTTGACCGCGCCGTGCTCGGCGAGCGCGGGCGCGGTGGCCTCGGCACCGGCGCCGAGGGCGACGGCGACGGGCTCGCCGATGCGGCGGGCCAGCGTCAGCAGCTCCAGGGTGGGCTTGCGGACGGCGCCGTCCACGTGGTCGACGTAGACGAGAACTTCAGCCATGGGACTTCTTCTCTCCTGCTTGCGAAAGATGAGGGGCGGTCAGGGAGCCTGCGGCAGGCCGGTGTTCTCAGATGAACTTCTGGCCCGCGAGGAACTCGGCGAGCTGCTTGCCGCCCTCGCCCTCGTCCTTGACGATCGTGCCGGCGGTGCGTGCGGGGCGCTCGGCCGCGGAGTCGACCTTGGTCCAGGCACCCTCGAGGCCGACCTCGTCCGCATCGATCTCGAGGTCCTCCAGGTCCCAGGACTCCACCGGCTTCTTCTTGGCCGCCATGATGCCCTTGAAGGACGGGTAACGCGCCTCGCCCGACTGGTCGGTGACCGACACGACCGCCGGGAGGGAGGCCTCCAGCTGCTCGGAGGCGGAGTCGCCGTCACGGCGGCCCTTGACCACACCGTCCTCGACGGAGACCTCGGAGAGCAGGGTGACCTGCGGAACGCCAAGACGCTCGGCAAGGAGGGCCGGGACAACACCCGCGGTGCCGTCGGTGGACGCCATGCCGGAGATGACCAGGTCGAAGCCGGCCTTCTCGATGGCCTTCGCCAGCACCAGCGACGTACCGATCACGTCGGTGCCGTGCAGGTCGTCGTCCTCGACGTGGATGGCCTTGTCCGCGCCCATCGACAGCGCCTTGCGCAGCGCGTCCTTGGCGTCCTCGGGGCCGACCGTCAGCACGGTGATCTCGGCGTCGTCGGCTTCGTCGGCGATCTGCAGCGCCTGTTCCACCGCGTATTCGTCGAGCTCCGAGAGCAGACCGTCCACGTCGTCACGGTCGACGGTCAGGTCATCGGCGAAGTGCCGGTCGCCAGTGGCGTCGGGCACGTACTTCACAGTGACAACGATCCTCAAGCTCACGCCGGCTCTCCTACTGCATCGTCATTTTTGGCTGCCTTCTTATCGGCAGCATAGGCGCCTGAAGCGGCCGATCCCGGTCGGGGCGGCCCGCGCTCCGACCGAAATATTACTCGCCAGTACACCCAGCAATTACCCACTAAGCAAGCGCTTTGAACTGTGACCTTCGCAACGCTGCGTAACCGACGAGTAGGACCCGCCGGTAGCTTCAGTCGCGCAGGCCGTTGAAACGCCCTTGGTGGTAGAGCAGCGGGCGGCCCGCGCCCGACGGGTCGCCGAGAACCACCTCGGCCAGGACGATGCGGTGATCTCCCGCGGGCACGCGCGCGACGACACGGCACACCAGCCACGCGAGGACGTCGTCGAGCACAGGAACGTCTTCGGGGCCGTTACGCCAACGGGTGGGCTCGCCGAAGCGGTCGGCGCCGCTCCTGGCGAAAGTGCCGGCCAGTTCCTGCTGATGCTCCCCGAGTATGTGCACGCCGATGTGGTCGGACACGGAGATCGCGGGCCAGCTGGAGGCGCCGACACCTATCCCGAAGGAGACGATCGGGGGCTCGGCGGAGACCGAGGTGAGCGAGGTGGCGGTGAAGCCGACGGGGCCCTCGGCGCCGGGGGCCGTGATCACGGCGACACCGGCCGCGTGCCGCCTGAAGACGGAGCGCAGCAGGTCGGGAGAGGCGAGCTGTGGGGTGCCGAGGTCGGGCGTGGCCGTCATGGAGTTGTCCTTCTGCGAGAGGTGACGGGCTGATCCGTGGCTGCTCAACAGCCCGGACAGCAGGCACTCGCGGTACGGGCCAGGTCCACGTGGACGCGCTCGAAGAGAAGGATTTCCCGGGGCATACGGTCAGGCTGACGATAGGTGGTGGGTGCAGTCAAGTGCGTTCCGGCATCTGGGAGATGCCTCACCTTGATCACCACGGGTCAGACAGCCTCCCCCAGCGCGGCGATCACATCGGCCTTGCGCGGCTGCCCCGTTGCCCGCCGCACGATCCGCCCGGCCGCGTCGAGGACGAGCACGGTCGGGGTCTTGAGGATGTCGAGTTCGCGTACGAGGTCCAGGCGGTCCTCGGCGTCGATCTCCACGTGGGACACCCCGGGGACCATCTCCGCCACCTCGGTGAGCACCCGTCGGGTCGCCCGGCAGGGGGCGCAGAAGGCGCTGGAGAACTGGACGAGCGTGGCCCGTTCACCGAGCCCCTCCCCCAACTCCGCCGCGCCGAGAAGCTTTCCGCCGTCGCGCCCGCGCACCCTCACCCTCCCGCTCCGCCGCCGATGCAGCACTCCGTACACGCTCGACAGCGCGAGCACCACCACGCACACCACAAGTCCGGTCATCTCCTGCACAAGCATTCACGAGACCGCAAAGATTCCCCGCCTCACAAAAGCCGATGAGTGCGGAATGCTTGATTCATGGACATCGATGTGAGGGGGCCGCGGTTCGGCGCGGCCGTGACGACCGTCGTACTGGCGGTCGTGCTGATCACCGGCAGCGCCTGGCTGCTGGCCTGGCAGACGCTGGCGTTCGCGCTGGGCGCGGCGGGCGGCGTGGGGCGCTCACCCTACGGCTGGCTGTTCCGCAAGGCGGTACGTCCCCGGATCGGGCCGCCGACCGAGTTCGAGGCGCCGGAGCCGCCGCGGTTCGCGCAGGCGGTCGGGCTCGCCTTCGCGGTCGTGGGACTCGTCGGCTACGCGGTGGGACCGGAGTGGCTGGGGACGGCGGCAACCGCTTGCGCGCTCGCGGCGGCGTTTCTCAATGCCGCGTTCGGGTACTGCCTCGGGTGTGAGATGTACCTGCTCGTGCGTCGGGTCACGGTACGCGCGGAGTAAAGGCGAGTTAAAACTCCGAGGTGGATCAAGGGGTCGACGTGACGAGGATCTCGCTGCCCGAAGGCACTAGGACTGGTCACTCGTCCGTTCTTGGGGCACGATCTGCGCAATGCCGTAAACCTACGGCTGCGTAACTTCCCCGCCGGGAGAACCCTTCCCCGGCAGAGAGAAGGGTCCACCCCGTCCATGGCAGAGCTTGTCTACCGTCCCGTCGTCGGTCTCGCCCAAACGTTGTTCAAGGCCTGGGACCTCAAGATCGACTGCAAGGGATCGGAGAACATTCCGCGCTCGGGCGGCGCCGTGCTGGTCAGTAACCACATCGGCTATCTGGACTTCATCTTCGACGGTCTGGCCGCCCTGCCGCAGAAGCGCCTCGTCCGCTTCATGGCGAAGGAATCGGTGTTCCGGCACAAGATCTCCGGTCCGCTGATGCGGGGCATGAAGCACATCCCGGTGGACCGGAAGCAGGGCGAGACGGCCTATGCCCACGCGCTGGAGTCGCTGCGCGCCGGCGAGATCATCGGTGTCTTCCCCGAGGCCACCATCTCGCAGTCGTTCACGCTGAAGAGCTTCAAGTCGGGTGCGGCACGCATGGCCCAGGAGGCCGGCGTCCCGCTGATCCCGATGGCCGTGTGGGGCACCCAGCGCCTGTGGACCAAGGGCCGCCCGCGCAACTTCAAGCGCAGCCACATCCCGATCACCATCCGGGTCGGCGAGCCGGTCGAGGCCCCGAAGGACCAGTACGCGGGGGCGATCACCCGGCGGCTGCGCGACCAGGTACAGGAGCTCCTCGAAGCCGCGCAGCGCGCCTATCCCGTGCGGCCCAAGGGTCCGGACGACACATGGTGGATGCCCGCGCACCTCGGCGGCACAGCGCCGACCCCCGAAGAGGTGAAGGCGGCCGAGGCACGCTGAATCGTCACTCCGGGGCGTGGACGGTGATCCGCGCCCCGGGGCTGAACTTCTCCAGGAGTTCGGCGAGTTCGGCTCCCGCCCGCTCGACGTCGGCGACCGGCATCGGCGCCAGGCTCTCCAGCAGGAAGACCGCGGAGGCCGATTCCTCCGTGAGCCGCGTGCGCGGCCCCTGGCGCCAGTTCCAGCGGCGGCAGGTCACACCCGCGTCGTCGCGCCACACCACCTCGCCCGCGTCGGGGTGTTCGACGGCCTCCTCGCCGCCCGCGACGGTCACGAAGTCCTCCTCACCCGTGGCGCGTACGAGGCGCATCCCGCCCTGGATGTGGTCGGTGTCCTCGCCGCCGACGGGGATCAGGTGGGCGACGCTGATGGCGTTGTAGACGTCGACGAGCACGTTGATCCGGGGCAGTCCGGCGTCCGAGAGGGCCCGTTTGGCCAGCGCTTCCGCCGAGTTGCGGGTCCGCGAGGGCTTGGAGCCGAACGCCGTGTAGGTCTCCCGCCAGGCCGCCATGTGCGGGTCCTCGTGCGGAGCGCGACCGTCCAGTCGTACGGCCAGACGGCGGGCCGCGTCGTCCAGGAGCGCCGAAGTCCCTTCGGTACTGGGCCCGTTGACGAGTCCGTACGCCTCGATGGCGACGTGCGTGAATCCGGGCGCGAGGGCGCGCACCTCGTCGGACACGGTGAGCGTGAGAGTCATCGTCTGCCTGGCCTCAGAGTGCGGTGGGGAGCCTCTTCCACAGGTGCGGCCGGTCGGGGGCGGCTTTGAGTGCGCGCAGAACGGCCGGGTGGGGTTCAGCGTACAGTACTAGATAGTCCATCTCATTGGACTCCGGGTTCGGGATCCAGGCGAGGCGCTCGCCGTCGAGCGAGAACCGCGCGTCGACGCCGGGCTTGTTCCCGCGGCAGTCCTGCCGATGCCAGGCCCCGTTGAACCGGACGGCGACCAGGCCGTGCACGACATGCCCGCCACCGTCGTCGTGCGCCAGCGACTGGTAGCACAGGGCGGTGGGGATGTCCTCCGCCCGCAGCAGCGCGGTCAGCGCGTGCGCCTTGGCGTGGCAGATGCCGGTGCGCTGCTCCAGGACGTCGGAGGCGCGCCAGGTGACGCGCGGATCACCGGCGTCCTGCGAGTGCGGAATGGTGTCGCGCACGAATTCATAGGCCGCCCGCGCATAGTCATACGAGTCGGCCGCACCCTTCGCGAGCCGCGCGGCCGTCTCCCGTACCAGCGGATGATGGTGGTCGATGGCCTCGTCGGCGGCCAAGTAGGCGGACAGGTCAGGGGTTTCCTGGATCAGCTCCATGGTCGCAGAGCATAGGAATACGGCCGACCGAGAGTCAATGACTTATCGGTCAACCGTATATCTATGCACACCGTGTCGGCTCGCTAGTGCGCCATCTCCTCCTTGAGCGCCGCCACGAAACCGTCGACGTCGTCCTCGGTCGTGTCGAAGGCGCACATCCAGCGGACGTCACCCGCGCTCTCGTCCCAGAAGTAGAAGCGGTAGCGCTTCTGCAGGCGCTCGCTCACGTCGTGCGGGAGGCGCGCGAAAACCGCGTTGGCCTGCACCGGGTAGAGGATCTCCACGCCGTGCACCGCGCGCACGCCCTCGGCCAGCCGCTGAGCCATCTCGTTGGAGTGCCGGGCGTTGCGCAGCCACAGGTCCTTGGCGAGCAGCGCCTCCAACTGCACGGAGACGAAACGCATCTTGGAGGCGAGCTGCATCGACAGCTTGCGCAGGTGCTTCATGTGGCTGACGGCGTCAGGGTTGAGGACGACGACGGCCTCGCCGAACAGCGCGCCGTTCTTCGTCCCGCCCAGGGAGAGGATGTCGACGCCGACCGCGTTGGTGAACGTCCGCATCGGGACGTCAAGGGAGGCGGCCGCGTTGGATATCCGGGACCCGTCCAGGTGCACCTTCATCCCGTGCGCGTGTGCGTGGTCGCAGATCGCGCGGATCTCCTCGGGCGTGTAGAGAGTGCCCAGTTCGGTGCTCTGGGTGATCGAGACGACCTGCGGCATCGCGCGGTGCTCGTCGTCCCAGCCGTACGCCTGCCGGTCGATCAGCTCGGGGGTGAGCTTGCCGTCGGGGGTGGGCACCGTGAGCAGCTTGAGACCGCCCATGCGCTCGGGGGCGCCGCCCTCGTCGACGTTGATGTGCGCGCTCTCCGCGCAGATCACCGCGCCCCAGCGGTCGGTGACGGCCTGCAGCGCGACCACGTTCGCGCCGGTGCCGTTGAAGACCGGGAAGGCCTCCGCCGTGGCACCGAAGTGGCTGCGGATGACCGACTGGAGGTTGGCCGTGTAGTCGTCCTCGCCGTACGCGACCTGGTGCCCGCCGTTGGCCAGGGCCAGGGCGGCGAGCACCTCGGGGTGGGCCCCCGCGTAATTGTCGCTGGCGAATCCACGGACGGCCGGGTCGTGGTGACGCCGGGCGTCGGTCCTGGGAGGGTTCACGGCTTCTCGGTCAGCCACAGACGTTTTCCGTTCACTTCACCGGCGGGCTTGTCCCAGACGCCGGCGATGGCGTCGGCCAGCTCCTTGACGTCCGTGAAGCCCGCGAACTTCGCGTTCGGGCGCTCGGCGCGCATCGCGTCGTGCACCAGTGCCTTGACGACCAGGATGGCAGCAGCGGAGGTCGGCCCCTGCTCGCCCCCGGCCTTGCGGAAGTAGTCGGCCATGGCCAGCGTCCAGGCCTCGGCGGCGGCCTTGGCCGCGGCATAGGCCGCGTTGCCCGCGGTGGGCTTGCTCGCACCGGCGGCGCTGGTCAGGACGTACCGGCCCCGCTCGCTGCGCTGCAGCGCCTCGTGGAAAGCGAGGGAGGTGTGCTGCACGGTGCGGATGAGCAGCAGTTCGAGCAGGTCCCAGTCGTCGAGAACCGTCTTGGTGAAGGTCTCGCTGCCGCGCCAGCCGCCGACGAGGTGGACCAGGCCGTCGACGCGACCGAAGTCCTTCTCGATGCGGGTGGCCCAGTCGTGGGTCGAGTCCAGGTCGAGCAGGTCGACCGTGTCGCCGACGACGGTGGCGCCTCCGTAGGCGTAGCGGGCCGCGTCCACGGCCTCCGCGAGACGCTCGGGGTCGTTGTCCGAGCCGACGACCGTCGCGCCCGCCTCGGCGAGCCGCAGCAGCGTCGCGCGGCCCGCGGGGCCTCCGGCGCCCGCGACCGCGATCACCGCTCCGCTCAGTGCTCCGTTGCCATTCCCGTCGGACATGGTCCTCGCCTCCTGAGCGTGCTGGGCACGGGCGCTCACGCGGCGGCCCGCTCGGCGCTCGCCGCTGTGATGCCCTTGGTGGAGGCGATCACATGCTTCAGCTTCTTGGCGAGCGCCTCATAGAACATGCTCAGGGGAAACTCGTCCGGAAGCACGTCGTCCACGAGCTTTCGCGGAGGCAGGGTGAGGTCCAGGGCGTCCGGGCCCTTGGCCCAGCGGGAGCCCGGGTGCGGGGCGAGGTAGGTGGCGACCAGCTCGTAGGCCTTGAACCAGTGGACGAGCTTGGGGCGGTCGATGCCGGCCCGGTAGAGGTCCTCGATCTCGGCGCACAGCTCGTTGGTGACCTGCGGGGCGCGCTGCCAGTCGATGTGCAGCTTGTTGTCGGTCCAGCGGACGACGTCGTGCTTGTGCAGGTAGGCGAAGAGCAGCTGGCCGCCGAGGCCGTCGTAGTTGCGGACGCGCTCGCCGGTGACCGGGAAGCGGAACATCCGGTCGAAGAGCACCGCGTACTGCACGTCGCGGCCCTGCGGGAAGCCGTCGGCCTCCAGTTTCACGGCCTCCTTGAAGGCGGTGAGGTCGCAGCGCAGCTCCTCCAGGCCGTACATCCAGAACGGCTGGCGCTGCTTGATCATGAACGGGTCGAAGGGCAGGTCGCCATGGCTGTGGGTGCGGTCGTGGACCATGTCCCAGAGCACGAAGGCCTGCTCGCAGCGCTCCTGGTCGTCGACCATCGCGGCGATGTCCTCAGGCAGTTCCAGACCGAGGGTGTCCACGGCGGCTTCGGTGACGGCGCGGAAGCGGGCGGCCTCGCGGTCGCAGAAGATGCCGCCCCAGGAGAAGCGCTCGGGTGCCTCGCGCACCGCGATGGTCTCCGGGAAGAGGACGGCCGAGTTGGTGTCGTATCCGGCGGTGAAGTCCTCGAAGGTGATACCGCAGAACAGCGGGTTGTCGTAGCGGGTGCGCTCCAGCTCGGCCAGCCAGTCCGGCCACACCATGCGCAGCACGACCGCTTCGAAGTTGCGGTCGGGGTTGCCGTTCTGTGTGTACATCGGGAAGACGACCAGGTGCTGGAGGCCGTCCTCGCGGTGCGCGGCGGGCTGGAAGGCCAGCAGCGAGTCGAGGAAGTCGGGCACCTTGAAGCCCCCGTCGGCCCAGCGGCGCAGGTCCTTCACGAGCGCCTCGTGATAGGCGGCGTCGTGGGGCAGCAGCGGGGCGAGCCGCTCGATCGCGTCCACGGCACGGCGTACGGCCAGATCGGCGTCGGAGGTGTCCGGCGCGCCCTCGGCGTCGAAGTCGATGGAGCCGTCCTTGGCCTGCCACGGCCGGATCTCCTCCACGGCATCCTTGAGGACGGGCCATGCCGGATGATCCACCACCCTGGCCACGGGAGGAACCTGTCCCTCCGCACCTACCCGCACAAGAATTTCCGTCATGTCCCACCCTCCACAGGAGAACCTCGCGTATGAACACCGTATGCGTTCGGAGTTCCTTCCCACAAGTGGGAACTCGGGACATTATCCTGCGCACCCCCTCCTTCACCGCTCTTTTTCCTGCCGGAAACCGTAAGGACGATCACTTCGGCTACGGACCACGAGGCGGCGTGAGGACGTCGCTCCGGGTCAACCCCCGCCGGGACTCGCCCACCGCAGAGTGACCCGGGTCGGCGGCGCGAGGCGTGTCCGCCCTGACCGACGGGCCCTTTGGCCCGCGTACGAGCGGGTACATCACACGGCAGGGCCATTAGGCTGCGGCCTTGCCGCGTGGGCGCCGCCGTCGGAACCACGCGCGAGCCGAGCCGCCGTCGACGGAAGCGAGTCACGTCTTGAACTTCCTCACCATCGGTCACCGCGGAGTGATGGGTGTCGAACCCGAGAACACCCTCCGTTCCTTCATCGCCGCCCAACAGGCGGGCCTCGACCTGATCGAACTCGATCTGCATCTGAGCAAGGACGGCGCCCTCGTCGTCATGCACGACGCCGAAGTGGACCGTACGACCGACGGGTCGGGGCCGATCGCCGAGAAGACACTCAGCGAGCTGCGCGCGCTGGACGCGGGGCGCGGTGAGCGCGTTCCCGTCTTCGAGGAGGTGCTTGACGCCATCCCGACGCCGATCCAGGCCGAGATCAAGGACGTGGCGGCGGCACGGGCTCTGGCCGAGGTCATGCACCGGCGGGACCTGGTCGGACGGGTCGAGGTGTCCTCGTTCCACGACGAGGCGGTCGACGAGATCACCCGGCTGGTGCCCGGCGTCCGCACCGCGCTGATCGCCAGCCGGTACGGCACCGACGTCGTGGACCGCGCCGTGGACGTCGGCGCCGCGACCGTCTGTCTCAACATCCGCCGGCTGACCCTGGAGGTCGTCGAACACGCCCGCAAGGCCGACCTGCGGATCATCGGCTGGGTGGTGAACACCCAGGACCAGCTGCGGCTGGTGCGCGCCCTGCAACTGGACGGCGCGACCACCGACTATCCCGAGATCAAGCGCACCGGCCGCTTCACCGCGTGACCTGATGATCGGCACAACTGCCGTAACGATTATCCGAGCGGCTTGACCAGCAGCTCGAACTGCAGGTCGTCGCGCTGCGGGACACCGAAGCGCTCGTCGCCGTACGGGAAGGGCGTCATCCTTCCCGTGCGGCGGTAGCCGCGCCGCTCGTACCAGGCGATGAGGTCCTCGCGTACGGAGATCACCGTCATGTGCATCTCCTCGACGCCCCAGGTCTCGCGCGCGTGCCGCTCCGCCTCGGCGATGATCACCTTGCCGAGGCCCGCACCCTGGAGCGCGGGGCTGACCGCGAACATCCCGAAGTAGGCGTGGTCACCGCGGTGTTCGAGCTGGCAGCAGGCGACGACCGAACCGTCGCGCTCGACGGTCAGCAGCCGGCTGTCCGGTGACTTGATGACCGCGAGCACACCCTCGGGGTCGATCCGCTGCCCTTCGAGGATGTCGGCCTCCGTGGTCCAGCCCGCCCGACTGGAGTCCCCGCGGTACGCCGACTCGATCAGCGCGACCAGAGCGTCCACATCGCTGTCGGTGGCATCGCGGAAGGTCAGTCCGGTGGAGGCGGTGGTGTCCATGGAGCGGTTCTCCGTTCGTGGCGCGGCTCAGGCACCGACGAGCGTAACCCTCCCCTAGGCTGCGGCTGCATGGTGCATGTACTGAGCAGCCGAACCCTCCTGCGCCCCACCGACCCGGAGCGCTCCCGTGCCTTCTACGGCGAGAAGCTGGGGCTCGCCGTCTACCGCGAGTTCGGTACGGGACCCGAACGCGGCACCGTCTACTTCCTCGGCGGCGGCTTCCTGGAGGTCGCGGGCCGCTCCAAGACCCCGCCGTCCCCCGCGGTCAAGCTGTGGCTCCAGGTCGCGGACGCGGCGGCGGCGTACGAGGAACTGGCGGCCGCCGGTGTCGAGGTCCTGCGGCCGCCGGTGAAGGAGCCGTGGGGGCTGATCGAGATGTGGATCGCGGATCCGGACGGCACCGAGATCGTGGTCGTGGAGATCCCGGCGGACCATCCGTTGCGTTACCGGCCCTGAAGCCCAGCGTTGCTCGGCCGCGCTTGCGTCCGCCCTGGCGCGGGTCCGGGCCCCGGATGGCCGCCGCAGCGGCCCGGGACTAGCGTTTTCAGGGGACTCGCTGCGGAAGGAACCTCATGAAGCTCGACAGGCCGGTGACCGGCGGACCCTGCTGGACGGAGCTGGGGACCAGCGATCTCGAAGCGGCCAAGCGCTTCTACGCCGACCTGTTCGGCTGGCGCCCGGAGACGGACCCGCGCCAGGAGGCGGGCGGCTACACCGTGGCGCACCTCGGTGATGCCGCGGTCGCCGCCCTGTCGCCGCTGTACCAGGAGTCGCAGCCGGTCGCCTGGAGCGTCTCGTTCGCCGTGGCCGACGCGGATGCCGCCGTGGCAGCGGTGCAGGCGGCCGGCGGCACAGTGGTCCTCGGCCCGATGGACGTGTTCGACATCGGCCGTTTCGCCGTCGCCTTCGACCCGGGCGGCGCCGCCTTCCAGCTGTGGCAGGCGCGGTCCTTCCCCGGCGCGGGGCTGTTCAACGCTCCGGGCGCCCTCGGCTGGGTGGAGCTGCTGACCCGCGCCCCGGACCGGGTCACGGAGTTCTACACGACGGTGTTCGGCTGGACCGTGAACGCCTCCGAGCACTACACGCAGTGGGGTGTCGACGGCGCCGACTTCGGCGGCATGGTGACCATGGACGAGAAGTTCCCGCACGAGGTGCCCTCGCACTGGCTGCCCTACTTCGCCGTCGAGAACGTGGAGGCCACGGCGGACGCGGCCCTCCAGGCGGGCGGCCACCTGCTCATGGAGCCCATGTCCCAGTCGCCCAGCCGGCGGATCGCCGTCGTGCGGGATCCACAGGGAGCTGCGTTCGGCGTCTATACGGCGGGCGAGGAGGGCTAGCGGGACTCAGGCGCGCGGCATGCCCAGCCGGCCCTCAAGTTGGCCGAGCAAGTCGCCCAGCAGTTCGGCCAGTTCGTGCTGCCGGTCGAGGTCGGTCCCGGACAGGACTGTCGTCTCGTAGGCGAGCTGTTCCGGGAGGATGCCGTCGACGAGTTCGCGCCCCTCGTCGGTCAGCCGGACGTGCGCGACCCGGCGGTCACGGGTGTCACCGCGCCGCTCGACCAGGCCTCGCTCGGTCAGCTGCTTGAGGCGCTTGGTGACGGCGGCACCGGAGGAGAACGTCTCCCGGGCGATCTCGCTGGGCGTCAGCTCGTGCCCGGTCCGCCGCAGCGTGCCGAGGACGTCGAACTCGGGGCGGGTGAGTCCGGCCCGGCGCAGCGGCGCGTCCTCCGCCTGCTGAAGGAGCGCGGCACACCGGTTGATACGGCCGATGATCTCCATGGGCCCGGTGTCGAGGTCGGGCCGCACGGTCTGCCACTGCCGCACCACCGCCGCCATGGTGTCCCGGGGCCAGGTCGGGCCTGCTCCGGGGGAACCCGCTCCCGCTGCCTGTACGGCCCGGCCGCGCTGCGTCTCCGCTTCCGCGGCCCGGCTGTCCATCCTGCCCTCGCGCGCGTGGACGGCATCCCCGGCTTCCGTGCGCCCGCCAGAGGTAGTCTCGGCGCCCGCCCGCCGGGTGCCGGTGCCCGAATTCTCCGTGCGACCGTTGCGGACGGCCGCGTCACCCGCCCGGCCGACGTCGGCGTTCTCCGTCTCCGCCCGCCTCGTGTGGGCGTCCCCGTCCGTCGTCCGCCCGTCCGCTGCCGTCATGCCCGTGCGCCCTCCAAGGAGTGCAGTCCCTGCCGTCGTACCGTCGCGGCGAGCGTACGGTGTGCGGCGTGCTCGACCGGCATCACCCGGTCCTCCGGCAAGGCGCGCTGCCACCATTCGCCGGCGGCCGTGTCGGCGGTGGCGCGGAGGTCGACGACGGTGGCGGCGAGGCCGCGGCGGGCGGACTCCAGGGCTCCGGGCTCGGGGTGGTCGCGGGCGAGGACCCGCGCGGCGTGCTCGCGGGCGCGCTCCACGGCGGAGAGGGCGTGCTCGATGCGGTCGCCGGCCCGCCGGTTGGTCACGGCGACCGCGGCCACGAAGCCGATCAGGGCGCCGACGAGGGTGTCCACGACCCGGTCGGTGATCAGTTCGCCGGGCTGCTGGGAGCGTGCGAACTCGGTGATCAGCAGGGCCATGGGGGTCACGCAGATGCTGCCGAGCCAGTAGTTGCGGCCTATCAGCGCTTCGGCACCGAAGTTGAAGGCGAGGACGCACAGCACGAGGGCCACCTTCCCGAGGTGGGCGAGCGGCACGACCGCCGCGAAGACCAGTACCCCGACGAGGTTGCCGACGACGCGCTGCACACCCCGGCTCCAGGTCAGGGTGACGTTGGCCTGGTAGAGCGAGGCGGCCGTGACCAGGGCCCAGTACGGGCGGCCGACACCGAGCGCGAGCGAGGCGTATCCGGCGAGGGCGCAGCCGAGTGCGGTGCGCAGGGCGATGGGCGCGAGAGGGCCGAGGCGGCGCAGCAACGACCGCTTCCCGAAGGCGAGTTCGGCCTCCATGCCCAAGAGCTCGTCCGCGGCGTCAGCGAGGTCGCCCGGACGCGGCACCGGCCCGTTGCCGCGCAGTTCGCGGGCCCAGCTGCGCAGCCGCTCGGGCTCCGTGGCGGCGGGCGCGGCCAGGGCGATCTCGGCGCGTACGACGAGCCGTTCGAGGGCGCGCCTCGGAGCGGAGCGGGCGCCGGTGGCGAGCAGCACCTCCCAGGCCCCGTGCACGGCGGCGACCGCGGCGGCACGGGCACGGGCGGCCCCTTCTCCGCCGCCCCGCGTCCCGGCGTACGCGGCCACGGCGTTCAGCGCGTGCGCGGTGGCCCGGCGCTCAGGCCCGTGCGGGCGGACGAGCCCCGGGGCCATTCCGACGAGCCAGGCCCAGGCACCTCCCGCGGCGGCCAGCGCGAGGTGGCCGGGGACCTGCCCCAGGGTCCCCGGCGAGAACAGGGACGCGGAGCTGATGAAGGCGAAGATCAGATGCCCGGGCGGACCGATGCGCGTGGCGTCGCAGAGCACCCTCTGTACGGCGGCGAGCAGGGCGCCGACGGTGACCAGCACGACGGCGTCGGTGGTGAGCGAGGCGGTGACCAGGGCGACGGCGAGACCGCCGAGCATGCCGAGCACCACCCAGGCGAGGGCGCGGGCCCGGGCGGCGTAGGGACGGTTGTGGGCGTAGAGCGCGCAGAGCGACCCGGCCATCGTGTACATCGCCAGGTCCAGCCTGCCGAGCGCCGCGAGAGTCAGATTCGGCGGAGCGACCGAGGCGACGACGCTGAGTGCGGGCTTGAACCAGATGTCGGAGGGGCGGCCGACACGCAGCACACCGGCCAGCGGAAGACGACGTACACGCGGGGGTCCAGGGATTGCACTACTCATGACCACAAGTTTAGCAGGTGTTTTACTCGTGAATCATTTCCGGGATGTGCAGGCCCACCTGCGGTGCGCTCGTAACGCTCCCCCGTGTACACCCTTGCGCTCGCTTGCGCCCCGCCCGGGCCGGGCATGCCCTGACCGACTGTCCGATGCCCATGCCCGATGTCCGATGTCGTCGAGCGGGGAGGTGCACGATGCACGGAGCGGCTTCGCCCGGCTGGCTGCTCGTCGCGCTGTGCGCGGCGACCGGGGCCTACTGCCTGCTGCGGATGCGCAGTTCCGTCGAGGAGCAGCGCCGCGCCGCGGGCGGCGAGGCGCTCATGGGCTTCGGCATGGCCGCGATGGCCGTGCCCGCGGCGGTGGCCGCGCCACCGCGCTGGGCCTGGCTCGCCTACGCGGCCGTGTTCGGCGCGGCGGCCGTACGCACCCTGTGGGCGGCCCGTACGAGCCCGCACCATGTGCACCATCTGATGGGCGCCTGCGCGATGGTCTACATGGCGGGGGTGATGGCCGCCTCTCCCGGCCACCACGCCCATGGCGGCTCGGGGGTCCCGCTGCTGACCGGGGTGCTCCTGCTTTACTTCACCGGCTACGTGCTGCGCTCCGGCCTGCGCCTCCTGCCCATGGCCACCGCGGCCGGCGGCACCGCCACCGTCGGCTGGGCCGACCGCCCGGAACTGTCGCAGGCGTGCCGGCTGTCCATGGGGATCGCGATGCTGGCCATGCTGGTCACGCTCTGAGACCAACACATCTCGGACCACGGGAAACGGCCCCAACGAAACCGTGGCGTACGTCACTTTGCCCTCGCGGGCCGTATCCTCCGGCGACACCCCGCTCATAGGCTTCGACCATGATGGTCCCCGCGGCACTGTTGCTGCTCGGCGCCCTGGCCGCCGTGGTCGCTCCGCGACTGCTCGCCAGGGCGGACTGGCCGGACCGCGAACCGGTGGTCGCCCTGTGGGTGTGGCAGTGCGTGGTGGCGGCCGTACTGCTGTGCTGCGCGCTGTCGATGACACTGAGCGCGGCCGCCGCCTGGGTGGTGGTACGGGGCCATGTGTTCGGTCCGGCGCCGCACTCGGTCGTGGACGCCTACGCGCTGAGCTCCGGGAGCCCCTGGGCCGCGACAACCGCCGTGGCACTCGCGTGCGGTGGCGCATGGACCGCGGCGATGCTGGTCCGCGAGGTCGTACGGGCCCGGGCACGCCGTCGGCAGAGCCGCGCCGAACTCCTTCTGCGCGCCCCGCTGTTGCCCGGCGAGGAGCCCGGCGCCGACCGTCTGGTGGTCCTGGAGGGGGTGCGCCCCGATGCCTGGTGGCTGCCCGGCGCCGCGCCCCAATTCATCGTCACCACAGGCGCGTTGCGCCGCCTGAAGGGGCGTCAGCTGGATGCGGTGCTCGCCCATGAGCAGGGGCACGCTCGGGCACGGCACGACTGGCTGCTGCACTGCTCGGGCGCGCTGGCGAACGGATTCCCGCAGGTGCCGGTGTTCGCCGCGTTCCGCGACGAGATGCACCGCCTGGTCGAACTCTCCGCCGACGACATGGCCTCGCGCCGCTTCGGCCGCCTCACCATCGCGCTCGCCCTGGTGGAACTCAACGAGGACCGGGGCGTGTTCGGCCCCTGCCCCACCCCGCAGGCCCATGTCCCGCAGCGCGTCCACCGGCTCCTCACTCCCCCGGACCGGCTCACGGCCGCGCGGCGCCTGCGGCTGACGGCGGCGGCCGCGCTGGTGCCGGTGATCCCGGTGCTGGTGACCTTCGTACCGGGGCTGCGGGCGCTGAGCTAGCCGGGCGGGGGCACGCACTCGCCGCGTACGGCTGCGAGGGACGCCCGCGTCCCCGGGTGGCCTCCGGCCCCGCACGTCGGCGAGGATCACCGTATGCACTCCCCGCCCGTCGACTCACCTCCCCACCCCCAACCACCGGGCCCGCACAAGGCGGCACTCGCCGCGGCGGCTCTCGCCTTGCCCTCCCTGTTGCTTCTCCTGCTGGTCGCGTTCTCCTGGGATCCGCTGCTCGACCTCGACGGCGACATCGCCCGCACCACGCACCGCTGGGCGGTCGACGACCCCGGCCTCACCCATGCGTTCCGCATCCTGACGGACTGGGTGTGGGACCCCTGGACGATGCGTGCTGTGGGTGCCGCCGCCGTGGTCTGGCTGATGTGGAGGCACCGCGCATGGTGGCTGGCCCTATGGGTGGCGGTCACATGTGCGCTGGGCACAGTGGTGCAGCAGGGGCTGAAGTCGGCGATCGGCCGCGAACGCCCCGTCTGGCCCGACCCCGTGGACTCCGCCCACTACGCGGCCTTCCCCTCCGGCCACGCCATGACGGCCACGGTGGTGTGCGGGCTGCTGCTGTGGCTGCTCCGCCTGTACGGCGCCGGACGCGCCCTGCGGCGTACGGCACTCGCCCTGGCCGTGGTCTCCGTCGTGGGCGTCGGTCTGACCCGTGTCTGGCTGGGCGTCCACTGGCCGTCGGACGTGGTGGGCGGCTGGCTGCTCGGGGCGCTGATGGTGGCACTGGCGGTGGCCTCGTACGAGCGGTGGCCCGCCTCGGGACGGCCTTGACCTGTGCGGGCCGCGCCGCGAAGGATCACCCTCATGACGATCAAAGGCGTGCTCTTCGACTTCTCCGGAACGCTCTTCCGCGTCGAATCGACCGAGTCCTGGCTGCGGGCGGCGCTCGCGGAGGCCGACATCCCCTTGCCCGAGACGGAGTTGGTCCGCTCGGCCCGGGCACTGGAGTCGGCGGGCGCGCTTCCCGGCGGCGCTTCCCCTGCACAGCCGGTGCCGGACGACCTCACCGACGTGTGGGCGATCCGGGACCAGAGCGCCGAACTGCATCGGGCCGCCTACACCGGGCTCTCCCGACTCGTGGCGCTGCCCGACCCCGGGCTGCACGACACGCTGTACGACCGCCACATGACCCCGGCCGCCTGGCGGCCCTACCCCGACGCGGAAGAGGTGCTGGGTGCACTGCGCGAGCGCGGGATCGCGGTCGGTGTGGTCAGCAACATCGGCTGGGATCTGCGGCCCGTCTTCCGCGCGCACGGCCTCGACCCGTACGTCGGCGCGTACGTCCTGTCGTACGAGCACGGCATCCAGAAGCCGGATCCGCGACTGTTCGCGACCGCCTGCGACGCGCTGGGCATCGCCCCCGAGGACACGCTGATGGTCGGGGACGACCGCCACGCGGACGGAGGTGCGGCGGCCCTGGGCTGCGCGGTGCACTTCGTGGACCACCTGCCGGTGACCGAGCGCCCGGACGGGCTGCGGCCGATCCTCGGCCTGCTCGGCTGACGTCCCGGCGCGGCCTCGTTCCCGGCCGCTCCGTCAACCGCCGCCTCAGCTCTGATAGCCCTCGACCTGCGAGGAAGGGCGGACGCGGGCCTCATCCGGGTTCTCGCCGAACTCGGTCTTCGCACGCCGCTGGCGCAGCAGGTCCCAGCACTGGTCGAGGTCGCGCTCCAGTTGTCCGAGCCGTTCGTGCTCGGTCGAGCTGTCGATCTGCCCGGACGCGACGGCCTCGCGCAGGCGTCGTTCGTCGTCCACCATCGCCGTGATCCTGGCGAGGATCTGGTCTTGATCCATGTCCATCCGCCTCCTCGGCACTCCCACCCACTCTAAGGAGGCCGCCCCCGCCCCGCGCGTCCGCCTCGGATGATCCCCCGCGTCACCCGAGGCGAACGGCAGCCCGGAGCCGCCCACTGAGGGTCTCGGTCCGGACGCGTTGAGTATAGTTGGCTGACAGCCAGTCAACGCAGGAGTTTCAGAATGTCCCCGCGCAGCCGAGACGTCAATGAAGAGTTGCGGCGGCGTTCCCGGGAGCGGCTCCTGCAGGCGGCGGTGGAGCTGGTGAGCGAGCGGGGCTACGAGGCGACGACGCTCGGGGACATCGCGGATCGCGCGGGATCGGCGCGCGGCCTTGTGTCGTACTACTTCCCCGGCAAGCGCCAGCTCGTGCAGTCGGCCGTGCACCGGCTGATGCACCGCACGCTGGAGGAGGCTCTGGAGCGCGAGCCGCGTACCGACGACGGCCGGGAGCGGATGGCGCGGGCCATCGACGCGATTCTGGGGCTCGCCCGGGACCAGCCCGTGCTGATGCGCCAGCACATGGCGGGGATCCTTCAGCCCGAGGGATTCGTGCAGTGCCCGGATCAGCAGCGTCTCGCGCAGCTGCTCGGCGACACCGTCGCCCGCTACGGCTCGCCGGACGCCGCCGCCGACTATCCGATGCTGCGCGCGTTGCTGATGGGCGCGGTGTACGCGGCTTTGGTGCCGGGCGTCCCGATGCCGATCCCGACGCTGCGGGCCGAGCTGTTCAAGCGGTACCGCCTGGACTGGGAGCAGGGTGTCCCGCCGGACACCGAGGTGCCCGGCGGGACGTACGACGCGGACCTGTCACGCTTCTTCGCGACCGGCCTGCGGACCGACGATCAGCCCGGTCCTCAGTCCGACGGCCGGCCCGATCGGCTGAACGGTCAGTCGAAGTAGTCCGGCTGCGTCTGCACGTTGAGCTCGCGCAGCTTGACGCGCTTCGCCGGGTCCGTGCGCCGGTCGCTGAGCTTCAGCACGTCGAAGCCCTTGGCGATGTCGTTCGAGTAGATGTAACCGTTGTAGTAGTACGCCGACCAGGAGCCGCCGACCGAAAACGTGGTGGCGCTCAGGGGACCGCGCTCGAAGTAGGCGATCTCCTTCGGCTTGGCCGAGTTGGTGAAGTCCCAGACGGAGACGCCACCCTGGTACCAGGCCTGGACCATGATGTCCTTGCCCTCGACGGGGACGATCGAGCCGTTGTGGGCGACACAGTTCTCGGTGTCGGCCTGGTAGCGGGGGATCTTGTAGTAGCTCTTGAAGACGAGCTTGCGCTTGTCGCCCTTGCCAACGATGTCGTAGATGCCGTCCGCACCGCGGTTCGGACCGATGTCCGCGTTGCAAGTGGCCGCGCCACCGCCGCCCAGCTCATCGGTGAACACCACCTTGTCGGCGTCCTGGTTGAAGGTCGCCGAGTGCCAGAACGCGAAGTTCACGTTGTCCTGGACCTGGTCGATGACCTTGGGGTTCTCCGGGTCCTTGATGGAGAAGAGGATGCCGTCGCCCATGCAGGCGCCCGCGGCCAGGTCCTTCGACGGCAGGACCGTGATGTCGTGGCAGCCGGTGGTCTTGGAGACGCCCGGGTTGGTGGGCGAGCCCGGGTTGCCGCCGCCGTCCGGTCCCTCACCGGGGAAGAGGACGGGGAAGCCCACCACTGCCGCCTTCTCGGGGGCGTTGCGCGGCACCTTGATGACCGAGATGCCGTCGTGCGGCGGCTGGCAGTCGGGGTAGGTGGCGTTCGGCGAGTACGAGGAGACGTAGATGTAGACGTTCTTCTTCTCCGGCACCAGCGTGTGGGTGTGCGAGCCGCAGGCGGTCTCGACGGCGGCCACGTACTTCGGGTTCGCCTTGTCGGTGATGTCGAAGACCTTCATGCCCTCCCACGACGACTTCTCCGTCACGGGCTGCGTCGTGCTGGCGCACGAGTTGTCACTGCGCGAGGAGTCGGTGGAGAGGAAGAGCAGGTTGCCGGAGACCGAGATGTCGTTCTGCGAGCCCGGGCAGAGCACCTGCGCGACCGTCTTGGGCGCCTTCGGGTTGCTGATGTCGAAGATGCGGAAGCCGTCGTAGTTGCCGGCGAAGGCGTACTTCCCCTGGAAGGCGAGGTCCGAGTTGGTCCCGGGCAGCGCCTCCTTGGGGATGTTCACGAGGGGTTCGATGTTGGCCGAGTGGACGATCTCGTCCTGCCCGGGTATCTCGCCGGCGGTTATGGCCGCCTCTGCGGCCGCGGCATCGCTCTGGGAGACCTTCTCCTGCGCGACGGGGCTGTCCCCGGGGTCGGGGGTCGCGGCCGCCGGGCCGGCGGTGAGCAGCGCGGCCAGGAGTCCGGCCGCGGTCAGAGCAACTCCCAGACGTCTGTGCCGCGTTCGGGGGTCTTTCAACAGGATCACTGCTTCCTCCCTTGTAGCCGTTCGCAGTTGAACGGTTCACGCACACCCCGCAGTATCGTCTTCACCATGCACAGATCAACAGACGGCAACGCAGTCGTAATGAAAGTTTCTGATCATTCAGGTTCGCAAGCGTGCTAGGACGGTCATCAACACCCTTGAGGTGTCCGTCCATTCGTGTGCCGCAGGAGGTCGCTGTGCTCTTCCGCCGTCCGTCCCACGCGTCCCTGGTCACGGCGTCGCTGGCGGTCGTGGTGCTGGCATTGGG
This sequence comes from Streptomyces sp. NBC_00554, assembly GCF_041431135.1. Classification (NCBI taxonomy): domain Bacteria; kingdom Bacillati; phylum Actinomycetota; class Actinomycetes; order Kitasatosporales; family Streptomycetaceae; genus Streptomyces; species Streptomyces sp. NBC_00554. The sequence goes on along the minus strand of NZ_CP107799.1, from coordinate 9,259,381 downwards.
AGGGTGTGACTCCGGCTCCGAGGCCAAGTCCCCCAAGAGCAGCGGTCCTTCGGTGATCGTGCCCGGCAAGCCCGGCGAGGCCGCCGAGACTCTTTCCGCCGAGGACGCCGCGAAGCAGCGGACTGACGACGACACCCCCAACTCCGCGGACATCACGTACGCGCAGAAGATGATCGAGCATCACACGCAGGCGCTGGAGATGACCCAACTCGCCCCGAAACAGGCCGAGTCGAGCGCGGTGAAGGCGCTTGCCGAGCGGATCACGGCCGCGCAGGGGCCGGAGATCGCCGCCATGGAGAGCTGGCTGAAAGCGAACGGCGGCGAGAACGCCGCCACGGAGCACGCCCACGAGGCGATGCCCGGCATGGCGACGGAGGCGCAGCTGAAGAAGTTGCGTGCGGCCAAGGGCAAGGCGTTCGACGAGCTCTTCCTGAAGTTGATGATCACGCATCACGACGGGGCGATCACGATGGCGACGGATGTGAAGGGCCAGGGCAACAACATCCGGATCGAGGAAATGGCCGACGACGTGATCGCGCAGCAGACGAGCGAGATCAGCAGGATGCGCGACATGTCGTAGCGCCTGCAACCTCGGTGCCGGGCCTCAATAACCTGCCGGATCCGACTACCGCCCAACCACCCCGGCCGCTCGCCGCTCCGCCTAGCGGCGCGCGTGACGAGGTGTCAGGAAACCGGCGTCGCGCGCCCCGGCGATCAGTTTGAGCGACCTGCGGCGGCTGTGCCCGGTCGCGCACATCACCGCGAGCACCGGGTCGCGGCCTTCGCCCTGGGCCGCGAGGTACTCCTCGGCGACGAGCCGGCGGCCCTCGATGCCGCGCGGCCACGCCGCCCGGGCACGGCGCGACGGCCCCTCCTCGCACGACGGTTCGTGCGAGGGCGCGGTCCGCGCGCCGCACGCCTCGAAGAGCGGTTCCTCGATCCACTCGGCGAGCAGGTCGAGGTCACCGAGGGACAGCGGCGGCTGGGCCCGTACGTCCTCGATCGAGACGTCGCCCTCAGCCACCACGGCGAGTACGTCGACCTGGGCGCCGTCCGCGAAGGCCAGCCGGACGTTGAACCAGGACGTGACACCCGCGTGCTCACGCACTTCCCACGCGGGCCACACGGACACGGCACCGTCCGAACGGCAGCGGTCGGAGAGGTTGAGGCGATCGGACGGATTAAGGGAGGATGCTTCTAGCACATACGGAACGTAACCGCATGATCACATTCCATACGAACGGACACGCACGCGTGAGCCGCGCGCCGACCCTGTCAGCGGAGCACGGGTGGTGCGATCCTGGAGTCATCAGCGATCTCCTCGGACTGTTCAGGTTTCGGATAAGGAGTTCCGCGTGCTGCGTGTCGCCGTCGTCGGCTCGGGTCCCAGCGGGGTCTACACCGCCCAGGGCCTCGTCCAGCAGAGCCAGGTGCCCGAGGTGCGGGTTGACGTACTGGACCGGCTGCCCTGCCCGTACGGCCTGGTGCGCTACGGCGTGGCACCCGACCACGAGAAGATCAAGTCCCTCCAGAACAACCTGCGGGCGGTCCTGGAGGACGAGCGGGTGCGGTTCCTGGGCGGCGTGCGGATCGGCCCGGACGGGCTGCCGGCCGCCCGGCTGCGCGAGCTGTACCACGCGGTCGTCTACTGCGTGGGCGCCGCCACCGACCGCCACCTCGGGGTACCGGGCGAGGAACTGGCGGGCAGCTGGTCGGCGACCGAGTTCGTGTCCTGGTACAGCGCGCACCCCGACTCCGTGGCCGACGGATTCGTGCTCGGCGCACGGTCGGCCGTGGTCATCGGCGTCGGGAACGTGGCCGTCGACGTGACCCGGATCCTGGCCCGCGGCACGGCCGAGCTGAGCCCCACCGACATGCCGCAGGCGGCGCTCACCGCGCTGGCCGCGAGCGAGGTGACGGAGATCAGCATGGTGGGGCGGCGCGGACCGTCCCAGGCCCGCTTCACCACGAAGGAACTGCGCGAGCTCGGCGCCCTGCCGGACACCGAAGTGATCGTGGATCCCCGGGAGTTGGAGCTCGATCCGGGGTACAACGAACCCTCCGGGCTGCCGGCCGCCAACCGCCGGAACGTGGAGGTGCTGCGGGGCTGGGCCGCCACGCCGCCGCGCGGCGCCGCGCGCAGGATCCGGCTGCGCTTCTTCCTGCGCCCCGTCGAACTGCTCGCCGACGGTGGGAGCGACGGCGGAGAAGGCGACGGCAGGCGAGTGGGAGCGGTGCGCTTCGAGCGGACAGTGCCGGACGGCCATGGCGGCGTCACGGGCACGGGGCGGTACGAGGACATCGATGCGCAGTTGGTGCTGCGCTCGGTGGGCTATCGCGGAGTGCCGCTGGACGGGCTGCCGTTCGACGCGGAGCACGGCACGGTGCCGCATCTCGCGGGGCGGGTCGTGCGGGACGGCACGATCGCGCCGGGCGAGTACGTGGCGGGCTGGATCAAGCGCGGCCCGACCGGCGTCATCGGCACCAACCGGCCGTGCGCCAAGGAGACGGTGACCTCGCTGCTCGAGGACGCCGACGTGCTCGTACGGCGGGAACTGCCCGAGGATCCGCTCGTGGCGCTGCGGGCGGCGGGGCTGACGCCGGTCGAGTGGGCCGGATGGCAGGCGATCGAGCGGGCCGAGGCGGAGCTCGGGGCCTCGCTCGGGCGGGGTGTGGTCAAGCTGCCGGACTGGACATCACTGCTCGCCGCGGCACGGACGGCCAGGTCCTAGCGGGGTCGCAGGGGGGTCGTAGCAGAGTCGGCGGCAAGTCCGTGGGTATGACACACATCGGCAACAAGCCAGAAATCAACAAACTGTTCAAGTCGCCTACGGTCTGGTGCTGCCCCCCGCGTCCCCGCCCGCTCCTGGAGTGCCCATGGCAACCACCGCACCCGTGCATCCCGTCGACGAGGTCCCACCCGTACGCCAGTTGGCCGCCTTCGGGCTCCAGCACGTGCTCGCGATGTACGCGGGGGCGGTGGCGGTTCCGCTGATCGTGGGCGGGGCCATGAAGCTGTCGCCCGCCGACATGGCGTATCTGATCACCGCGGATCTCCTGGTGTGCGGGATCGCGACACTGATCCAGTGCGTGGGTTTCTGGCGCTTCGGGGTGCGGCTGCCGATCATGCAGGGCTGTACCTTCGCGGCGGTCTCGCCGATGGTGCTCATCGGGACGACCGGTGGTGGACTGCCCGCGATCTACGGGTCGGTGATCGTCGCGGGCCTCGCGATCGTGTTGCTGGCACCGGTGTTCGGGAGGCTGCTCCGCTTCTTCCCGCCGCTCGTCACGGGCACGGTGATCCTGATCATCGGGATCTCGCTGCTTCCGGTCGCGGGCAACTGGGCGGCCGGGGGCGTGGGTTCGGCGGACTTCGGCGAGCCGAAGAACCTGGCGCTCGCGGGCTTCGTACTGGCCGTGGTGTTGGGTGTGCAGCGGTTCGCGCCGGCCTTCCTGAGCCGGATCGCGGTGCTGATCGGTATCGCGGTGGGTCTCGCGGTCGCGGTGCCGTTCGGGTTCACGGACTTCGGTGGGGTCGGGGACTCCGACTGGGTCGGGATCAGCACGCCGTTCCACTTCGGGGCGCCCACCTTCCACGCCTCGGCGATCATTTCGATGCTGGTCGTGGCGCTGGTGACGATGACCGAGACCACGGGTGACCTCATCGCGGTCGGCGAGATGACCGACCGGAAGATCGAGCCGCGCTCGCTCGCCGACGGTCTGCGCGCCGACGGCCTCTCGACCGTCCTCGGCGGGGTGTTCAACACCTTCCCCTACACGGCGTACGCGCAGAACGTGGGCCTCGTCGGCATGACCCGGGTCCGCAGCCGCTGGGTCGTCGCCGCCGCGGGCGGCATCCTCGTGCTGCTCGGCCTGCTGCCCAAGCTGGGCGCGGTGGTCGCCGCCATACCGGCGCCGGTCCTTGGCGGCGCGGGTCTGGTGATGTTCGGGACGGTCGCCGCGAGCGGTCTGCGGACGCTGGCCCAGGTGGACTTCAAGGACAACCACAACCTGACCGTGGTGGCCGTCTCGGTGGCGATCGGCATGCTCCCGGTCGGGGTGCCGACGGTGTACGAGAAGTTCCCGGACTGGTTCCAGACGGTGATGAACAGCGGGATCAGCGCGGGGTGCCTGACGGCGATCGCCCTCAACCTGCTCTTCAACCACCTGCCGAACAAGGCTGGTTCACCCAAGACCGCCGCCGAGCCCGAGGCCGCTTCGGCCGGAGCCTAGCCTCCGGCCGACCGGTCGACCTGCCGAGTGGCCGCGGCCAGGACGCTGTCCAGGAGTCCGGGGAAGAGGTCGTCCAGGTCGTCCCGGCGCAGGCCGTTCATCTTGGCCGTGCCGCGGTAGACCTGCCGGATCACCCCGCTCTCGCGGAGCACCCGGAAGTGGTGCGTCGTCGTGGACTTGGTGACGGGCAGATCGAAGTGCGAACAGGAGAGCTCGTCGCCGTCGGCGGCGAGCTCTCGCACGACCTGGAGCCGCATGGGGTCGGAGAGCGCGTGCAGCACCGACTCCAGCCGGATCTCCTCGCTCGCGGGGTGCGGCAGGTCGCGACTGCTGGGGGCAGGGGCAGCGGTGGTCACGGCGACTCCACATCGTCGGGGACCCTCATTGTACGAGACCTCTCGTAGTTTGACATCCACCGTACTACGATGCCTATCGTACGAGGCGTACACCGGCCCCGCGACGAATGGAGTCCGCCGTGAGCGCGCTCTTCCAGCCCTTCACCCTGCGCGATGTCACCATCCCCAACCGGGTGTGGATGCCACCGATGTGCCAGTACTCGGCCGCACCGGAGGGGCCGTCGACGGGCGCCCCGAACGACTGGCACTTCGCTCACTACGCGGCCCGCGCCGCCGGCGGGACCGGCCTGATCATCGTCGAGGCCACCGCCGTCTCCCCCGAGGGCCGCATCAGCCCGTACGACCTCGGCATCTGGAACGACACCCAGGTCGAGGCGTTCCGCCGCATCACCCGCTTCCTGACCAGCCACGGCACCGTCCCGGCGATCCAGCTCGCCCACGCCGGCCGCAAGGCATCGACCGAGCGCCCCTGGAAGGGCGGCGCGCCGGTCGGCCCGGACGCGTACGGCTGGCAGCCGCTCGGCCCGAGCCCGCTTCCCTTCGCCGCAGGCCACCCGGTGCCGACCGAGCTGACCGTCGCCGAAATCCGGGAGATCGTCGGGCAGTTCACCGACGCGGCCCGGCGCGCGCTGGACGCCGGTTTCGAGATCGCCGAGATCCATGGCGCCCACGGCTACCTCCTCAACGAGTTCCTCTCCCCGCACTCCAACCACCGCACCGACGCCTACGGCGGCTCGTACGAGAACCGCACCCGCCTGTCCCTCGAAGTCGTCGACGCCGTACGCGAGGTGTGGCCCGAGGACAAGCCGCTCTTCTTCCGTATCTCCGCCACCGACTGGCTGGAGGAGGACGGCTGGACCGCGGACGACACGGTCCGCTTCGCCGCACAGCTCAAGGAGCACGGCGTGGACCTGCTGGACGTCTCGACGGGCGGCAACGCCTCCGGCGCACGCATCCCGGTCGGGCCCGGCTACCAAGTCCCGTTCGCCGCCCGGGTGAAGGCCGAAACGCCGCTGTCCGTGGCCGCCGTCGGGCTCATCACCGACGCCGAGCAGGCCGAGAAGATTCTCGCCAACGACGAGGCGGACGCTGTGCTGTTGGGCCGCGAGCTGCTCCGCAATCCGTCCTTCGCCCGTCTCGCGGCCCGCGAACTCGGGGCCGAGGTGCATGTGCCGGACCAGTACCACCGCTCTGTCTGATCCGTCGGCCGAGAGGCGGCGCGGAACCGGTGCTAGGAAAGCGAGTTGGCCCGCTCGCGCCGCCGTGGCACGCCGTCCGCCGCCGTCACCGCCAGCGCGCCCAGCAGGGCGAGTGCGGCGGCCGGGGCCAGGACCGCCCAGGGGGCGCGTTCGGCGTACGGCTGGTTCTCGGCGAGGAGCAAACCCCACTCCGGGGACGGGGGTTGGGCGCCCAGGCCGAGGAAGCCCAGGGCGGCGAGGGCCAGAGCGACGCCGGGAAGGCGGAGCAGGGCATGGCGGGTCACGGACGGCAGGACGGCGGGGAGGAGTTCGTGGCGGAGGAGCTGGAGTGGGCCGGCGCCCAGCGCACGGGTGGCGAGCAGGTGTGTGGTGGCGCGCTCCTGGCGGAGCAGGGCTGAGGTGTGGGCTGCCAGCGGGGCCCAGGCGACGGTGGCCACGGCCAGTGCGGGCGTCGCCGGGCCGCTTCCGGCGACCGCCGTGACGAGGAGCGCGACGAGGACGGACGGCAGGGCGTTGACGGTGTCGACGAGCGGGCCGGAGAAGCGGGGCAGCAGGCCGAGCAGTACGCCGGTCAGCAGGGCGGCTGCGCTGATGGCGAGGGCGAGCGCGAGGGTGTCGAGTGCGCCGTGGGAGACGCGGGCGAGGATGTCGCGGCCCAGGGCGTCGGTGCCGAACGGGTGTGTCCAGGACGGGGGTTGGAGGCGGGCCGCGGTGTCCAGGGCGAGCGGGTCGCGGGGCAGACCGAGTCCGATCACGCCGAGCAGACTGGCGGCGTAGAGGAGAGGCCTTCGCGTGGGCGTGGGCCTGTTCGGTACCGCGCCGTGGAGCGAGGGAAGGGCGCCGTCCCGCAGTGCGGGCCCGATCAGGAGCCGGGCGCCGAGACGGACGAGCAGTCCGGCGGTGGCGGCGAGCAGGACGAGCGCCAGGGTTCCGGCCTGGAGGACGGGCAGATCCTGGGCGAGGGCGGCCTGGAGGGTGGTCCGGCCGAGTCCGGGGATGTCGAAGATCTGCTCCACGGCGACCGCGCCGCCGGTCAGACCGACCACGAACAGCCCCAGGTTCGGGAGCAGACCCGGCACGCAGCGGCGCAGCGACTGGCGCGCGATGCTCCGGCCGCCCACCCCCCGCGCGGCGGCGGCCAGCGCCCAGGGTTCGGCGAAGGCGCCGGGCAGCAGGTCGGCGAGAAGGCGTCCGAGCACCGCCCCGGCGGGCAGGCCGAGTGAGAGTGCGGGCAGCACCATCCACCGCGGCCCGTACCAGCCGAGGGCGGGCAGCCAGCCGAGTTGCACGCCCACCACGGTGGCCAGCACCGACGCGGTCAGGAACTCGGGCAGCGCGGCCAGCAGCGCCGCGCCACTGCCACCGGACCGGCGTCCGGCGAGGCCGCCCCTCGATCCGCGCCACAGCGTACGGGCGCACAACGCGCCCGCGGTGACGGCCGCGACCGCGAGCGCCCCTGCCATCAGCAGCAGCGAGACGCCCAGCGCCTGTCCGACACCGGGCAGGACCTCGGTGCCGGAGATCCACGAACGGCCCGCGTCACCGTGCGGCAGTCCGCCCAGCCACTGCCCGAGCAGCCGCAACGGCCCGGCGTCCAGGCCGAGTTCGTCCCGTACGGCCGCCAGCACCTCAGGGGTCGGTGTGCGTTCCGCCGACCTTGCCTTGAGCACGGTGAGCGCCGGGTCGGTGCGCGACAGCCAGGGCAGCAGGCCGATTCCGCACAGCAGGAGTGCGGTGAGGGCGGTGCGCCAGAGCAGCACCGGGCCACCGCCGAGCAGTGTCTTCCGTATCCGCACGATGTCGTCAGGCGCGGGTGCCCGTGCCGACCAGGCGGCGCTCGTACGGGTCGAGGAGCACGCCCCGTACGGAGGGGGCGACGCCGGTGATGACGCGCTGGTGGACGAGCGGGACGACCGCGTCGGTGCCGAGGATCTCGGCCTCCGCCGCCATCGCTGCGTCCTGTCGCTTCTCGGTGTCGCTCGCGCTCGCGGCCAGGTCGAGGGCCTTGTCGACCTGCTTGTCGCAGAGCAGCGCGAGGTTGTAGCCGCCGTCGCAGGTGTAGTCGCTCGCGAGGATCGAGACGGGGTCGCCGGTGTCGAGCATGGTGTTGCGGGCGGAGACGAACGCGTCGAACTTCCCGGCCAGGACGTCGCTTTCGAGGCGTGCGTACTCGCGCACCTCCAGCTTCACCTTGAAGCCGGCCTTCTCCAGCTGCTGCTTGAGCACCTGGGCGGCCTCGGGCAGTTCGGGCCGGTTGTCGTAGGTGGCGAGGGTCACCGAAGTACCGTCGGGATCCGCTGCCTTCGTACGGTCGGCCGGTGTGACGCGCTTGCCCTCGGCCCAGGTCACGGCCGGGCCGAAGATACCGGCGCCGGGGTCGGCGTGCCCTTCGTAGACGCCCTCGGCGAGCACCGAGGTGTCGACCGCCGCACGCGCGGCGGCCCGTACCCGCGCGTCCTTGAACGGGCCGGACTCCGCGTTGAGGTAAAGGCTGGTGGTGCGGGTCGTGGCCGTCTCGCGGGCGGTGCCCTGGTCGAGGGTGGCGGCCTGGGAGACCGGGACCGCCTCGGCGAGGTCCACTTCGCCGGTGCGCAGGGCGTTCGTACGTGCCGTGCCGTCGGCTATGAACTTCGCGTCGATGCCGGAGGCCTGGGCGCGGCCTCCCCAGTAGTCGTCGAAGCGGTCGAGGGTGGCGGTGGTGGTGCCGGTGGCCGCGGTGAGTTCGAAGGGGCCTGTGGCAGTGCCGACCGGACTGACGGCGCCCTGCTTCGCGTACGCCTTGGTGGACAGTACGGCCAGGCCGGGGCCGGCCAGCCGCAGCGGCAGTACGGGGTCGGGGTCGGCCGTGGTGACCCGGATCCGGTCGTCGCCCGCGGCCTTCGCGGTCAGTTCGACCCCGGTCAGCGCGGCCGGTACGACCTTCGCCTCGGCGGCGTGGGTGAGCGCGGCGGCGACGGCGGACGGGGTGACGGCGGTGCCGTCCTGGAAGGCCGCCTCGCGCAGGGTGAACAGCCAACTGCGGTCGTTCTCACGGGTCCAGGACTCCGCGAGCGCCGGTATCGCGGTGCCGTTCGCGTCCAGCGCGGTCAGCCCCTCCGTCACACCGAGCCGGCTGAGGATGGTGGCGTCGGCGCCGTACGGGGAGAGGTTTTCGGCGGGCGGGAAGGCCAGCGCGACCCGAATGCGGGCGCCGTCCGCGGAGGCCGACGACGACGTTTCGCCGCCGGAGGAGGCGAAACAGCCGGAGAGAAGGGGTGCGAGCAGCAGTCCGGCGACGAGCCGACGGCGGGGGACGGAGCGCATGATCCTCGTTCTTCGCAGGGGCGGAGGGTGGGTACGACCGGCAGGCTACATGAAAATGCTTTTCATGTAGCCATGGGTATCTCGAAGTGGACGATCCCGTCACCCTGCCCCCGCTCCGCACGCTCGTCCCACACGACCTTGCCCAGCGACCGCCAGAACGCCTCCGCGCCCGGCACAGCCGGGTCCGTGTGCAGATACACCGCGCGATAGCCGCCGTCCGCGGCCGCGAAGTCGAGCAGCTCACCGACCAGACGCCTGGCCAGCCCGCGTCGCCGGTGTTCGGGACGCACGTACACGCGTCGCAGCTGGGCGGTCTGGCCCGAGGGGTAACGCTCGGCGAGGTGGCGGGGGTTGGGGGGATGAGCCGGCCCCCGGGAGTCCAGCGCGGCCGTCGCGACGACCGTGCCGTCCCGCTCGTCGACCGCGACCAGCAGCGCGTGCCGCGCGGGCGCGAGATAGGCGCCCCACGGGTCGATGATGTCGCCGTGCCAGCGCGGGACATACCCCGTACCGAAGTCTCGGTAGACGGTGTCGAGCATCACGGCACGTGCGCTGTCCAGGTCGTCGGCGGTGGCCGTTCTTATGCAGCAATCACGCACCTGCACATCATATGCATTAAGGGGCCTGCGTTCGCTGCCGGGTCGGCTCGCCTCGAAATCAGCCCGTGAGGAGTGTGCGGCCCAGCCAGTCCGAGTGGTTCCGCACTCCGGGCAGGGCGAAGAAGTAGCCGCCGCCGGTGGGGGTGATGTAGTCGACCAGCGGCTCGTCGATCAACCGCTCCTGGGTCGCCTCGAATTGGCGTACCACGTCCTGCTGGTAGCAGCAGAAGACCAGCCCCATGTCGAGGTTGCCGGCCTTGTCGACGCCCCGGTCGTAGTTGTAGCCGCGGCGCAGGATCCGGGTCGTGTCGGTCTTCGCCGTACGGGGGTTGGCCAGCCGGATGTGGGCGTCGAGCGGGATCGCCTGGCCCTGCGGGTCCTTGGTGTAGTGCGGGATGTCCGCCTCGCGTGCGCCGTCGAGCGGGGCGCCGGTGTCGCGGCGGCGGCCGATCATCTTCTCCTGCTCGGTGAGCGAGACCCGGTCCCAGAACTCCACCAGCATGCGGATGACGCGGACGACCTGGTAGCTGCCGCCGACCGCCCAGTCCGGCTCGCCCGCGGTGTCGGTGACCCAGACCAGCTTGTCCATCTCGCGGGCGGAGGCGGTGTCGGGGTTGGCGATGCCGTCCTTGAAGCCGAGGAAGTTGCGCTGCGTGCCAGTGGGTCGGGACGGGTTCTGGAAGCCGTCGACACGCCACTTGATCTGCATCGCACCGCGGGTGTGGCGGGCGATGTCGCGCAGGGCGTGCAGCACGGTGTCGGAGTTGGCGGCGCAGAGCTGGAGCGACAGGTCGCCGTGGCATGCGGCGGCGTCCAGGTTGTCGTTGGGGAAGGTGCGCATCGGCTTGAGGTGGCGCGGCTTCCGGTCGGCGAGCCCATAGCGGTCGTCGAAGAGCGAGGCGCCGACGCCCACGGTGACGGTGAGGTCGTCGGCGGGCAGGTCGGGACCGAGCAGGCCGCTGTCGGAGGGCGGTGCGCCGACGCCGAGGTCGTCGGGGGTGCCGCCGGTGGCGAGGAAGCGGGCCCGTCCGGTGATCGTGCGCAGCAGGTCGGTGAGTTCGGCTCGGTTCTCGGCGATGACGTCGAAGGAGACGAAGGCGGCGGCCTTGGGCGCGGTGGTGGTGATTCCGGCCTGGTGGACGCCGTGGAACGCCACCTTGCCGCCGTCGGTCGCCGCCGCCGCTGGGGTGGCTCCGCCAACGATTGCCGCCCCTACGAGGCCGGCGCCCGCGAGGGCTGCTCCGGCCGCGCCGACGCCGAGCGCGGACTTGGCGAACGTACGACGGCCGAAGGGGCAGCCGCCCAGCGCGGCTTGGTCCTGGTCCTGGCTCGGGTTGGTCATCGGGAGGTCCTCTCCTGCGGGCGCATGGGTCCCGGTGCTGCGGTGGTGGCGGTCGGCGCCGGCGGGGCGCTGCTCATGCGGCCTTGCGGATCTCCAGGAGGTCCGGGATCGGGGCGAGTTCCTCGAGCAGCTGGCCGAGGGAGCCGTCGAGGCGCTGCCTGTCGACGGTGGACAACTTGCCCAGCGGCGTCCAGCTGCCGTCCTTGCCGTGCTGGGCGAGGACCAGGCGCTCGGTGCGCCGCATCCAGGTGTCGACGTCGGAGGTGAGCTCGGCGTCGCGCTTGTCGATCAACGGGCTGAGCAGGCTCAGCAGTTCGCGGGTGCCGTCGAGGTTGGCCTCGGTGGTGGCGAGTTCGGTGCCGCTGCCGTAGTCGGCGGAGCCGCTCAACTCGCGGTGCAGGGTGTTCTCGAGGATCTCGTGGGTGCGCAGCGGCAGGTCGCCCGGGTCGAAGTCCTCCTTCGGGAAGTCCTCGCGCAGGGCAGCGACATCGGAGGTGAGCCGCTTGGCGTACGGCGCGAGGACAGCGGCCGATTCGCCGTGCCACAGGCCGTACTCGATCCGGTGGAACCCGGTGAAGGCCGGGTCGTCGACCCCGCCCGCGAGTCCCGCCGTACGGCCGTTGATCTTCGCGTCCCAGTCGCCGAACGTGCCGTACGCGGCACCGAGCGAGGCGTACTGCTCGTGTGCGGGCAGCCAGTCGCTGCGGGCCTTGTCGAGCTTCTTGGCGTCGATGTCGCGTTGCAGGGTGCGTGTCTTGGCCAGCAGGTCGGCCAGGCCCTGGTCGACGTACTTCCGGTAGGCGGCCAGCGGCGCGGCGAGGTCCTTCTCCGAGACCGGCAGTACGGCCTTGGTGGAGCCGCCGCCGCTGACGGTGACGGCGGCCGAGGTGACCGCCTTCCCGCCGCTCGGAACACAGCGCCAGGCGTACGAACCGGTCCCGACGGTGGCGATCAGGGCGCGGGTGGTGCCGGGGGCGATGCCCTCGACCTCGCCGTAGACGGCGTTGCTGACCGGGTCGATGAGATAGATCTCGGAGGTACGGCTGCCGCTGTTGCGTACCTGGAAGGTCTGGCGGCCCGGCTTCGGCGCGGTGAATCCCTTGCCGCAGTCCGCCGCCGAGACCTCGATGACGGGCGTGCCCGAGGCGGGCTTTCCGTCGCTCACCGCTACGGCAATGCCGGCGACGAGGGCCGGGAGGCAGACGAGGGCGGCGGGGAGGGTCCAGTGGGGGATGCGGGGCGCGGGATTCGCGGGTGCGGATTTCGTGGGCGCGGGCTGCGTCGTCGGCTGCGGCTGCGGCTGCGGGGAGGCAGTGCCTCGTACGCCCCGTACGAAGAGTGTCATCACGACCGCCAGGTAGGCGCCGTAGGCCGCGACCTGAAGCCAGGTCATCTGCGGGGTGAGGTTGAGCGTGCCCTGTACGACGGTGACGTACCAGGATCCGGGATCGAGGTGCGCCGACAGGTCGAAGGCGTACGCCGTGCCGCCCGGCAGGACGCCGCCTTCTTGCAAGTCGCGCATCCCGTACCCGAGCACGCCCGCGGCGATGACGATCAGCACGGCGCCGGTCATCGTGAAGAACCGCGTGAGATTGATGTGCAGGGCCCGTCGGTACAGGCCCCAGCACAGGGCGGCGGCGATCAGCAGACCGGCCGCCGCACCGGTGAGGGGGCCCGACGAACTCCCCGCGGCCTGCGCGGTGGTCCACAGGAACAGCGCGGTCTCGAGACCCTCGCGCCCGACGGCGAGGAACGAGGTGACGACGAGTACGCCCGCGCCCATGCCCAGCGCGGCGGTGACCTTCTCCTTGATCTCGCCGGCGAAGGTCCGGGCCGAGCGCCGCATCCAGAACACCATCGCGGTGACGAACACGACCGCGATCAGACTGAGCGTGCCGCCGAACGCCTCCTGCCCGGTCCCGGACAGGTTCGCCGCGGTGAAGGTCAGGATCGCGCCGAAGCTCAAGGAGAGCCCGATGGCGGCGGCAACCCCGGTCCACACATGAGGAAGCCGGGCGCGCTCGCCGGACCGCACGAGCGTGGCGACCAGCACCGAGACGATCAGTCCCGCTTCCAGGCCCTCACGCAGACCGATCAGAAAGCTGGGAAACGCGTCGTCCCACACCACAGGCCTCTCCACAGCAGCGAGTTCACGGCCGGACGGCCAGAAGCGGGCTTAGTGTAGGCATGCCTAAGTTAGACGCGAGGAGGCGGACATAGTCGGACGCAATGGGCGTGCGCGATCTGCCCCGGGGGCGCCGCCCGAGCCGCGCTCGGTCACATCGCGGCTACGGCAAAACACCCGATCGAACCTGAGATCACAGCTGTGACCTGCATAAATAGCAGCACAAGGCGTCGACGTACCTGACGCCCGCACCCACGCGCCGCGCGCGAACCGGCTGCACCGCGACACACTCGGGCCACCACCCCGGAGCGCGCCGATTCTCACCACCCCCTTACCTCCCCCGCCAGGTCAGGTGGTCCTCCGCCCCCAAAGCGGCCCGAACCGCTCCCACTCCTCGTCCCACTGGTCCATGCGCCGCCGTTCCAGCCGGCCGCGCACGAGCCGCCCGCAGACGAAGGGCACGACTGACGCGCTCATGCCGACCAGGACCCCCACCAGAGAGGCCCGCAGCTGGGCCTGGGACTCGGTGGCGGGCTTGGTGACGAGGCGGCCGTCGGAGTCCGTCCAGACGGTGACCGGGGTGCCCGCGGTGGTGCCGGTGGACACCCGTGCCTGACCTGCGCGTACGGAGCCGTCCGGCGCCGTCCAGCTGACCTTCGCCCAGACCCGGTCGGCGTCGCTTTCCGTGGGAGTCGAGTCCGGCGCGTCCGCGGTGAGCCGCGCCGGGACGGAGTGCCACTCGGCGCGTTGCTGGGCGAGACCGTGCTCCACGGACTGCGTCGCGGCCAGGCCGATGAACACCCCGCCGAACACGGTGAGCGCCCAGGCGATGAGCACGATCCATGCTTCCAGGGCGTCACTGCGACGCCGCAGCGGATTGCGCCGCCATCGCCACAGCCACACCCTCGGAACACGCAAGGCCGCCTTGACTGGCATCGTCGGCATCCTCCTCACGACCGCACGGACACGCCACATCCCCCTCCCATACGCGACCGGTCCCCGCGATGCTCACGCCGGCTCCCTCGACCCGTCCGTTTCAGGATCTCCCCCACCTCCCGTCCGCGCCCGGCGAGGACCGCCGAGAAACCTGGCCGAACGCCGAGGAGGCCGTTCTGACCTGCGGAAACACGAAGTCCAGAGGTGACTGTCAGTGCCGAGGTGCAGACTGGCCCGTATCTGAGACAACGACGTCGCGGAGGTGGTCGGCATGGCCGACGTAATGCTCACGGTGGGCACTCGCAAGGGGCTCTTCATCGGTCGAAGGCGCGGTGGCGCCTGGGAGTTCGACGAGAGTCCGTACTTCAACGCGCAGGCCGTGTACTCGGTCGCGATCGACACGCGGGGCGAGACACCGCGGCTGCTGGCCGGAGGGGACAGCGCGCACTGGGGCCCGTCCGTCTTCCACTCCGACGACCTGGGCCGTACATGGGCGGAGCCGGCGCAGCCCGCCGTCAAGTTCCCCAAGGACACGGGGGCTTCGCTCGAGCGGGTGTGGCAGCTGCACCCGGCCGCGGCGGAGCCGGACGTGGTGTACGCGGGCACGGAACCGGCCGCGCTGTACCGCTCGGAGGACCGGGGCGAGTCCTTCGAGCTCGTGCGTCCGCTGTGGGAGCACCCGACGCGGTCGCAGTGGGTGCCGGGCGGTGGCGGGGAGGGACTGCACACCGTCCTCACCGACAAGCGGGACCCGCGCGCGGTGACGGTCGCCGTCTCCACGGCCGGAGTGTTCCGCACGGACGACGGCGGCGCGAGCTGGAGGCCGTCCAACTCCGGTGTGTCCGCGGTGTTCCTGCCCGATCCGAACCCGGAGTTCGGCCAGTGCGTGCACAAGGTCGCTCAGGACCCGGTGACTCCCGACCGCCTGTATCTGCAGAACCACTGGGGTGTGTACCGCAGCGACGACGCCGGCGGGCAGTGGACCGACATCGGCGAAGGCCTGCCCTCCACCTTCGGGTTCGCCGCGGCCACGCATCCGCACCGCGGTGACACGGCGTACGTCTTCCCGATCAACGCCGACGCGGACCGCGTCCCCGCGGAGCACAGGTGTCGCGTCTTCCGCACGGCCGACGCGGGCAAGAGCTGGGAGCCGCTGACCGCCGGCCTCCCGACGGAGGACCACTACGGCACGGTGCTGCGTGACGCCCTGTGCACGGACGGCGCGGACCCGGCGGGCGTGTACTTCGGCAACCGCAACGGCGAGGTGTACGCGTCGGCGGACGACGGGGACAGCTGGCGGCAGTTGACCTCGCATCTGCCGGACGTCCTCTGCGTGCGCGCCGCGGTCATCGACTGAGACTCCGGAGGTCCCGCACCACCATGACCATGAGCACACCCGCAACGTCCAGGACGCTCACTCGCGTTCCGCGCACAACCCCGCCCAGGAGGCGCGTTGTTCGTCCCATGAACGGTCATCCTCGGTCGTGCTCCGGCCACCGGTTGATCTCCGCCGCCTGTACGGCAGTAGGGTGACGCCCGTGGCACCACGACCGTTGCATGAAATCGTCGAACCGGGCTGGGCGAAAGCCCTGGAACCCGTCGCCGGACGGATCGCCGAGATGGGCGACTTCCTGCGCGCGGAGATCGCCGCGGGACGCACCTATCTACCGGCAGGGGCGAACGTCCTACGGGCCTTCCAGCAGCCCTTCGACGAGGTCCGCGTCCTCATCGTCGGGCAGGACCCGTACCCCACGCCGGGGCACGCGGTGGGTCTGTCGTTCTCCGTGGCGCCCGAGGTGAGACCGCTGCCGGGCAGCCTGATCAACATCTTCCGGGAGCTCAACACCGACCTGGGCCTGCCCCAGCCGTCCAACGGCGACCTCACGCCCTGGACACGGCAGGGCGTGCTGCTGCTCAACAGAGCGCTCACCACGGCCCCGCGCAGTCCCGCGGCGCATCGCGGCAAGGGCTGGGAAGAGGTCACCGAGCAGGCGATACGCGCGCTGGCCGGGCGCGGACGCCCGCTGGTGTCGATCCTGTGGGGCCGCGACGCCCGCAATCTGCGCCCGATCCTCGGCGAACTGCCCTCGGTCGAATCCGCCCACCCCTCCCCCATGTCCGCGGACCGCGGCTTCTTCGGTTCCCGGCCCTTCAGCCGGGCCAACGACCTGCTGACCGGGCAGGGAGCCGAGCCGGTGGACTGGCGCCTGCCATGACGGGCGCGGGTCCGCCGCCCGGTGTGCTGGCTGTGGACTCCGGGGGTTCGGGGCTGCGCGTGGCGCTCGCCGTACGCGGGGAGGTCCAGGGGGTTCCGCTGACGTCGAAGGAGCCGGTGCGCACCGGCCCGCGCGGCATCGACGCCGGTCATCTGCTGGAGCAACTGCTGCCTCTGGCCCGGCAGCTGATGGCCGACGCGGGGGTCGGTGAACTCGGGGCGGTCGCCGTGGGAGCCGCGGGCCTGGCCACGCTCGGCGACGAGCTGCGCGCCGAGCTGCCGTCCGCGCTCGAGCGTGAACTGGGTGTGACACGGCTCGCGTTGGCCGCCGACGCGGTGACCGCGTACATGGGCGCGCTCGGCCGGCGGCCGGGAGTGGTCGTCGCCGCGGGCACCGGCATGATCGCGGTCGGCACGGATCTGGAGAGCTGGCGGAGGGCCGACGGCTGGGGCCATCTGCTCGGTGACTGCGGCGGCGGGGCCTGGATCGGCCGGGCCGGTCTCGACGCGGCCGTCCGGGCCTTCGACGGGCGCCGTGGCGGATCGGCGGCGCTGCGGGCGCGCGCCGAGGAGATGTTCGGTCCGATTCCGGGCCTGCCGGGCAAGCTGTATCCGCGGACCGACCGGCCCGCCGCGCTCGCCGCCTTCGCACCCGAAGTGGCCGCCTGCGCCGAGAGCGACCAGGTGGCGGCGGACATCCTGCGCTCGGCCGCGCGGAACATCGCCGAGTCGGCGGCCGCTGTCTGCCCGCCCTCGGGACAGCCCCAAGTCGCCCTCACCGGCGGCCTGTTCAAGATGGGCGCCGCCCTCCTCGTACCACTGACGGAGGCACTGGCGGAGCAACTACCGCAAGCCCGGCAGGTACCGGCCGCCGGTGACCCGCTGCACGGAGCCGTGCTCATCGCGGTCGACCTGGCGAACGACCAGCTCACGCTCCCCCGTGACCGGCGGATGTTGCATGTGGTGACCAAAGAGGCGGGGGGACAGTCCCGCCATACTGATCACCTCTGATCTTTACGTAACTCATCAGACAAAAGCGGACGGATACCGCTCACCTGCACCCTCCCCGAACAGGGGAACCCAAGAAACCAGTAACATGCGGCGCCATGAGCTCCCCCACTGGGCCCGCGTCCGGCCTGCCAGTACGAATGCCGCGACCCCGCCAGCCCGGGCGGCACCGCCGCCCGGAAGCCCTGGTGGCTCCCGAGGGCGCGCCCGCGCTCGTCCTCGCGGTGCCGGGCACCCCCAGCGCGGCCATACGCAGCCTCACCGAGGAGGTCGTGAGCATCGCGCGCTCCGAGCTCCCCGGTCTCGACGCCCGGATCGGGTACCTCGACGGGGACGACGCCGAGTTCCCCACGCTGCAGTCCGTGCTGGTCCGCGCCGCCGAGGAGCGCACCGCCCGCTTCGAGCAGTCCCGCGCCGCCGGTGCGGACGTGACCGCGCCCGACGGGCCCGTGGCCGTCGTGGTGCCCCTGCTCGCCGGTCCTGACAACGCGCTGCTGCGCCGGATCCGCCAGGCCGTCATGGACAGCCGTGTCGCGGCCGACCTGGCCGATGTGCTCGGCCCGCACCCGCTGCTCGCCGAGGGGCTGCACGTACGCCTGTCCGAGGCGGGTCTGGCGCGTGCCGACCGTGCCCGGCTGTTCACCGTGGCGACCGCCGCCGACGGCATCATCCTGGCCTCTGTGGGTGGCGAGGAGGCCGTGCAGGCGGCCGGGATCACCGGCATGCTGCTGGCCGCGCGGCTCGCCGTACCGGTGATGGCGGCGGCGCTCGACGAGGAGGGCGCGATCGCGGCCACCGCCGAGCAGCTGCGCAACTCGGGCTCCCAGCAGCTGGCGCTCGCGCCGTATCTGATCGGTCCGGAGCTCGACGCGGGTCTGCTCGACGCGGCGGCCAAGGAGGCGGGCTGCGCCGCCGCCGAGGCGCTCGGCCCGTACCCGGCGATCGGCAAGCTGGCCCTTGCCAAGTACACGGCGGCGCTGGGCATCGCGCCGCAGCAGCCGCAGGGCGCGCCGGTGCGCTGAGCCCGGCACTCGAGAGAACGCGAAAGGGCCCGCTCCTGCGGCAGGAGCGGGCCCTTCGCGTGCGTGCCGCGGTGAGGTCAGCCGAAGACCACGCAGGACGCCGCGGGAGCGTCGACCGAGCCGCCCCGCCTCGGTACGCCCGTGTCGGGGTCGACCACGAACCAGGTCACGTCACCGGAGCGCTCGTTGGCGGCGTACAGGAAGCGCCCCGAGGGGTCGAGGGCCAGCGCGCGCGGCCAGGTGCCTCCGCAGGGCACCGTGGCGACCAGCCGCAGCCCCTCGCCCACCGTGTCCGGCGTGAGCACGGAGACGACGTCCTGGCCGCGCGTGGCGGTCCAGACGAAGCGGCCGTCGGGCGACACGACGATGCCCGACGGGTACGCGTCGCCACCCCGGACACCGGACAGCACCGGCGTCTCCCCGACGGGCCGCAGCGCGCCTTCGGCGGCGTCCCAGCGGCAGACGGTGACGGTGGGCGCGAGTTCGTTGAGCACGTACGCGTGTTCGCCGCGCGGGTGGAAGGCCAGGTGGCGGGGTCCGGAGCCGGGGCGCAGCGCGAACTCGCGGTGCAGCGTGAGCTTTCCGCCGTCCAGCGCGCACACCCGCACGGAGTCCGTGCCGAGGTCGACGCTGACCGCCCATCGCCCGCTCGGGTCGGGCTGCACCTGGTGGGCGTGCGGGCCGTGCTGGCGCGGGGTGTGCGGGCCCGAGCCCGTGTGCTGGAGCACGCTGGAGGCGGCGCCCGCGAGCCCTCCGTCGGTACGGACGGGGACGGCGGTGACGCTGCCGGAGCCGTAGTTGGCGGTCAGGACGTGTCCGTCGAAGACACTCAGGTGCGTCGGGCCGCTGCCGCCGACCGTCACGAGCGTCCCCGTCAGCTCCGGCCTGTCGCCGGTCACGCGGTACGCGGCCACCGCGCCGACAGCCGTCTCACTGACCGCGTACAGCATGTCCCGCGCGGGCGACAGGGCGAGGTACGACGGGTCGGGGACGCCGTCCACCGCGCTCAGGACGGTCAGCGCGCCGCTGCCCGGGTCCACTGCCGCGGTGAGGACGCCGAGTCCTCCCGCCGCCGTGAACGAGCCGATGAACGCCCGTTGTTGCCGCCTGAAGCCGTCTGCCACCGCTGACCCCTCTCGCTCCCGCGTTGTCCGGGGCGACGGTAGCAGTCCATGATCGGCGGTCTAGACCAGGACTGCGCCGCGGGCTCTTTCGTGCGCTTCGGGGTGGTGGACGTACGCGGGGCTCCGCTCCACCGCCTCGTAGGTGCGGTGGAAGACGGGTGTGGCGCTGCCCGAGATGGGCGGCACGATCCAGGACCAGTCCGCGCCGACCCGGCGGCCCTTGCGCTCCTCACGGCCGAGGTGGGTGAGGAAGCGCCGGGACTCGGTGTGGTGGTCGGTGACCGTGACGCCCGCGCGGTCGAAGGAGTGCAGGACGGAGCGGTTGAGTTCGACGAGCGCGCGGTCCTTCCACAGGGAGCGGTCGGTGCGGGTGTCGAGGCCGAGGCGGTCGGCGATGTGCGGCAGGAGGTCGTAGCGGTCGGTGTCGGCGAGGTTGCGGGCGCCGATCTCGGTGCCCATGTACCAGCCGTTGAAGGGCGCGGCCGGGTAGCAGACACCGCCGATCTCCAGGCACATGTTGGCGAGCGCGGGCACCGCGTGCCAGCGCAGTCCGAGGGTGCGCCACCAGGTGTATTCGGGGTGCCCGAGCTCCACTTCGAGCACCGCGTCCTGCGGCAGCGCGAACCAGCGGGGCCGGTCGTCGGCGCCCTGGATCACCAACGGCAGTACGTCGAAGGGGGTGCCGGGGCCGCCGGGCCAGCCGAGTCGCAGGGCGAGCGTGGTGAGGCCCTCGTTGCGCGGATCGCCGGTCACACCGCCGTCCGGGCGTGCGTAGCCGGCGTACCGGATGAGCTGTTCGTTCCAGATCCGCGGCCCCGGGCGCCCTGGCTCGTCGGGCGCGAAGACCGTGATGAGCGCGCGGATCCGGCCATCGCGGGTCGCCTCCCGCAGATGGTCCGCCGATGCCTCGGCGACGTCCCGCGTGTCCCGCACGTCCCGGCGGTCTCGTACGCACAGGGAGTGCCAGTAGAGCCGCCCTATGCACCGGTTGGCGTTGCGCCAGGCGACGCGCGCGCCGAAGACGAGTTCCTCGGTGGTGTGGCGGTACGTCCCTGTCTCCGCGATCTCCTTGTGCGCGGCGGCGATCCGCCGGGCCGGGTCCCCGAGGCGTTCCTCGGAGTGGCGGAGGGTGAGGAACTCGCTCGCGGCGCGGTGGAGTTCGTACGGAGCGGGCGCGTGGCGGCAAGGGATCCGCGCGGGTGGGCCGGTGGCGTCGCCGGAATTCTGGGGGCTCTCGGCGAAACCGCTGGTCACCTGCCGCTCGCGCAGGCCTGTTGGCGGAGCAGGCCGACCGGACGTCGGCCAGGGGCAGGTCTCGGCGCCGACCTGCACGTATTGCACGCCCGTATCCGTGCCTTCTCCCCTGTGGCCGCCCGGATGCGTGCTCTCGGGCCCACGGCCGCCTGGGACCGTGTCCTCTCCCGCACGGCCGCCCTGAGCCCGCTCGAGCCACCCGCCCGGTTCCTCGCCCCTCGGCGCCCGGAGCCCCGTGTTCCCGTCGTCGACGAGACGCTCCCCGTGTCCGGTTCCGCGCGGGAAATTCCGCATGGCGCCACCCCCAAGGGGTTCCGCCCGCAGGCCGCTCCCGCACGGTCCGCGGGCTCTGTGCGTCTGATAGCCGCGGAGTTACCCGGCCGGTGGGCTGATCCACCCTCTTTGTGGCCGGAAAAGTGCCCCATTCCGGGGTTTGGTGTCCATGTCCCGACGTCAGGCGTGATGGAGCGGGGAGGCGCGCGGTGGGCATGAACAGTGCGCCGGAGCGCACGCTTCGGAGCGTGGACGTTGGCGAGCGCCGAGGGTGCGAGCCGGGGGCGCCTGCGTGGGCCGCCTGCGCGCGTTCCGGCGCGACGCCGACAGGTTCCCCACCTCCGCCTCGATGTGGCGGCACACGGCCGTCAGGCGCGCGTTGTGCGGGCGTCAGGGGTAGCGGCGGGGTCGCCAGATCGCGTACCTCGCGCGGAATCCACCGAGCGCGGCCAGGATCTGGGGGGCGCCGGCCGTTTTGCGCGCCCCCTCGGGGTGGCGGATTACCTCAGGGGCGCGAAGCCATACGTACGCGCCCCATCAGTGCCTCAAGCGCTGTGTCGCACGGCGCTGGGTCCCCACATGTGCGGCCCGCGTGCCGCCCGACCGCCGTTGCCACGGTGCAGTGCGGTGCCGTGGTGCTCGCCGGCCGCTGTTCAGGCGCCGACCAGGGGCGAGTGCCGGGAGCTGCGCAGGGGCACCTCGAGTTCGGCGAGGGCCCGCTCCAGGCTGTGCAGGTGGGCGAGGGCGGGCTGCTGCTCGGTGGCAGCGGGGTGCGCCGGCGCGCCGAGGGTCCTTGTGGGCTCGCGGCGACCCTTCTCGCTGATGGTCAGGGCTTCCACGGCCGACTTGACGCGGCTGCAGGCTGCCGCGAGACGGATGTCGTGGCTCGCATCGGGGTCCGCGGCGACGGCCACCAGGCCGCGCACCTCGCGGGCGCAGCCGTCCAGCAACGTGATGACCTGGGCCGCCCGGGCCTTGCGTGCGCGGAACGGGTTGAGTGGATGCACCAGAGGAGCAAGCGCCATCCGGACACGGGCCAGCAGCACTTCGAGCTCGGCCGCGTGCGGCGCGGGATCCGCTGTCGGCGAGCCCGCGAGACGGGCGGCGGCTTCGGCGGTTGCCGCGTGGACGCACCGCAGTGCGCGCTGGATCCATGCGTCGTTCGTGGCGTGGGTGGTGACCGGCAGCACGAGAATCACGGCGAGCGTGGCTCCCACCGCACCGATGGCGGTCTCTTCCAGGCGCAGTACGAGAAGGCCGGGGTCCAGAACTCCCAGCAGGCCGTAGAGCAATCCCGCCATCACCGTCACCGCCAGCACCATCCAGCTGTACGAGACCGAGGCCGTGTAGAAGATCCCGAAGACACAGACCGCGACCAGGGCGGCAGTCGGGACCGGCGCCCCGTGCAGCGGGATGGCCACCAGCACGCCGACGACAATGCCCACGACCGTGCCCAGCACCCGGCGGAATCCGCGGACGAGCGTCTCGCCGCGCGAGACCGTGTTGACGAAGATCCACCAGGCGGTGCCGACGGCCCAGTACCAGCGCTCCTGGGACAGCGCCTGTCCGGCGACCAGGGCGAAGACGCAGGCCGCCGTGGCCTGGAAGGCCTGCCTGGTGGTGGGGCGAGCCAGTCCGGTGCCGGGCAGCGGCCGAGGCGCGGGGGCGGGCGGAGGCGCACCGCGCTCGAGGGGCCAGAGCACGAAACGTACGAGGCCGGCGACGCCGAGAGCCAGGCCCACGGCGGCGTACAGCTCGGGCAGCTGCGCCGGGACGGCGTGCAGGAACTGCGTGACGAAGAAGTTCATGAACGCGAAGATCCCGAGCGCATGTCCACGCGGGCCCCAGCGTCGGGCGTACACCCCGCCGAAGACGACCAGCAGGAAGGCGGCGTCCCGGGCCAGGGGCACACCGTGCAGGAGGGTGGCCACGGCCAGTACGGGGAATCCCGCGGCCGGGAGCAGGGCGGTGGTCACCCGCTGGGCGCGCACCGTCGCGTCGGCGACCGTGAAGAGAGCGAGCAGGGCCGCCAGTCCCCCGGTGATGGAAGCCGTCAGGGACAGTCCCGCGAGTTCCGCCACGGCGACGGCGATGCCGATGCCGACGACGGCACGGCACGAGTTCCTCAGCCTGACACGCCCCGGATCCGGAGCCACGAGCATCCTCTTCACGGCGGAACGCCGCCCCCCTCAACAACTTCCGCCGCAGCGCGAGCGCCCCTGGGTGGCGGGAACTCGCGGACACGACGAAGCGCCGCGGTCCGGTCCGGCCTCGTTGCCGGTCCGGCGCTGCGCGGCGCCGATCTACGCATGGATACGTCACAGGTAAGCATCCATAGGTACAACGGCTCAACCCGCGCCCAAATCACTGGACCATTGGCCCACCCCAGGAGAGTGATCGCGGTCAGATTTCCGGCCAACGGATCATCGCGGCGGCCGATGCCCGCGTACGCCCTGTACACGTCAGGCAGCGCGGGTCACGTCCGGGCAACGTAACTGCGGACCGTCGTGCCATCCTCGCCGGTGTGTACGCGGACGAGGTCGGAGAGGAAGTGCACGAGGAACAGGCCACGTCCGCCGAGCTGTTCGATCCGCACCGGGTGCCGGCCGGCCAGTGGGTCGGCCAGGTGCCCGTTGTCCTGCACCTCGCAGACGATCTGCTCGCTCTCGGCCCAGATCCGCAACGTTCCCGAACCGCCGCCGTGCACGACGCTGTTGGTGGTCAGCTCCGCGACGACCAGAGCCAGGTCCTGCACGCGGGCATCGCTCATCCCCCGCTCGCGCGCCTCGCGCACCGCGAAGTCGCGAGAGGTCGGCAGGGCATCGGAGTCGAAGTGGACCGTCGCCGCTCCTGGCGGATGAAGCAACCTCTCGTTGCAGCGCGCGAGCACCCGCTCGAGCGCGTAGGCGGTGCTGGCCCGCTCCCGGCCCGCGTCGATGACGACGGGATGCGTGGCGTGCGCGTCGGCGATCACATCGGAGGGGAGGGCCCGCGCGTCGTATGGGCACAGGATCGTCACGTCGCGGCCTTGGAAGGCCACGTTGATCAGTGCCTCGTGCTGAACGCAGGCCGGATACTCCACCGCGGTGCGGCCGGGCCAGATCGGCTCCCCGATGATGCGGACGCGGCCGGCGGTCCGGGCGTCGGCGAACGACCGCAGGACCGACGGGATGATGCGTCCGGGGTTCCGCCCGGCCCGCGTCATGTCGACGAAGTGCACCTCGGCGGCGGCCGCGCCGAGCTCCGCTCGGATCAGCTCCAGCCGCGGGGCGGGGGCGGCCACGGCGACGGGCTCCGCGGCGGCCATACCGTCCAGCAGGAACGGCAAGGTCCCGGCCAGGTACTCCTGGTCGCTGCGGTACAGCAGTGCCGGATGGGCGAACGGCTCGGTCCGGGTGGCCGCATTCGTCATGCCGCCACCTCGATGGCCCGGAGTTCCGGCCAGAACAGCTCAAGGATCCGCGGGAGTTCGGGCGGCGGCCGTTCCAGGACCAGACGCCGTCTCTCGTTCAACGCCTGCGCGGTGCGCGCGAGTTCGGAGGCACCGGCGACGTCGACGAAGGTGATCGCGGACAGCTCCAGAAAGCAGACGTGATCGTGTCGGCCGGCCAGCTGATCGAGGGCCTGCCGCCAGACGAGGCGTGTGGACGGGCTGATCTCGCCGACGAGCCGTACACCCGGGCGCTCTTGGAGGGTGTACAGACGGAGGGCGGCTCCGCCGAGGTCGGACGGGGCGGCTGCTCCCGCCGCCAACTCGTCATCGCCGTACGCCATTTCTCCACCCCCACCTCTCCGCGCCCGTCGTACGCCGTGTCAACCCCGGCTTTCGGCGCCCCAGGGTACTCGGCCGCTCCGGACCACGACCGGTTGACCGAAGGGCCGACCGTGCCGCCGCGGGCCGTTCCGACATTTCAGCGGCTTGGGGGGTGTGAGGTCCGCCAACCGGGGCATCCGGGCTATGTCATCAAAACCTTCGGGGATTTGGGGTGGACTGCATGGCAGCCGTGAGGGCGCTGGAAACAACGGCCACGGCACAGCGGACGGCCGAAGCGGGCGAGGTGGGCGGCGAGTCGGAGCTTCCGGTCATCGACGACCCCTCGAAGGTCAACCCGAAGGACGCGCGCGAGCTCTCCCGCCAGTTCTTCGACCGGCTCACCATGCTCGAAGAGGGCACGCACGAATACCAGTACGCGCGCAACACCTTGATCGAAATGAACCTCTCGCTGGTCCGCTACGCCGCCTCCCGCTTCCGCAGCCGCGGCGACTCGATGGAGGACATCGTCCAGGTCGGCACCATCGGTCTGATCAAGGCCATCGACCGCTTCGAGCTCACCCGAGAGGTCGAGTTCACCTCCTTCGCCGTCCCCTACATCGTCGGCGAGATCAAGCGCTTCTTCCGCGACACCAGTTGGGCGGTGCACGTACCCCGCCGTCTGCAGGAAGCCCGCGTCGAGCTCGCCAAGGCCACGGAGGAACTGCGGACGAGGCTGGGCCGCATGCCCACCACCCGCGAGCTCTCCGAGCTCATGTCCCTGTCCGAGGAAGACGTCATCGAGGCGCGCAAGGCCTCGAACGCGTACGCCTCCACGTCGCTCGACGCGGCCCTGGCCGGGACCGGCGCGGCTGAAGGCGAAGGCGTGCTGGCCGACTTGATCGGCGCGGAGGATCCCTCGCTCGAGCTCGTGGAGGACTTCCACTCCCTGGCTCCGCTGATCGCCGAACTCGACACACGCGAGCGCCTGATCGTCCATCTGCGCTTCGTCGAGGAGCGCACCCAGGCCCAGATCGGCAAAGAGCTCGGCATCTCCCAGATGCACGTCTCCCGGCTGATCACCCGCATCATCAAGCGTCTCCGCACGGGGCTGCTTGACCCGGCGGTCGCCTGAGGCGCCGCCCTCCATGGTGCCGATCCCGGCGGCAAGGTCCGGGAGGGCCAGATGGCAAGCGATCCGAGTGGGAACAGGAAACCTTCACAGGAGGCGATCGAGACGCTCTCCAGCTCCTTTGCCGGCCAGTTGTGCGACGTGACCGATGCGCGTCTCACGGCGGAGAGCTATCTGAGTGCGCTCGCCCGGGCGTCACCGCCCAGCGCGGCCGAGCACTGGGACGACATCCTGCTGGTGGTCACGGAACTGGTCGCCAACTCGGTCCAGTACGCTCCCGG
Organism: Streptomyces sp. NBC_00554; assembly: GCF_041431135.1. NCBI lineage: Bacteria > Bacillati > Actinomycetota > Actinomycetes > Kitasatosporales > Streptomycetaceae > Streptomyces > Streptomyces sp. NBC_00554. The sequence continues at coordinate 9,233,228 of NZ_CP107799.1, read as the reverse complement.
CCCCTTCGAACTCCGTATGCGCCGCACCTTCGACGGCGTCCATGTGACCGTGCGGGACAGCAGCACCACCCCGCCCGCACCCCGCCCCTGCCTGCCGCTGCACGGCGGGGGCGGAATCGGCTGGCACCTCATTCACACCCTGTGCGACCAGGTCAGTGTGGTGCTGCGGCCCGACGGCAAGGACGTGCACACCTTCCTGCCCTGGTGACCTTCCGCGCCCGGTCCTGGCTCAGCGGACTCGCCTGAAGCTGAGCCATTGGTACAGTCGGTAATGATCACCCGAGGCGACGGGAGGCCGACGGACCATGGCCGTGGACGAGCTCGACACCCGTATCCTGCGGCTGCTCCTTGAGCAGCCGCGCACCAGCGTGCGTGAGTACGCCCGCATGCTCGGCGTCGCCCGCGGCACCCTTCAGGCCCGCCTCGACCGGCTCGAGCGGGACGGAGTGATCACCGGTACGAGCCCGACCCTGTCCCCCGCGGCACTCGGCCACCCCGTGCTCGCCTTCGTGCACATCGAGGTCACACAGGGCCATCTCGACGACGTGGGCGACGCGTTGGCCGCCGTACCGGAGATCATCGAGGCGTTCTCGATCACGGGAGGCGGTGATCTGCTGACCCGGGTCGTGGCGCGTGACAACGCGCACCTCGAGGACGTGATCCAGGCGCTGATCAGCCTGCCGGGCGTCGTCCGCACCCGCACGGAGGTGGCCCTGCGCGAGCGCGTCCCGCAGCGGCTGCTGCCGCTGGTGGAGTCGATCGGGCGCGCCACGAAGAACTGACCGGCCGCGCGGGGCGTACCCACGCGGCTGCCCGGCACAGAGCTGATCATTGGCATCCTGGACCCCATGAGCACTCTCACCGGCACCGCAGTCGTCTTCGATCTCGACGGAACACTCGTGGACAGCGAGCCGAACTACTTCGAGGCGGGCCGGCGGACGCTCGCCGAGTACGGCGTCACCGATTTCACCTGGTCCGACCACGAGAGCTACGTCGGCATCAGCACCCGGGAGACGCTCGCCCTCTGGAAGGAGCGCTACGGTCTGACGGCCCCGCTCGACACCCTGCTCGCCGACACCAACCGCCGCTATCTGGAGCTGGCCCGCGCCTCCACACGCGTGTACCCGGAGATGCGGAAGTTCGTGGAACTGCTGGCCGGCGACGGCGTCCCGATGGCCGTGGCCTCGGGTTCCTCACCGGAGGCCATCGAGGCGATCCTGACGGGCACGGGCCTGGCCGCCCACCTGCCGACCGTCGTCTCGTCCGACGAGGTCGCCCATGGCAAGCCCGCGCCCGACGTCTTCCTGGAGGCGGCACGCCGCCTGGGGGCTGCCGCGGCCGACTGCGTGGTCCTGGAGGACGCCGCCCCGGGCGCCGCCGCCGCGCACGCGGCCGGGATGCGCTGCATCGCCATCCCCTACGTCGCCGCTCAGGCCGACGACCCGGGGTTCGCCACGGCCGGCCTGCTGCTGCGTGGCGGCCAGGCCGAGTTCACCGCACGGGCCGCGTACGACTGGCTCGTGGCCTCGGCTCCGGTTTCCTGAACTCCCCGCCATCGGCGTCCGGCGCCTTCCGACACCGGGTCACGCGGCTTCCTCAGTGGTACCGGCCTGCCTCCCGTCCACGTCACGGTGAATGGGCGTCCCCGAACCGGTCAGCGGAACGCCCGTGCCTCCCCGGCGGGCCGCAACGATCTCCGCCGCGATGGACAGGGCGGTCTCCTCGGGCGTACGGGCGCCGAGGTCGAGCCCGATCGGGGACCGAAGGCGGGCCAACTCACCGTCGGTGAGGCCGACTTCGCGCAGTCGGCGGTCCCGGTCCTGGTGGGTCCGGCGCGAGCCCATCGCGCCGACGAAGGCGACCGGCAGCCGCAGGGCGGTCTCCAGCAGCGGGATGTCGAACTTGGCGTCATGCGTGAGTACGCACAGCACCGTGCGGCCGTCGGTCCCGGTGCTCCGGAGGTAGCGGTGCGGCCAGTCGACCACGATGTCGTCGGCCTCGGGGAAGCGGAGGCGCGTGGCGAAGACGGGTCGGGCGTCGCACACGGTCACGTGGTAGCCGAGGAACTTGCCGGCCCGCACCAGCGCCGCCGCGAAGTCCACGGCACCGAACACGATCATGCGGGGCGGCGGCACCCTCGTCTCGACGAACAGCGTCACTCCGCCCGGGCAGCTCGATCCGCCCTCCGAGATCTCGACCGTGCCGGTGCGACCGGTGTCCAGCATCGCGCGGGCCTCCGCCACCGCAGCCCGGTCCAGATCCGGGAGTTCGTCGCGATCGGCTGTGCGAGGGCCTCCGGGACCGCCCTCGTACGTGCCGCCGAGCCCCCCGTCGTACGACCCGTCGATGTGGACCAGGAGCGCTCTGCCAAGGAGTTCACCCGGGCCCCGGATCACCCGGGCGACCGCCGCGGCCTCCCCTCGTGCGGCCGCCGACAAGGCCGCCGTGAACACCTCCCGGTCCGGCGCGTCCGCGCGCACCGGGGTGACCAGGACCTCGATGACCCCGCCGCAGGTGAGGCCCACCGCGAAGGCGTCCTCGTCGCTGTAGCCGAACCGTTCGAGCACCGTGCGGCCGTCCTGCAGCGCCTCGACGCAGAGGTCGTACACCGCCCCCTCGACGCAGCCGCCGGAGACCGAGCCGATGACCGTGCCGTGGCTGTCGACGGCGAGGGCTGCACCGGGACCGCGCGGCGCGCTGCCGCCGACGGACACCACGGTGGCGACGGCGAAGTCCCGGCCTTCCTCGGCCCACCGGTGCAACTCGTCGGCGAGGTCAAGCATGTCCGCCCGCAGTCGCCGTCAGCACGCGGTCGGGCCGGATCGGCAGGTTCCGGTGGCGTACGCCGGTCGCGTGCCAGACCGCGTTGGCGATCGCCGCGGCGGTGCCCACGACCCCGATCTCGCCGATGCCCTTGATACCGACGGGGTCGTCGGGGTCCGGGTCGTCCACCCAGTCCGCCTCGATGGGCGGGATGTCGGCGTGCGCGGCGAAGTGGTAGCCCGCGAGGTCGGCGCCGACATGGCCGCCCGAGGCCTGGTCCCTGATCGCCTCCTCGTGCAGTGCCATGGACAGCCCCCAGACCATCCCGCCGATGAACTGGCCGCGTGCGGTGAGCGGGTTGATGATCCGGCCCGCGGCGAAGATGCCGAGCAGCCGCCGTACACGTACCTCACCGCTGGTGACATCCACGGCGACCTCGGCGAACTGCGCCCCGAAGGCGTTCCGTTCCTTCTTCGTCAGCGCGCGGACGGCCTCGGAGGTGTCGGACCGCGCGGTGATCCCCTCGGGCGGAATGCTGCCGCCCAGGGCCAGTTGACCCCGCAGCTCGCTCGCCGCGACGTTGATCGCCCAGGCCCAGGAGCGTGTCCCCATGGAGCCGCCGGCGATCATCGCGGGGCCGAAGTCACTGTCGGCGATGCGCACTCGGACCCGCTCCGGTTCCACTTCCAGCGCGTCCGCGGCTATCTGGGTCAGCGCAGTGCGGGCTCCGGTCCCGATGTCCGCCGCGGTGATCCGTACGGTGAAGGTGCCGTCCGCATCCGCCGTCACGGCCGCCGTCGAAGGGGCGGAGAGCGTCGGGAACGCCGAGGCCGCCATACCGGTACCGAGCAGCCAGCGCCCTTCTCGGCGGATGCCGGGACGCGGGTCGCGGTCCGCCCAGCCGAACCTGCGGGCGCCCTCCCGGTAGCAGGCGAGGACGTTGCGGCTGCTGAACGGCATCCCGGAGACCGGCCCCACGACCGGTTCGTTCCGTACGCGCAGGGCTATCGGGTCGATGCCGCTCTTCTCGGCGAGTTCGTCGAGCGCGGACTCCACGGCGAACGAGCCCGGCGCCTCGCCCGGCGCACGCATCCAGCTCGGGGTCGGCACGTCGAGCCGTACGACGCGGTTCACCGTGTGGTGCGCGTCGGCGTCGTACATCGCATGCCCGAAGTTCGCGCTCCGCTCGACGAATTCATGGACGGTCGAGGTCAAGGACTCGCCCTGGTGGTCGAACGCGCGCAGCCGCCCGTCGGCGTCGGCGCCGAGCCTGACGCGCTGCGCCGTGGGGCTGCGGTAGCCGACGAGCGAGAACATCTGGCGGCGGGTCAGCACGACCCGCACCGGGCGGTGCAGAACGGTCGCCGCCATCACGGCGAGGACCGAGTGCGGGCGGGTCGCCTTGGCCCCGAAGCCGCCGCCGACGTGTTCGGACCGCACGCGCACCGAGTCCGGGTCGAGCGAGAACAGTTTCGCGAGCTCGTCGGCCACGAACCCGCTGCCCTGGTTGGAGTCGACGACCTCGAGCCGGCCGCTGTCCCAGCGCGCTGTCGCCGCGTGCGGCTCCATGGGGCTGTGGTGTTCCTCGGGCGTGGTGTACTCGGCGTCCACCACGACGGCGGACCCTGCGAGTTCGGCCTCCAGGTCCCCTTTCGCCGTCTCCGAATCCTCCGGCGTGTACATCCCCGGACGCCCGGCGAAGAACGCGACGTCGTACGGCTCCTCGTCGTACTGGACCACCAGCGACTCGGCGGCCTCCCTCGCCTGCTCGGGCGTTTCGGCGACGACCAGCGCCACCGGCCAGCCGACGAAGGGGACGCGGTCGTGCTGGAAGAGCTGAAGCACCGGGTCGGGCGGCCCGAACCCGTTCATGTAGTTCCCCTCGAGGCGCGGGGCGTTCGCGTGGTGCAGGACGGTGAGGACGCCGGGCATCCCGAGGACGGACGTGTCCTCCACCGAGCGGATACGGCCGCGGGCCACGGTCGACAACACCAGCCAGCCGTGGGCGAGTTCGGCGTACGGGATCTCTCCGGCGTAGCGGGCCGCTCCGGTGACCTTCGCCCGGCCCTCCACACGCGTGTGGGCGGTGCCGACGGCTCGGGTCGCGGCGGTGGTTCCGGTCGTCGTGGTCGGCGTCGTCATCGGGTCGCCTCCTCGGCGAGTTCGGTCAGCACGGCCACGACGAGGTTGCGCATCAAGGTCACCTTGTATCCGTTGTGCGGCAGCGCTTCGGCGACGGCCAGTTCGGCGTCGGCGGCGGCCGCGAACGCCTCGGCGCTCACCGGTCCCCCGGTCAGCACCCGCTCCGCCTCCCGGGCCCGCCACGGCCGGGACGCCACCGCCCCGAAGGCCAGCCGCACTTCACGTACGACATCGCCCCGGACGTCGAGAGCGGCGGCGACCGAGCCGATCGCGAAGGCGTACGAGGCACGCTCGCGCACCTTCCGGTAGCGGGAGTTGGCCGCAACCGGCGCCGGCGGCAGGGTGACGCCGGTGATCAGTGCGCCGGGCGGCAGGGCTGTCTCCAGGTGCGGGGTGTCTCCCACCGGGAGATAGAACTCCGCGAGCGGCAACTCGCCCGGACCGTCCGCCGTTTCGTAATGGACGACGGCGTCGAAGGCGGCGAGTGCGACCGCCATGTCCGAGGGGTGGGTGGCCACGCAGTGCTCGGAGGCGCCGAGGATCGCGTGGTTGTGGTGCTCGCCCTCGATGGCGGGGCAACCGCTGCCGGGGGCACGCTTGTTGCACGGTTTCGCCAGGTCGGTGAAGTAGCCGCAACGGGTGCGCTGGAGCAGGTTCCCGCCGACCGTGGCCATGTTGCGCAGTTGACCGGAGGCGCCGGCCAGGATGGCCTGCGCCAACGCCGGGTAGTGGCGCCGGACTTCGGGATGGGCGGCCAGGTCGCTGTTGGTGGCGGTGGCGCCGATGCGCAGGCCGTCGTCCGGTGTGAACTCGATCCGGTCGAGGGGCAGTTCGCGTACGTCGACGAGCCGGGCGGGCCGTTCCACGCCGGCCTTCATCAGGTCCACGAGGTTGGTGCCGCCGCCGAGGAAGCGCGCCTCGGGGTCGGCGCCCAGCAGGGCGACCGCGCCGGAGACGTCGAACACGCGCTGATAGTCGAACTCCCTCATGCCGCCGCCTCCTCGGCCTCGGCCGCTTGAGCCTCTGCCGCTCGCGCGACCGCCTGCACGATCGACACATAGGCACCGCAGCGGCACAGGTTGCCGCTCATCCGCTCGCGGATCTCGTCGGCCGTCAGCTGCGGAACTCCCGCTTCGGGCCGGACGTCGGCGGTCACGGCGCTCGGCCAGCCCGCCGCGTGCTCCTCGATCACCGCGAGGGCGGAACAGATCTGCCCCGGTGTGCAGTAGCCGCACTGGTAGCCGTCGAGGTCGAGGAAGGCCTGCTGCACCGGATGCAACCGCTCACCGTCCGCCACCCCTTCGATGGTGGTGATCGCACGCCCCTCGGCGGCGACCGCGAGCTGGAGGCAGGACAGGGCCCGGCGTCCGTCGAGCAGCACCGTGCAGGCGCCGCACTGACCCTGGTCGCAGCCCTTCTTGGTGCCGGTCAGATCGAGACGCTCGCGCAAGGCGTCGAGCAGGGTGGTGCGGTGGTCGACTGGCAGCGTGTATTTCTCCCCGTTGATGTTCAGGGTGATGGCGCTCGACGCCGAGGGGGCCATGATCGGCCTTCTTTCGCGTAGCGATACGGGTGAAGGAGTCGGTGGCTATGGACATCGACCGGCTGCACTGGTCTGATCTGCCGCTACAGTGGACTCTAAGCGGACAGCTGTCCGGTAACCACGAACCTAACGGACAGCTGTCCGCTTAGCAAGACCCGGCCGGAAGGAGGAGGAGTGCGGCCCGACGAGGACACGAACGACACGGACACGAACGACAAGGGCTCTCCCCTGCGCTCGGACGCGCAGCGGAATCGCGAGCGCATCCTCGAGGTGGCGCTGACGGAGCTGACGCGCTCGGCGGACGCCCCGCTGAGCGCGATCGCGAAGATGGCCGGCGTCGGGCAGGGGACGTTCTACCGCAACTTCCCCAACCGCGAGGCCCTCGTCCTCGAGGTGTACCGCTACGAGATGCAGCAGGTCGCCGACACCGCGGTCCAGCTGCTGGAGACCCGCGCTCCCGACCGGGCCCTGCGGGAGTGGATGGACCGCCTCGCCCAGTACGCCATGGCGAAGGCCGGCCTGGCCGACGCGTTGCGCAAGACCACCGGCGCGCCGCACGGCACCCTGACCAAGCTGGGGTACGGCCCGGTGACCTCGGCCGTCACACTCCTGCTCAAGGCGAACGAGGAAGCGGGCACCATCCGCCCGGGAGTCACCCCCGACGACTTCGTGCTCGCCATCGCCGGCCTCTGGCAGATCGACCCGCACGGAGAGTGGCAGCCGCGCGCCCGGCGGCTCCTCGACCTGGTCATGGACGGCTTGCGGGCGGGCGCACCCGGGTCCTGATCGAGGCCCCGATCGCGTTCCTCTACCCCGACCCGGGCGACCGGACTCCGTGGGAGCTCGTCAGCGACGCACCAGCACGGCGTGCGTGACGGCCGGCGAGCTGACCAGCTCCGCGACCCGGTAGCCGTCGACCCCGTCCCCCAGGTTGTCGAACAGACGCTCACCCCTCCCGAGGAGATTCGGGAAGATGGCGAAGTGCAGCTCGTCGATCAGACCGGCGCGCAGATACTGCTGAACGGTGGCCGCCCCTCCGCCGATCCGCACATCCTTGCCCGCCGCGGCCTCGAACGCCCGCTCCAACACCTTCTCGACGGGCTCGTCGGTGAAGTGGAACGTGGTCCCGCCCTCCATCACCAGCGCGGGCCGCAGGTGGTGCGTGTGCACGAACACGTCGTTGTGGTACGGCGGGTTCTCGCCCCACCACCCGCGCCAGGTCTCGTCCGGCCACGGTCCCCGCTGGGGCCCGAACATGTTGCGCCCCATGATGGTGGCCCCGATGTTCTCCTCACTGCGGGCGACGTGGTCGACGTCGATCCCCGTCTTCCCCTCGGCGAGGTCGCGCATCGCGGCGAACATCCATGCGTGCATGTCCTCGGAGAAGCCCTCGCCCAGCGGGTACTCCAGTCGCTGGTCGTGGCCGGCGGCGTAGCCGTCCAGCGAGATCGTGATGTTGTGTACGCGCAGCTTCGGCATGGTCGTACTCCTTCGTCCGTCGTTTCCTGCTCTCACTTCTACGTCGAACAAGAAACACCCGGATCGACAGCCTTCAGTGGCGCCTCGCGGATCCTGAGGAGAAAGAGCGGGGTTACGAGGATGAGGAGCCCGGCGATCGCGATCGCGGTGCGGGGGCCGGTGACAGCTGCGAGCAGCCCCCACAGGCCGGTCATGGCCGCGGTGGCGGCTTTGCCGGTGACCGACCACGCGGACAGGGTGCGGGCAACGCGGTCGATCGGGGTCCGGTCGAGCCGGTAGGTGGCGTACACCGGGTTGAAGACGCCGCAGCAGGTGATCAGCCCGAGCTCGACTCCCATGACGAGCAGGAGCCCGGCGGTGCCGGGGCGGATGAAGGCCAGCCCGGGCAACCAGCACGCCCGCAGGGCACCCGCGGTGAGCAGGATCTTGTGCTGTCCGAACCGGGCGACGAGCGGGCGGGCCAGCCGGGAGCCGATCAGGCCTCCGACGCAGGGCACCGCGAAGGCGAGTCCGTACTGCCAGGGCGCGAAGCCGAGGTGGCCGAGCATGAGGACGGCGAGCACTGGTGAGGTCGCCATGAGCAGGCTGTTGAACAGCACCGTGTTGAAGAACAGCGGGCGCAGCGCCGGGTCGGCCAGGATGTAACGCCACCCGTCGAGCAGGTCACCGGCCCGCAGCCGCGGGGGTGCGCCGGTGCGCACGGGGCGCGGTTCCTCGCCGTCGATCGCACGGATCCCCGCGGCCGAGAGCAGGAAGCTGACGGCGTTGGCCACCACGGTCATCACCGGTCCGAGCAGCCCGATCGCGGCTCCTCCGAGCGGCGGTCCGACCATGCTGGCGGTCCAGTTCGTGGACTCGAAGCGTCCGTTCGCGACGAGCAGGTCCTGCCGCGGGACAAGTGACTTCAGGTACGCGCCACTTGCCGCCGTGAAGGTGAGGTCGGCCGCCGCGACGACGACCGACACCACCAGGAGCTGGACGAAGCTGAGCAGGCCGAGCGCGAACGCGGCGGGGATGGTCAGCAGCGCCGCGAACCGCGCCAGGTCCATCCCGACCATCACCGGCCGCTTGCGACGGAACTCCACCCACGGACCGAGCGGCACCGCCACCGCCGCACCCACCGCCAGCCCCACCGCGGCCAGCGCCGACACCTGCGTCGGCCCGGCGTGCAGCACAAGGATCGCGATCAGTGGGAACGCGTCGAACGCGAGCCACGTACCGCACGTGCTGACCGCGTACGCCGCCCACAGCCACCCGAAGTTCCGTCCCAGTGACCGCCTGGCCCCCATGCCCCGCACACCCCTCGCCGTCCCGCCGACCTCAATGCCGTCGGCACCTTACGGTCCGGCACTGACACTCGGGGTGCCGAGGTCCTACGCGCCGCTCGCGTCGAGCATCTCCTCGCGCTCGACGAGCTTCACGCGCTCGCGGCCCTGCGGTTCACCGAGCGCCTTCTCCGCGGCGTCGAGGCGGTACCAGCCCTCCCACGTGGTGTAGCGGACGTTGCGCTCGGCCAGGAACGCGTCCACGGCCTCCGGGGCGGGTGCGTCGGGGGTGTGCAGGCGGCCGTTCTCGTGGTCGTCGAGGAGGCTGGCGACCGTCTCGTTGGCGTCGCCCTTGGTGTGGCCGATCAGACCGACCGGGCCGCGCCTGATCCAGCCGGTGACGTACGTCGACTGCAGGTGCTCGCCGGTCTCCTGGATCACCCGGCCGCCCTTGTCCGGAACCGTGCCGGAGTCGACGTCCCAGGGCAGCTTGGGCAGCTTGTCGGAGAGGTAGCCGACGGCGCGGTAGACGGCGCCGAGGTCCCAGTCCTTGAACTCGCCGGTGCCCTTGACGTTGCCGGTGCCGTCGAGGGCGGTGCGCTCGGTGCGCAGGCCGACGACCTTGCCGTCCTCGCCGAGAATCTCGGTGGGCGACTCGAAGAAGTGGAGGAACAGCTTGTGCTGCCGGTTGCCGACGTCGCGGATGGCCCAGTTCTCGAGGGTCTTGGCGACCATGTCGGTCTGCTTCTCGCTGCGCCGGGCCGCGATCGAGCCCTCGTCGTAGTCGATGTCCTCGGGGTCGACGATGACCTCGATGTTCGGGGAGTGGTCCAGCTCGCGGAGCTCCATCGGGCTGAACTTCGCCTGCGCCGGGCCGCGGCGGCCGAAGACGTGGACCTCCAGGGCCTTGTTGGCCTTGAGGCCGTCGTAGACGTTCGGCGGGATCTCGGTCGGCAGCAGCTCGTCCGCGGTCTTGGCGAGGATGCGTGCCACGTCGAGCGCGACGTTGCCGACACCGAGGACGGCGACCTTCTCCGCTTCGAGCGGCCAGGTCCGCGGTACGTCCGGGTGCCCGTCGTACCAGGAGACGAAGTCCGCCGCGCCGTACGAGCCGTCGAGGTCGATGCCGGGTATGTCGAGCGCCCGGTCGGCCGTCGCGCCCGTGGAGAAGACCACCGCGTCGTAGAAGGCGCGCAGGTCGTCGAGGTTGATGTCGCCCGGGTAGTCGACGTTGCCGAAGAGACGGACCTGGGGCTTGTCGAGCACCTGGTTCAGGGCCTTGACGATGCCCTTGATACGCGGGTGGTCGGGGGCCACGCCGTAGCGGATCAGGCCGAAGGGGGCCGGCATCCGCTCGAAGAGGTCGATGGAGACACCGGGCTCGGCCGCCGCCACTGCGGACTTCAGCAGCGCGTCGGCAGCGTAGATCCCGGCGGGGCCGGCTCCGACAATGGCTACCCGCAGAGGGCGAGGCATGTTCAGGTTCCCTTCGAGCGACAACAGACGAACTCGCGGGAAGCCTAAACTAAGGCAAGCCTAAGTCAGTAGCCGGGTTCGATCTATGACCTCATAAGCTTGGCTTATGGGCTGTCGGGGCTCTCAAAAACCTGATGTGTGTGGGCTTCAGCCGGGCTTCAGCCTGCGGTGAGCCAGACAACGAGCACGATGACGATCACGGCGATGACGATCACGACCGGGAGCGCGCGCTTCAGGACGGCGCCCCGGGCGACGCTCATCAGGTCGAGGGGTTCCGGCGCGGCGGTGGCGGAGGGGCGGGGGACGGAGGGGGCTTCCGTGGGGCGGACGCCCTCCGACGCGGGGGCGGCTGGAGCGGTCTCCGCCGAGGCTCCTGATCCGGACTCGGGCTCGGACTCCGGCTTGGCCTCGACCTCGGGCAACGGCTCCCGCTTCTCGGCCGCGAGCTGCCCCTCCAGGTTGTCGACGAACTGTGTCAGCAGTTTCCCGCTGACCTCCTCGATCATCCCTTTCCCGAACTGCGCGATCTTGCCCGTGATGGTGAGCCGGGTGTCCACCGTCACCCGTGTTCCGTCGCCGTCCGGGGTCAGCCGGGCGGTGACGCGGGCGTCGGCGTTGCCCTGGCCGCGGGTGTCGCGGCCGCGCGCGTGAAGGACCGCCGTCCGCCCTGCGTCGTCCTTCTCCTCGAAGGAGACAACGCCCTTGTACTGGACGGTCATGGGACCGACCTTGACCTTCACGAGGCCGTTGTAGGCATCGCCGTCCACGCCGGTGAGCTGGGCGCCGGGCATGCAGGGAGCGATCCGCTCCACGTCCGTCAGCAGCGCCCAGGCCTGGTCGGCGGGGAGGTTCACTCGGAACTCGTTGGTGAAGTCCATGACGGACACACGATGGGCACGCCCCGCCAGGGCGTCAATGCGTTCTTCAGGGTTTGCTTAAGACACGCCGAGAGACCGTCGGGCCCTGTGAGAGACCATCGGACCCGTGAGAGACCGTCAGCTCCAGATCGTGACATGGACCGGCGGACGGAACTCGTTCATGGGAACCCCCTTGGACCGGGTCAGCACCGCCTGCGTCGCGGCCGGCGTCGTGACGAACCGGCACAGCGCGGCGGCGGTCGTCGATCTCCGTTCACCGGCGAGCGCGCTCGCGTACAGCATGCCGCCGAGCCGGGCGCCGGAGACATCGAGCAACGCCAGCGACCCGCGCCGCAGTTCGTCGCGCACCACGTGCAGGAAGGCGAGGGACAGCCCCGCCCCGCCGGCCACCGCGTTCAGCGAGGCCGTGACGCTGGGGAAGGCCTTGGCCTTCTTCGCCTCGACGCCGATGTGGGAGAGGAAGGTGCCGGACAGGGTGTCCGGGTCCAGTCCGGCCGGCCCGAGTAACCATGGTTCGTGGGCGAGTTGGCCGGGTGTCAGCCGCTGGCGGTGTCGCAGCGGGTGATCCGGTGCCGCCACGACCACGAGCTGGAAGCGCAGGAACGGTATCGACTCGATGGACGGTTCCGGGTGCGGGGCCGGACCGATCGTGACATCGGCCCGGCGGTCGCGGAGCAGGTCGCCGAAGACCGCGACCGGCACGGCGAGGGTGTCGGCGTCCAGGTCGGGCTGGCGCCGCCCGAACGCCGCGAGCAGCGCGGGGAGCACCTGCTCGGCGCCGGCCTCGGTGGACGCCACCCGCAGGTGGGCGGTACTGGAGCTCGCCTGCCGCACCCGGTGGCGGGTCTCCTCGGCGAGGCCGACGATCTCGGCGGCACCGGCCGCGAGGCGTCTGCCGCCCGGCGTGAGACTGATCCCGCCGGAGGCCCGGATGAAGAGCAGATCGCCGAGTTCGCGACGGAGGGCCGCGACCGCACCGGAGACCGCCGCCTCCGTGACACCGAGCGACGCCGCGGCCGCCTTGACCGAGCCGAGGCGGGCCACCGTGACGAACGCGCGGAGCTGAGTCAGCGTCATGACCGCCATTACAACCGTTGTCCGACCGGTTGGACCCCCCGCTGCGCAGGTCTCTTAAGCATTCGCTTCAGTCGCCGTTGACCGCCGCGTCCGGTGGCGCGAAAGTTCCCCCCGGACCACCGAACACCGGTTCGGGTCCTCAATCGACGGATGGTTCCTCGCGCGTGGGCCCCGGACATCCATCCCGGGGCCTGCCGGGCGGGCTCGGTCCGGGAGGGAGCGTGCCGTGCAGGTACCCGCTTCGTTCGACTATCAGCGCGCGGAAAGCGTGGACGAGGCCCTGGAGTTGCTGCGGCGCTACGGCGAGGAGGCACGGGTGCTGGCCGGCGGGCACAGCCTGCTGCCCATGATGAAGCTGCGGCTGGCCGGCCCCGAGGTCCTGATCGACATCAACGACCTGCACGAACTCGACCACATCGACCTGGCCGGGGGCGAACTGCGCATCGGTGCGCTGACCCGGCACCGCACGCTGCTGGAATCGGAGCTGGTCGGCCGGCACTTCCCCATCGTCCACGACGCGGAGAAGGTGATCGCCGACCCGCCGGTCCGCAATCGCGGCACCATCGGCGGCTCCCTGTGTCAGGCGGACCCCTCGGAGGACCTGTCCGCGGTGTGCGGCGCGCTGCACGCCCGCGCCGTGATCCGCGGGTCGGCCGGTGAACGGATCGTCGCCATGGCCGACTTCCACCAGGGACCGTACGAGACGGCGGTGGGCGTCGGGGAGATGCTCGTCGAGGTGCGGATCCCGGTTCTGCCGGGGGCGGGCAGCGCGTACGAGAAGGTCGAGCGCAAGGCCGGTGACTGGGCCGTCGCTGCCGCGGGCGCCGCCTTGACCCTGCGCGAGGGACGGATCGAGGACGCGGGCGTGGGCCTGGCCGCTGTCGGCGCCGGGGCCCTGAACCTCCACACCGTCCAGACCCTCCTGAACGGCAGCGAACCGTCCGAGGCGCTGTACCAGGAGGCGGGCCGGATCGCGTCCGAGAGCTGTTCGCCGGTCACCGACGGCCGGGGCAGCGCGGAGTACAAGCGGCATCTGGCCGGCGAACTCACCAGGCGGGCACTGCGGCGGGCGGTCGCCCGGGCCCGTGCCGCCGGATCCACGGCAGGGGAGGCGTGACGTACATGCGGATCACCGTCAGCGTCAACGGCGAGGACCACACCCGGGAGGTGGAGCCCCGGCATCTGCTCGTGCGCTTCCTCCGCGACGATCTGGAACTGACCGGCACCCACTGGGGCTGCGACACCAGCAACTGCGGTACGTGCGTGGTGCTGATGGACGGGGAGCCCGTCAAGAGCTGTACGGTCCTGGCGGTCATGGCGGCCGGACACGAGATCCGTACGGTCGAGGACTTGGCGGACGGCGCCGAACTCGACCCTGTACAGCAGGGTTTCATCGAACAGCACGGCCTCCAGTGCGGGTTCTGCACCCCGGGCATGATGCTCACCGGCCGCGCGCTCCTCGACCGCAACCCGGATCCGTCCGAGCAGGAGATCCGCGAGGCCATCTCCGGCCAGCTGTGCCGGTGCACCGGCTATCTGAACATCGTCAAGTCCATCCAGTGGGCAGCACGCAACGAGGCCGAGGCCGCGGGGAGTCAGCCATGACCACGACCGAGGAAAGGCCCATCGGCTTCGGCCGGATGAAGCGCAAGGAGGACCCGCGCTTCGTCCGCGGCAAGGGCCACTACGTGGACGACATCCACCTGCCCGGAATGCTGCACGGAGCCGTGCTGCGCAGCCCGTTCGCGCACGCCCGCATCGTCTCCATCGACACCTCGGCCGCCGAGGCCCACCCGAAGGTCAAGGCCGTGATCACCGGCGAGACCCTGGCCGGCCTCGGCCTCGCCTGGATGCCGACCCTGTCGATGGACACCCAGGCCGTGCTCGCCACCGACAAGGTGCGCTTCCAGGGCCAGGAGGTCGCGTTCGTCGTCGCCGAGGACCACTACGCGGCACGCGACGCGATCGAGCTGATCGACGTCGAGTACGAGCCGCTGGATCCGGTCGTCAACGCCCGCCGCGCCCTCGACGCGGACGCGCCCGTCATCCGGGACGACCTGGAAGGCCGTACGAACAACCACATCTTCGACTGGGAGGCGGGCGACAAGGCCGCCACGGATGAGGTGTTCGAGCGGGCCGATGTCGTCGTCGAGCAGACCATGCTCTACCCGCGTGTCCACCCCGCCCCGCTGGAGACCTGCGGGGCGGTCGCCTCCATGGATCCGGTCGACGGCAAGCTCACTCTCTACTCCACCACCCAGGCCCCGCACGCCCACCGCACCCTCTACGCGATGGTGGCCGGCATCCCCGAACACAAGATCCGCGTCATCTCACCTGATATCGGCGGCGGTTTCGGCAACAAGGTCGGCATCTACCCGGGATACGTCTGCGCGATCGTCGGATCGATCGTGACCGGACGGCCCGTGAAGTGGATGGAGGACCGCTCCGAGAACCTGATGAGCACCTCCTTCGCCCGCGACTACCACATGACCGGCGAGATCGCCGCGACCCGGGACGGCAAGATCCTGGGTGTACGGGTCAAGGTCCTCGCCGACCACGGCGCGTTCAACTCCACGGCGCAGCCCACCAAGTACCCGGCCGGCTTCTTCCACATCTTCACCGGCTCGTACGACATCGAGGCCGCGCACTGCCATGTCACCGGCGTCTACACCAACAAGGCCCCCGGCGGCGTCGCCTATGCCTGTTCCTTCCGGGTCACCGAGGCGGTGTACCTGATCGAGCGCATGGTGGACTGCCTTGCCGCCGAACTCGGCGCCGATCCGGCTGAGTTGAGGATGCGGAACCTGCTGCGTCCGGAGCAGTTCCCGTACGAGAACAAGACCGGCTGGACGTACGACTCCGGCGACTACCCCGCCTGTCTGCGCAAGGCCCTGGACCTCGCGGGGTACGAGGAGCTGCGCAAGGAGCAGAGCGAGAAGCGCGCCCGCGGTGAACTCATGGGCATCGGCCTTTCGTTCTTCACCGAGACGGTCGGCGCCGGGCCGCGCAAGCACATGGACATCCTGGGCCTCGGCATGGCCGACGGCTGCGAACTGCGGGTCCACCCGACCGGCAAGGCGGTGGTCCGGCTGAGCGTGCAGACGCAGGGGCAGGGCCACGAGACGACGTTCGCGCAGATCATCGCCGAGGAGTTGGGCATCCCGCCCGAGGACATCGACGTCGTGCACGGCGACACCGACCAGACCCCGTTCGGGCTCGGCACCTACGGAAGCCGCTCAACTCCCGTGTCAGGAGCGGCCGCTGCCGTGGTGGCTCGCAAGGTGCGCGACAAGGCGCGGATCATCGCGGGCGCCATGCTGGAGGTCAGTCCGGACGACCTCGAATGGACCAAGGGCCGCTGGTCGGTCGCGGGCGACCCGGCGGTGACGAAGACGATCCAGGAGATCGCACTCGCCGCGCACGGCTCGCTGGAACTGCCGGACGGGATGGAGGGTCATCTGGAGGCGACGACCGTCTACAATCCGCCCAATCTGACATACCCCTTCGGCGCGTACGTCTGTGTGGTCGACGTCGATTCCGGCACGGGCGCGGTGAAGGTGCGGCGCTTCATCGCCGTGGACGACTGCGGCACCCGTATCAACCCCATGATCATCGAGGGGCAGGTGCACGGCGGTCTGGCCGACGGGGTCGGCATGGCGCTGATGGAGCTCATCAGCTTCGACGAGGACGGCAACTGCCTCTCCGGTTCCTTCATGGACTATCTGCTGCCGACCGCCCTTGAGGTCCCCGCCTGGGAACTCGACCACACCGTCACCCCCTCCCCGCACCATCCGATCGGCGCCAAGGGCATCGGCGAGTCGGCGACCGTCGGTTCGCCGCCGGCCGTCGTCAACGCGGTCCTCGACGCCATCGGCGTACGCCACGCCGACATGCCGCTGACGCCGGGCCGGGTGTGGCAGGCGATGCGGCACGGCGAGGTGGAGGCGCCCCAATGAGCCCCGTGGCAGCACTGCTCGAGGCACGCATGGCCGAACTGACGGGACGTCATGTGCCGTTCGTCAAAGCCACCGTGGTGCGTGCCCGCCGTCCGGCGAGCGCTCGGCCGGGCGACATCGCGCTGGTCCTCGCGGACGGCCGTATCGAGGGTTTCGTCGGAGGCGTCTGCGCAGAGGCGACGGTTCGGGTCCAGGCGCTGCGGACCCTGCGGAGCGGCGAGTCGCTGCTGCTCCGCATCTCGCCGGAGGCGACAACGGACGGCACCGGGGAGCCGGTTGTCGAGGAGGGGGCGTTGCTCGTCGCCAACCCATGCCTGTCCGGAGGGGAGTTGGAGATCTTCCTGGAGCCGCTGCGGCCGGCGCCGCGCGTGGTCGTGGTGGGTGACTCGCCCATCGCCCGTTCCGTGGCTGCCTTCGGGCCGGCGCTCGGCTACGACATCACGTCGGCCGGCGTCGACGGGATCACCCCGGACTCGCTGGCCGGGACCCAGGCGGTGGTGATCGCCTCGCACGGCCGGGACGAGGAACCGGTGCTGGTGTCGGCGGTGCGGGCGGAGGTGCCGTACATCGGTCTTGTCGCCAGCCCCAGGCGTGGGGCCGCGGTGCTGGCCGGGCTTGATCTCGACCCTGGGCAGCGCGCGCGGATCCGCACCCCGGCGGGACTGTGGATCGGCGCCCGCACACCGGGCGAGGTCGCCGTGTCGATCCTGGCGGAGGTCATTCAGGCGGTGGGCGGTCGGTCTCCGGAGGCGGAGGAGGCTCTGACGGCCGTCGACCCCGTGTGCGGCATGACGGTCGCCGTCGCGGACAACACCCCGTACTCCGAAGCCGGCGGCGACCGCCGCTGGTTCTGCTGCACCGGTTGCCGCGCCGCGTACGAGAAGGACCCCTCCCGTTACCCGGAGGCCGACGCCTCGTGAGCGAATTCGTCGAGCGCTGCCTGCCGGGCGTGGGGAGTCTGCGCGCCGCGCTGGACTCACTGGGCTATCTCGCCGACGACGGTCTGGTCACCGCCCTCTTCCTCGCCCTGCGGCTCCCCCAGCCACTGCTTCTGGAGGGCGAGGCGGGCGTCGGAAAGACGGAGGCGGCCAAGGCGGTGGCCGGAATACTGGGCAGCCCGCTGATCCGGCTTCAGTGCTACGACGGTCTGGACGCCGCCGAGGCGCTGTACGAGTGGAACTATCCGCGCCAGCTGCTCGGTATCCGCCTCGCCGAGGCCCGGCACGAACAGCTCTCCGAGGCGGACCTGTTCAGCGAGGACTACCTCCTCCGACGCCCCGTGCTCGCCGCGCTCACCCACCCCGGGCCCGCACCCGCCGTCCTCCTCATCGACGAGATCGACCGCGCCGACGACGACTTCGAGGCGTTCCTCCTGGAGGTGCTCGCCGAAGCGGCCGTGACCATCCCCGAGATCGGCACCATCCGGGCGACCGTGCCGCCCGTCGTGGTGCTCACCTCCAACCGCACCCGTGATCTGCACGACGCGCTCAAGCGCCGGTGCCTGTACCACTGGATCGACTATCCGGACACCGAGCGGCTGGTCGAGATCGTGCGCCGCCGGGTGCCCGGGACCTCGCGGGAGTTGGCGGCCGCGGTCGCGGCCGCCGTACGAAGGCTGCGGACTCTGGAGCTGCAGAAGGCTCCGGGCATCGCCGAGACCATCGACTGGATCTCCGCGCTGAACCTCCTTGGCGTGCCCCGCCTCGACGCCGATGTCGCCCGGAGCACCCTCGGTTCCCTGCTCAAGTACCGGGAGGACCAGGAGCTGGCACGGGAACGCGGCCTGGACTGGCTGGTCGCGGACCGGCACCCGTGAACCCCGGTGCCGTTCCGCTCTTCGACCGGGCCGAGTTCGGCGGCCGGCTGGGCGAGGAACTGCGGCGCGCCGGGGTGGCGGTGACGCCGGAGCGGTCGGTGCGGTTCCTGGAGGCGTTGCGGCTGCTGCCGCCGGTGGACCGTACGGCGTTGTACTGGGCGGCACGGGTGGCATTCGTGACGGGTCGCGAGCAGATCGCGCCGTTCGACCGGGTCTTCGATGCGCTCTTCGCAGGGGTTCCGCGTTCGGTCGCCGTCCGCCGGGAGCCCCGGCCGTTGTCCGGAGCCGAGTACGGTCCCGAGCCCGGGCGGGTCTCGGTGCCGTCGGGAATCGGCCGGGATCCGGCCAACTCGCCGGTGCTGCACGGCAGTTTCGGCGGAGTGTCGGACCGCGACCGTACGAAGGACCGGCGAACCGAGGAGCTGCGTACGGCGGGCAGCGCGGCCGAGGTCCTCGCGCACAAGGACTTCGCCGCCCTCGAACCGGGTGAACTGGCCGAACTGAACCGGCTGCTCGCCCTGTTGGTGGTGAACGCGCCGCTGCGCCGCAGCCGCCGCCGGGAGGCGGACCGCCGGGGTCGCCGTATCGACCTGCGCCGTACCCTGCGCGCCGGGCAGGGCACCGGCGGTGAGGCGGTGCCGCTGGCCCGCAGCCGCAACCGTATGCGGCGGCGACGGCTGGTGCTGCTGTGTGACATCTCCCGCTCCATGGAGCCGTACACCCGCGCCTATCTGCGTCTCTTCCCGCGAGCGGCGGCCGGTGTGGCCGCCGAGGCGTTCGTCTTCGCCACCCGGCTCACCCGGCTCACTCCGCTGCTGCGGCACACCGGCCCGGCCGGCGTGGACGCCGCACTGCGACGAGCGGGCGCCACCGTGTCCGACTGGTCGGGCGGCACGCGGATCGGCCATGCGCTGGCCGAGTTCAACAACCGGTTCGGCCGCCGGGGCATGGCGCGCGGCGCCGTGGTGGTGATCTTCTCCGACGGCTGGGAGGGCGAGGATCCCGCAGCCGTCGGACGTGAGATGGCCCGTCTCGCGCGGCTCGCGCATCGGATCGTCTGGGTCAACCCCCGCAAGGCTGCGCCCGGTTACGCCCCGCGCGCCGGTGGCATGGCCGCTGCACTCCCCTACTGCGACACGTTCGTGAGCGGCCACAGCCTCGCGGCTCTCACCGAGTTGGCCGCGGCGATCGCGGACTGACGCGTACTGATGGGGTGCCTGTTCGCGGAAGGGCCTCCGCCGGCTCGCCGGCTCAGTTGCCTTCGCGGAAGCAGATCAGCTGGCGCTCCAGGCTGCTCTGCAGGTGTTCCCGCATGGACTGTGCGGCGCGGTCGGCGTTGCGCCTGAGTACGGCTCGCAGGATCCGGTCGTGTTCGGCGACCGTCGCCGGGCCCGCACCCGCGATGGCGCTGAGGCGGAAGATGTGGAGATGCGCGTGGAGCCGCTCGACGGCGTCCGCGAGCAGACCGCGCCCCGAGGCCGCTGCGAGCGCGTCGTGGAACTGCTGGTCGAGGGAGGCGAACCGGCCGTACACGGCATAGCTCCCGCCCTCTTCGGGTTCGCCCCGCATCTCCTCCATGAGCGCTTCTATCCGGTCCAGTTGGGCTTCATCGGCCCTCTCGGCCGCCAGCGCCGCGGCGTGCGGTTCCAGCAGCAGCCGCATCTCGAAGAGCTCCTCGATGCCCTCGACGGTGAGGAGGTCGGTGGTGCGATAGCCGGCGAGGGACCGCTTGGTGACCAGGCCGTCCGCCTCCAGCCGGGCGAGGGCCTCGCGTACCGGCGTGGGTGACACCTCGAGGTAGCGGGCGAGCGCCTCGATGCCCACCCGGGCCCCCGGCTTGATCTTGTGGTCCATCACCATCGCCTTGATGGCCTCGTACACACTGTCCGCCAGGACCTGGCGCTGAGGCAGGACCCGGGGCGGCGGGACCGCTTCGGTGGCCGCACCCTCCGGCACGTGAGGCTCTTCCGACAGCATGTCCCGCCTCCCCTTGAGCATTCCGGTCCAAGTAACGCCTGTGAATCATATAGGGATTTGCGAGTCGCGGTCCGAGTCCCTCGTCGCGTTCCCCTGTCCGTGGATGAGGCGGATGACCTGGCCGCTCATACGCTCGTAGTCGTGTTCGTTCCCGGTCTCTCCCCGGATCCGGTAGTCCGCCATGACGACGATGCGGTCGGCCAGCGTCACCATCTCTCCGAGGTCGCTGCTGATCAGCAGGATGGGCAGGCCGTCACGGGCGAGCTCCCAGATCAGTTCGTGGAAGGCGTGCTTGGTGCGGACGTCGACACCGACGGTCGGTTCGTCGACGACGAGCAGCCGGGTGTCCGCCGCGAGCCATTTGGCAAGGCTCACCTTCTGCTGGTTGCCGCCGGACAGTTCACCGGCGTTCTGTTCCAGTGAGGCGATGCGGATGCCGAGCCGCTCGACAAGGTCTTCGGCGACGCTTCTTTCCCGCTTGTCGGAGACGTACCCCAGGGCCTGCGCCAGCTTCTTCCACACGGTGACGGTGATGTTCCGCAGAATCGGCTGTTCCAGGAAGACGCCTTCCTCCTTGCGGTTCTCGGTGAGATAGCCGATTCCGTACTCGTGGAGTGCCTGACGTGGGGAGGAGATCTTCGCCGGCTCGCCGTACACACGAACTTCGCCGGCCGTGACGCGTTCGAGGCCGAGGACGGCCCGGACCAGTTCGCTGCGGCCGGCGCCGACGAGACCGTACAGCCCGACGATCTCTCCGGGCCTGACATCAAGATTGATGCCGGCGTGGCCCGCCGCGGTGGCGACACCCGTGAGGGAGAGCGCCGGCTCCGCGGTCCGGTCCACCGTCCGCGGGGAGAGTGCGGAGGCCTCGTGGGTGCGGCCCACCATCAGGCTCACGATCTCGTCGTGCGTGTGCTCGGCGAGCGGGGCCGACCGCAGTACGGAGTGCCCGTCGCGCAGCACGGTGACGGTGTCGCAGACCGCGAACACTTCCTCCAGTTTGTGGCTGACGAAGACGACGCAGGTGCCGCGGGCCGTCAGTCGCCGGATCACCTCGAAGAGCCGCTCGGCCTCCTGCGGCGAGAGGGACGCGGTCGGTTCGTCCAGCAGGAGTACCCGGCTGTCGGTGTGCAGCGCCTTGGCGATCTCCACCAACTGCTGCTGAGCGACGGAGAGTTCACTGACGACCGTGTGCGGGTCCAGGTCGAGCCCGACCTCCCGGAGACAGTGTTCCACCGGGCCGGTCATGGCCCCGCGGTCGATGAGGCCGCGGCGTGAGGGGGGCTTCAGGAGCGTGATGTTCTCCGCCACGGAGAAGGCGGGAATCAGATTGCGCTCCTGGTGCACCACGCCGATGCCGGCGCGGGTGGCGTCCAGTGGGGTCCGCAGATGCACCTCGCTGCCGCCCAGCAGCAGACGGCCGCCGTCCGGGGCGTGGACCCCGGTCAGGACCTTGATCAGGGTCGATTTGCCCGCGCCGTTCTCACCGAGAAGGGCGTGCACGGTTCCCGCCGTCAGGCGCAGGGCCACCTGGTCCAGGGCGCGCACCCCGGGGAAGACCTTGACGATGTCCTCGCACTCCAGCAGTACGTCGCTCACTGGGCACCCCCGGTGCTCGGCAGGGTGGCGGCGGGCGCCGCCCGGTTGTCGGGGGGCGGTTGCCCATCCTTGTGCGGGCGTGCGGTGCTGAGGTGCGACTGGTGGAGGCGGCCTCCGACGACCGTGGCGAGGACGACGACGCCGATCAGGAAGTTGACCCAGCTCGGATCGAGCGAGAACTCGGCACGTGCGCTGTCGATGAGCCGCATGACGAAGGCGGCCAGCACGGTCCCGAGAATCGCCACCGACCCGCCGGTCAGGGCCACACCGCCGATGATGGGGGCCGCGAAGCTGGGCAGGAGCCAGTCGCCGCCGACGCTGCGGTTGACGCCGGGCAGCGAGGCGGTCGCGATCAGTGCGGCCACTCCGATCAGCAGGCCGGACAGCGTGTGCGCCAGGACGATCTGGCGGTCGGTGGAAATGCCCGAGAGCCGTGCGGCCAGCGGATTGCCGCCCGCCGCGAGCAGTCGCCGTCCCGCGATCCCCCGGTGCATGAACACGGCGAGGAGGGCGGCCACGACCAGTGCCGTGACGAGGACGAGCGGGATGTTCGCGGGCGCGGCCGTGCCCAGATCACGCAGGGTGGCGGAGTAGCCGTCGACGGTACGGGTCCCGGCCAGCCGGTACTGCGCGCCCAGCAGGATGGTCATGGTGCCGAGGGTGACGATGAACCCGTTGATCTGGGTCACCACGATGAACGCACCGGTGAGAGCGCCGATCGCCGTGGCCATCAGCACGCCGATCAGGACGGCCAGGCCGGCCGGCATACCCGCGTCGGCCATGAGGACGCCCATGGCACAGGCGGTGAATCCGCCCAGGGCGCCGACCGCGAGGTTGAGCTGTCCGACGCACAGGCAGACCATCTGCGCGAGACCGATGAGGATGGGGGTCGCCAGGTACTGCAGGAAGGTCCGGACCGAGTTGCCTTCGAAGAAGGAACCGGACGACGCCACACCCAGGCCGATGTACCCGGCCACGACGACGCAGAGCAGGGTCAGGGAGGTGGAGCGGGAGAAGCGTCGCAGCGAGGAGAGGGCTTCGGCCTTCCAGGCAGGGGGAGTTGCGGAGGTCGTCATGTCGAGCGCACCACCTTTCGGTAGCTGACGATGTGGCGCACCCGGTCGGCGGACAGGGCAAGCAGCAGCACACAGCCGAGGTAGATGTTGAGGCTCTCCAACCCCACGCCGAGCAGGTCGAGGCCCTTGCGGATGACGCCGACCAGCGAGGTGCCCAGCAGAGCGCCGATGACCGAGACGACGCCGCCGGTGAGCAGGGTGCCGCCGAGGACTGCGCCGAGGAACGACGGCAGCATGAAGTCGTCCCCGATGGAGGCGCGGAAGGTTCCCGTGCTGACGGCGGCCATGAACCCGGCGAGCGCGGCCAGCAGGCCCGACAGCATGTGAGCCGTGATGACCCGGCGGGCGGTGGGGATGCCCGACAGTTCCGCGGCGGCCGGATTGGCGCCCGTCAGCAGGAGTTCCCTGCCGGTACGGGTGTAGCGGTAGAGAAAGCCGAGTCCGACGAGGGCCAGCACGGTGAACTGGGCCAGCTGCGGAATCGCCGGTGAACCGCAGACGGGACCGACGCAGATGTCGGCGAGCGAGTACTGACGAAGCTCCGTCATCCCGGACGGTGTGCTGGTGAAGGCGGCGTTGTCGGTGAGCGCGGAGTACAGCAGGGACACCAGCCCGAGGAGGGCGAAGTCCATGGCGAGCGTCACGACGAAGGAGCTCACGCCGGTACGGGCGATGATCCATCCGGTCAGGGCACCGATCAGGGCTCCCGCCACCAGGCAGACCAACAGGCCCACGGACAGCGGCAGTCCGAGCCGGTCGTAGCCGAACCCGGCGAACAGGGCGCCGAACGCGGCCATGCGGCCCACGGCCAGGTTCATGTGCCCCACGGACAGGACGACCATCTGGGCCAGTGCCACCACGGTCAGCGTCGAGATGTCGCGCAGCAGCGGGAAGAGGACGAGCCTGGCGTCGAAGAAGGCCGGGCGCAGCAAGCCGAAGACGATGACGAGCGCGACGACGAGTCCGAGCAGGCCCAGTTGCTGGGGGGCCAGGATGCGGCGCCGGGGAGTCCGGCGCTGTGACACCGGTGGCCGGTCGGTGTCCGCGGGGGGTGACGAGGTCGTGGTCATGCCACCCTCCGGTCGTCGATCGCGTCGTGGTCCCAGTCGATGCCGATGCCCGGTTCGTCGGACGCCACCGCTCGGCCGTCGCGCACGGTCAGTTCGGTGCGGGTGATCGCCCTCAGCTGCGGGATGTACTCGACGTACATGCCGTTGGGCACCGCCGCCGCGAGGCTCACATGCAGTTCCATCAGGAAGTGCGGGCAGACCATGACGTTGTACGCCTCTGCCAGGTGGGCGACCTTCAGCCAGGGGGTGATGCCGCCGACGCGGGCCGCGTCGACCTGCACCACGGAGGCGGCTCCGGCCTCCAGGTACTGGCGGAACTGCCCCAGCGAGTAAAGGGTCTCCCCCACCGCGATCGGTACGTTGGTGGCACGGGCGAGGCGCGCATGGCCGCTCACGTCGTCGGCCGGCATCGGTTCCTCGAACCAGAACGGTCCATGGGGTTCGAGCGCCGAGGCCAGTCGCACGGCGGAGGACAGCGTCTGGGACTGGTTGGCGTCCGTCATGATGTGCAGCGCGGGCCCGACGGCCTCGCGGACCGCGCGCAGCCGTTCGACGTCCTCCGCCGGGTGCGGCTTGCCCACCTTGATCTTGACGCCGGCCCACCCGGCGTCGCGGGCCGCCACGGCCGACTTGACCAGGTCCTCGGTGCTCAGATGCAGCCAGCCGCCTTCGGTGTCGTACAGCGGTATCTCCTGGCGGTGGCCGCCCGCAAGCCGCCACAAGGGCTCGCCGGCCCGCTTGCATCGCAGGTCCCACAGGGCGGTGTCGACCGCGGCGAGGGCCAGCGAGGTGATGGCTCCGACGGCGGTCGCCCGTGTCCGGGCGAACAGGCGCTGCCACAGGGCCTCGACGTTACGGGCGTCCTGGCCGGGCAGGGCGGGGAGCAGATGGTCGTTCAGCAGCGCCAGGACCGAGGAGCCGCCGGTGCCGATGGTGTAGCTGTAGCCCATGCCGGCCAGGCCGTCGTCGGTGGCGAGGTCGACGAATATCGTCTCCTGCTTGATGAACGCCTGGACCGCGTCGGTGCGGTTCTGCTCCACGGGGATGTCGGCCAGCCTGGCCGTGGCGGTCGTGATGATGCTCATGGGGGTGTCCGGGTCTCCCTGGTCAATGGCCGTGGTCGGTGGCCGTGTTGGCACAGCGGCTGAGTGGCGACGTTCGGGTCAGCCGCAGTTGAGGAGCTCGTCGGCGAACTGCTTCTTGAGGTCGGCGGTCTTGCTCTGCCGCTCCTTGTCGTAGCCGGCGACATTCGCCTTGGTGACCACGAAGGATCCGGAGTCGACGACCACGCCCGGATCACGCATCACGCACTGCTTGCTCTGCAGCAGCGCGAGCGCCCAAGTGCCCACGTCCGCCTGCCCCACCGGGTTCTGTACGACCGTGGCGCTGACGGAGCCGTCCTTGATCGCACCGATGATCTTGGCGTCGTCGTCGATGGCCACGACCTTCGCCTTCGATCCCGAACTCTGGACCGCTCCGGCCGCGGCGACCGCGGGGTTGTACGCGGTGGTGACAATGCCCTGGATCTCGTTGCCCTTGGCGGCCAGCAGGTCGGACACCGCCTTCTGCGCGGTCTGCAGGTCCTTGTCGATGTCGGTGACCGTCTGCAGGAGTGTGACCTTGCCCTTGGTCTCCTGCACCGCCTTCTCCACGCCCTTGATGCGGAGTTGGGTGTTGGCGTCGACGTTGTTGCCGGTCAGGTGGACCAGTGCGCCTTTGCCGCCCATGGCCTCGATCGTGGCCTGGGTGGCCTTGTAGGCCGCGACCTCGACGTCCGTGGACAGACAGAAGTCCGCCTCGTTCACGTCACCGGCCGGGCACGAGGCGAGTGAAGCCACCGCGAAACCCTGGGACTTGAGGTCGGCGAAGGTGCTGTTGATGTCGGTCGGCGAGACACCGAAGACGCCGAACGCGTTGTACCCGCGTGCCGCGAGCGTGGACAGGAGGTTGTTCTGCTTCTGCTGGTCCCACTCGGCGGTCTCGTTGAACGTCAGGTCCCCGAGCCCGTACTCCTTCTCCGCGGTGGCTCCCGTCGTCTTCCACACCTGGAAGTACGGGTGGGCGCCACCGGGGACGAGCGCGACCTTGACGGCGGATCCGTCGGCCAGCTCGGCCGACCCGTTCCCTGTGCCCGCCTCGGTGGCCGTGCTCCCGGCGGCCGGTTCCCCGGAGTTCTTCAGGGTGCATCCCGTCAAGGCACCTGCGAGCAGCGCCGCGGCGACAGCACTGGACAAGAGGGGCCCGATACGGAGGTATGGCGTCACAACTCCACCCGAATTCCATAGGATATTGGCGCTGAGATGCTCCTTCAGGCACTGATCCGCGTCAAGACATCCGACAAAAGTAGGCGACTTGAGGGCTTTCGAGGGCCTGTCGTGGCACGTCCAGAGACTTTTGACGGCGCAGCCCGGCACGGTTGCCGCGCGAGCGGACCGAGGCTCAACGGTCACAATCCCATAGGAAATTGGGCTGCTGCCTGACCAGCGCGGCAGAGGTCACGTGTGGTCCCGGCTGTCCTTCACCCCGACCTGGCTCGGCGTGGGCGCCGCGGACGCGCCTCCGGTACGGTGCTCGCCGCATCGGCGTCGCGGACCACCCAAGCCGCCCGAAGGGCAAGCAGGTTGACCGCCGCGGCGACGAGGAAACCTACCCGGTAGGCGGCGCCGTCGCCGGCCGGCTGCCCGTCGGCGGGCGAGTCCACGCCCACGAGAACGAGGGCGGTGGTGGCCACGGCGATACCCACCGCACCGCCGAGCCTCCGGCCGGCGTTGAACAGCGTCGCCGCCCGTCCGGACGCGGCGGCCGAGACCGTCGCGAACGACGCCGCCTGGGTCGCCACGAACACCTGGCCCACCCCGAAACCCACGAGGTAGAGGGTGACCCACACCTGCCACAGGGGGCCGTGGACGCTCAACACCGCCAGCAAGGCCATGGACAGGCTCGACCCGAGCACGCCGACGACAAGGTGCCGGCGCGGTCCGAGCCGCCGGTACAGCAACCGGCTGGCGACCTGGGAACCGGTCATGACGCCCAAGGCTTGCGGCAGGATGCTCAGGCCGGAGGCCAGCGGGCTGAGTCCCCGCCCGTCCTGCAGATAGAGCGACACCGTGTAGATCACACCGAGGAACGCGACCGATTCCAGCGCCATGACGACGCTCCCCGAGCGGAACAACCGGTCCTGGAACAGACGGATGTCGATCAGCGGCGCGCGGGAACGCAACTCGACGACCACCAGAACTCCCAGCAGCGCCGCACCGACCACGAGGCCGACCAGAACAGGCCGGGCGGTCCACCCCAGATCGGGTCCCTGCGACAGCCCGTACATCGCCAGGCCCAGACCCGCCGCCGCGAGCAGGAACCCCAGGAGGTCGAACCGTCCCGGCTCCTCCTGGACGGAGTTGCGGAGGAACAGCGCACCGAACACGAGCGCGGCGCAGCCGACCGGGACATTGACGAAGAACACCCAGCGCCACGACAACTCCGTCACCAGCAGACCACCGAGCGACGGACCGATCGTCGGGGCGACGGCGTTCGCCATGCTGAGTACGGCGAAGACGCGCACGCGCTCCCCCGGCGGAAAACTGCGCAGCATCATGGCCATGCCGACCGGAACGAGCATGCCGCCCCCCGCTCCCTGGAGCAGCCTGAAGGCGATGAGTTCGCCGAGGCTCGTCGCGAGCCCGGACAGCGCCGACCCCAGCGTGAACACCGCCAGGGCCGTCAGCAGGATCCGCTTCCCGCCGAATCGGTCACCGAGCCAGCCGGACGCCGGAATGAACACCGCGAGGCTGACGAGGTAGGAGATGGAGACGGCGTCGACGGAGGTGGACGGGACCGAGAACGCGCGGCCGACGCTCGGCAGAGCGACATTGACGATCGTCGTGTCCATCACGTTGAGGAAGACAGCGGCGACGTAGACCACGCTGACGGCCGTCGTCTGCTTGACGACGATGCCGCCGCCGCTCACTCCGCGCCCCCGCAACTCGGCGCCCAGGAAGGCATACGACCCTCTCCCAGTGTCTCTGTGTTCTTCCCTACGGGCCCTGTCGGAGCCCGGCAGGCCGCTCCACGGCCCCCGGGCTCCCTCGGCTGCGTCACCCGGTCAGTCGCGCTGCCACTTCAGCGCCCGGCGCTCGAAGACACCGATCAGCGAACTCCCGAACACCACCATCGCCACGATGATCACCAGCGCGGCGAACAGTCCGGACGGGTCGAACTGCTGGGTCGAGGTCATGGAGTAGTAGCCGAGGCCCTTGTCCGCCGAGATGAACTCGCCGGCGATGACGCCGATCATCGCGAACGACACACCGGCCTTCAGCCCGGCGAACAGCGGAACGCTGACGGAGGGCAGAACCACCTTGCGCACCACGAACATGCGCGACGCGCCCATGGCGCGAGCCACCTCGACCAGCGGTTTCGGCACATTGCGCATGCCCGCGTAGACGTTGAAGAAGACGAGGAAGAAAACGATCATGCTGGCGATCGCGATCTTCGACCCCATGCCGAGACCGAACCAGAGCAACATCATCGGTGCGAGGGCAACCTTGGGGATCCCGTTGATCGCGTTGAGGATCGGCTCCATGATCTCGCCGGCGGTCTTGGCCGCGCCGAGTGCCCAGCCGACCACGGCACCCGCGGACGCGCCGAGCGCCCACCCCAGCACCAACTCCTGGGCGGTGGCCATGATGTGGCCGTGCATCGCACTGTCCCCGAGGACGTTGTACAGCTTGACCACGACGTCGACCGGGTTGCTGATGAGGAAGTAGTCGATCACGCGGCCGCTGAGGAGCTGCCAGACCCCCAGGAACAGCAGCACGATGCCGAACTGCCCGAGCATGATCTTCGTGCCGTGACGTCCGCGAGGACGCCCCTTGGAATTCTTCGGCCGGACCACCCGGCCCCCTCGCATGGTGAGTGGTTCGTGATCGCCGACGACAGCCATCGTGCTCTCCTTCTGCTCAGGGCTTGAGATCGGTTTCTGCTCAGCCCTTGAGATCGGTCTCGATGTCGGATTCGAGCAGGCTCCACAGCTCCTGCCGCAGTTCCTGAAAGCCCGTCTGATCCGTGATGTTGTAGACGTCCCTGGGCCGTGCGAGGGGAATGTCCACCGTCCGCCGGATCCGGCCGGGGCGGCCGGTCATGACGGCGACGCGGTCCGAGAGGGCGATCGCCTCGGTCAGGTCATGGGTGATGAAGATGACCGAGGTCTGCCGGCGCTGCCACAGGTCCAGAACGGTCTTCTGCATCGTCTGCTTCGTGATCGCGTCGAGCGCGCCGAAGGGTTCGTCCATGAGCAGCACTTCGGGCTCGTAGACCATGGTGCGGGCGATGGAGCAGCGTTTCTGCATACCGCCGGACAACTGCCGCGGATAGTGGTTCTCGAAGCCTTCCAGGCCGACGATCTTGATCCATTCCCTGGCGCGCTCGACCCGCTCCGGTTTGGGAATCCTGCGGATCTCCAGCGGCATCATGATGTTCTCGATCACGGTGAACCAGGGGAAGAGATTGGAGTCCTGGGTGATGTATCCGATCTCCAGCTTCTGCAACTCCCGGTCGCCCTTGAGGCACCGTATGGTCCCGTCGGTCGGCTGGAGCAGACCGGACGCGATGTTCAGCAGGGTGCTCTTTCCGCATCCGCTGGGTCCGACGACCGTGAAGAACTCTTTCTCGCGGACCGTGACGGACACGTCCTGGAGGACGTCCATCATCTCTCCACCCGGAGTCACGAACCGGTGCGTGAGATCTCCGAGGATCACCGCCGGCCGCTCAGTACCGAGATCCTGCATCATTTCCTCCGACTCGTCCCTGTCCCGGCGTCAGCACAAACTGTGCGGACGTTCCGCACCGGTTCACTTCTGGTAGTCCGCCGTGTAGGCACCGTCGAGCACTTCCGCGGACGGCTGCTCGAACATGCCGAGTTCGGCGAGGACTTCGACGCTCTTGGCGAACTGCTCCTCGCTCATGGCCGCGTCCTTGGCCCACTTGTAGGTCTCCATGCTGTCCGCGAGGACTTTCTCGTCGAAGGAGTTCATGTCCTTGTGCAGGGTCTTCGCGGCCTCTTCGGGCTTCTCGTCCAGGTAGTTGTTGGCCTTGCCGATGGCGTTGCAGATCTTCTCGCTGATGTCGGGATGCTCGGCCGCGTAGGTCGTCGAGGAACCGATTCCCGACCAGGAGACCCCGTTCAGTTCGGAGAACAGATCGGAGCTCCCGGTGTCGTAGATGATGCGGCCGGGCGCCACCGAGAGAACCTGGTCGGGGATCGGCTGCGGCTGGAAGACCAGGCCCACTTGGCCCTTCTGGAACGCGGCTGTCGACGCGGCGGTGCTGGCCTGCGAGAGCACGCCGATCGACTCCGCGGGGAGGCCCTCCTTCTTCAGCAGGCTCTCCAGCAATTTCGCACCGGGATTGACAGTGCGGCCGCCGATCGCCGTGATGTTCTCGCCCTCCAGGGCCGCCAGCATCTCCTTGAGCGACATGGAGTCGTTCATGTTGTTCCGCTCCCATGCCACGTCGCTCACCGCGAGGATGTAGGAGGGGTCCACCTGGGTCACACAGATCTGCTGCAGTTTGGTGTCCTGCGCCGCCGCCTGGATCACCGTGGAAGTGTTGACGGCGCCGTACTGCACCTTGCCGGTGGCGATCTGCAGGCTGGCGTTCGCGATGATCTGCACCTTGACGTCGAGGCCCTCGTCCTCGAAATAGCCGAGTTCGTCGGCAAGGAAGATCGGGGCATTCGCAGGCGCCGCTATCGAGACCGACACGGTGATCTGTTCACCCGCACCGGGATTGGTGTTGCCCGCGCAACCCGCGGCCGCCGTCAGCGCGATCGCCGCCGTGATCCCGCCCATGCGCCGTCTCACGGTGCCGGACAGTACTTTCGATGAAGCGACGCTGCTTCGGTTGTTCATTTCAGGTCCCTATCTCGCGACTCTTCAGGTCCCGGTCTCGCGGCTCGCGGACTCCCGCACGGCTTGGTCCGGAATTCGAAGAATTCGGGGCCCCGACCAGCGGCACCTCTCCTGAAAGTGCCGGTCATGAAAGCCAGTGGTGCCCTGTGGGCCGAGCAAGAGGCGGCTGGAACTTCACTTCACTGCCGAAAGGCATGGTTCGTACGGCGAGTTCGATGCCGTCGGGATACAGGGCGCCCGGCCAGGGGCAGCGGTCAGCCCGCGTCGGCGACCAGGCCGGCCTTCTCCACGCCGAAGACGGCGACGGCCTCGTCGTTGTCGGGCCGGTCGCCACTGACACCGACCGCGCCGAGCAGTTCGCCGTGCTCGTCCCGGATCAGCACACCGCCTTTGGACGAGGCGATCCGCCCCTCGGAGATCGAGGCCAGCGCCGCGAAGAAGGCCGGGTCGCGGGTGGCGTGGCGGGCTCCGACGGCGCCGCCCTGGCCGGTACCCAGGGAGCCCCATGCCTTGGCGTGGGCGATCTGCGGGCGCAGGATGCCCGCACCGTCCGCGCGCTTGACGACCTTCGGGTGACCGCCCGGGTCGAGCACGGTGACCGTCAGGGGACGCAGGCCCAGCTCACGTGCGTGGCTCAGTGCCGCGTCCACGATTTCCGAAGCCTGGGTCACGCTCAGTCCACTCATGTCTGTCGCTCCTTTGTCTTGTCGGTGAGGGAGTGGTCGGATCGAGAGGGTGGGGCCGGAGGTCTTCTTGGTATGTGGGTAGGGGTGGAGCCCGGGAGAGCACGCGCAGCCCATGTCGCCGGGGCGCCGCCCGCCAGGGAGAACTCAGCCGTCGGCGGCGTCCTTCGGGTTCTCGAACCGGATGCCGCCGTCGGTGAGGGAGGTGACGAACTTGTCGTCGTCGGGCTCGACGGGCTGCTGGATCGGGGGCAGGCCGACGGTGAAGAGGATCAGTTCCTCGGTGGCCGCGAAGCGGACCTTGTCCCCGGGGCCGGCGTCCACCGCACCGAGCTTGGCGACCGGGGTGTCCTCGATGGTGCCCGCGCCCGACAGGACGACTGTCAGGCGGCGGGCGTCCTCACTCTGCGACACCCATTCGGCTCCGGCGTCGATCTTGAGGAACTCGATCCAGAACTCCCGCTCGGTGTAGGTGCCGACGGGCTTGCGCTTGACGCCCGGCCAGCCTGCCAGCGGCAGCCAGTTGAGGTGGTCCGGGTTGCTGATGACCACGCCGTTGTAGCGCGGCTTGGGGAACCGCTGCTCGCGCACCGCGCGCTGTTCGGCCTGGGCCTCCTTGTTGTCCGGGCCGCGTCCCCGGCCCGCGCCCATACCGAGCGCGGAGGCGCCGGCGAACTGGAGCACCAGCTGCAGTTGCTTGGGGTCGGTCAGCGGGTCGTCCTGCGGGCCGTAGGTCTGGCCCTCGGGGAAGTAGCCGACCTCGCCCTCGCGCAGGATGCCCTGCTCGCCCAGGTTCATGTCGCCGACCAGCGGCAGACGGATCTGCTCGAAGGTGTGGCAGTGCCGGGGCATCAGGAAATCGGCCTCCTGACGGCCCAGGATGTAGCGGTAGTTGTCCATGGGCCTGCTCCGGTCGCCCATGAGCAGGTAGTTGAACGAGACCGTCCCCCTGGGATGGTCCATCTTGAACGCGTTCTCGTCGAACGGAGCGATCTTCATCGCGGGTCCTCCGTTGTCCGGTGCCCAACCGAGCACGACCGCCCGGTCGACGGGCTGGTGCGGAGCGGGGCGTGAAGGATGTGTGCGATCGGCCGAAGCGAGGCTCTTCCGCGGTCCCGTTGCGGAATGTTCCCTTTTCACGTCCGGTCGCCCTTGAGACCAAGAAACCTTCTTAGTAGGTATGGTGTCAAGGTAGGTGACGCGTATTTCATGACGGGCTCTTTACCCGGGGGCGGCGGACACTGTCAGGCACGCCTGAAGGGGCTCGCGGCATAGGGGCGCCCCCGAACCGGCCACCGCCCTCGCGGCGATGGGCGACCGAGCAATGACCGGCTTCAGGTAACGGGCGACGGTGCGAGCAGGGGGCTCACCGCGGCGAAAGGAGCGGCGGGCTCACCGCCACGCCGTTGCCGCTGCCGAAGCAATGGCAACGGCAACGTTGACGCACCGCCGCCCCGCACCCGTTCCACTCGACTTCCGGACGACTTCCGGAAGACCGTCAGCCGCTTCGACCCCTTCGCGGGCTCCGGCCGACACCACCCGCAAGACCGACCCCAGCCACCCTGACACTCCATCAAAACAGCCACCACGAACGTCACTTCAGCGTCGCGGCGGCGCACCCCGCACTAAGGAGCGGGAGCCGGCGCCGTACTGTCGCGCACCACGAGTTTCGTGGGTACGAGCGTGGTGCCGTGCTCCGCCCCCTTGTGCCGCATCCGCCGCAGAACACCCTCGACACACAGGCGTCCCACTTCGGCGAAGTCCTGGTGGACGGTGGTCAGGGGAGGCAGGAAGGAGCCGGCCTCGGGGATGTCGTCGAAGCCGATGACGCTGACGTCCTCAGGGATTCTCCGGCCGCGCTCGTGCAAGGCCCGCAGGAGGCCCAGTGCCATCTGGTCGTTGGCGGCGAAAACCGCCGTACAGGACCGCTCGTCGGCGAGCCGCAGTCCCGCGCGGTAGCCGGACTCCGCCGACCAGTCGCCTCGCACGACGGGCGGCAGCACACAGCCCGCCTCGGTGAGTCCGGCGCGCCAGGCATCCTCACGGCGTTGCGCCGCGAAGGACTCTTCGGGGCCGGCGAGATGCCAGATCGTGCTGTGCCCGAGGTCCAGGAGGTGCCGTACGGCTGCACGTGCTCCCCCGGCCTGGTCGGTGTCGACCACGCTGTAGCGGTCACCGGCATCCGAGTCGGCGACCACGACCTGGACGTGGGGCGGCAAGGAGATGGTCGCCGCGTCGAGGAGGTGCACCTCCATGATGGCGATGACGGCGTCGACGGCGAGCTCGCCCAGCCGGGAGAAGGCGCCGCGCACCTCGTCCTGGGTGGGCACGGCGACTGGCAGGAGCGTGACGGCGTAGCCCTCCTGCGCCGCAGAGGTGGCGATCGCCTCCAGGGTGCGCATGTTGCCCGTGGTGGAGAGGTTGAAGGTGATGACACCGATGGTGCGGAATTCGCCGCGCTTGAGGGCCCGGGCGGCGCTGTTGGGCCGGTAGCCCAGCTCCTTCATGGCCGCGAGAACCTGGCGCCGGGTCTCTTCGTTGACGCCCGCGTAACCGTTGGACACCCGGGAGACGGTCTGCGAGGAGACGCCTGCCAGCTGGGCGACATCAGCCATGGACACCCGCTGAGTGCGACGCCCGGCCCGCTGCTCCGCGCGCACGCGTATCCGATCCGTACTCGCCGAGGCGCTGTCCGCGGTATCCACCTGTCTCCCTTGTTACCCAAGTCGCAATTGCCGTTACATCAGACGACTCTTGACCACCGACATTGGGGCAGTGTAGACATGCCGCCATCAGATGTTTACGTAAACATAACAGCCCACGGCTCATCCCGGGGCGAGATGTTTACGCAAACATCGCGGCGCCGTGCGACGCCGGTTCCGAGATGGACGAGCGAGGAACGACATGACGACGCTTCAGCCCCCTGCGGCGGTATCAGGACACGACCGGCCGCCGGCGAAACGGGACCGCCGTTCCTGGACGGGGTGGGGGTTCATCGGGCCCTTCGTGGCCGTGTTCGCCCTGGTGTTCCTGGCGCCGATCGTGTACTCGATCTACCTCAGCCTCTTCAGGGACCAGTTGATCGGCGGCACGAGCTTCGTCGGTCTGGACAACTACCAACAGGCCCTGCAGGACGACCAGTTCTGGTCCTCCCTCACACGGGTGGCGCTGTTCCTCGCCGTGCAGGTGCCGATCATGCTCGGCATCGCCCTGCTGATCGCCCTCGCCCTGGACAGCGGGCGCCTGTACGGCACGGACTTCTTCCGCATCACGATCTTCCTGCCGTACGCCGTGCCCGCCGTGGTCGCCACTCTGATGTGGGGCTTCATGTACGGCACGAAGTACGGGCTGGTGGGCGACATCAACTCGGCCTTCGACGTCAGCCTGCCCGACCCGCTCTCCTCCGACCTGGTCCTGGCGTCGATCGGCAACATCGTCACCTGGGAGTTCATCGGCTACAACATGCTGATCTTCTACTCCGCGCTGCGGGTCATCCCGAACTCGCTGTACGAGGCCGCGGAGATCGACGGCGCCGGGCAGTTCCGCATCATCAGCGCGATCAAGCTCCCGGCCATCCGCGGCGCCCTCGTCATCGCGACGATCTTCTCGATCATCGGCAGCTTCCAGCTCTTCAACGAGCCGAGCATCCTGCGGCCGCTGGCGCGCAACGCCATCACCACGGACTTCACGCCGAACTACTACACGTACTCGCTGTCATTCAACGGCCAGCAGCACAACTACTCCGCGGCGGTCGCCATCATCATGGGGCTGATCACCATGGTCATCGCCTATGTCGTGCAGCTCCGCGGCATGCGCAAGGGAGCGTGACCCAATGAGCAGCACGAGCAGCCCTGTCACCACCGCTTCCCAGTCCGCATCCGTCCCGGCCGCCGGCACGACCAAGAGCGCGCCCCGACTGCGCACGCCCCGCAAACACACCCCCGGGCGCCGCAAGCGCAGCGTGCTGCTGACCGTGCTCACCGGCCTGATCCTGCTCTACACCGTGGTGCCCCTGGTGTGGCTGGTCATCAGCGCCACCAAGACCATGGACGGACTGGCCAACTCCTCCGGACTGTGGTTCAGCAACGACTTCGCCCTCTGGGACAACATCAGCCAGACGTTCACGTACCACGACGGCATCTTCGTCCGCTGGCTGCTGAACACCCTGCTGTACGTCGTGCTCGGCGCCGGCGGCGCAACCCTCCTGGCGATCCTGGGCGGTTACGCGCTGGCGAAGTTCAACTTCCCCGGAAAGCGCGCCGTCTTCGCCGTGGTCATCGGTGCCGTCGCCGTCCCGGGAACCGCCCTCGCGGTGCCCACCTTCCTGATGTTCAGCAAGATGGGCCTGACCGACACCCCGTGGGCGGTCATCATCCCCTCGCTGGTCTCGCCCTTCGGCCTGTACCTCATGTGGGTCTTCGCGACCGAGGCCATCCCCGTCGAACTGCTCGAGGCCGCCCGCATCGACGGAGCGGGCGAGGTGCGCACCTTCTTCCAGGTCGCCATGCCGCTGCTCGCCCCCGGCACCGTGACCGTCCTCCTGTTCACCACGGTCGCGACCTGGAACAACTACTTCCTGCCGCTGATCATGCTCAAGGATCCGAACTGGTACCCCCTGACCCTGGGCCTGGACGCCTGGAACAACCAGGCCCAGACGATCGGCGGCGACGTGATCTTCAACCTGGTGATCACCGGTTCGCTGCTCACCATCGTGCCGCTGATCGCCGCGTTCCTGCTGCTGCAGAGGTTCTGGCAGTCCGGGCTCGCCGCCGGAAGCGTCAAGGAATAACCACCCTCAGGCCCCACACCGCTTCAACCGCACCTCATTCACCCTCGCCCTGTCCCGCCCACGAAGAAGTGGAAGCACCATGCGCAGAACGACTCGCCGCCTGATGCGCGGCATCGCCCTCCTCTCCGTCCTCGCCCTGGGAGCGACCGCCTGCGGCGGCTCCGACGACGACAGCTCCAGCCAGGGGCCGGTCTCCGCCTCGGACATCCAGGCGGCCCTCAAGAAGGGCGGCACGGTCACGGTCTGGGCCTGGGAGCCCACGCTCAAGACGGTTGCCGCCGACTTCCAGAAGAAGTACCCCAAGGTCAAGATCAACCTCGTCAGCGAGCGGTCCGGCGACAAGCACTACACCGCCCTGTCGAACGCCATCTCGGCCGGGAAGGGCGTGCCCGACATCGCGCAGGTCGAGTACTTCGCGCTCAGCCAGTACTCCCTCACCAAGGGCCTCAGCGACCTGGCCCCGTACGGAGCCGACAAGCTCGCCTCCAAGTACACCCCCGGTCCGTGGAACGCCGTGAGCGACGGTGACAAGGTCTACGGCCTGCCGATGGACTCGGGCCCCATGGCGATGTTCTACAACAAGAAGGTCTTCGACAAATACAAGATCGCGGTCCCGACCACCTGGGACGAGTACGTCGACGCGGCCCGCAAGCTGCACAAGGCCGACCCCAAGGTCTACATCGCCAACGACGCCGGCGACGCGGGCTTCACCACCAGCATGCTGTGGCAGGCCGGTTCGCGCCCCTACAAGGTCGACGGCACCAAGGTGACGATCAACTTCGACGACGCGGGCGCCAAGAAGTACACCGACACCTGGCAGCAGCTCATCGACGAGAAGCTCGTCTCGCCGATCAACGGCTGGACCGACGACTGGTACAAGGGTCTCGGTGACGGCACCATCGCCACCCTGACCACGGGCGCCTGGATGCCCGCCAACTTCGTCACCGGCGTGCCGAACGCCGCCGGCGACTGGCGCGCGGCTCCGATGCCGCAGTGGACCAAGGGCGACAAGGCGAGCGCGGAGAACGGCGGCAGCTCCCTGGCCCTGCCCACGCTGGGCAAGAACAAGGAACTCGCCTACGCCTTCGTCGAGTACGCCAACTCCGGCGCCGGCGTGCAGACCCGCATCGGCGAGGGCGCCTTCCCGGCGACCAAGGCGGAACTGCAGGCCTCCGCGTTCCAGAACAAGGAGTTCGAGTACTTCGGCGGGCAGAAGGCCAACGAGATCTTCGCCGACTCCGCGGCCAACGTCGCCGCCGACTGGTCGTACCTGCCCTTCCAGCAGTACGCCAACTCGATCTTCAACGACACCGTCGGCAAGGCGTACATCTCCGACACCAAGCTCATCGACGGCCTGAAGTCCTGGCAGGACGCCTCCATCAAGTACGGCAAGGAGCAGGGCTTCACCGTCGAGTAGTCGACGTACGCCCGCACGCCTCCCCCGCGCGAAACACCGGAAGGACCACCATGATCTCCACCCTCCTGTCCCAGCTGCACGGGCCGGACGGTGACGCCACCCCCCGCCTGGCCTACGGCGCCGACTACAACCCCGAGCAGTGGCCTCGTGAGGTGTGGGAGGAGGACGTACGGCTGATGCGCGAAGCCGGCGTCAACGTCGTCTCCGTGGGGATCTTCTCCTGGGCCCGCATCCAGCCGGCCCAGGACGAGTGGGACTTCGGGTGGCTCGACGAGGTCATGGACCTGCTGCACGCGG
Source organism: Streptomyces sp. NBC_00554 (assembly GCF_041431135.1). NCBI lineage: Bacteria > Bacillati > Actinomycetota > Actinomycetes > Kitasatosporales > Streptomycetaceae > Streptomyces > Streptomyces sp. NBC_00554. Next base: position 9,195,017 of record NZ_CP107799.1, on the reverse strand, counting down.
GCGGCATCGGGGTCGATCTGGCCACCGCCACCGCGTCCCCGCCGCCCTGGCTCACCACGGCACACCCGGAGATACTCCCGGTGACCGCCTCCGGTGAGACGGTGTGGCCGGGGGCGCGGCAGCACTGGCGCCCCACCTCGCCCGTCTTCCGCACCCACGCGCTGCGCCTGGTGCGGAAGATGGCCGAGCGGTACGCGAACCATCCCGCGCTGGTGGCCTGGCACGTCTCCAACGAGCTGGGCTGCCACAACGTCTACGACTACTCCGACGACGCGGCCCGCGCCTTCCGCGACTGGCTGCGCGCCCGCTACATCACGCTCGAAGGCCTCAACCACGCCTGGGGCACCGCGTTCTGGTCCCAGAAGTACAGCGACTGGGAGCAGATACTGCCGCCGCGTCTTGCCGCCTCCCACCCGAACCCCACGCAGCAGCTGGACTTCAAGCGCTTCTCCTCCGACGCGCTGAAGGAGCATCTGCGCGCGGAGCGGGACCTGCTGCGCGAGATCACGCCCGGGGTTCCGGTCACCACGAACTTCATGGTGATGGGCGGCACGAAGGGCATGAACTACGCCGACTGGGCGGGCGAGATCGACTTCGTCTCCAACGACCACTACGTCATGCCCGGCCCCCAGGACCGGGACGAGCTCTCCTTCTCCGCCAACCTCGTCAGCGGCATCTCCGGCGGACACCCGTGGTTCCTCATGGAGCACTCCACCAGCGCCGTCAACTGGCAGCCCGTCAACGTGGCCAAGCGCCCGGGCGACCTGGCCCGTGACTCGCTGGTGCACGTCGCGCACGGCGCCGACGCCGTGTGCTTCTTCCAGTGGCGCCAGTCGGCGGCCGGCGCCGAGAAGTACCACTCGGCGATGGTGCCCCACGCCGGATCCGACAGCGACGTCTTCCGCGCGGTGACCGGCCTCGGGCAGACCCTGCAGACGCTGGCTCCGGTCGCCGGGACCGAGCGTGAGCCGGCCCGAGTCGGAATCGTCTTCGACTGGGAGTCGTGGTGGGCGAGCGAGCAGGACTCCCACCCCACCGCCCTCCTCGACTACCGCCGGGAGGGGCTCGACTGGTACTCCGCCCTCCTCGCCCTCGGCATCCGGGCCGACGTCGTCACCGCGCAGGCCGACCTCGGCCGGTACGAGCTGCTGATCGCACCCGTGCTGCACATGGTCCCCGCGGCGCTGGCCAAGGAACTCACGCGGTACGTCGAGCACGGCGGCCACCTGGTCACCACGTACTTCTCCGGCGTGGTCGACGAGAACGACCACATCTGGCTCGGCGGTTACCCGGGAGCCCTGCGCGACCTGCTCGGCATCCGCATCGAGGAGTTCGGTCCGCTGCTCGACGGCGAATCGGTCGAACTCGACGGCGCCGCCACCGGCACCCTGTGGACCGACCGGATCAGCGTCACCGACCCCGAGGCGGAGGTGCTGGCCCACTACCGCAGCGGTACGTACGCCGGGCGCCCCGCGATCACCCGCCGTGCGGTGGGCGGGGGTTCGGCCGCGTACATCTCCACCCGGCTCGGCGCGGACGGCCTCGCCGGCCTGCTGCCGGGGCTGCTCGCCCACGCGGGCGTGCACAGCGAGCTGCCCGAAGTCGCGCAAGGGCGCGTCGAGTTGGCCGTACGAAGCGGCGGCGGCAGCCGCTATCTCTTCCTGGTCAACCGGACCGACGAGCCGGTGCCGCTGCCCGGGCTCGCCGGGGACGTGCTGGTCGGCCGCGCGGATACCGACGGTGCGCTCGTTCTGCCGCCGCGGGAGGTCGCCGTACTGCGACAGCCCGCCCTCTGACCCCCTGATCCGAGGGGCACACCGTCGTGCCCTGTGCCCGTGGGGCACGGCGGTCCGTTGAAGCGACCATCTATGAGTTGGGAGCACACCTTGGCACGCCGTACCCGCACAAGACGGCTACTGGGAACCATCGGAGTCACCGCACTGGCCACCGGGGCCGCCCTGGTCACCGCCCCACCGACGAGCGCGGAGACGGTGGCGGCGGCCGCTGTCACCGTCCAGCCCGACCCCTCGTACAAGGCGGAGAGCTTCGAGGGCTGGGGCACCAGCCTGGTCTGGTTCGCCAACGCGACCGGCGACTACCCCCCGGAGATACGGGAGAAACTGGCCGACCTCCTCTTCGGCGACGACGGCCTCGCGCTCAACATCGCCCGCTACAACATAGGCGGCGGCAACGCCCCCGACGTGCAGGACTACCTGCGCGCCAGCGGAGCGGTCCAGGGCTGGTGGCAGGCCCCGGCGGGCACCACCCGCGAGGACACCGACTGGTGGAGCGCGGACGACGCGGCCGACTGGAACCCGGACGCCGACGCCACCCAGCGCTGGTGGGTGGACCGGATCAAGAAGGACATCACCCACTGGGAGACGTTCAGCAACTCGCCGCCCTGGTTCATGACCAACAGCGGTTACGTCTCAGGCGGGTTCAACGCCAACGCCGACCAGCTCAAGGCCGACTCCGTCGACGACTTCGCCGCCTATCTGGCGGGCGCGACCAAACTGCTGGAGAAGGCGCACGGCATCAAGGTCGACACCCTCGACCCGTTCAACGAGCCCAACACGGGTTACTGGAGCACGCGTCTGGGAGCCGACGGCCAGCCCGTCGGCGGCCGTCAGGAAGGGGCTCACATCGGCCCCGAGCTCCAGCAGAAGGTCATCGACGCGCTGGCTCCCGCCCTCAAGAAGGCGAAGACCGGTACGGACATCTCCGCGATGGACGAGACCAACTCCAGCCTCTTCGCGCAGAACTGGAACAGCTACCCCCAGGAAGTACGCGATCTCGTCGGCCAGATGAACGTCCACACCTACGGCACCGGCCAGCGCACCACCGTGCGCGACCTGGCCAAGGCGGCGGACAAGCCGCTGTGGATGAGCGAGGTCGAGGGCGACTGGGGCGACGGGCAGAGCTTCACGGACATGCGACCCGGTCTCGGCCTTGCCCAGCAGATGGTCAACGACCTGCGCGAACTCGAGCCCAAGGCCTGGGTGTTCTGGCAGCCCGTCGAGGACTACGACAACATGAAGCCCGGCGGGGAGTCGGCCAAGGGCGGCAACTGGGGCAGCGTCCAGCTGTCGTTCAGCTGCACCTCCGCGGACACCCTGGCCACCTGCCCGATCTACACCAACACGAAGTTCGACACCGCCCGCAACTTCACGCACTTCATCAAGCCCGGCGACCGGCTGATCAAGACCGACGACACCTCCAGCACCGCCGCGGTCGCCAAGAAGGGCAACGCGGCGACCGTCGTCCACGTCAACAGCACCACGGAGTCCCGCGCGGTCACGATCGACCTGTCCAAGTTCGGTCACATCGCCCGCAACGCCACCGTGACGCCCGTCGTGACGAGCGCCGACGGCAAGCTCGCACGGCAGACCCCCGTCGCGGTCACCGGCCGACAGGCGACCATCACCGTGCCCGCGCAGTCCGTGACCTCCTTCCTCGTCAAGGGCGTGTCGGGCGTGGCCAAGGATGCCGCCCTGCTGCGGAAGGGCCACACCTACGAGCTGACCGGCGTGCAGAGCGGCAAGGCGCTCACCGTGGCGGCCGACGGCACCAAGCTCGTCATCAGGACCGCGGGCTCGGATGCGGTCGGCACCGGTCAGCGGTGGCAGGTGCGCCCGATCGGCAGCGACACCGGCAACCGGCAGCGGTACGTGGTCACCAACCCGACGGAAGGAAAGCGCCTGGCGGTTCGTGACGGCGCCCCGGTACTGGAAGCGGACACCGGCCCGTGCGACAAGGCCGTCCAGTGGATCGCGTCGACCACCGGCGACGGCACCTTCACCCTGGTCAACGCCGCCACCGGCAGGCTCCTTGAAGTAGGCGGCCAGGCCACCGCCGACGGATCCGCCGTCACGGTGTGGACCCCGAACTCCGGGTCCAACCAGCGGTGGAGGATCTCCGACGTGACCGGCCAGACCGCGTCGTAGTCATCGCTCGCCTCTGTGCCTCCGCTCGCCCGGGGGCACAGAGGCGTTCGCCGTGTGCGGGCGTTTTTACTTGTCGGCAACCCATTTTGGGATCCAAATATCTAGATTATGGATCCTGAAGACCAGTTCTCCTGGTGCTTGATCCTGTCTACCAGCAGGGAGTTACACGTGACACTACGGGGCGTGCGGCGGATCGTGCCGCTGCTGCTCGGCTGGGAGGAACTCCCCAAGTCGGTTTCGGTGCACGGCGCCCCGTACGAGGAGCGGCTGCGCGAACCGGTGCCCGCCGTTCTCCTGGAGTGCGACGGCGGCTGGCTGCTGCTCGACACCGGGTTCAACACGGCGCTGATCCGGGACCCCGCGCTGCGGCGCCGCTTCTACGGCTCCCCCGCCTACCGGCCCATCCTGCCTGGCCCGGGCGAGCCGCTGGAGGAAGCCCTTGACGCGGCCGGCATCGCGATGGACTCGATCCACGCGGTCGCCGTCAGCCACCTGCACGCCGACCATGCGGGCGGGCTGAAGCACTTCGCGGGCCGGGTGCCGGTGCACGTGCAGCGCGCGGAGCTGGCCTACGGGCTCTCGGGGCAGCCGGAGGTGGAGCGCCACTCGATCTTCCGGGTCGACTTCGACGATCCCCGTATCGACTGGCAACAGGCCGACGGGGACGTGGAGATCGCGCCCGGGGTGACCGCCGTACTGACCGCCGGGCACACACCCGGACACCAGAGTTTCGTGGTGGACCTCGCAGACGGCGGCGGCTTCGTGTTCGCTTTCGACGCCGCCGACCTGACCGAGAACATCGAGCACGAGCGTGCCATCGGCGCATCCATCGGGGTCGATCCCGCGCGGACGGTGGAGCCCATCCGCCGGCTCAAGAGCATCGCCGCCGAGCGCGGCTACGAAGTCGTTCCCGGTCATGACCCCGTGGTCTGGCCGGAGTTGATGCGCCGCCACGACCGCTGACGGGCGGCGCGCTCCCACAGCTCGGTTCACACGCCTTTAACGCGTGGGACACGAGAAGGAATCTGCGACCACCGAGCATGATATTGGATCCAATTTCGCGAATATGAGATCCACTCTTTGAGGATCGGTGCCCAAGGAGGGCCACATGCCGGACCAGCCGGACCAGTCACATGGATCACCCGCGGTGTCCCGCCGCACCATGCTCCGCGGTGCGGGGCTCCTCGGAGTGGGAGTCGGCTTCGGGCTCCCCGCCCTGCTGAGCGCCTGCGGTGCCGCGGCCGACGACGCCGGGGGAAGCGGCGAGGGCGGCACCCTGACGCTCGCCATCGACGCCACCAGCGCCGTCAACGACCCCGCGTTCTACACCTCGTTGGGCGACTGGATGGCCGTCGACTGCATCTGTCGAGGCCTGACCTTCATTTCCTTCGAGACCAACGAGCCCACCCCGGACCTGGCCAAGAGCTGGACGATCTCCGGCGACCAGCTGACCTACACCTTCACCCTGCGCGACGGCGTCAAGTTCCACGACGGCACCACGCTGACCTCCGCCGACGTGCTGGCCAGCCTGGGCCGGCAGTTCGACGAGAACGACAAGACACTTCCCAAGGGCGCCACCCGGCCGCTGTCCGACCTCGGCGCGAACGTGGCCTCGCTGACCGCCCCGGACGACCTCACCGTCAAGATGGTCCTCAAGAAGCCGGACCGGACGACGCTCGGCCAGCTGTCCGACATCGGTGGCCGCATCATCTCCAAGGCCGCGCTGAAGAAGTACGGCGCCGACATCGGCAAGCACCTCGTCGGCACCGGCCCCTTCGCCTTCTCCGCCGCCACCTCCGGCCAGTCCATCACCCTGGAGGCCTTCGACGGCTTCCGGCTCGGCAGACCGCCCGTAGACCGGCTGGTGCTGCGCCAGGTCCAGGACCCGTCGACCATCGTCAGCTCGCTGCTCAGCGGCGACATATCGGCCACCCAGTTCACCCCGTACTCCGCGGCCTCCCAGCTGCGCGCGGACGACTCGGTGACCGTCTACAAGACGCCGTACAGCGCCAACGCCATCATGATGATCGACGCCCGGCGCATCCCCGAGCTCAAGGTCCGCAAGGCCATCAACCTCGCCATCGACCGTAAGGCCATCCTCAGCCAGGCGTTCTACGGCGTCGGCGCCCTGCCCGGGGGCTACGCCATCCCGCCCGCGCAGAGCGACTACGACGCCAGCCTCGCCGACCTGAGCGCCCAGGACACCGCCCAGGCCAAGAAGCTCATCGCCGAGGCGGGCGCGGGGGGCCGGAGCATCCGGCTGATGGCGGCCAGCGACTCCTGGCACCCGAAGGCCGCGCAGATCGTCGCCCAGAACCTCACCGACGTCGGGTTCAAGGTGTCCACCACCTCCGTCGACCCGGCCACCTACTTCACCCGCCTGCTCGACGGCGACGACGACTACCACGACCTGATGATCTGGGAGCGCAACACCTACGTCCCCGACGCCAACGACATGGTCGGCGCCATGGCCAGCCCCACCGGGCTGTACGGCGCGACGATCACCGGCATGGACACCCTCGACGGTGTCGACTCGCTCGCGGCGGACCTGGAGACGGCCAAGAACCTCCCCAACGGCAAGCAGCGCACGGCCGCCTACACCAGGATCCAGCGCCGCTGGGCGGAGGACTACATGGTGCTCTCGATGCTGGCCTGCTTCGCCAACCTCGTGGTGAGCGGCTCGAACGTGAAGAACATGAACACCAGCGCGCTGTCCAACCACCGCTGTTACATGGAGAAAGCGAGTGTCTGACACCGCGGCTCCGACCAGGGTCGCGCCACCTCCCGAGCCCCCGTCCCCCGCTGCACGGCGTGCCGTCCTGGCCGTACTGCGCCGTCGCCGGGTGGCGCGGTCCTGGCCGGCCATGCTGGCGTGGTTCGTCCTGATCGCTCTGGTCCTCGTGGCGGCCATCGGCCCTCTCCTGGTCCAGGCCGACCCGCTGCGTCAGACCCCGTCGGCGCTGCTGCCCCTGGGCTCCTCGGGGCATCCGCTCGGCACGGACGACCTGGGCCGCGACGAGCTGGCCCGGCTCGTGCACGGCGCCCGACCGCTGCTGCTCGTGTCGTTCGCGGCGACCGCGCTGGCCGCCGTCGCGGGCACCGGGATCGGGCTCATCGCCGGGTACGCCGGCGGTGTCGTCGAGCAGGTCCTGATGCGCCTCGTGGATCTCGCCCTCGCTTTTCCGTCCATCCTGCTCGTCATCCTGCTGGTGGCGGTGGCCGGTCCCGGCACGGTCAGCCTGGTCTTCGGCATCGGCGTCTCGCTCGCACCCGGTCTGGCCCGGCTGGCCCGCGCGCTGACGGCACGCGAGGCGGCCCGCGACTACGTCGTCGCCTGCCGGCTCGGCGGCACCCGCACCCCGCGCATCCTGGCGCGGGAGCTGCTGCCGAACATCGCAGGACCGATGCTCGCCCAGGTCGTCATGACGCTCTCGGTCGCGGCCGGCTTCGCGGCCGGCCTGTCCTATCTCGGACTGGGCATCCAGCCGCCGCAGCCCGACTGGGGATACATGGTCCAGGCGGGACAGGAGTTCCTCTACTCCGCGCCCCGACTGGTCATCCTGCCCGCGGCGTTCACCCTGCTGTTCGTCGTCGCCTGCAACTTCGTCGGCGACGACCTGCGTGACGCGCTCGACCCGAGGGGGGCCGCATGAGCGCCTCCACGAGCGCCGCCCCGTTTCTGCACATGCCCAAGTGGGCCACGGGCGTCACCATGCTGGTCCTGCGGCGTCTTGCGGTCATCCCCGTCGTGCTGTTCGCGCTGGCCAGCCTGGTGTTCCTCGCCATGCGCCTGCTGCCGGGCTCGCCCGCGACCTCGCTCGCGGCGGGCGGCGGGAACGGACTGTCCGCGGCCGAGGTGTCCGCGAACGAGGCGCGCGTCAACCAGGCGCTCGGGCTCGACCAGCCGCTGCTCACCCAGTACGGCACCTTCCTCAACGACCTGGTGCATCTGCGGCTCGGCACCTCGTTCTTCGGGTCCAACAGTGTTCTGGGGCTGCTCGGGGACGCCCTTCCGGCCACGATCGAGCTGACACTCGCGGCGATGACGATCGCCGTCCTGCTCGGAGTCGTCACAGGTGTGATCGCCGCGCTGCGCAAGGGCAGTTGGGTCGACACCGCGACCCGGGCCGTGGCCACGGTCAGCTTCTCGCTGCCCTGGTTCGCCCTCGGGGTGCTCGGCATCGTCGTGTTCGGCGTCTGGCTGCGCTGGCTGCCGGTCCTGGGCCGCCTGCCCAGTTCGCTCGACTACCACCCGACGACCAACTTCGTGCTGCTCGACGCGATCCTCCAGGACCGCCCCGAGCTGGTGTGGCCCTGGATACAGCATCTGATCCTGCCCGCCGTCACCCTCGCGCTGTCGATGGCCGGGTTCATCACGCGGATCGTGCGCGCCTCGGTCCTGGAGGTGCTCGACGACGACTTCGTCAGGACCGCCCGGATGAAGGGCCTGAGCGAGGGCGTGGTGATCCGCCATCACGTGCTGCGCAACTCCTGGCTGCCCATCGTGACCGTCCTGGGGCTCCAGTTCGGGTCCCTGCTCGGCGGTTCGGTCATCACCGAGACGGTCTTCTCGTACGCCGGTGTCGGCCGCCTGCTGGTGCAGGGCGTCCTCCAGCGCGACTACCCCGTCGTCCAGGGCGCCGCACTCGCCATCGCCCTGCTGTTCACCCTGGTCAACCACGCGGTGGACCTGCTCTACACGGTCCTCGACCCGCGGCTACGGAAAGGATGACCCGTATGGACATCGTGCTGGTCCATGGTGCCGGCGGACGGCCGACGACCTGGTCGGCGGTGGCGCCCCTGCTCACCGCCCTCGGCCACCGGCTGTTGACCGTCACCAACCCGATGACCTCGCTGTCGGACGACGTCACCAACACCGCGGCCGCCCTGGCGGAGACAACGGGTCCCGTGCTGCTGGCCGGGCACTCCTACGGCGGCGCGGTCATCAGCAACGTCGGCCGCGACCCGCGGGTCAAGGGCCTGGTGTACATCGCCGCGTTCGGTCCCGACGAGGGCGAGACCGTCAACGAGATCGTCGAGCGGTACGAGCCGGCCGAGATCTCCAAGTACATGCGGCGCGGCCCGAACGGTGAGTGGAAGTCGGAGCCGAGCGAGGAGTTCTGGGCCGAGATCGGGTCCGACCTCTCCGCCGAGCAGCGGGCCGTCGTAGAGGCGGAGGGCCGCAAGGCGGAGAACCTGATCTTCACCGAGCCGTCCGGTCCCCCGGCCTGGCGCACCCTGCCCAGCTGGTACCTGGTCGCCGACGACGACCGCACGCTGCGCCCTGAGATCCAGAACGACATGGCGGCGCGGATGAAGGCGACCGTCGAGCATGTGCCGGGCAGCCACTACACGACACTTGTGTGGCCGCGGCGCGTGGCCGACCTGATCCACACGGCGGCTGCCGCCGTGGGTGCCGACTCGTGACGGCCGCTCTGCAGCACACCCCGGACGCGACCACACCCGAGTCCGCGCCCGTGCTGGAAATCCGCGGTCTGCACGTCCAGTTCGAGGTCGGGGCCGGCCCTCTGCCGGCCGTGGACGGAGTGGATCTGACCCTGCGGCAGGGTGAAGTCCTGGCGCTGGTAGGCGAGTCGGGGTCCGGCAAGTCGGCCCTGGCGATGAGTCTGGTCGGACTGAACCGCGGCCCGCGCACCCACATCAGCGGCACGGCAGACTTCCGCGGACGCGACCTCGTCGCGGCGTCGGAGCGGGAGTTGCGTGGCGTGCGCGGCAAGGAGATCGCGGTCGTCTTCCAGGACGCGCTGGCCGCCCTCAACCCCCTGCACCGGGCGGGCGCCCAGGTCTCCGAGATGATCCGCGCCCACCGCGACGTGCCGCGCGCGCAGGCGACGGCCCGTGTTGTGGAACTGCTCGGCGAGGTCGGCATCGCCGGCCCGGAGCGCGCGTCGCGCGCCTACCCGCACCAGTTGTCCGGTGGCATGCGGCAGCGCGTGATGATCGCGATGGGCCTGGCCAACGACCCGGCGCTGCTGATCGCGGACGAGCCCACCACCGCACTCGACGTCACGATCCAGGCCCAGGTCCTCGCGGTCCTCAAGCGGGTCCAGCGCGACCACGGCACCGCCGTACTGCTGATCACCCATGACCTGGGAGTCGTGGCCGAGGTCGCCGACCGGGTGGCCGTCATGTACGCGGGGCGGATCGTGGAGCAGGGGCCCCGGGAGGAGGTGCTGTTCCGTCCTCAGCACCCTTACACGATGGGGCTGCTCGGTTCGGTGCCACCGATCGACGGGCCGGTCCTGCGACGGCTGCCCACCATCCCTGGCAGTCCGCTGACCGGCGTGGACCGTCCGACCGGCTGCGCGTTCGCGCCCCGGTGTCCGTTCGTCCACGCCGCGTGCGCCGAGCGCCCTGAGCTGCGGCAGCGGCACGGCGCCGACGGGCATCTCGACGCCTGCGCGCTGCCCGCCTCCGGCCGTGCCACGGCTCGTTCCCAGGGAGGCAGCGCATGACCGCCGCGCTCGTCAAGGCCCGCGGGCTGCGCGTCGAGTACCCGGGGCGGGCCGGCGGCCGCGTCAGGGCGCTGCGCGACATCGACCTCGACATCCTCCAGGGCGAGACCCTCGGTCTGGTCGGCGAGTCGGGGTGCGGCAAGTCCACGCTGGGCAGGGCCCTGCTGCGGGTGATCGAACCCACCTCGGGGCGGATCGAGTTCGGCGGCCTGGATCTCACCCGGCTGCGGGGACGAGGGCTGCGCCGTACGCGGGCCGAGCTGGCGATGGTCTTCCAGGATCCGTTCGGTTCGCTCAATCCGCGGCGCAGGATCGCCGACATCGTCGCCGAACCGCTGCTGCGGGCTCGGGGCGCCACCCGGGCCGAGGCTGCGAAGGCGGTGGCCGAGCTGCTCGATCTCGTCGGGCTCGGCGCGGAGGCCGGCCGGCGCAGGCCGCACGAGTTCTCCGGCGGTCAGCGTCAGCGCATCGGCATCGCACGGGCGCTCGCCTCCTCGCCGCAGTTCGTCGTGGCCGACGAGGCGGTCTCGGCGCTGGACGTGTCGATCCAGGCGCAGGTGCTGAACCTGTTGTCGGACCTGGTGCGGGACCGGGGCCTGACGATGCTGTTCATCTCCCACGACCTGGGCGTCGTACGGCACATCGCGGACCGGATCGCCGTCATGTATCTGGGCCAGATCGTGGAGATCGCCTCCCGGGACGCGTTCTTCTCCGGGCCCGCGCACCCCTACAGCAGCGCTCTGCTGTCCTCCGTTCCCGTGCTGCGGCCGGGAGCGCCCCGTGAACAGCGGGTCCTGGAGGGCGAGTTGCCCGATCCGGCGAATCCGCCGGAGGGCTGCCTGTTCCGTACCCGGTGCCCCTTCGCGACGGAGGAGTGCCGGATCAGCAGGCCCGAGCTGCGCGAGATCGCGCCCGGGCGCAGCGTGCGCTGCCATCTGCCCCTGGTGACCGGTGAGTCCACCCGGTCCCCGAGTCCAGTGAGTGAGGTCGAAACGCTTTGATCATCGACGCGTACAACACCACGCAGGACGTCCGCGGTCGCTCGGACTACCTGACCGGAGCGCGCAAGGGCCAGGCCCCGCCGCCGTACACGCCCTTCGAGCCCCGGCGCATCCTCGACCGGATGGACGCCGCGGGGGTGGACATGGCGATGGTGTGCTCGCTCGCCCAGCGCATCGAGAACGACTTCATCGCCTCGCTGGTGGCCGCGTACCCGGACCGGTTCTTCGGCTTCGGGCAGGTGATGCCGCAGGCCGACGACGCGCTCGACGAGATCGACCGGATGGCCGACGCGGGCCTGGTGGGGCTGAAGCTGCACCCGAGTCTGCACGGTTACCACGTCGCCGACCACGGGCTCCTGGATCCGGTGTTCGAGGCGTGTGCCCGGCGCGGACTGCTGGTCCTGATCAACGCGCTCGACGACGCGTTCTGCGCGCCGCTGGCCATCGAGGAGATCGCCCGGGACCACCCGGAGGTGCCGACGATCATCGCGCACATGGGGGCGGTGTGGAACGTGCCGGAGGCGATCATCGTGGCCGAGCGGCAGCCGCACGTGTACCTGGAGACTTCGGCGACCCTGATGAGCGATGTGAAGCGGGCCTACGCACGTCTTGGGCCCGAGAAGATCCTGATGGGCAGTGAGTGGCCCGGTTCGGACTTCGACCTGGAGCGCATGAAGATCGCGAAGGCGGTCGTGGACGAGAAGGACCGGGCGCTCGTCGAGGGCGGCAACATGGCCCGGCTGCTGGGCCTGCCGGCATGACCGCCACGGACGTCTGGCCCGTGCCGACCCCGCTGTCGATGAGCGCGGCGGACGCCGAACTCCTCGCCATCGCCCAGGAGTTGTTGACCCGGGTCTGGCAGTCGGGCCGTCACGAGGTGGCGACCGCGCTGCGTACGGCGGACGGGAGTGTGCACACCGGCGTCCATGTGGAGGGCTCCTGCCGGCGCAGTTCGATCTGTGCCGAAGGGGTGGCCATGGGGACCGCCCGCGGTGCCCTGCCCGCCGGGGAGCCGTTGAGCATCACCTCGGTGGTCTCGGTGCAGATCAAGCCGGCGGGCCGGTTCCGGATCATCGCCCCTTGCGGGGTGTGCCGCGAGCTGATCAGTGACTACTGCCCGGACGCCGACGTGTGGGTCACCACGGTCGACGGCGACGAACCCGTCCCGTTGCGCGCCCTCGACCTGCTGCCCGAGAAGAGCCGACGCCAGTGGTGAGCACCACCGGCCCCCAGGAGAGGAGAACCATGCCCGCAACCATTCCCGGGCCCTACGGTCGCACCGTACCCACCGGCCTCGACGTCCCCGGACTCACCGCCCAGTTGGGCGGAACCGGCTCCCCGGTGCTGTGGGAGGAGCTGACCTGGCCGGAGGCCGAGTCCACCGCCGCCGCCCAGGACGCCGTCATCATCCCCGTCGGCGCCACCGAGCAGCACGGCCCCCATCTTCCACTCTCGGTGGACACCCGGATCGGTGAGGCCGTCGCCCTGGGGGTCTCCGCCCTCACCGGCGTACCCGTCCTGCCGCCCCTGAGCTTCGGGGTGTCCGCGTCCCACGGCGGCTTCGCCGGGACGGTTGCGCTGCGCCCCGAGACCATGATCGCCGTGGTGGAGGACGTCATCGACTCCTTGTACGCCTCCGGGGTACGGCAGTTCATCCTGCTCAACGGGCACATCTGGAACAACGGCGCGCTCGATGTCTCGGCCGAGAAACTGAGGGTCCGTCACCGGGACGCCAGGGTCAGGGCGTTGGGGTACGTGACGATGTACCCGGGGCCCGAGGTCGACGGACACGTCACCTACGGGCGGGCGTTGATGCACGCCAACTTCTTCGAGACCTCCGTGATGCTGCATCTGGCGCCGGAGCTGGTCCGGATGGAACGGGCCACCTCCCATGTCGACGTCGACTCCTTCTGGGACTACCGCATGGACCAGGTCAGCGAGACCGGGGTCTGGGGCCGGGACGTGACCGACGCCGACGCGAAGCACGGCGAGGCGGAGTTCGACCGCTGCGTCCTCACCACCGCCCGGGCGGTCTCCGCGGCGGTCCGCGAACCGTGGCCGGATCCGGCCCACCGTCCCGGCCGCCACGCGTGACGGCAGGACCGGAAACGACAGCCGAGTCCACGGCGCCGGGCGCGACGCCACGGCTCGAGTCCACGGCGCCGGGCGCGATCGTCGGTTCCGGCCGTCCGTCCGTCGCTGCTCCCCAGGCAACGGCTCGGCTCAACTCCCCGGCGCGGGACGGCGATCCGACCCAGAAGGAGAACATCTTGGACCCCAGCATCACGCTCCCCCACCTGCCGGACTGCGAGCCCATGCTCATCGGCGGCGAGTGGACCACGGGCAGCGCGCGGGAGCGCATCCCGGTGCTCGACCCCGCCACCCGGAAGCAGCTCACCACCATCGCCCAGGCCGGACCCGAGGAGGTGTCCGCGGCGGTCGCCGCCGCCACCGCCGCGCACCGAGACCGCCGCTGGCGCGGGCTGCCGCCCCGCCAGCGCCGCGACGTGTTGCTGCGCCTCGCCGACCTGGTGGAGCGTGACGCCGAACAACTGGCGGTCCTGGACACCCTGGACAACGGCAAGGCCATCGAGCGGGCGCGCGGCGATGTGGAGCTGGGCCTGCAGGCCATCCGCCATTTCGCCGGCACCCCGACCCGGTTGACGGGCACCGTGCATGCCGCCGCCGCGGACCGGCACGTCTACAGCGTGCGTGAGCCGGTCGGCGTGGTCGCCGCCGTCCTGCCGTGGAACTTCCCCTTCATGATCGCCGCGTGGAAGGTCGCCCCCGCCCTGGCCGCCGGCTGCACGGTCGTGGTCAAGCCGGCCGAGCAGACTCCGCTGACCGCGCTGCGGCTGGCCGCGCTCTGCCTGGAGGCGGGCGTGCCCGAGGGGGTGGTCAACGTGGTGACCGGTGACGGGCGTACGGGTGCGGAACTGGTCGCGCATCCCGATGTCGCCAAGGTGTCCTTCACCGGGTCCACCGAGGTCGGGCGGCTGATCATGGCCGCGGCGGCGCCTTCGGTGAAGCGGCTCACCCTCGAACTGGGCGGCAAGTCGCCCAACATCGTCTTCGCGGACGCCGATCTGGACGCGGTGGTCCCGAACGCCGTGCGCGCGGTGTTCGGGCACTCCGGGCAGATGTGCACGGCGGGGAGCAGGCTGCTGGTGGAGCGCACGGTCGTGAAGGAGTTGCTCGAGCGGCTGGTTCCGGCGGTGGAGGCGCTGCGGATCGGCCCGGGTCTGGAGGGCGGCATCAACATCGGTCCGCTGGTGTCCCAGGAGCAGTACGACCGGGTCACCGGCTATGTCGAACTGGGCCGCGCCGAGGGCGCCGAGGTGGCCGCCGGCGGCGAACCGCTCACCGGTCCCGGCTGGTTCGTGCAACCGACGGTGTTCACCGGTGTCACCCCCCACATGCGGATCGCCCGGGAGGAGATCTTCGGCCCGGTCGTCATGGTCATCCCCTTCGACAGCGAGGAGGAGGCGATCGCGCTGGCCAACGACAGCGAGTACGGGCTCGCCGCCGGCGTGTGGACCGGCAGCCTGGCCCGCGCCCACCGCACCGCCGCCGCGTTGGAGGCCGGGACCGTGTGGGTGAACACGTACAACGAGTTCGACCCCGCCGTGGCCTTCGGCGGGATGAAGCAGTCGGGCCTCGGCAGGGACCTCGGTGACGCCGCCGTCGACGGGTTCACCGAGCTCAAGAGCATCACCATCGCCCTGTGAGCGCCCCTGTGACGACCCGGACCACCTCCTCGCACCCGGCATCGGGGCCCCCTCTCCCGGCGGCCCGCCCCTTGGACGTCGCGGCCGAGCGCACTCGCACGCCGGGCTCCTTCACCGGCCACCACTTCAACGCCGCCGGCGCGGCCCTGCTCGCCACCGGCACGGTCGAGGCGGTCATCGACCACCTCAGGGCCGAGAGCCTGTCCGGGGGTTACGAGGCCGCACAGCACGCCGCTCCCGCCCTGGCCGCCGTCTACGCGCGTGTCGCCGAACTCCTCGGCGCCCGGCCGGAGGAGGTCGCCCTCGTCGAGAGTGCGACGGCCGGCTGGCAGCGCGCGGTGTCGGCGCTGCGGCTCCGCCCCGGGGACCGGGTACTGGCGGCCCGCTCCAGCTACGTCAGCAGCGCGCTGCACCTGCTGTCGGCCGAGCGCGACCACGGTGTCCGGGTGGAGCTGCTGCCCAACGGCCCGGACGGCGCGGTGGATCTGGAGGCCCTGGAGACGGCGCTGCGCACCGGTCCCGCCGCCCTGGTGACCGCGGCCCATGTGCCGACCTCTTCCGGTCTTGTCGAACCCGCCGCCGGAATCGGTGCGTTGACCCGGGCCCACGGAGTGCCTTTCCTGCTGGACGCGACGCAGTCGCTCGGTCAGCTGCCGGTCGACATGGACGCCCTCGGCTGCGACCTGCTCGTCGGGACCGGCCGCAAGTTCCTGCGCGCTCCGCGCGGCACCGGGGTGCTCGCGGTCCGCCGTCCCCTCCTGGACCGGCTCGCCCCCGAGGCGCCCGATGTCCGGGGTGCCCGGTGGATCGCCGAGCGCAGCTGGGAACTGGTGCCGGACGCCAAACGGTTCGAGCTGTGGGAAGCCGCGCACGCCCTGCGCCTGGGCCTGGGGGCAGCGCTCGCCGACCTGAGCGCCCTGGGCGTCGACACCGTCGCCCGGCACCTGGCGACGGTCACCGCGGCACTGCGGGAACGCCTCGCCGCGCTGCCGGGCGTCCACGTCACCGACCCGCCGGCCGCGGGCGGCGCCATCGTCACCTTCGTGGTCGACGGTCTCGACCCCACCGACGTACAGCGCGAACTCGCCCGCCGCCGGGTCCATTTGATCGCGGTACCGGCGGCGCACGGCCGCTGGGACATGGACCCCCGCGGCCTGACCAAGGTGGTACGGGCCTCGGTGCACGTCTACAACGACGAGGCCGACGTGGACGCCCTGGTCGAGGCGGTGAACGAGATCGCCAACCGTCACGGCACCGCCTCGCAGAGCAGCGGTTCCGCAACGGCGTCGCCCGCGGACGCCCCCACACCCCGTTCGGCGCGCCCCGAATCCCGGCTCCATGACGCGATCGTGGTCGGTCTCGGTGTGCACGGCGGTGCCGCCCTGCGCGGTCTTGCGGCGCGCGGACTCGACGTCCTGGGCCTGGAGCAGTACGCC
The DNA here is from genome assembly GCF_041431135.1 of Streptomyces sp. NBC_00554. Classification (NCBI taxonomy): domain Bacteria; kingdom Bacillati; phylum Actinomycetota; class Actinomycetes; order Kitasatosporales; family Streptomycetaceae; genus Streptomyces; species Streptomyces sp. NBC_00554. The sequence continues at coordinate 9,178,432 of NZ_CP107799.1, read as the reverse complement.
CTGGGCCACGACCTGGGTTCCTCGCACGGGGCGACGCGGATGATCCGGCGCGCTTATCCGCACACCGACTGGGACGGTCTGGTGGCCACCGCGTACCAGGCCTGGGAGGAACTGGAGAAGGCCGCGAAGACCCAACTGGTCGACATCACCGGGGGGTTGTACGCGGCGCCGGTGGACCGTCCCGATCCGCTGCGCGGCCCCGGCTGCCGGCTGGTCGGTCCCGAGGAGGCGGCACGGATCTTCCCGGGGCTGCGGCTGCCCGCCGGATTCGGTGCGGTGCACGATCCGCGGGCCGGGATCATCGACGTGCAGGAGGCTCTGCTGGCCCAACTCGCCCTGGCCGAAAGGTCAGGAGCCACCATCTGGGACGACACCCCGGTCATCGACTGGGAGCCCGACGGCGACCAGGTCGTGGTGCGCACCACCGACGGTGTGCTGCGTACCCGGCGTCTGGTGCTGTGCACCGGTCCCTGGACGGCGGCCCAAGTCCCGTCGCTGGCCCCACATCTGACGGTCACTCGCATAGTCAACGCCTACTTCGCCGCCGACCCGGCGGGCCCGCTGGGCAGGTCCGGTCTGGGCAGTTTCTCGGTGGATCTGCCGCAGGGGCTGCTGTACGGCTTCCCGGCGGCCGACGGGCGCGGCCTCAAGGCGGGCCTGGACAGCGGCCCGGCCTGGGATCCGGACACGGCCCGGCCACCCGCTACCGGGGACGAACTCGCCCTGCTCGCCGAGGCGGTGGCGCAGGTTCTGCCCGGTGCCGGTCCGGTGACCGAGAGCCTGACCTGCCTCTACACCATGACGGCCGACCGGCGTTTCGTGGTCGGCGAAGTACCGGGCGTGCCCCAGGTGTTGGTGGCCTCGGCCTGCTCAGGGCACGGCTTCAAGTTCGGTCCTGCGCTCGGCGAGGCGCTGGCCGACCTCGTGTGCGGGACCGCTCGCCCGGACCTGGACTTCCTGTCCCCGGCCCGGCTGTCTCCCGGGAGCGCCCGGTGAAGGGCACCACCGGGGGGTCACCCGGAGTCCGCTCAGCCGTGGAAGACGGTCTGGGAGCGGCGCTCGTACCAGGCCGTCAGATGCTCGCCGGCGTTGATGACGTGCTCGCGCATGACCTCCTGGGCGCGGTCGGCGTCGTGGGCGGTCAACGCGTCGATGAGCGCCTCGTGTTCACGGATGTTCAGCTGGCGGTGGCGCTCGTCACCGGCGAGGGCGAGCGAGGACACGTTGCGCGGGAAGGTCTCGTTGATCCGGTCGATCATCCGGCTGAGCCAGGGGTTGTCGGCCGCCTCGCAGACGACCGTGTGGAAGCAGTCGTTGGCAGCCGTGGTGGCGGGACTGCCACCGGCGGTCTGCTCGCCGGCGGCCCGCTCGGCGGCCTCGCGCAGGACGGCGTTGTGCTCGCGCAGCGCGGTGAGCTGGCGCTCCGTCACACGCGAAGCGGCGCGCCGGGCCGCCAGTGCCTCCAGCTCGGCGCGCACCTCGTAGGCCTGGCGCACCTCCCACGGAGCGGGTACCCGGACCACCGCGCCGCGGTTGGGCTGCATCTCGATCAGCCCGCCGTTCTGCAGCTGCCGCAGCGCCTCGCGCACCGGCGTGCGGCTGACCCCGAACTCGGTGGCCAGCGCCGCCTGGCGCAGCGGTTTGCCGATCGCCAGCTCACCGTTCATGATCCGCGCGCGGATACGGGCCGCGATGTCGTCGACGAGGGCGCCGTCGTCAGTCTGGGGGGTCATCGGAGTCGGTCAAGCCCTTCTCGGGGTCGGTCGGAGGGTGCGCGGTGGTGGAGCAGTTTGCCACGCGCCCGCCGGCATCCTGAGCCGTTCAATTTTGGATCCACTTCCATTATATCCGCATCCAATGGGAGCAATGCATGACTCTTGACTTCTCCAAGGCCATCGACGTGTCGGTCCCGATCCACCCCGGCATGCTGCACTGGGGCCGCCGCCCCGAGGTGGAGATCGTCGAGTCCCGCACCGCAGGCGACGCCTCCAACGTGAGCCGCTGGCGCATCGGCGCCCACACGGGCACCCACATCGACGCCCCCGCCCACTTCATCGACGGCGGAAAAACGGTCGACCGGCTCGACCTGTCCGCGCTCAACGGCACCGCACGAGTGCTGGACCTCACCCATGTGAAAGAGCAGATCACTGCCGCCGACCTCGACGCGGCCGGTCTCGGCGACGAGGAACGGGTACTGCTGCGCACCAGCAACTCCGAGGGCGTACTGCGCAGCCCGTGGAAGGCCCGGCAGTGGGTCGGACTGGCCCCGGACGGCGCGGAACGCCTCATCGAGGCCGGGGTGCGCACCGCGGGCATCGACTACCTGAGCATAGAGGCAGTGGCCTACACCACCCACTGGGAGACCCACCAACTGCTGTGCGGCGCGGACGTGTTGATCCTTGAAGTGGTCGACCTGCTGCACACACCGGCCGGTGTGTACGACATGCTCTCCCTCCCCCTGCCGTTGCAGGGCGCCGAGGCCGCCCCCTCGCGCACCGTGCTCCTGCCGAGGGACGAGGCGTGACGACCCCCTCTGGGCTGATCGTGGCCGCACCGCACCCGGCGGCGCTGACGGCCGCCCGGCAGGCGGCGCTGCGGGGCGGCAACGCGGTGGACGCGGCACTCGCGGCGGCCGCCGCCCTCACCGTCGTCTACCCCCACCAGTGCTCCCTGGGCGGCGACTTGATCGCCCTCGTCCACTCCCCCGACGGCGGCGTGCGGGCGGTGCTGTCGGCGGGGGCCGCCGCACAGGACGTGGACGTCGACGCGCTGCGCGCGGCTGACGCACGGATGCCCGCGCAGGGCCCGCAGACGGTCACCGTGCCGGGCGTGGTGGCCGGCTGGACCGCGCTCGCCGAGGCGTACGGCACACCGGGCGCCCTGGCCGCTGCCTTGCGGGACGCCGCCGCACTGGCGGACGAGGGCGCCACCGTCTCGGCGGGTCTGGCGCGCGCCGTGCGCGAGCGGGCCGCCCGGATCGGCGAGGATCCCGGGCTCGACGCACTGCTGACCGGCCCCGGCGGGGCGCCGCTCGACGAGGGTGATCCGCTCCCGCAACCGCGCCTGGCCACCGTACTGCGAGCACTCGCGGACGATCCGTCGTCCTTCTACCGGGGAGCGATCGCCGAGGCACTGGCGGACGGGCTGCGCCGGGCCGGCAGCCCGCTCACCGCGGGCGACCTCGCGGCCCACCGTGCGGAGAGTGTCGAACCGTTGGTGCTCGACGTGGCCGGTACCCGTTGGTGGGCCGCGCCCCCGCCGAGCCAGGGCGTGAGCCTGCTGGCCGTGCTGGAGGCCGCGAACGCCGCCGCGAAACTCCCCGAGCCGGAGCGGACCGGTGTCCTGGTGGCCCGCTGCCAGGACGCCTCGGCGGCCCGTGACCGGCTGCTGGGCGATCCACGCGGTGGCACACCTGACCTGGACGGGCTGCTCCACCCGGCGCCGCTCGCCGGTGCGCTGCCGCCGAGGCCGCCGTTCCGGCCGGCCGGGGACACCGTCGCGATCACCGCCGTGGACTCGACCGGACTGGCCGTCTCCCTGATCCAGAGCGTCTACCAGACCTTCGGCTCCGGCATCTGCGATCCGGGCACCGGCATCGTGCTGCACAACCGGGGTTCGGCGTTCAGCCTGCTGCCCGGTCACCCGTCCCTCATCGGGCCCGGGCTGCGGCCGCCGCACACGCTGTGCCCGGTCCTCGGCCGGTCCGCCGGCCTGCTGATTGCGGCCGGCTGCCAGGGCGGCCGGGCCCAGCCGCAGATCCTCGCCCAGACGGTGCCCGACCTGATGGATCCCGACGCCGACCCGGCCGCCGTCCTCGACCGCCCGCGCTGGGTGACCGGCGCCCGCGACATCGGCCACGAGACGGGGACCCTGCTGGCCGAGCCCGGGTCCGTGCCGGCCGCCACGACCGCGTTCCCCTCGGCGGTGCCGGTCGTGGTCGCGCCCGGCCGCACCGATCTCGCCGGTCACACCCAGGCCGTACGGCTGACCGCCGACGGCCGCCTCGACGGTGCCGCCGATCTGCGCGCCGACGGCGGAACCGAGCTCCACCTCCCGGAAGGAAACGCCCTGTGAGCACCCTCGCCCCCGAACCCGTACCCGCCGAGGCACCGCACCCGCTGGACCCCCTCACCACCGCCGAACTGGCCACCGCGGCAAAGGTGTTGAGGTCCGACGCCCGGGTCACCGAGGACGCGCGCTTCTGGGGCGTGACCCTCGACGAGGACCACGCCCGCGGAGCCGTCCCCGGCGAAGCCCGGCGCGCCCGCGCGGTCGTGATCTGCCCCTCCGCGCGCATCGCCTACGAGGTCGGCCTCGAACTCGGCGACACACCGCAGACCACAGCCTGGCTCGAGCTGGACGTGCGCAGTCCGGGCTGTTCCTCCGAGGAGGCCCGGCAGGCCGCGGCCGCCTGCCGCGCGGACCCGCGCTTCCAGGAGGCCCTCGCCCTGCGCGGCATCCACGACGTGTCGCTGGTGATGGTGGACCCGGAGTCGATCGGCGGTTTCGAACCGCCCGAGTACGCGGGCCGCCGGCTGACCTGGGGCAGCGTCTGGCACCGCACCTCCGAGGACGACAACGGTTACGCCCGCCCGGTGCAGGGCGTGGTGCCGATCATCGACATGGAGACCATGGAGATCCTGCACATCGAGGACCACGGTGTGGTCCCGCTGTCGGAGGAGTCCGGGGTGTTCGCCGCGGGGGTGGTGCCCGAGCGGGCGGGCCTGAAGCCGCTGGAGGTCGTCCAGCCCGAGGGTCCGAGCTTCACCGTCACCGGTCAGCGGATCGACTGGCAGGGCTGGTCGGTGCGGGTCGGCTTCAGCCACCGCGAAGGCCTCGTGCTGCACGACCTGGCCTTCGACGCGGCCGGGAAGGGCCCGCGCCAGGTGATCCGGCGCGCAGCCGTCAACGAGATGTACGTCCCCTACTTCGACACCGCCTCCACGCAGTACCGCAAGAACTTCTTCGACTGGGGCGAGTACGGAGCGGGCCCGCTCACCAACTCCCTTGCCCTCGGCTGCGACTGTCTGGGCGTCATCCAGTACTTCGACGCCGCGGTGCTCGGCGGCGACGGTGTCCCCCGGCTCATTCCGAACGCCGTCTGCGTGCACGAGGAGGACGACGGGATCCTGTGGAAGCACCACGACGGCCGCACCGGCCGCACCGAGGTGCGCCGCTCCCGCCGTCTGATCATCTCCGCGTTCGCCACCGTGGCCAACTACGACTACGGCTTCTACTGGTCGCTGTACCAGGACGGTTCGGTGATGCTGGAGATCAAGATGACCGGCATCCTCTCCGCCACCGGTGTGGCGGAGGGCGAGGAGACCCCGTACGCCCGGCGGGTCGCCCCGAACGTCGCGGTCACCAACCACCAGCACTTCTTCAGCGTCCGCCTCGACATGGCGGTGGACGGCCCCCGCAACCGGCTCGTCGAGGTCACCGCCGAGCACGAGACCGACCCTGAGCTCGACCCGTACGGCAACGCCGCCCGGACGGTGCTCCGTCCGATCCTCAGCGAGTCGGAGGGCGGCCGGCGCACCGATCCCTCGCGCGCGCTGCACTGGCGGGTCGAGAGCACCGAGGCGCGCAACCGGATGGGCGAACCGACCGCCTACCGCGTCCACTTGGAGAACACGGCGGTGCTGCCGGTGCGCGAGGACAGCGTGTGCGCCCGCCGAGCCCCGTTCGTGGGACGGCAGTTGTGGGCGACCGCCTACGACGCGGACCGGCGGTTCGTCGCCGGGGAGTACCCCAACCAGGCCGAGCCCGGCGCGGACGGTGTGCACAAGTGGCAGGAGGAGGACCGCTCGCTCGACGGCACGGATCTGGTGCTGTGGGCCACGGTCGGCTCCCACCACTTCCCGCGCCCCGAGGAGTGGCCGGTGATGCCGGTGGCCAGGGCGCGGCTCCGGCTTGAGCCCGACGGGTTCTTCGACCGCAATCCGGCGCTGGACGTGCCGGCGCCCGTCTCCTGTCACACGCCGGTGCCCACGGCGCCGGACCACTGCTGCGGCTGAACACCTCTCCAGGCGAAAGCCCGGACCACTGCTGCGGCTGATCAACCTCTCCCGGCGAAAGAAGGGCGTCCCATGCGCGAGGAAGAGAACATACGGCTCACCCGGACCGGGCCCGGCACCCCGGCAGGCGAATGGATGCGCCGCTACTGGCAGCCCATCGCCCTGGCCGAGGAGCTGGAAGGCGTACGGCCCCTGGTGGCGCCCAAGGTCATGGGCCAGGACCTGGTCCTGTTCCGCGACGACAGCGGTGAACTCGGCCTGGTCGACCGCGGCTGCCCGCACCGCGGCGCCGATCTGGCGCTCGGCCGGCTGGAGGACGGCGGACTGCGCTGCTGCTTCCACGGCTGGCTCTTCGGCCGCGACGGCTCCTGCCTGGACACGCCCGCCGAGCCTCTGGGCAGCCCGCTCAAGTCCCGTGTCCGGCTGGGCAGTTACCCGGTGCGCGAGATCAACGGCATCATCTGGGGCTACCTCGGTCCCGGCGAACCGCCCGAACTGCCCGCCCTGGACTGCTTCCGCGCGCCCGCCGACCACGCCTTCGCCTGGAAGGGCCTCCTTGACTGCAACTGGCTCCAGGCCCTGGAAGTCGGTATCGACCCGGCCCACGCCTCCTACCTCCACCGCTTCTTCCAGGACGAGGATCCCGAGGACGGCTACGGCAAGCAGTTCCGCGCCGCCTCGCAGGGCACCGACCTGCCGATGACGAAGATCCTGCGCGAGTACGGCCGACCCGACATCGACGCCGTCCGCACCCCGTACGGCATCCGCATCACCGCCCTGCGCACCCTCGACGGCACCGACACCCAGGGCCTGCCGATGGACGGCAGCCGCACCCATGTCCGCATCACCCACCAGGTGTTCCCGCACGCCTTCCACATCCCGCTCGACGCGGAGACGGCGATCACCCAGTGGCACGTGCCCATCGACGACACCTCCTGCTACTGGTACGCCGCGTTCACCAGCGTCGGCGGTCCGGTGGACCAGGAGGAGATGCGCCGCCAGCGGGTCGACGCGGTCACCCTGCCCGACTACCGGCCGCGTTTCGGCCGCGCGAACAACTACGGCTACGACCCGGCGGAACAGCGCACGACCACGTACACCGGTCTCGGCACCGACATCAACGTGCACGACCAGTGGGCGGTGGAGGGGCAGGGCACGGTCCAGGACCGCACCCGCGAGCACCTGGGCCGCTCCGACAAGGTCATCGTGATGTACCGCCGGATGCTCGGCGAGGCCGTCTCCGCCGTCGAACGCGGCGAGGACCCGCCCCTGGTGCTGTCCCCCGAGGAGGCCGGGCGGATCCAGGGGCCGGTCACCCTCGACGGCATCGGCCCCACGGACGGCTGGCAGGAGCACTGGACGACCGTCACCGCCAAGCAGCGCGCCGAAAGCAGTTGGGCGCACCCCCTGGGAACGGACGGCTGAACGGCATGGGATTCATCGAACGCCATGGCCTGTGGAGCGCCGAACAGACCGCTGCGGCGGGCGAGATACTCGCTCGCGCCGAGTCCGGCGGAATGACGGCGGTACGGGTGGTCTTCGCCGATCAGCACGGTCTGCTGCGCGGCAAGACCGTCACCGTCGGCGAACTGCCCAACGTGCTGCGCGAGGGCACCGGCATCGCCTCGTCACTCCTCGCCAAGGACACCTCCGGGCGGACCGTGTTCCCGCTGTTCACCAAGGAGACGCCACTCGGACTGCCCGAACTGCGCGGCGCCGCCGACATGGTCATGGTGCCCGACCCGCTCACCTTCCGGATGCTGCCCTGGTCGCCGGGGACGGGCTGGCTGCTCTGCGACCTGCGCTTCACCTCCGGAGGGCCGGTCCCGCTGTGCACACGCGGGCTGCTGCGCTCGGTCCTCGACCAGGCGGGCGGGCTGACCTACCGCACCGGCCTGGAGGTGGAGTTCCATCTCTTCCGGCTCGACGACCCCCGCCTGGGTCCCGGCGATCTCGGCCAGCCCGGCGCCGCGCCCGAGGTCGGCATGCTCAATCACGGCTACCAGTACCTCAGCGAGCTGCGGTACGACGAACTCGACCCCATGCTCGACGTCCTGCGCTCGAACATCGAGGGCCTGGGGCTGCCGCTGCGCAGCATGGAGGTCGAATTCGGTCCGAGCCAGGTCGAGTTGACCCTTCAGCCGGCCGACGGGCTGGGCACGGCCGACGCGATGGTGCTGCTGCGCAGTGCCGTCAAGCAGGTCGCCGCCCGCCATGGCCACCACGCCACCTTCATGTGCCGCCCCCATCTGGCCGGGGTCTTCTCCAGCGGCTGGCATCTGCACCAGAGCGTGCTGCGGGACGGCGTCGCGCTCTTCGCCCCCGAGCACCCGGGAAGTCCGGAGTCCGGCCCACCGCTGTCGCCGTACGGGACCGCCTTCCTGGGCGGGCTGCTCCGGCACGCGCGTGCCACGAGTGCGTTCTCCACGCCGACCCTCAACGGCTTCAAGCGGTTCCGCTCGCTGTCGCTGGCCCCGGACCGCGCGGTGTGGGGGCGCGACAACCGCGGGGCGATGGTGCGCGTGGTCGGTGACGGTCCGTCAGCGACACGGCTGGAGAACCGGATCGGGGAGCCCGCCGCCAATCCGTACCTCTATCTCGCCTCCCAGCTCGCCGCCGGGCTCGAGGGCGTGGCCGGCGATCTCGACCCCGGCCCGGCGGCCGACGAGCCGTATGCCACCCGGGCCGAACCGTTGCCGCGTTCACTGGGCGAGGCCCTTGACGCACTGGAGGCGGACCAGGCACTGGCCGACCGGCTGGGCAAGGACTTCGTGGCGTACTACGCGAGCATCAAGCGTGCCGAACTCGCCCGCTTCGGCCAGGAGGTCACCGACTGGGAGCAGCGGGAGTACTTCCGTGTCTTCTGACGCTTACGAAGGGCCCATGACGTCGGACGCCTACGGAGGGCTCATGACGTCGTCGGCCACTCACCGTCTGCTGGTCCGGCAGGCCCGCTGGGTCGCCCATGACGTGCTGGAGCTGCGGCTGACGCGGCCCCGCGGCGGCGCCCTGCCGTCCTGGGAGCCCGGGGCGCATGTGGAGCTGACCCTGCCGTCGGGGCTGCGGCGGGCCTACTCGCTGTGCGGAGAGGCGACGGACACCGAGGCATGGACGGTCGCCGTGCATCGGGTGCCCGACGGGCGCGGCGGGTCGCGGGAGATCCACGAAACCGCGCTCGTGGGGCGGGAGTTGGAGGTCACCGGGCCGGTCAATCGCTTCCCCCTGGTCCCTGCGGCGGGCTATCTGCTGCTGGCAGGCGGCATCGGCGTCACCCCGCTGCTGCCGATGGCCCGTGAGCTCACCGCCCGTGGTCTGCCCTGGCGGCTGGTCCTGGGCGCCCGTGACCGGTCGCGTCTGGCATACGCGGAGGAGTTGGTGGCGCTGGGCGGGGACCGGGTGCTGCTCGTGCCGCAGGACGAGGCGGGTCTGCCGGACCTGGCGGCCGAGATCTCGGCCGCCCCGCCCGATCATGCCGTCTACGCGTGCGGCCCGCAGCCGATGCTCGACGCGGTGACGGCCCTGTGCCGCACGGCCGGCCGGCCCCGGACCCCGTACCTGGAACGCTTCACCGCCGCCTCCGGGCCACCGGATCAACTTGGCGCGCGGAGCGGCGAGTTCGAGGTGGTACTCAGCCGTTCGGGGCTGCGGATGACGGTGCCCGCGGACCGCTCCGTGCTGGAGGTCGTCCGGGAGAAGCTGCCGGACGTGCCCTACTCCTGCGAGGAGGGCTACTGCGGCAGTTGCGAGACACCGGTGACAGCAGGGCTCCCCGACCACCGCGACACGGTGATCGACCCGTCCGAACGCCCCACCGCCACCACCATGATGATCTGCGTGAGCCGATCGGCTTCCGGGGTGCTGACGCTCGATCTGTAGGCATCCGAACGGGTCGGGACGGTTACTTCAGCAGGTCGTTGCCGAGCCAGTCGACGTGGTCGTCGGGTCGGGTGGCCGGCGGCGCCGGGGCGAAGTTGGCGGCGTCGTCGATGCTGCCGGTGCCCTTGTACCTGGCGACAATGGGATAGGGGTACACGGGCCGGGTGCGGGTGGCGTTGCCGTTGGCGTCGGCCCGGGTGGCGATGATCTTCTGGGGTGCCGCTCCTCGCTCGGTCCACCCGACCAGTTGGTGGACCAGGTCGGAGTTGTCGGGGCCTGGCCCGCCCCCCGTGCAGTGGTAGAGGCCGGGGAACATGAAGAGGCGGGCGAAGCGGTTGGTGGCCGCCGGTCCGCCCATGGTGTCCTGGACGGCCCGGTAGTAGTTGGTGGTGCCGGTCGGCGGGATCAGGGTGTCGGCCCACCCGTGATAGAGGATCAACTTGCCGCCCGCGTCCCGGAACTCGCTCAGATCGGGGTCGAGCGCGGCGATGGTGCGCTGCTCCGGCAGGAGCTCCGCGAAGTTCTGCGAAGTGAACTCCCAGTCGGCCAGCGGCACACCGGGCTGTCCGACGGGAAACGCCAGGTAGCGCAGGTAGTTGTCCGCGGTGACGGGGGCGAAGGTGGGGGTGCCCGGGGGCGCGGTGATCCACGGAACCGGCGGGCCGGCCCAGGAGATCTCCGAGCCCGGCTCCTCCCGTCCGGGGTAGAGCAGTTGGCCGTTCTCGTCCGTCGGCGGCGCGTACAGCTTCCGGGCAGCGGTGACCTGGGCGGGGGTGAGGCAGTCGGTCCGGTCGACGCCGGCGGCGCACTGGATCGACGCGGGGTCGAAGTCGCAGGTGCGCGGGTCGTCGATCTGGCCGTCGATCAGACCGTCGTCGCCGTCACAGGCGGTGAGGACGGCGGAGTGCAGACCCGGGAGTTTGTCCGCGGTGAGGACGGGGCGACCGTCCGCACCGGTGTTGGCGCGGGCGACCCAGGCGGTGTGTTCGCTCGCGAGGAAGGGCATGTAGGCGGCCGGTGCACCGGCGATGATCCCGTCGAAGTCCTCCGGGTAGCGCTGGGCCTCCATCAGCCCCTCGCGGCCGCCGTCCGAACAGCCGTTGAAGTACGAGTACCTCGGAGGCGTCCCGTAGTACTCCTTCATAACCGCCTTGGCGGCAACGGAGACCACATGGACCGCCCGGTACCCGAAGTCGATCCGCAGTTGCTGGTCCTGACCCCACCCCTCGGCGCTGAAGGGGCCCGGCGAGGTGTGGCCGTCGTCCGTCGCGGCGAGGGCGAAGTCCCCGCCGGCCCGGGCCTCGCAGGCCGGGTCGGGCGCGGTCGGGAAGGTGGTCGCGGAGATGTACCCGCAGAGCCCGCCGCAGCCTTGCTGCAGATAGCGGCCCCGCCAGGTGCTGAGCGGCAGCTTGAGCTCGAAGTTGACCTGGGGGGCGACATAGCCCTTGACGAAGCAGTACGCCGGTACGGTCGCGGTGGCCTCGACCACCGTGGCGGAGGTGATCCGGGTCGGTGCGTCCGGGACGGCCGACAGGTCGCTTGCCGTCGCGCCGTCGGTGGCGAGATCGGCGCAGGCTGTCACCGGCAGGATGGGGCCGCCGTTCGCCCGCCGTGCTTCCGCGGCGGCGGCCGTGCCGCCGGCGCCGGGGCTCAGGCCGGCCAGTGTCAGCAGGAGCGCCGCGACCGCGACCAGGGTCGGCCGGCGCCTTCGTAAGGACTGTCTGGTGCGGTTCACGTGGTACCGCCTCTCGCCGCACGAAGGGGGAAGGGTGCCATGGGGTGCCTCTCGTCCGCCGTTGTGTCCGGGGGCATGACACCGCGAAAGTAGGCGTGTACGTTACTGCCGTCAACATGCTGCACAACATGGGTCGTCGCGATCAGCGAGCCGCTCGGGCGACCACCGCGGGTGATCGCCCCATTGCACCTTCAGGGAGCAGCTTTCCGCTCAACTCCCTTGCTCTGCATACGTGTTGGCGCGACACGCACACTCATCCTCGTTCTTGTCAGGACTTGTCAGGAGGGGCCCCATGCAAAGGCGCATTCTCGGGTTTGTGACAGCAGTGTTGACGGTCGCCTGTGCGGCCGGATGCGGATCCTCATCCGGGACCGATGGTTCGTCGTCCTCGGGCGGGAACAAGACGGCACAGGTCAAGGTCGGCATCATCCCGATCGTCGATGTGGCACCGCTCTACCTGGGCCAGAAGAAGGGCTTCTTCAGCAGCCGCGGCATCGAGCTGGAGATGGAGAGTGCGCAGGGCGGTGCCGCGATCATTCCGGGTGTGGTGAGCGGCCAGTTCCAGTTCGGGTTCAGCAACACCACGTCGTTGATGGTCGCTCAGACCCGCGGAGTGCCGGTCAAGTCGGTGGTCAACGGGGCGACAACCACCGGAAACACCACCACCGACGTCACCGGTGTCGCCGTCAGGAAGGACAGCCCGATCAGGTCGGCCAAGGACCTCGCGGGGAGGACAGTGGCGGTGAACACCCTGAAGAACATCGGGGACACCACGGTGCGCGAGTCGGTACGCAAGGACGGCGGCGACCCCTCGAAGGTCAAGTTCGTGGAGCTACCGTTCGACCAGATGCCGGCCGCTCTGGACGGCGGCCGGGTGGACGCCGCCTGGATGGGCGAACCGGCACAGACGATCGCCAAGTCCCAGGGCGCGCGCGTCGTGACGTCACCGTTCGCCGAGACCGACCCCCGGCTCACTCTCGCGACGTACTTCACGACGACCAGGCTGACGAAGGAAAACCCCGACCTGGTGAAGAAGTTCACCGAGGCGATGACCGAGTCACTGGAGTACGCCTCCGAGCACCCGGAGGAGGCGCGCCAGATCCTCACCGTCTACACCAAGATCGACAGCGAGGTGATGGAGAAGCTGACGCTGCCCGACTGGCCGACGCAGATCGACATGCCCTCTCTGGAAAAGCTGGCCTCCCTGGGTGAGCAGGACGGGATCTTCGGCGACAAGAAGCCGGACCTGGACGCTCTGTTCCAATGACACCGCCGGCCGGTCAGGCAGGACCGTCCCACAGCACATGCAGAGTTGGGGGCTTACGGAAGACCAGTCCCTGTGCAGCGGCGGGGCGGTCCGGGTCGAGGCGCAGGGCAGGGAGGCGTTCGAGCAGTCGCTGCAGGGCTATGCGGGTCTCCAGGCGGGCGAGGTGCGCGGCGAGGCAGTAGTGCGGGCCGTGTGCGAAGGCCAGTTGGAGGCGCGCGTTCTCGCGGCGGACATCGAACCGGTCGGGGTCGGGGAAGACGGCCGGGTCGCGGTTGGCGCCCGTCAGGGAGACGGTGACCAGTTCGCCTCGGCGGATCGTGGCCGGGCCGAGGACGGTGTCACGGGTGGCGTAGCGGTCGACGACCGCCGCCCCGGGTTCGAGGCGCAGGGATTCCTCGATCGCGCCGTCCAGCAGACCGAAGTCGGCCCGGACAAGGGCGAGTTGATCGGGGCGTTGCAGCAGGTGCAGCAGCGCGTTGGTGATCATTGCCTCGATGGTCTCTATGCCGCCGAACATCAGCACCGCGGCATTGGACGCCACCTCCGGCAGCGTCAGCCGCCCGGCGGCGGAACCGAGGAGCGAGGCGGCGCCCCGGTCCGCGACGGTGGCTTCCACCGCGGCCCGCAGTTGGGCGTACGCCGCCGGGCCGGCCGGTCCCGCCTCGTGTCCGGCGGTGATGTCCGAGACCGCCCCCACGATGGAGTCGTACCAGGCGAGCACCGTGGCCGCGGTGGTGCCGACAAGACCGAGTGCCTCGGTCACGACGGCGACCGCCAGCGGGCCGGCGAAGGCACGTCGCAGTTCGACGGCGCCCGCGGGTTCCAGTGCGGTGATGAGCCGGTCGGTCTCCCGCTCGATGAACGAGGCGAAACCCTCACGCACTTCCCGGGGGCGGAAGGGAGCGGTGAAGGGCTCGCGGTGGCGGGCGTGCTGGTCACCGTCCAGGGACAGCATGCTCGGGCCGACGACCTGTGCGGTGGAGAACCGGGGGTCGTCGACGGTGAAGGTCTCGGCGTCCCGCATCACGCCCAGCGCGAGGTCGCGGCGAGTCACGAGCCAGCCGTTCAGTTCGGGGAGCCAGGAGACGGGCTCCTGCGCGCGGAGCAGTGCCAGTCGTGGATGCGGGTCCCGGGCGAGTTCGGCAAGCGTGGTCGCGGCACCGAGCGGGAAGGAGTCGACGACGCTCATCGTGAGCCTCGGCCGTGTATCCGACCGTCTATGAGGGAATCGATCACGGTCAAGGCTAACAATCCCGCCGAAGGCGGGGCGGTCCGGGTCTCCGCGGGTTCCACGAGTACTCCACCAGCGGGCGCGACGCGAGGGGCCCGTGATGCAATGGGGAACCAGAGAGCAGATCACGGGGTGGAGTGGCGCGTGTTGAGCAACGGTGGGCCCGATACGGGGAGTTTCCAGCCACTGGAGGACGGTGATCCGCAAGTCGTCGGCGGATACCGGCTGGTGGCGCGGCTCGGGGCCGGCGGCATGGGGCGCGTCTACCTCTCGCACACGCCGGGCGGGCGGGCCGTCGCGGTCAAGGTGATCCGGCCGGAGCTGGCCGAGAACCCCGAGTTCCGCAAGCGGTTCCGGGCCGAGGTGGCCTCCGCGAGCCGGGTGCACGGGCTCTACACGGCGCCGGTCGTGGACAGCGACACCGAGGGATCCATGCCCTGGTGTGCGACCGCCTACGTACCGGGGCCGTCCCTCGCCGACGCGGTGAGCGATCACGGGCCGCTGCCCGTCGACACTGTGCTGCGGCTGATCGCCGGTGTCGCGGAGGCCCTGCAGGCGGTGCACCGCGAGGGCATCGTGCACCGGGACCTCAAGCCCTCGAACGTGCTGCTCGCCGCGGACGGCCCGCGGGTCATCGACTTCGGCGTCGCGCGAGCCGCGGACACCACGTCGGTGACACAGAGCGGCACGGCCCTCGGCACCATCGCCTATATGGCGCCGGAACAGATACTCGGCGGCGAGGCTCTCGCCTCGGCCGACGTGTTCGCGCTTGGGCAGACCGCCGTGTTCGCGGCGACCGGCGGCGCGGCTTTCGGCGAAGGCGACCCGCACGCGGTCCTCTATCGGGTGGTGCACGAGGAGCCCGACCTCGGCCGTGTGCCCATGGAGATACAGGAGTTGGTGGCCCGGTGTCTGCGCAAGCCCGCCGCCGAGCGGCCCTCCGTCGAGGAGGTCATACGCTCCGTATCGACGATCCAGACCAACCGCGGTGACGAAGCGCGGTTCACGTCCGGCGCGTGGCTGCCGGGTGAACTGGCGGCGGGCATCGCGGCCCGAGCCGAAGGCGCCGATCAGGCCCGGGCGGGGGCGGCTCCGGGCGCTCACGCTTCCGGCGGCTTCGGGCCTGTGGGTTCGGGTGGTTTCGGGTCGGCGGGCTCGGGCGGTCTCGGGTCCGCAGGCTCGGGCGGCTTCGGATCCGCCGGCTCCAGCGCTGCCGGGTCGGCGGGATCCGGCGGCTTCGGGCCCGCCGGCTCCGGTGGCTACGGGTACCCGACGCCTTACTCCCCCACCTCCCCCTCCCACGCCGCGCCGCCCGGTGGTCCCTTCGTGATGGGGCCAGGGGCCACGCCAGGTCCCTACGGCGCTCCGCCTCACTGGTCGCAGCCGCAGTCGTCTGCCGCCGCGCAGACCTCCTCGGTCGACTCGGCCGACTCGGGCGGCCAGGGCCGCAAGGGCCGGGGCTGGGTGTTGTCGGCGGCCGCCGTCGTGCTCGTCGCCGGTGGGGCAACCGCCGCGCTGCTGCTCGTTCCGGGGGACGGCGACAAGAGCGACCCCCAGGCGCAGGAGGTGGCCGCTTCACAGTCGGCCACGGCCGAGAAGGCGTCGCCGTCGACGTCCGGCTCCCCGTCCGCCCGGGCCTCGGAGAAGCCCAAACCCGTCAAGTCCGCTCTGCCCGCGAGCCCTTCGGGGCCCCCGACGCCCACGCGGACCGCGACCTCGGCTCCCCCGACCGCCGCGTCCAGTGAGCCCGCGGCTCCGACGACCCCTGTCCCGGTGACGTACTCCGGGATCCAGATGACCAAGAGCCACGACCTCTATCTGGCGGACACTCCGGTGCGGTCCAAGGCGGACACCGGGACCTCCGACGAGGACCTGACCTACGCCGTCTACTCCTCGGGCGCGGTCCTCGCCCCCGGCACCGACTCCGGCAGCTCCCTCGCCCTGCTGCCGGCGGGTCGGCAGGGAAGCCTGGACGCGTGCAAGGCGGCGACCGGCTACAAGAGCTACATCTGGGTCAAGGACCTCACCGTCGGCCAGCAGATGTGCGTCATCAGCGGGACGGGGCACGTGGGGCTCGTGACGTACCAGGGCTCGTCCGGGACGACGTACGCCACCTTGGACGTGAAGGTATGGCGCAACGCGGCCCAATAGCCCACGCAGGCACAGGTGTTGCCGGGTGGCCGCGCGGATCAGTACGCCGTCAGTGGTGGTGGCCCTGTCGGCCGAGGGTGTTCACGGGGGTCGCGCCGGGGCGGGTCCACTGCGGCACGGGGCGGCTGGTCGGGCCCCAGTCGGCTACACCGTCGGCGTCCGCGCGCCAGTACCAGCAGGCCTGGCCGCCCACGGACGGATGCCCCTCGCGGACATCGCCGATCACGGACCGGCCCTCGGGGTTGTCCTCCCACGCCTCGCCGCGGCCGTAGGGCGTCATGTCGAGCAGGCTGAGGGACCCGTTGACCGGCTCGTTGCCACGGCCCGTCGTGGAGTAGGTCAGGAACACGCGGTCGCCGTCGCGCAGGAAACAGGCGAGGTGGCCCATTCCTCCGCCGACCGGCGCCTCCACGCCCCGTACCGAGTACCAGGGCTGGGTGTAACCCATGAACTCGACGTAGGGAGCCACCTCGTCCCACGTGCCCGAGGTCAGGACGGCGAACGAGACGCCGCGGGCGTTGAGGTAGACGGCGTCCTTCACATGCCAGGCCGTGGTGGTGCAGCCCTCGCACTGCCCCTGGTGCGGCGCGCCGTCGTACCACATGTGCTGGTAGACCACGAGCTCGTCGCGGCCCTGGAACAGGTCCAGGAACGGGACCGGGCCGTCGGGTCCGACGACCTCGACCGTTCCGTCGAGCTCGACCATCGGCAGTCGCCGCCGGGCCGCGGCGATCGCGTCGCCCTCATGGGTGTGCGCCTTCTCGCGGACCAGCAGCTTCTCGCGCGCCGCCTGCCAGGTGGCCAGGTCGACGACCGGCGGCTTGCCGGGGAGGTCGCTGCTCGCGTGGCCGGACGTGGTCGTCATGTTGTCCTCCGTGATGTCTCGTGCCGGGCAGCGTCGCACGACGTGCTGCGACGCCCACCAGAACAGACTCGCGGCCCGACCGGAACTCATCGCGGCGCGCTGAGAGATCCCGCTGCGAAACGACAGTCCGCCCAAAGAAGGGCGACCGGGCAGCACCAAGAGGCCGCCGCACCCGAGGTGCGGCGGCCTCTTCGGCGCTGTTTACGTCGATTCAGCCGTGGAATCCGACGAGGATGCGCTGCTGGAGGTCCCTGAGGTCGACGCTGGGCTCGAGGCCGAGCTCCTCCCGGAGCGTGCGGCGGGCCCGCTGGTAGACCTCGAGGGCGTCGGCGCGGCGGCCGCACTCACGGAGGGCGATCATCTCCTTCATCCAGAGCCCCTCCCTGAGCGGGTTGGCGTCGCGGAGCGTGCGGAGTTCGGCCAGGGTCGCGGCGTATCCGCCGTTGTGGTGGCTGGCGTCTATCCGCATCTCGGCCGCGGCCAGCCGGGCTTCCTCCAGGCGCTCCGCCTCGGCGAGCACGGTCGGCGAGGCCGGGACGCCCTCCAGAGGGGCACCGCGCCACAGGTCCAGCGCGTCGCCGAGTACGTTGAACGCCCGCTCGTAGACTCCCGCGGCGAACAGCTCCTGGCCCTCGGCGTGCAGCTCCTCGAACCTGCGCGCATCGAGCTGGGCCGGCTCGAAGTTCAGGCAGTAGCCGGGTGCCTTGGTCACGAGCACGCTGTGGTTCCGGTCGCCGAGCCTGCGCCGCAGCTTCATCACGTACTGCTGCACCAGATTGCGTTGGTCTCTCTTCTGCTGCGGGCCGTTGTACCAGAGCTCGTCGATGAGCCGCGCCAGCGAGACGACACGGCCGTTGGCGGTCAGCAGGACTGCCAGTACGGTCCGAATCTTGGGCGCTTCAACCGGTTTCCAATTGTGTCCGTCGAAGATCTCCAACGTCCCGAGCATCCTGAATTCGTTCAACTGTCTCGACTCCGCTCGCAGCTCTTGGTGTTCGCGGTTGTCGGGCGGCATCTGAGCGCGGCCATGCTCAGTGACTTCCCCCCGTTGACCCCCGTATAGCGATCTTCGCAAGAGGAAGTCGCCATCGGAAGTCACGGCGGATATTTGTCCGATAGTCAGCGCTCCAGCGGCCCCTTACAGCCCTGCATTGAAAGGGCTTTCATAGAAGTACAGGATGCAACATGTGTACCCTACATTCATCCGCATCCTCCGGCTGTGTCGTGATCGTAGGCGCCGATTCGGTCCGCAATGGCAACGGGAATTACGTCGTCCTCCGCGGCTGTGGCGTCGTCCGTGCGCAGCCCCGCCGCCGACAGCTCCTGGAGGAACCCGTCGAGCCGGTCCAGACCCCAGTACCGAAAACGGCCGATCTTGAAGTACGGGATGCCGAAGGCGTCGTCCTCGTACACCCGGACAAGTGCTTCCAGCCCCTCGGCCCTGATGTCCGGGTCGTCCACCGCGGACACGATCGGCAGCGGATCGAGCCCCGCGTCCTCGGCGACCGCGCGGAGCACGTCCTGATCGCAGATGTCGGCGCCGCGCTCCCACCGGGCCGACATGAGCGCGGCCAGCAGCTGCCGGTCCTGACCGCTCCGGCGGGCCGCCAGCCAGCCCAGATGCGGTACCTCCCACCACGGGTCGATGTCGATGGGCCAGGCCACCTTGTAACCCATCCCCTCGGACAGCCGTTTGACGTCCTGGAGGATGTACAGGTGCTTGGCCTTGCTCATCGGGATGTACGGGAAGGGCGCCCCGCGCCCGTCCAGCGCCTTCCGCGTCCGCTCGTCGGGTTCCCACCACGGGCGGTACTCCACGGTTTCGGGCGCCTCGGGGAAGCGCGCCTCCAACTGCCGCAGCGCCAGCCAGCTGTACGGGCTGCGGAAGGAGAAGTACAGGACGGGCTTCGCGGGCTTGCGGCTCACCGCTGCCACCCCCTGACCACGGCGGCGCCGACCCCGCCCTCCGGGGTGAAGGAGGTGATGAGGGCGGGCCTGCCGTCCAGTGCGGCGTCCTGCCTGTGGTGGGCGAGCACGGCGGCCAGCTGCAACGCCCCCTGGGCGGCGTGGCATTCACCGACCAGTCGCGCCACGGGGAGCCGCCGGACGGTGTCCCCGCCCAGTCCGGCCTCCAGAGTCGCGGCCTCGATCGCGGACTCCGGGCCGGACCCGGGCGCCACCGCCCACAGGTCGCCGGGAGCGACCCCGGCCTCCCGCAGGGCCTGGCGCACGCAGTCGGCGAACGCCTCGACGAAGGCAGGGCGGTCGGCCGGGTCGGCCGAGGCGGAGGCCACGGCCATGATCTCGGCATCGGGACGACGGCCCGACGCGAGCAGGGCCTCGCCTCTCTCCAGCATGAAGAGGGCGGCTCCCTCGCCTGCGGGGGCCGAACCGCCGGGCAGGTGCGTCAGCCAGGCGTTGTGCGGGCTGAACTCCTCGACCGCGCCGACCAGCAGGGCGTCCGCGTCTCCCCAGCGCAGGCTGCGGGAGGCGTACCGCAGAGCGGCGATACCGGCCATCCGGCCGCCCGCGATGGTGGTGTTGACGCCTTTCAGGCCGTACCAGATCGCGGCCTGGCCCGCGGCGCAGTTCATCACCGCGTTCGGGAAGAGCACCGGGTTGACCAGGTAGGGGCGATCCTCGGTGATGGTCTCGCGGCTGAAGTCGCTGGTCGACTTCACGCTGCCGCTGGTGGTGCCGAGGATCAGACCGACCTGACCGCGGTTCTCGTCCGTCACCGCGAACCCGGTGTCCTGCAGCGTCTGGTCGCAGGCGACCAGGGCCAGGGCGGTGGAGCGGTCGAAGAAGCGGGTTCCCTTGCGGCCGAGGTGGTCGCGGACCTGGAAGTCCGGGATGGCGAAGGCCCGGTCGGCGGGCAGCTTCTCCTCGAACATCGCGGTGACATCGGCGAGGGCGTCGCGCTCCTCGACGAACGCCTTGCTGAAGTCGGCCGCCCCCATACCGAGCGGCGAGGCGACTCCCCAGCCCGTGACGTAGACCGCGTCAGGAGCGACCTCGGGCGTCTGACGTGCCGTCGCGAGATGTGTCTGACGTGTCGTCATGAGACCTCCCCCAGAATGGTGATGGCGTTGTTCCCACCGAAGGCGAACCCGTTGTTCTGCACCACCCGCAGCCGCGCCGGGCGCGCCTGGTTGGCCACCGGGTCGATCCCCGGCATGTCCGGGTCGATGTTCCGGAAGTTGATCGTCGGCGGCATGAACTGGCGGGCGATACCAAGGGCAGAGGCGATGGCGCCGAAGCCGCTCGCGGCCCCCATCGTGTGACCGAGCATCGACTTGATGGAGCTGATGGGCGGCGGGGAATCGCCGAAGACCTCCCGGACCGCACGGGTCTCCGCCGCGTCGTTGGCCGGGGTGCCGGTGCCGTGCGCGCAGATGTAGTCGACCTGGTCGGCCGTGACGCCGGCCCGGCTGTGCGCCCTGCGCATGCACTCGGCGATGCTCACCGGATCCGGCGCCACCATGTGCCCGGCATCGCAGTTGAGTCCGTACCCGAGCACCTCGGCATAGATCTCGGCACCGCGGCGCTCGGCGCTCTCGAGCGGCTCCAGGAAGAGCGCGGCCCCGCCCTCACCGGTGAGCATCCCCTGCCGGTCGCGGTCGAACGGCGAGCAGTGGTCCTCGGCCATCGCCCCGAGCCGGTAGAAGCCGGCGTGCGCCCAGCGGTAGACGCCCTCCGAGCCACCGGCGATCATGTAGTCGGCTTCGTCGGCCGCGATCGCCGCATATGCGTAGCCCAGCGCGTAGTTGCTGGCCGAGCACGCGGTGGAGATGGTCACCGCCTCGCCGGTGAGGCCGAGTTCGCGGTTGACGGCGACCGCCAGCCGGGAGGACGGGACCTGCTGTGCGAGGTCCGCCTGCCAGCTCTCGAAGCCGCCCGCCACCTCCTGCTCGGAGAGCTGCTCGACCGCGCCGGCCTCGCCCCCGGTGGTACCGATGA
This sequence comes from Streptomyces sp. NBC_00554, assembly GCF_041431135.1. Taxonomy (NCBI): domain Bacteria; kingdom Bacillati; phylum Actinomycetota; class Actinomycetes; order Kitasatosporales; family Streptomycetaceae; genus Streptomyces; species Streptomyces sp. NBC_00554. Next base: position 9,157,330 of record NZ_CP107799.1, on the reverse strand, counting down.
CGGAGCCGGACCGCGCCGCGGCCAGCAGCTCCGGGTCGATCCCCGCGTCCGCCACCGCGAGGCGGGCCGCAGCGGCGGCGAACTGGCTGCTGCGCCCCCACTCCTCGGGCTTGATGGCCTGCAGCATGTCGTGCGGAGAGAAGCCCGGCACCTCACCGGCCATCCGGTACGGGAAGCCCGAGGCGTCGAAGGAGGAGATCGGCGAGATGCCGCTGCGCCCCTGCTGGAGCGCCTCGGCGAAGGCCTCGACCCCGGTGCCGATGCTCGAGACGGGGCCGAGCCCCGTGATGACGACCCTGCGCTTCATGTCAGGAGTCCCAGTTGGCGCGCTCGGCGACCACGTCGTACACGGCGCGCAGATTGCCCATCTTCGGCAGCTCCGACTGCGGGATCTCGACGCCGTACCTCTTCTCCAGCCGGGCCAGGATCTCGATCGCGCGGAGCGAGTCGCCGTCGTGGTCGTCGACGAAGGAACTCGTCTCGGTCATCTCCTCGGGCTCGATCTCCAGCGCCTCTGCGACGATCTCGCGGATCTCGTCTATGTACTGCTGCGTAACGGGCATGGTGTCTCCTCCGGTCGGGCGATTGATCTGTGCTGTCGGGTCGGGCCGGGCTGTCGGGCTCACTGCGAGAACCCGCCGTCCACCTGGACGATCTGGCCGGTGATGTACGAGGCCTTGTCCGAGACGAGGAAGGAGACCAGGTCGGCGACGTGCGAGACGGCCCCGAACTCGCGCAGCGGGATGGTCGTCAGGGCCTTCTTGCGCACCTTCTCGGAGAGGTGGCCGGTCATGTCGGTCTCGATGAAGCCCGGTGCCACGGCGTTGACGCGGATCCCGTAGGGCCCCAGCTCCCGCGAAAGGGACCTGGTCAGGATGTTGACGCCGGCCTTGGAGGCGGCGTAGTTGGACTGTGTCGCGTTGCCGTACACACCGGCCACGGACGAGATGTTGACGATGACGCCGCTGCGGCGCTTCAGCTGGCCGAAGGCCACGCAGTGGCTGAAGTTGTAGGTGCCGGTGAGGTTGGTCCCGATGACCTCGTTCCAGTCCTCGGGCGGCATGAGCACCAGCGGGTTGTCCCGCGTGATCCCGGCGTTGTTCACCAGCACCTCGACCGGGCCCAGGGCGGCTTCCGCGTTGCTGACGAACGCCTTGACGTCGGCGATGTCCGTCACGTCGCAGCGGTCGTGGAAGCAGCGCGCCCCGGCCCGCTCCACCGCCTCGCGGGTCTCGTCGGCCGCCTCCTTGCCGGACCGGAAGCAGAAGGCGACGTCGTATCCCTCCTCGGCGAGCCGCACGGCGATACCGCGGCCTATCCCCCGGGAAGCGCCCGTGACCAGCGCAATCGGCTTGTCCGGCATCACTGTTCCGCCTTTCGATAGACCAGGCTTCGTCGCGTCGACCGGTCGGCGCGTGCCTTCTCCCAGGTCCGCACCGCGCTTTCCACCATGTGTTCATGGCCTGCGAAGATCACGCGGAGGAGTTCTTCGGCACGGCTCGTGGTCTCGATGAACTCGGCGCTCACACGACCGTTCCGCGCGTGCAGAAGGTTCTCGCCGATCATGATCAGCTTTCCGTCCGGTACGTTCCGGGAGCACAGCAGCGTCCCGACCAGCGGCGAATCCTCGGCCGACTTGTGGAAATCGATGATCCATTCGTAGTCGGCGCGCTGCTGCGGCTCGTCGCGGTACCGGTAGACCGCCGTCCAGGTGCCGTCCGGCCCCTGGTGCGAAACGGTCGGGAAGCCCTCCTCCTCGGCGACCCGGAACCGCCAGCCGGACTGCTCCTGCGGCCCCTCGGCGACCTTCAGCGGCTCGGCGAAGGTCAGCATCAGGAAGCCCACGTCGAGCAGCCAGTCCTCGCCGTCCACGGTCACGATCAGCAGCAGATGGTCCCAGGCGTCCCACCACTCACCGCTGACCTTCCAGATCTGCGCCGGGACCAACCGGACCTCGAAGCCGGCCTGACGCAGGAATTCACCGAACAACGGCGTCGATTCAAGGCAATTGCCACCCCTCCGCCGGTGCACCAGCTTGGCGAACGATTCCGCGTGGCCTAGCACCGGCGGCGTTCCGTCGAAGGAGTCGAGCATCTCGTAGGGGACGGACCTCAGATGTGCCGTGTAAAGCTCGCGCAGGCATTCAAGAGAGTTATTCAACAAGCCTTGATATCCGATGCGTTCCAGATATTCCCGCCACGGCAGTGACTCCGTCTCCAAGACATCCTCCGGATTGCTGCGATGGGGGCCCGGGCAGGTCCCGGCTTTCGATCCGGCTTGAATTCTCGGCGGTCCCGGGCGGTCTCAGGAGGCCCGACCGCCCTGCTCGAAAGTCCACCCCGACGCAGCGGCCCGAGGCAGCGGCCCGCCGCGCCGGCCGTCGTCGCGGGCAGACGTCATGGACAGACCGAAAAGCCGTGTGGCGGCGCATGGTTGACCATGCGCCGCCACACGGCTGATGGGGCGTCAGCGGGAGGGACCGGCGGGAAGGGTTCAGCGGGAGGGAAGGGTCAGCCGGCCTTGAGCGCCGACTCCCCCTCCCGGGACGGCGAGGCGTCCGGTTCCGACGTGGGAGCCGGCTCGCGTCCGGGCAGGAAGAGGCTCGGCAGCACCGCAAGCGCGGTGATCACCAGCGCCCACCAGAAGGGCGGACCGAAAGACGTCGCCAGGTCCTTGGCGACATCGCTGCCGGGCAGCACCTGGACGACCGACCCGACGCCCGTGGGCAGCCGGTCCTCGATCTGCTGCTGCAGGACCACCGCGAGTACCGCCGTGCCCAGGGAGGCGCTGACCCGCTGGAAGACGTTGAAAGCGCTGGTGGCGCTCGGCGCGAGTTCCTTGGGCACGCTGCCGAAGGCAACCGTCATGGTCGGCAGCATCGAGGCGCCGAGGCCGAAGCCGCGTACGACCATCGCGAGTCCGAGCACGACCGCGTTCGGATCCGCATCGATGAGGGCGTACGGAATGGTGCCGAGCACGGCGAGCAGGATGCCGAGCAGGGTCAGGTTCCGTACGCCCAGCATCGCCGTCAGGCGGTTCATCATGACGACCCCGGCGAAGAAGCCGAGACTCTGCGGCAGCAGCAGGAGCGCGGACTCCAGCACGCTCGCGCCGTGCACCAGTTGGAAGTACAGCGGCAGCGGGATCATCACGCCGTACATCGCCATGCTCAGCAGCATGTTCGCCAGCGTGCCGTTCCTGAAGCCGCTGCGGCGGAACAGCCGCAGATCCACCAGCGGTTCCAGCCGGGTGCGCAGGGCGCGCACCGCGAAGGCCGCCAGGAATGCGACTCCGATCACCAGGCCGCCGACCGTCTTCCCGTCGCCGAAGCCGCCCGCCGAGCCGGCCTCGGACAGGCCGTAGAGCAGCGCGGCCAGACCGGGCATCAGCAGCACCATGCCCAGCACGTCGAGCTTGGCGTCCTTGGAGGGCTCAACGACGTTCCGCACCTTCAGCAGGACCAGCACGACGGTGATCAGACAGAGCGGCACGTTGATGAAGAAGAGCCACCGCCAGCTCAGGTAGTCGACCATCACACCGCCGAGCGAGGGGGCGATGAGCGGGGCGAACATCGCCGGAATCGAGACGATGCCCATCAGGCGGCCGAGCCGCTTCGGCCCGGCCGCCTGGGCCAGCAGCGCCTGCCCGATCGGTACGAGGAGGCCGCCTCCGATGCCCTGGAGCAGTCGGAAGGCGATCAGGCTGGGCGCCGACCAGGCCAGCCCCGCAAGCAGTGAACCGACCAGGAACACCACCTGCGAGAAGATCAGCATCTGCTTCGCGCCGAAGCGGGCGGCAGACCATCCGCTGAGCGGGATCGACACCGACAGCGCGAGCAGATAGCCCGTCACCACCCATTGCACGGTGGAGATCTCGGCGTCGAAGTTCCTGGCGAGCGGTCCGACCGCGACATTGACGATGGTGCTGTCGAGCAGGCTGGCGAAACCGCCCAACGCCATGATCCCGCTCAGCCACCACAGTTCGGGCGTAATGCGGCCGGAGTCATCCGTCTCGGCCGGCGCCTGGTCAGTACTCACAGCTGCTCGTTCCCCTTCGCTCTTGAACTCAGCAGCACAATCGTTCCACAACAAGTGTTGCTTGTACAACAGATGTCGGAAACTGGGGAACACTCACCGGCCCCGGCCGGGTCCGTCCGCGGCGAGCAACTGCCCGGTGATGGCCTCGAGTACGGCCCGGCTCGATTCGGCGAGGAAGAAGTGGCCGCCGGGCACCTGGGACAAGGTGAAGCCCGCCGCGGTCTCCGCGGCCCAGCCGCGCATTGCCCCACTGGGCGTCAGCAGGTCGGACGCGCCCGCGAACCCCCTGATGGGGACGGCGAGTTCCTCGGACGGCTGGCGACGGTAGCCCGCCACCAGCGCGAGGTCGGCCCGCAGCGCGGGCAGCAGCAGCTCCAGCAGCGCGGGCTTGGCCAGTACGGAGGCCGGGGTGCCACCGGTCCGCCGGAGCCACTCCGTGAGCTCGGCGTCCGATCCCCGCCACACCGCCTGCGGCCGTACCGAGCCCGGCGCCACGCTCGCCCCCACGAAGAGTGCGGCCGGCTGTCTCAGCCCGGGCGACCGGGCCAGCTCGCGCGCCAGGGCCAGTCCGGCGAGTCCGGCGAGTCCGCCCATGCTGTGCCCGTAGATGCCATAGGGACGGTCCAAGTACGGCGCGAGCACCCCGGTCAGTTCCTTGGCGAGCAGCCGCGCGTCGTCGAACGCCGACTCGGCGATCCGGTTCCCGCGCCCCGGCAGCTGCACGGCGAGAACCTCGACGCGCCGCCCGAGATCACGGTCACGCAGCCAGTCACGGAAGACGGTCGCACCACCACCCGCGTACGGCAGACAGAACAGCCGGACCGGCGCCTCCGACTCCCCCTTGGCAGCAGGCCGGATCCATGGATCGCGCGGCCGGTTCACGTGGACCGCGCGGCGGGGTCCGGGGCCGGGACAACCGGGGCGGCGCCCGCAGCCGGAACGGCCGCCACGGAGCCCGGAACCGGCGCCGACACGGAGCCCGGAACCAAGGCCGAGGCGGGAGCCGGAACAGAGACCACGGCCGGGGTCGAAACGGAAGCCGGGGCCGACGCAACCGAGGCGGCACCCGCAGCCGGTCCACCCGCCGCGGAGCCCGGAACCGGGGCCAACACGGAGCCCGGAACCGAGACCGAGGCGGGAGCCGGAACGGAGACCGCGGCCGACGCAACCGGGGCCGAGGCCGCGGCCGGACCGGAGGCCACAGCCGACACACCCGGCACCCGCACACTCGACGCCCGCGCTCCCGGAGCCGCCGCCGCCGGGATCCGCACCAGCGCCTCCCCCCGCACCGTCAGCGGGCCGTCCACCCGTCGCACCGCCAGTGCCAGCCTCGCCGCCCGCCCCCCGGCGACCGTCTCGATCGCCTTGACCCGCGCAGTACAGCGCAGCCGTGCGGGCACCGTGGTGACGGCGGTGAAGGACACCCGGAAGGACAACACGTCCTCCACCGGCGCCCATTCGACGAGGAGCCGTCCCAGCAGTGCCATGGAGAGCATGCCGTGGGCGATCACATCGTCCAGTCCCGCCGCGCGGGCCGCCTGCGGGTCCAGGTGGATCGGGTTGAGGTCGCCGTACGACTCGGCGAAGGCCGCCAGTGTGGCCCGGTCGATCTGTTCCGGCAGCAGTTCGGGCAGCTCCGCGCCGACCTCCGCCGCCGCGAGCGAGAACCCGCTCATCACTTCCCTCCTGGCTGTACGAGGATGACCTGGTGGAGCTCGGCGACCAGCCCGTCGTCGCGGGTGACCGCCGTGTCACGGACGACGAAGTCGAGCCCGCGCCGCGTACGGATGTCGGTGATCACCGGCGCGAAGGTGAGCAGATCTCCGGCGTACACCGTCCGGTGATGGACGAACCCCTGCTCGACATGGCGCACATCGCTCAGCCGCACTCCCAGGTCGGCCAGGAAGTCACCGGGCTCCTGCCGCTCGAGACCGGCGAGGAGCGCGGGCGGCACGGGCAGATCGGGGTGCCCGGCCGCCCGCGCCGCCGCCTCGTCGGTGAACACCGCGCCGGGGAGCCCGACCGCCGCGGCATAGCGGCGCAGCCGGTCGCGCTCCACCGCGACGGTGTACGGAGCCAGGACGGCACCCACGAAGTCGCGGTCGATCACCGGGCCACCACCTGCCGCTGCCGTTCCCTTGCCGCGTGCAGCAGTTCACGGTTGCGGATCAGCTTGCCGTTGGAGGTGCGCGGCAGCACGGCCGGGAAGTGGAAGGCCTTGGGGATCTTGTACGGGCTGAGCTGTTCGCGGCACCAGGCGAGCAGCTCGGCGTTGGACACCCGGCCGGACACGACCAGATGGGCCTCGATCGCGTCCCCGTAGACCACCACCGCCTCGGTGACGGCCGCATGCGAGGTCAGAACCGACTCCACCTCGGTCAGATCGACCTTCAGCCCGCCGATCGCGACCACCGAGTCGACCCGGCCGGTGATCTCCAGGACTCCGGTGTCCGGCCCGGCCGTGGACAGGTCATGGGTGTTGAGCCACCCGCCGACGAAACGGCTCTCGTGGTCCCCGTGCAGATAGGGGTTCTCCGGAAGGCTGACCCGAAGGGTGCCGTCCTTGATGACGGTGCGGACCCCCGGCGCCGGAACACCGACGGCCGGCGGTGGGTACGCCCCGGTCAGGTCGGTCGCGATGATGCCCGTCTCGGTCATGCCGTACGCCTGGCCGATGCGTACGCCGTACCGCTCCTCGAAGCGCTGGTAGATCTCGGCGGGCAGGATCTCCCCGCCGGAGACCGCGAGCCGCAGCGTGGCCGGCACGGCGGGCCCCTCGATCCGGCTCAGCAGATCGAAGTGCGCCGGGACGCCGAACACCGCGGCGACATGACGGTCCACCAGGATCCGGAGCAGCTCGTTGCGGTGCGGCCGACGGGCGAAGTGCAGGGCCACGCCGGTGTTCAGCGCGTGCAGCACGCCGCCGATCAGCCCGAAGGAGTGCACCAGGGAGCTGAGCAGCAACACGCTCTCGCCGGGGCGTGGCATGTCCGCGAGGTGGGCGAAGCGGTCGATCTCGGCCAGCAGCGATTTCCCGGTGCGGCCGATCACCTTGGGCAGACCCGTGGAACCGGAGCTGAACTGCACGAGCCGGTGCCCGGTGGTGGCCGCACGCCCCTGCGGGCGGGACTCCACCACCACCTCGCACTCGTCCCGGAACGCGGCCACCCGCAGGGGTTCCTCGCCAGAGGTGAGATGGAACTGCGGCTCGCACACCTCGATCAGCCGGGTGGTCTCCGCCCGGGTCAGCCGCGGATCGAGCAGCATGACCTGCGCGCCCGAACTCCACAGGGCGAACACCGACCACAACAGGGTGAAACCGGGCGGCAGTTGAACGGCCACGGTACTGCCGGCGCGGATGCCGTGGGCTGCCAGCCGGCCGGCCGCGCGATCGGTCTCGTACCGCAACCGCTCGCGCGTCACCTCCCGTTCGCCATGGGCCCAGAGTTCGGCGTCGCGGTCGGTGTCGGACAGGCATGCCGCGAGCCAGGAGTCGAAATCCGTCGGTGAAGCCATTGCGCTGTCTGCCTCCGTCACTTCTCGATGCAGAACTCGCCCACAGGCCAGCCGACATGACGCTTGTCGGTGGCGATGTAGCCGAGCAGCTTGTCGCCGGGCTTGAGCTCGGTGCAGTTCAGTACGGCGGCGCCGGGACCGAGCACCCGCACGTGCCAGTCGTCCTGCAGCGTCAGGCTGACCTCGACGCCCTCCTCGGACTTGGCCCTGACGGTCAGCAGCGGGCGGGATTCGAGCTTGACCCGGCCGACCACGATCCGCCGGGTGCGGCCGTCCGCCGTCACACCGAGGACGGTGCTGCCGGCCTTGAGCTCACTGAGGTAGTTGGTGCGGTTGTCGGCGCCCATGACGTACGAGTGCAGCGCACCGGCGTTCACCCGGAAGGGCCGCGTGGGCATGTAGGGCAGCGGGTGGGTCTCGCTGACGCACAGCACGAAGCCGTGGGCGTACGAGCCGACCAGGATGCCCTCGTCCTTCTCGAAGTGGGTGCAGGTGTCGACGCACACCCGGTCGCCGAGACCGTTGTGCTCGATCGACTCCACTGTCAGCGTGGACAGTTCGAGGTCCTGGGTCGAGGACTGGAGCAGGGCGTTCAGACCGAAGATGTCGTTGGCGTCCTTGGGCGCGAGCAGCAGCCCGTCCGAGCCCTTCTCCAGTACGTCCACGATGATGCCGGCCTCTTCCAGGTCACCGGCCTCGCAGATGAGCCGGCCGGGGCTCTTGTCGGCGGCGGCGATCACGATCTCCAGCGGGATCTTGGTGGGGTCGCGGAACTTCACCACCGTGTGCTCCAGCTCCTGTGCGGCCGCGCAGGCGAGCCGGAGCGACGGGTCGTCGACGACGTCGACGAACGCGCCGTGCCGCGCCGGGGCCTCGGCAGCCACCAGCTTCAGCTTGTCCAGCTCGGCGGTCGTGCGGACCGCGGTGAGGACGACGTCGGCGACATCGGCCGCCTCCGAGGGCAGTGTCGCGTCCGGAGCGGCGAGCAGTACCTTCTGCACGGTCGGCGGCAGAGTGGCCAGCAGCTCCAGGCGGTCGTCGACGAACCCGGCGAGACCGGCGTGGATCGCCGCGTCCACCACCGCCTCCCGCTGGTTCTTCTCGACGGAACGGATGTCGATCCAGGCGAACTTCACGTTGACCATCCCTACGCTGAGTGGCTGTTTCCGGCGTACCGCTGCCGGAGGCGTACCGGGCCGGCGGCGTACCCCGGCCGGACTTCCCGATCAGCACGATGTCAGCGCGGACCCACGGCCCAACAGCCGCGAAAGGGCTGCTCGATGGGCGGTCGGACGGAGGGCGGGGGCTGGCCGGTCGGGTACCTCGATCGGCGCCGCCGCGCGCACTCGCAGAGGCACTCCGTTCGAGGGGTAGCGGCGGCCGCGCGCGGGGTGAGACTCGGTCACCGAATCAGACTTCCAGGTGACGAGGGGTGGATCATGACAGCAAGGTCCGGTGGTATGGCGCTGCGCCTGTCACGGCTGTCCCGGCACAGCGACGGGCGTTATCTGTTCGTGCCGATGGACCATTCGGTGGGAGACGGTCCCATCGTCGCCGCCAGAGACTTCAACGGGCTGGTCCGCACGGCGGTGGCGGGCGGCGCGGACGCCATCGTGGTGCACAAGGGGCGCGCGGCAACCGTCGATCCGGGGCTGCTCCGCGACTGCGCACTGATCGTGCATCTGAGCGCGAGCACGTCCCACGCCACCGACGTCGACGCCAAGGTTCTGGTCGGCGACGTCGAAGAGGCGATCCAGCTCGGCGCGGACGCGGTGAGCGTGCACGTCAACATCGGCTCCGACACCGAGAGCCGGCAGCTGACGGATCTCAGCTCGGTGGCCGACGCCTGCCGGCGGTGGGGAATGCCGCTGCTGGCCATGGTGTACCCGAGGGGGCCGCGGATCACCGACCCGCACGACCCCCGGCTGCTCTCGCACGTCGTCAACGTGGCGGCGGACCTTGGCGCTTCCATGGTGAAGACCACCTGGTCGGCGCCGCTGGAGCGGATGTCGGAGGTCGTCGAGAGCTGCCCGATCCCGGTACTGGTCGCCGGCGGCCCGAGCAGGAGCGACGCCGACCTGGCCAACTACGCCGCCGGTGTGATCGCGGCGGGCTGCAGCGGGCTCGCGGTCGGACGCAGCTTCTTCGAGAGCAGTACGCCCGCAAGCGTGATCCGCACCCTGTCGGCCGCGGTGCACGAGACCCCGCGGCTCACCGAGCGGCTCGGCGCGGTCCAGCGGGTCCCGGTCCGCTGAGCGGCCCCGCGGGCCTGCCGTCAGGCGGACCGCGGTGAGCAGGATCAACAGCCATGCCCGGCCCATCGGGCCGGACAACCACGTACGGAGACGCCATGCATGAAGAGACCCGAGAGTTCATCCTGACGGTGATCAGGGACGTCATCAATCTCCCGCTGCCCGCGCAGGTCGAGGACGGCCTCCCCCTCGGCGAGGAAGGGCTGGGGCTCGAGTCGCTCGCCATGATCGAGCTGGTGCTGCAGCTCGAGGGTGAGTACGGCATCGACCTGCCCGAGGAGGATCTCGAACCGCAACTGGTCCCGAACCTCGGCCGGTTCGTGGACGCGGTCGTCGACCGGCGGTCGGCCCTTGCGGCGGGCAGCGCGGCCCAGTGATCACCGAAACCGATGTGGCACAGCTGCTGCGCGACAGCGGTCAGCTGCTCGAGGACTGGGACACCGGGACCGAACTCGCCCTCGATTCCCTGACCTTCGTCTGGCTGGTCCACCTGCTCGACGAACGCCACGGCATCGTCGTCGGTCCCGAGGACGAGGACGAGCTGGCCGCCAGCGACACGATCGGCTCGCTGCACCGCAACCTTGTCCGGCTGCTGCCGGACGGGGCCGGCGGGGCGAGCGCGGCCAGTGGGACGGAGGCCCGGCATGCGTCCTGAGGTGGCGATCACCGGATACGGAGTACTCACCGCCTTCGGCTTCGGCGCCGAGGCACTGCGCGAGGGCGTCTTCGCGGGCCGGCCGGGGTTCGTCCCGGTCACGCGCTTCGACACCGCCCCCTTCCACGCGAAGCAAGCCGCCACCTACGAAGGCCACGGGCCCGAGATCCCCGGGGTACCGGTCAAGCCCGGCTACACCCCCACGCAGGCCGAAGTGCTGCACGCGTGCACCGCGGAGGCGCTGCGGATGGCGGGCACCGAGGCGACGGGTGCGCCGGTGCTCCTCGGCACCAACGGCGATCACTCCGCGAGCCGCTCCTTCTGGACGGACATGGCGGCGGGCCGGGACCCCGGGGACCGGCGGACGCTGGACAGCATGCCTGCCCGGCTGCCGCACGGCATCGGCGAGGCCTTCGGCCTGGACGGTCCGCGGCTCGCCTTCGTCAACGCCTGCGTCGCCTCGACCAACGCGATCGCGCACGGCGCCGCGCTGATCAGGCGTGGGGCGGCCGACACGGTGGTCTGCGGCGGCGCGTACCTGGTCACCGAGGACGTGTTCGCGAAGTTCGACTCCGGCAAGGCGCTGAGCCGGAAGGGTGTCGTCCGGCCGTTCGCGGCGGGCCGGGCGGGTCTTCTCCAGGGCGACGGCGCGGCCGTGCTGGTCCTGGAGTCGGCCGAGCGCGCACGGGCACGCGGTGCCGAGGTGCTCGCCGAGGTGGCGGGCTGGGGCATGGCCGCCGACGCGTACCACGTCATCAAGCCGCACCCGCGGGGTGAGGGGCTGGCCCGGGCCGCCCGCGCCGCGCTGCGCAGCGCGGGGCTGGCGCCCGAGCGGATCGGGTACGTCAACGCGCACGGCACCGGCACCCCGCTGAACGATGTCGCGGAAACGGCGGCGCTGCACGGGATCTTCGGCGCGCACGCGCCGGCCGTCCCGGTGAGCTCGACGAAGGGCAGCACCGGACACATGCTCGAGGCCACCGGGGCCGTGGAGGCGGTGATCACGCTACTCGCGCTCCGCGACGGCATCCTGCCGCCCACGGTCGGCTACCAGGAGCCGGACCCCGGCTGCGACCTGGACTACGTGCCGGGCGAGGCCCGTCAGGCCGCCGTCACTCACGCGCTCTCCCTCAACGCCGCGTTCGGCGGGGTGAACGCGGCACTTGTCCTGAAGCGGGCGTGAGCGGCGTCTCCACGTCACCGCCGTGTTCCCCGTCCGCACCCTGAAAGGAATCGCATGACCACGCTGCTCGCCCAGCCGCGCTCGATCGTGGCGGCGGCCTGCCGGGCCCCCTGGGGGGAGGCCGCCGCCGGCCTGCCCGGCGCCACGCCCGCCGAACTGCCCAATGTTCCGGGCTTTGTGCTGTCGCGGTTCAGCCCGCTGGTCGCCGAGGTCGCCAGCGCCTGTCTCGGCGATCCGGGGACCGAGCGCGATCTGACCGCGGGCCGCGCCGGACGGACCGCCATCGTGCTGGCCACCACCTACGGCGACACCACCACGTCCGACGTCGCGACCCAGCGGCTGGTCGCGGGCCAGGTGCACAGCCCGCTGCTGTTCTTCCAGTCGGTGACCACGTCGATCCTCGGCCATCTGACCAAGCGGTACGGCATCACCGGCCCCATCAGCTGTATCTCGGCGGGCACGGACCCGGCCGCCGAGGCGCTGCAGCTGGCGGACCTCCTGCTGGACGAGGAGGAGGTGGAGCAGGTGCTGGTGATCGGCGTCGAGACCGCGGCCAATGAGCGCGTCGACTGGGTGCGCGAACGCGTGGGCTCGGCACGGCTGTTCGGGCCGCTGCCGCAGGGCGACGCCGCCGTGGCGCTGCTGCTGCGCCGCGGGAGCGCGGACGGTTCGCCGGGGTTGCCCGCCGCGGAGCCGACCGTGCCGCAGTGGCCCGCGTACGGCTGGCTGGCCCCGCTGGTCGAGCTCTGCACCGCCTTCGACCTGTCATCGAGTACGTCAACGACCTTGTGAGGAGCCTCAATTGGACCGGATGGGCTTCGGCGCCTTCCTTTCACCCCTTCACCCGCTGGGCGAGGACCCGGCCCTGTCACTGTGGCGGGACCTCGAGTTGGCCGAGTGGCTCGACCAGCTCGGTTTCGACGAACTCTGGGTCGGCGAGCACCACTCGGCCGGCTGGGGAACCGTCAGCTCGCCCGAGTTGTTCATCGCCACCGCGGCCGAGCGCACCCGGCACATCAGGCTCGGCACCGGGGTGGTCAGCCTGCCGTACCACCACCCGTTCATGGTCGCCTCGCGGGCCGTACAGCTGGACCAGCTGACCCGGGGGCGGTTCACCCTCGGCGTCGGAGCCGGCTCCATCCCCTCGGACATGCACTTCCTCGGCATCGACCCGGCCGACACCCGTCGGCGCACGGCGGAGTCGCTGGAGGTGATCCTTCAGCTGCTGGACGGCGAGAAGCCGGTCACCGCCCGCACCGACTGGTTCGAACTCCGCGACGCACGGCTCCAGTTGCGTCCTTACGCGAAGACCGGGCTGCCGCTGGCGGTGTCCAGTGCCACCTCCCCGTTCGGTATGCGCCTTGCGGGCCAGCACGGGATCAGCCCGATCTCCTTCGGTATCCCGCCCCGCCCTGGCAGCCAGATCGGCGACCTCGTCGGCCAGTGGCAGCACGCGGAGGAGGCGGCGGCCGAGCACGGCCGCACGATCGACCGGGCCGACTGGCGGGTGACGCTGGCCGTGCATGTGTCGGAGAGCCGTTCCCAGGCGCTTGACGAGATCGTCGACGGCTGGATGCGCTACCGCAACGAGTACTGGGCCCTGGTCGGCGCACCGCCGGTGCACTCCCGCGCGGAGGCCCGCAAGGCGCTGGAGGAGGCGATCGACCGGCGCAGCGCGATCATCGGCTCGGTCGACGAGTGCGTCCAGGCCGTCCGGGACATCCAGGAGGCCACCGGTGGCTTCGGCCGGCTCCTTGTCACCGTCATGGACTGGGCACAGCGGGAGCAGATGAAGCGGAGCTTCGAGCTGCTCGCCCGCTTCGTGGCTCCCCATTTCAACGGCGCGCTCCGCGGCGTCACCGACTCCTACGAGTGGACTGGCGAGCAGGCCCGGGCGTTCTTCGCCAGGCAGGGCGCGGGCCAGTAGCACGGCCCCGACAAGACTGATCCGCCGCCAGGAGAGGCCTCCTGACGGCGGATCAGTTGTTTGCGGTCACGGGGCCGGGGTCAGTGCCCCATGCCGAGGCCTCCGTCGACGGGGATGACGGCGCCGGTCACATAGGACGCCCCGGGCGAGGCGAGCCAGACCACCGCGGACGCGATCTCAGCGGGGTCGGCGATCCGGCCCAGCGGTACGTCCCCGATCATCTGTGCCCGCCGTGCCTCGGGCAGCTTCGCGGTCATGTCGGTCTCCACCAGACCCGGCGCGACCACGTTGACGGTGATGCCCCGCGAGCCGAGCTCGCGCGCCAGCGACCGGGCAAGGCCGACCAGCCCGGCCTTGCTCGCCGCGTAGTTGGCCTGCCCCTCGGAACCGCGCAGTCCCGCGACCGAGGAGATGAAGACGACCCGCCCCTGCCGCTTGCGCAGCATGGCCGCTGCCGCCTTCCGGCTGGTCCTGAACGCACCGCCCAGGTTGGTGTCGAGCACCCGCAGGAACTGCGGGTCGGTCATCCGCAGCATCAGCCGGTCGTCGGTGATCCCGGCGTTCGACACCAGCACGTCGACCGGCCCCTGTACGGCCTCCACCTCACCGAACGCCCGCGCCACCTGGTCCGGATCGGTGACGTCGCACTCCACTCCCAGCAGCCCTTCGGGCGCACCGGAGCCGCGGTGGGTGACAGCCACCGCGTCCCCCTGCGCCTGGAACGCCCGGGCGACGGCCAGGCCGATGCCCCGGTTTCCGCCGGTGACCAGCACCGAACGTGCCATGAAACACACCTCACTTGTGGGTCCGGCCGATCGGCCGGGCATCAGTCGTCGGTCGGTCGTGTAGGTATCCGCCGGCCGGGCATCGGAACGCTTTCGGTTCAGCCCGGCAGCCGGGTGTACGCCCCGCGGTGGAACACCAGCGGGGGCCGTACCGGGTCCGCCACCCTCATCCCCCGCACGAGGCCCAGGTAGAGCACATGGTCCCCGCCCGGGTACCGGTACTCGGTGGTGCACTCCAGGGACACCAGAGCGTCGGGCACCACCAGGTGGCCGCTGCGCCCGGCGACGGAGCCGAGCAGTTCCTGCGCGACCAGGCCGCTCGGCCGGTCACGTGCGGCGAACCGCTGCGAGAGCTCCGTCTGGTCCTGGGCAAGGACGTTCACCGCGAAGCCCCCGGCGCTGTCGATGGCGGCGACCAGCCGGCCGGCGGCGTTGACACTCACCAGGACGAGGGTCGGTTCCAGCGAGATCGAGGTGACCGAGCTGGCGGTCATCGCCTCCGTACCGGGTCCCTGGCCGACGGTGATGACGGCGATGCCCGTCGGGAAGAGGCCCATGGCCCCCCGGAACGCCTCCGCGTTCGGGCTGTCCCAGACCGTGACACCGTCCGCTCCAACTACGTCCGTAGACATTGGTCCACGCCTCCTTCAGCGCTTGTGCACCAGGCAGGTCAGGCGTGCCGTGCAGGTGGGCCGCCCCTTCTCGTCGGTGATCTCGATCTGGTAGGTGGCCACCCGGCTGCCGAGATGCAGGGGTGTGCAGACCCCGGTGACCAGACCCGAGCGCACCGACTTGTGGTGGGTGCAGGACAGTTCGAGCCCTGCCACGGCGCCCCGCGGCGCCACCCAGAGGCCGGCCGCAACCGAACCCAGCGTCTCCGCCAGTACCGCGTTCGCTCCTCCGTGCAGCCACCCGAAGGGCTGCATGTTGCCCCGTACGGGCATGGTCGCGACCACCCGCTCGGGTTCGATGGAGATGACCTCGATGCCCATCCGCGTGGCCAGTTGCTCGTCGACCAGCGACGGTGGCGCGGACAGCATGTTGCGAACGGGCACGTCCGCTGCCGAGCCGGGCTCGTCGGCCGTCAGACGCTTGCTCTCCATGTGTCCCTCTCCTGTGGTGGTCGGCACCGGGTCTCAGCGGTGCTGACCACCACGATCTCGGCAGCCGGACGACAGGCCAAGGCCCCTTCCAGGTAGCCGTTTTCCGCCCGATCGGCGCGTGCGGGGCTGACCGTTCGGCCAGGGTGAGCCGACTTGTGGAGTGCCGGAAAAGCAGGAATCCCACCTCTGGCCCAGAGGTGGGATCCCTGTCTGCTTCTGATCTGCGTCTGACGGTGCTGCCCGCGATCCGCTTCTGACGGTGCTACCCGGCGGTCTTGCCGCCGCCCAGGTGCAGCCCCTGCCAGGCGTGCGCCGCGGCTTCCTCGGCGGGCAGCCAGTCGGGCCTGAGCAGCCAGCAGGTGACCAGGCCGATGAACGCCCCGGCGGAGCAGTGCGCCCGCAGTTCGACACCTGCCTCGTCGGCGCGTCCGGCTCCGGCCTCCACCAGCTGGAGAGCGACCTGCTCGGCGACCAGTTGGCGCAGCCGGTTGACGAAGCGGGGCGAGCCGCAGGGCCCGAGCATCCGCCGGTAGAGCGTGGCCTCGGTCTCGACGTGCCGGAACATGTCGAGGAAACCCTGCGGCATCTCGGCCGGCAGTACGACGAGGGGGCAGCGGGCCGCCAGGCCGATCAGGCCCGCCAGCTCGTCCTCCATCGCGTCGAGCATCAACTCGTCCAGGTCCTGGTAGTGCTGATAGACCGTGGCGCGGTTGACCGTCGCCCGTTCGGCGACGTTGGCGATGGTGATGCTGTGCAGTTCCCGCTCGGCGGCGAGCTCCAACGCTGCGGCCCGCAACAGCGCGCGGGTCCGCAGGACCCTGGGGTCGGTGCGCCTCGCCACAATCTCTGCGGTCGATTCGGACATCTGCACAGCCTACACCGCTTAGGCAACAGATGTTGCGGAGTCGACCCCTCGGCCCGCGTCCCGGCTCGGGCCCGCCAACAGGCCGTCCTCGATGGCCCGGACCACGGCGAGCGTGCGGTTGGGGCAGTTCAGCTTGGCCAGCACATTGCCCACCAGTCGCTTCACCCCGTGCTCCGAGATCTGCAGCCGCCTGGCCGCCTGCTTGTTGCTCAGCCCCTCGGCCACCAGGTGCAGCACCTGGAGTTCGCGGGGGGTGAGCATCGTGCCGGGTGGCCCCCAGGGGCGTGACTCGGCCGGCAGGGGCCCGGCCTGCCGCAGCACCCGCCGGGCGAGAGTGGCCGACACATAGAACTTGCCCGCCATGATGTCGGAGACGGCGTCGCCGAAGACCCTCGGAGTCAGCCCTGACCAGTCGACCAGCGCATGGACACAGGAGTGGGTGCTCTGCGGTACCTCGACGCCGTCGGCCCCGTCGACGAGCAGCAGCAGCCGTACGTCGTGCGCGCTCAGCTGCTCCGCGACGGCAGGGTCCTCCGTCGCCGCGAGTTCGGCGGCGGAGATCACGACCAGGTCGAACGCGGCGGCTCCGCCCGCCCGTAGGGCCTCGTCGCCACTGCCGAAGCAGGTGACGCCGCTGATGCCCCCGAGACAGCGGAGCATCCCCTCGACCCCGTACCGGCGGACTTCGTTCTCCAGAATCAGCGCGATCTTCAGGTCGCTCTCATCCAATCGGGTGGACACTTGATTTCTCCCCCAAAAAGAAAGTAAATTCTTCGAAAGCCGGAACGGCGAGGGCCGAGAAGTAATCGGACCCGGTCGGCAGGTCCGTCACCAGCCAGGTGTCGACCTCGCATCCGGCGGCACTGTGCGAGACCACTGCGGCTCGGCGGCCCGGCCCCACGTCGATATTTCCGAGAGTGGCCTCGACTCCGATTCCACTCGCCTTGACAACTGCTTCTTTCCTGGTCCAGCAACGGATGAACTCCGCGTCGCGGCGCCCCGCGGGGACACCCTGGAAGTACGTCCGTTCACTTTCACTCAGCACGACGGATGCGAGCGAGCCGAAGTCCGTCCGGCGCACGCATTCGAGATCGACGCCCACCCGCATCCCGGCGGCGGCCGCGCAGAGCCAGTAGGGACCGGACCGTGAGAGGCTGAACTCCCAGTTGGTATGCGGGTGTTGGATGTAGGGGCGTCCGTGCACGGACCGGCCGCAGCCGGCGCACGGGTGCCGGCCGAACCGGATCGCGCCCGGGTCGAGGTCCAGCACCTGAGCGAGGCAGCGCCGCACTTCGGCGTGCGCGGTGGCAAAGTTCGCGGCACGCACCGGATCACGGAAGGCAGAGAATCTCTGCCTTTCTTCCGGCGAAAGGATATCGATGTCATCTGGGACAAGGTGTCCAGTGGCCCGCCCGGACCACACTGCCACCTTTTCGGCTATGGACAGCCGCATGTGAGCAGTGGGCAATTCATCGGTGCGGGTCTTGCGGACGTCAAATTCAAGATCACTTACCTCCCCGTTCGGGCCGCGGGTCCATCGGAAGCCCCTCCGCGCTGAAGGGATTCCGATCCACTGCGGCTCCTGCTCCATGCAACA
This sequence comes from Streptomyces sp. NBC_00554, assembly GCF_041431135.1. Classification (NCBI taxonomy): domain Bacteria; kingdom Bacillati; phylum Actinomycetota; class Actinomycetes; order Kitasatosporales; family Streptomycetaceae; genus Streptomyces; species Streptomyces sp. NBC_00554. The sequence goes on along the minus strand of NZ_CP107799.1, from coordinate 9,139,410 downwards.
CGGCGTCGCTGTACTTTCTCTGTAGCCGACATCCGCGTCGATCGACGTCGGTAAAGCGGAACCTCGTCGAAAGCCCTTTCCCGCTGCCGTACCCGAACGGGCAGCCCGAACGGTTCCGCGCGCCGACTCCGAACGGACGGGCCGGGCGGACACCCGGCAGGTGATCGGGCGGCGTGAGGATGCTGCTGACTCTGTTGAAGCAAGCAGGAGGAGCAGCAGTGACTACAGACGGTCGGCCCAAGCCTGACATCGAGGCGGACGTGTGCGTGGTCGGCAGCGGCGCCACGGCACTCTTCGCGGCGCTGCTGTGCGCACGCTCCGGCCAGTCGGTCGTACTGGTCTCGCCCCAGGCGGAGTTCGAGCCGGCGGGGGCGGGAATCTCTCCCCTGCTGGCGCCTCCGACGCTCGGTCTGCTCGCCGACGAGGGCCTCGAGGACGCGCTCGTCCAGGACGGCCAGCCGGTCCTTGGCGTCGACGACCACGGGAGCGCCGGCCTGCTGTCCAGCTGGCGCTACGCCGACCATCCGGGCATCGCCCGTACGCACGGCCTGACCGTCCCGACCGGCACGCTCGTGCAGGCGGCTCTCGCCGGGCTGCGGGGTGAACCGCGCGCGACCGTACGGACCGGCGAGGGTGTGGTCGCCGTCGAGCAGGACGACTCCGGAGTGCTGCTCACCGTCGCCCGCACGGACGGCTCCGACGCGGCCACGCCCGTCCGTGTCCGGGCCGCATACGCCGTCGCCGCCGACGGACGGAATTCCGCGCTGCGCGATCTCGTCGGAATCCCCCTCGACGTCTCGGCCTTCGACCGGCCCGCGTGGCTCGTCGTCACACCCGCCGTACCCGGCCGCGAACCCGTGCTGCTGGTACGGCACAAGGCGCCCAGCGCGCTCTTCACCATTCCCATCCCGACCCGGTCGCTCGCCGTGGTCTGGTCGCCCGACCGGGACCAGGAGGAGGCACTGGACCAGGGCGGGCCCGCCGCGCTGGCCGAACAGCTGCGGCAGATCGACCCGGAACTGTCCGGCTGGCTGGACGAGGCCGAGGACCGTGTCTCCCCGCTGATCAGGCTCAACTTCTCCCTCTGGCGGGCCGCCTCGTGGCGGGCGGGCAGGGTCCTGCTGCTCGGGGAGACCGCGCACGGCCTGCACACGCTCGGCGGGCAGGGGCTCAACCAGTCCCTGCAGAGCGGTGCCTCGCTCGCCCGGGCCGTCCACGACTCGCTCAGGTCCGGCGACCCGAGCCGGATCGACGACTACGAGCGGATCCGCCGCCCCCATGTGGAACAGCTCCAGGACTTCCAGTGGAACCTCCAGGCGCTCCGCTCCTACAGCGCCACCCCGCCCGAGCGTGGCGCGCACGAGGACTTCATCGACGTGATGACCGCCCTGCAGCCCGAACTCGCCGCCCAGCTCGCGCTCGCCAACTCCCGTTGAGACAAAGCGACTCCTGGTGGTACGGATGGCCCGAGCGGCGATCCGTACCACCAGGAGTTTCGCGTGCGGTCAGCGCCCGGCGGACGCTGCGGACGCTGCGGACGCTGCGGAGAAGAGTGTCACCAGCTCCCGCTTGAGGACCTTTCCGCTGGGGCCGAGCGGGAACGCGTCGACGAACTCCACCCGCCGCGGGTACTTGTACGCGGCGAGCCGCTCCCTGCTCCAGGCGGTGATCTCGGCACCGAGCGCCGGACCGGGTGCGAGACCCGGCCTGGTGAGCACCACGGCGCAGACCTCCTCGCCGTGCAGGGCGTGCGGGACACCGATGACGGCGACCTGGGCGATCGCCGGGTGGTGCACCAGTACGTCCTCGACCTCCCGCGGGTAGACGTTGTAGCCGCCGCGCAGCACGAGGTCCTTCTTCCGGTCGACGATGGACAGATACCCCTCACCGTCCTTCACCCCGAGATCGCCCGAGCGGAACCAGCCGTCGACCATCACCTCGGCGGTCGCCTCGGGCCGGTTGAGATAGCCGGCCATCACGTTGTGCCCCCGGATGACGATCTCCCCCACCTCACCGGTGGGCAGCAGCTCGATCCGGCCCTCCAGATCGGCTCTGGCGATCTCCACGTCGACACCCCAGACCGGCCGTCCCACGGTGCCCGGCCGGCAGGGCCACGCCCGCTGGTTGTAGGCGACCACGGGCGAGGTCTCCGTCAGCCCGTACCCCTCGTAGATCTGGCAGCCGAACGTCTCCTGGAACTCCTCGAGGACCGTGACCGGCAGCGCCGATCCTCCGGAGAAGGCGCGGTCGAGGGGTGGCCGTCGCGCGTCGGCGGCGGCCGCGTCCAGGAGGGCGAGATACATCGTCGGTACGCCCATGAGCACGGTGCACCCATGGGTCACCATGAGGTCGAGTGCCCGCGCGGCGTCGAACCTCTCCATCAGGACCATGGTGGCGCCGGCCCGGAAGCAGGTCCCCATCCCGCAGATCTGGCCGAAGGTGTGGAACAGCGGGAGACAGCCGAGCAGCACGTCATCGGGCCGGAAGTCGAACGGGGAGTCCATCCCGACCTGGATGTTCATCGTGATGTTGAGCTGGGTGAGCATCGCGCCCTTGGGCCGGCCCGTGGTGCCGGAGGTGTAGAGGATCACCGCGATGTCACCGGGCTCGCTCGGCGCGCAGCCGCTGACCGGTTCGGCCCGGGCGGCGAGCGCATCGACCCCGTCCGCGCCCGTGGTGAGTACCGGAACCCCAGTGGCCTCGGCTGCCTTGCCTCCCTCGCCGATCAACGGAGCGGCGCAGACCAGCAGTTGGGCGCCGGAGTCGCTCAGGACGTGCTCGATCTCCGCCGCCCGGAGCAGCGCGTTCACGGGCACCACGACCGCGCCGAGGGCCAGCACCCCGAAATAGGCGGCCGGGAACTCGAGCCCGTTGGGCAGCAGCAGCGCGACCCGGTCACCGGGGCTGATCCCCTGCTCGCGGAACACGGTCGCGTACTGCCGTGCCCGGAACCAGAGTTCGCTGTACGTCACCCGTTCCGTGCCGAAGACGATCGCCGGGTGGTCCGGGCGCCGTGCCGCGGATTCGGCGAGTACCGCCGCTACCGAGAGAGTCATCAGATCTCCACCTCCGCTGGGAACGGCCGACGGCGGCCGGACGCCAGAGCGCGTCCGACCGCCGACGACTCCGTGTCAGTTGCCGCGCGTGTGCTCGGTGCGGGGGATGTCGAGCTCCTGCCAGATGCCGTCGAGCGCCTCGGCGAACTTCTCGACGTCGCTGGACGTGTGCGTGGCGGAGGGTGCGACCCGCAGGATCTCTTCGCCGGCCTTGACGCTGGGGGCGTTGATGGCCTGCACGTAGATGCCGTGCCGCTGCAGGAGGAACTCGGAGGCCTTCCGGCAGAGGCTGTCGTCGCCGACGAAGACGGAGACGATGTGGGACATGGGCGAGACGAAGGGGATGTTCCGCTCGTCGAGAAGCCGGTGGAGCAGCTGCGCGTTGTCCCGGAGCCGGTCGCGCTCCTCGTCGGAGGACCTCAGGTGCCTGACCCCGGCGAGCGCGCCGGCGGCGATGGCCGGCGGCAGGGAGGTGGTGAAGATGAACGAGCGGGAGAAGCTGCGTACCGCGTCGACCAGGGCGGCGGGCCCGGCGATGTAGCCGCCCGCGGTGCCGAATCCCTTGGCGAGGGTGCCCATGATGACGGTGAAGTCGTCGGCGATGCCCTCCCGGGCGGCGATGCCCGCTCCTTCGGGACCGTACATGCCGACCGCGTGCACCTCGTCGAGGAAGGTGCTGGCGCCGTACCGCTTGGCTATGTCGGCGATCTCGGCGAGCGGTGCGATGTCGCCGGACATGGAGTACACCGACTCGAGCACGATCAGCTTGGGCCGGTCGGCGGGGTCGGCGGCGATCAGTTCCTCGAGGTGCGCGACGTCGTTGTGCCGGAAGATGCGCTTCTGGGCGCCGCTGTGGCGCAGGCCGTCGATGATCGACGCGTGATTCAGCGCGTCCGAGTAGACGATGGTGCCGGGCATCCGGCCGGCCAGGACGGACAGTGCGCCGTCGTTGGCGGTGTATCCGGAGCTGAAGAGCAGCGCGGCTTCCTTGCCGTGGAACGCCGCGAGTTCCTTCTCGAGGAGTACGTGGTAGTGGTTGGTCCCGCCGATGTTGCGGGAGCCGCCGGAGCCCGCTCCGAACGCGTCGATGGCTTCCTTCATGGCCTCTATCACGGAGGGGTTCTGTCCCATGCCGAGGTAGTCGTTGCTGCACCAGACGCTGATCTCCACGTCGGTACCGTCGTGCCCTTGTCGTGCGACGGCGCTGGGAAACCGTCCGGCGTTCCGTCCGATCTCCAGAAACTGCCGCTTGTGGTGGGCGAATTCCTTCATCTCTTGCGAGAAGAGGTCCACGTGAAGAGTCATTGCGTCAACTCGCTCTCTGGTGACTGTCGTTCGGGTTTGCCAGGTATTCGGCGGACCGGGGCCGGGCTCGTGGGTCCCGTCACGCTGCGGCGGAGCCGAGGGAACGCAGCCGGCGCTTGTCCGGCTTGCCGGAGTCGTTGAGCGGAAGCTCGTCGAGCAGCAGGATCACTTCGGGCGCGTGCTGGGCGGAGAGCGCGGCGGCGATCCTCGACCGGATGTCGTCGGGGCTGATCCGCGCTCCTGGCCGTGCGACGATCGCGGCGTTCAGGCGTTCGATGTTGTCGGCGTCGCGGACGCCGTAGACAGCGGCCTGTCCGACACCGGGCAGCGCGAGGATCTCCCGCTCCACCACCGCCGGATAGACCTTGACGCCCTGGGTCTTGACCACATCGGCGATGCGGTCGAGGAGACGCAGATACCCCTTCTCGTCGAGGCAGCCGATGTCGCCCGTGCGGTACCACCCGTCGCGCAGCACCTGCGCCGTCAGCTCGGGGTCCGCCCAGTACCCGTCCATCACATGCGGCGAGCGGAGCCACACCTCGCCGGTCCCGCCGACCGCCAGCTCCTGGCCGGAGTCGGGGTCACACACCTTGAGTTCGACTTCGGGAAACGGTCGCCCCACCGTGGACAGCAGCCGCGCGTCCTGATGGTCCCCGGGATCGAGAAGGGTGACGCGGCCGCCTTCGGTGGTCCCGTAGCCCTGCACCAGCGCGAACCCGAAGACGCTCACCGCCTCCGCGATTCTGGCGGGCGCGGCGGCGCAGCCGGTGTAGATCAGCTGCCGCAGGGAGGACAGTCGGGTCGTCGCGATGCTGTCGTGGTCGAGGAGCTGGTACAGGTGCGGAGTCGCCACGAGCGTCCGGGTGATCCGGTGTTCCTCGATGGCTCTCAGTGTCTCGGAGGGGTCGAACTCCTCGTGCAGGAAGACGGTTCCGCCGGAGGCGAGGACCGCGTCCGCCATCGGTCCGACCGTGTGGCTGAGGGGGGTGGTGACGAGCATCCGTGCGTGGTCCGGCTCGGTGATCGCGGTCATCGTGGTCCGTACGATGCTGTCCCAGATCCGTCCTGACTGACGAATCCCTTTGGGCCTCCCGGTGCTGCCGCTCGTGAACGCGATCACGGCGAGGGCCTGCGGATCCCAGACCCCGAACTCTTCGGCCCCCTCGACCTCCTCGGAGCCGCGGTCGTGGAAGCCGGCGAGCTCGAAGCCGCCCGGCGCGAGACCGGCCAACTCCTTTGCGCGTACGGCGTTTTCGTCGTCGGCATAGAGAACATCGGCCGACGTGTCGAGCAGGATCGTCAACTGGGCTTCCAGGGGCAGCACTTCCGCCGAGGATCCCGGGTTCGTGGACCGGAGATAGCAGACGGCCGCGCCGAGCTCGTGGGCCGCGTAGCGCACATAGAACATCTCGGGACTGTTGGGCGCCACCAGAATGCCGACCACGCTGCCGGCCCCGACCCCGAGACCACGCAGCTTGCGGGCCACGCCGTTCACCGAGTCGGTGAACTCTCCCGCCGTCACCTCCCGACCCCGCCAGTGCAGCACGGCCCGTTCCAGGCCGGTTGCCAGCACCGACATCACCTGGGCGACGTAGCCGCCCTCTTCCGCCTGCCGGTCGTCCGGATCCGCCATGCTCACCTCGATTCAGTGCGCGACGCTCCCGAACAGGGGCCGCTGTCCTCCACCGACGCACGCCAGCTTCCCCATGGCTGAAGAGACCAACAACCTGCGAACGGCGTGCCTGAAGGGCCGACTGACTCAGGCACCGATCAGGAGTGACCGATCAAGCACGCCGGGGACACCCCTGACCGGCCACCCCGAATGGAGCGCGGCAAGGCTTCCTCTGAACGGAGGGTCTGTTCGCACCGAGGTTCTGACGATGCATCAGGACCGCGACACCATCCCGCGAGAGGTCAGCTCGGGCGGCGCAGCCCGGCCACGGTGACCGCGACGAGCCGCCGGACCGCGGCCTCGGAGGGCAGACCGCCCGCCGCCGCAAGGGCGTGCAGGCAGTAGGTGGCCAGCTCGTCCGGCGCGACGTCGTCCCGGACCTCCCCCGCCGCCGCGGCTTCGGCGAGCAGATCCCGTACGAAGCCGTGGAGATGCCGCTCGGCGTGCAGGACGTGCTCACCGCGGTGCAGCAGGGCCGAGAGCTCCGCGCCGTGGCCGTGCCGCCGGTGCTGGATGAACGCGTACGTGTCCAATACCGCCGCCAGCCGTTCGCCCGCACCCCCGGGGCCGTCCTGGAGTTCGGCAAGCTGATGCAGGTGCCCGGTGATCTGCCGCTCGTGCCAGGCCAGCAGGATCGACTCGACGTCCGGGAAGTACTTGTACAGCGTGGCCCGGCCGATCCCGGTCTCCTCGGCGATCCGCGACATCGTCACGCCGCGCAACCCCTGCTCGGCCACCAGCGCCACCGTGGCTTCCAGCACCGCGTCGCGCACCGAGCGCCGGTGCTCCTCGATGGTCTCGTTCCACAGCTTCGGCACCGTCCAAGCATACAACGTGCCGATGACGATACAGAGTGGATTGACAGAGACACTGTGTATCGATAAAGCTGATTCCGTCATGAGGAGCCGGACAGCCACACGCGACGGGAAGCCCTCTCGTGAACGACCGGCCCTCTCCGACTCCCGAACCGGGGAACCCCATGCCGATCACCGAAGCCCAAGTCGAGACCGACCGTCCCGGCCGCTACCTCGTCCAGCTCTGCCGCCATTTCAGCAACAAGGGCCGCCACTTGGGCCACCGTCCACGCACCCGCCACGGCGGCGACGGATCCGCCGGAACCGACCCGAGCCCGGGGTTCCGCCCGGACGAGATCACCGTCGAGTGGTCGGAGACGCACGGCGTGCTGGACCTCCCCTGGGGGCGGTGCGCCATGCAGGCCGGCCCGGGCGTGCTGACGCTGCGCATCGACGCCGCGGACGAGGAGAACCTGCGGCGATTCCAAGACCTCCTCACAGCGCACCTCGACAGGTTCAGCAGGCGCGCCCCCTTGACCGTGGAGTGGCAGCGGCCGGAGGAGCCCGACGGTCAGCTCGAGACCGCTCGCCCAGTTCCTGGGACAGCCGTGGCGCGTCGTCGATGGCACCGTGGCTGGACTGGCTTCGGAGCTGCCTGCGCGGTGATCGTCGCCGTGGCCGTGCACTTGGGGCTCGGCGGAGCCGTTCTGGCTGACGCACGGTGGACCGGTTGGGCCATCGGCTTCATCGTGACGGCCGTCGTCGTGAAGGTCGCCGTCCTGGGCGTCTTCGCCGTACGTCACGGTCCGCGGCGCACGGACTAGGAGGTCGAGCCCTGCGACGGCGGGCTCACGCCGGGCGGGCGCGGTCCCTCTACTGGCCCGACCCGTCCGGGCGGTCCAGGAGGAAGACCGTCACCCAGTCGGCGTCCGCCGCGTGATAGCCCAGGCCGACCAGGGCATCGGCCGCGGCGCGCATGTGCTCGGCGCCGTAGACGACACCGATGGTGAAGGAACCGGGCCTGTCCGCGGAGGCGCGGTGGTAGTCCGTCAGCGCCCGCACGAGCAGCCGGTCGCGGCGCCGCATGACCAGATCGTCCAGGCCCGGCCAGAAGTCCGCCGCCGCCTCCTCGGCATCGCTCAGCAGGTCCTCGGTCGCCAGGTGCCGGGCGAGGTAGCGGCGGGTGCCGAACAGCCGCATGCCCGCTGTGACGGCGGGCACCACCGTGGCCAGCACCGCCCGTTCCCTCAGCGGCAGCCGGCGGAAGCCCTTCTCGAACTCCTCCCCGCCCATGTCGGGGCACACCACCTGCACTCCGAGCGTGTCGAAGTCGATGTCCTGCACGACGAGCCCCAGTTGCTCGTGCCCGTCCAGCCGCGCGTAGGACGCCACGAGCGCGTCGGCACCGGCCGATCCCTCGCCGACCCCCTCCGCGATCACCAGGCCGCAGCGGCGCCGCAGTTGGGCCGCCACCTCCTGGTAGAAGCCCGCCTCGCCCAGGTGGATCATCGGGAAGAGCAGGAACTCGAGCCCCGTCCCCGGCTTGCGAAACCGTATGACCGCCGAGCGCACCCCCGCCAGCTCGGTCACCTCGATGAACTGCATGCGACCCCCGTCGCCGCCCGGCCGAGGAATCGGCCCGAGACGGCATGTCGACCGTACCCGCAGCCCCACGCCCAATACCCCGTTACGGCAATCAGCTCGGTCCTGTGGTGGTCACTGCGGCGCGTACGCCGACGTAAAGGGACTACATCCGACCGACTCGGTGTCAAGCCTGAATTCAGCCCCGGCGCGGGCCAGTTGACCCGATCGCCGTCACAGCAGCTCCACAGCTCCATACGAACGCAAACTTTGCATTTGACGAACATCCCCTTCACAGAACCTCCCCCCGTGCTGTCCAGAACAGGCCTTGCCTTGTCAACTATGCGCACTCCAGAGTGTGTTGAGCACACACGCATCAGGAGTCACAAGCACTTTGCTTGACCCGGGTGGCCAACCGCCCGGGGACTGACGGGGGAAAACTGATGAAGCGTGGGCGATCGGCGTGCCCCTTGGACCTAGGGGCCCACACCACGGTCGCGCACGCCGTTTCGGGGCGGCCTGGCGACAGGACGACCCGCTGACGAGCCGCCTTCCTCTGCTGTCTCTTGGTGCCTTCAACTGGTGCCTGAGAAGGGATAGGAGGGGGAATGCCGACGAATGCAGTGAGCGCTGCCAAGCCGACGTATCCCGGCGTCTACGTCGAAGAGCTTCCCAGCAGTGTCCGCACGATCTCGACCGTGACCACCTCGGTGACCGCCTTCGTGGGTCACACTCGACGCGGCCCGCTCAACGAGCCGGTGCGCGTCACGAGCTTCACCGAGTTCGAGCGCCGCTTCGGGGGCCTCAGCGCGCAGAGCGCCGTCGGCTACGCGGTGCACCAGTTCTTCGGCAACGGCGGCACCGTCGCCGTGATCGTCCGGGTCGCGAAAGCGAACACCGGCAAGGCCGCCTGCGTGACACTGGAGTCCACCGAGGGCCACAGCGAGAGCGCGGTCCTCGAAGTACACGCCAAGGAGCCCGGCGTGTGGGGCAACGGCCTGCGCGTCGCCGTCGACTACGACACCCCGCATCCGGACGACACGTTCAACCTGCGGGTGTACGACGCCAGGGGCCAGGCCCGCGAGTCCTTCACCGGCCTCTCCCTGGACCCGGCCAGCGGCCGTTACGCCCCGACCCTGGTCAACACCGGCTCACGGCTGATCCGCGTGGACGTCGTCGGCGAGGGCCGCCCCGACCCGTCGGGTACCGTCTCCAAGCCGTTCGGGCATGAACTGCCGGACCTCGCGGTCGACTTGACCGTGAAGATCGGCGAGGTCGAGCGCGAGTTCACGCTGTACGACCCCGAGTGCGACGGCGAGGCTCCGCGCACCGTCACCGAGCTGGCGCTGCTCCTCGAGCGCAAGCTGCGCGCACTGCCCGACGCGCCCGGCAAGCATGCCTTCGCCGGCGCTGAGGTGACCGCGTTCGGCCGGCGGCTCCAGGTCGTCGCCGGGTCCACCGACCCCGAGGACGTCGTCCGCTTCGTCGGCGAGTGCGCCAACGACCTGGGCCTGGAGGCCTCGGTCAACCCGCCGGTGTTCCCGCTGGACGGCGGCCAGGACGGCGAGGCACCGGGCCCGCGCGACCTGATCGGCAGCGAGACGGACAAGACCGGCATCCAGTCACTGCGCGACGTCGCCGACGTCAACCTGCTCGCCCTGCCGGAACTCGCGGCGTACGAGTCGACCGACGACATGGTGACGGTCGTCTCGGCGGCGCAACGCCTGTGCGAGCAGCAGCGGATCTTCCTCCTGGTCGACGCCCCGGGCTCCTGGGGCAGTGTCGACGCGGCACGGGCAGGTCTGTCCGCGTTCGACGCGGTGCGCGGCAATCACGCGGGGCTGTACTTCCCGCATCTGCAGCTCACGGATCCGCTCACCGGGCGGCTCCGTTCCTTCCCGCCGTCGGGTGCGGTGGCGGGTGTGTTCGCCCGCACGGACTCCGAGCGCGGCGTGTGGAAGGCACCGGCCGGGACCGAGGCGCGCCTCGCGGGCGTGCACTCGCTGACGGTCCAGCTGACCGACCGCGAGAACGGGCTGCTCAACCCGCTGGGCGTGAACTGCCTGCGCACCTTCCCGATGGTGGGCCCGCTGGTCTGGGGAGCGCGCACCCTTGAGGGTTCCGACGCCCTCGACGGCGACTGGAAGTACGTGCCGGTGCGGCGGCTCGCCCTGCATGTGGAGGAGAGCCTGCAACGCGGCCTGCAGTGGGTGGTGTTCGAGCCGAACGACGAGAACCTGTGGCAGCAGATCCGCCTCAGCGCCTCCTCGTACCTCCACACGCTGTTCCGTCAGGGCGCCTTCAAGGGCAGCACGCCGCGCGAGGCGTACTTCGTCAAGTGCGACAAGGACACCACGACGGACGAGGACATCGCGAACGGCGTCGTGAACGTGCTGGTCGGCATCGCGCCGGTCAGGCCCGCCGAGTTCGTGATCGTCAAGATCCAGCAGACGTCCGGGCAGTTCGAGCTCCAGTGAAGCCGCGGCTGAGGAATCTGCAAGGAATCCACGGAATACCGAGGAAGTAATTCGATGGCTGAGTTCACGGTCAACGCCCATCGTTTCGATCCGTACAAGAACTTCAAGTTCCTGGTCCTGTGGGACGGTCGTACGGTCGCGGGCATCAGCAAGGTCAGTCCGCTCAAGCGGACCACCGAAGTCGTCAAGCACCGGCACGGAGGCGATCCGAGCTCCCCGCGCAAGTCGCCGGGACGCTCCGAGTTCGAGGGCATCACGCTGGAGCGCGGTGTGACGCACGACCCCGAGTTCGACCGCTGGGCCAACAAGGTCTGGCAGGTCGGCGCGGGGCTCGGCTCCGAGGTGTCGCTCGCCGACTTCCGCAAGGACATCGTCATCCAGGTCCTCAACGAGGCCGGCCAGGTGGCCGTCTCGCACAAGCTCTACCGGACCTGGCCGAGCGAGTACCAGGTCCTCGGCGAGCTGGACGCGAACGCCAACGCGGTGGCGATCCAGAGCCTGAAGCTCGAGTGCGAGGGCTGGGAGCGGGACTACGAGATTCCGGAGCCGGAGGAGCCGTCGTTCCTCAACCCGTCCTGAACACCGACGAGTTGAGCCGCGCGCACGTCGCATCACACGCAAGTTGAACCATCGGCCCGCACGGGAGCGGGTCGCGAACGGACAGGGGCGGGGGTACACATGGCGATCACTCAGGCCACTGAGCTGCTGGCCACCTGGGAGGCCGGGCTCGACCGGACCTTCGACGGGCGTGCCCTGCTGCTCCATCACGCGGCGCGCCCGGACACCGGTGGCGACAGCGAAGCACTGCTGTCGCTGCCGGTGGGCGCACGCGAGGCCGATCTGTTCGCGCTGCGCAGGTCCCTGTTCGGCGAGCGGATGCAGGTGCGCCTGCAGTGCGAGTCGTGCGGTGCGGACATGGAATTCGACCTGGACGCCGGGGAGTTCGCCCGGTCGCTGCGCGTGCCCGACGCGGCTCCGGTGCGGATCGCCGAGGACGGCTGGGTGGTCGAGTTCCGGGTGCCGAACGTCGCCGACCTCACCGCGGCGGCCCGGCACGCCGATGCCCGCCGGGCGCTGCTCGCGCGGTGTGTCGTGTCGGTGGTCCGTGACGGGGAGGTCGCGCCCGGCGGTGTTTCCAACGGCGTGGTCGATGGTGTGCCCCACGGTGTGGCCGATGGCGTGCCCACTGGCGTACCTGGTGGGGGCGCCCTCGTCGACGTACTGCCGCCGTCCGTCCAGCGGCGGATCGCCGAGGCCGCTGAGGCGGCCGATCCGGCCGCCGACGTGACGCTCAACATCAACTGTCCCGAGTGCGGCACGGCGACCCGAGCCGAACTGGACATCGCCTCCTACCTCTGGACCGAACTGGACGCATGGGCAAGGGACTTGCTGCTCGACGTCCATCTGCTCGCCACCGCGTACGGGTGGAGCGAGCCCGAGATCCTGGCGCTCAGCCCGCTGCGGCGCCGCTACTACCTGGAGCTGTGTGCGGATGTCTGACTCCTCCGGGCGCACGCCCGAGGGCCTCGGGGCCCCGGACTTCCTCGACCGGCTGATCGCCCGTCATGCCCTGGGCGCTGCACCGCGTCCAGGGGTGGTGCGGGTACGGCCGCGCCTCGCGGGCCCCTTCGAGCGCGTCGAGGCGGTACGGACCGGGGTTTCGGACGCGGAGGAGCCCGTATGGCCGACCGCGCCCCAAGTCCCGTCGGACAACGACGGGTTGGCGGTTCGGCCCACCTCCCGTGAGGTCCACTTCCGCACGGAGAGGGAGCAGACCGTCGTACGGACCGAGCGTGCGCCCGGGCCCACGCCGTCCACCTCTCGCCAGGCGGAGCGGGAAGCCCCTGTGGTGCCGCTGTTGCGGCCCGCCGCCACGGTGACGCCCGGGCTGAGGCCCGCCCCCGAGGCGGGACGCCGTTCGGCGCGTACCCGAGCGGGCGTTCCCGCCGCCCAGAGCGCGGCGTCCGTACCCACCCCCCCGGGTACGGACGTCGCTTCCACCGCCGTGTCCTCTCCGCTGCGGCCCAGCGCCGCCGACACGGCTGCAGCGCGGGATGCCGTGCGGCAGGTGGCGGGCAGGCGGGCGGGGCGGGGCGCTGAGCAGGTGGTGCAGGTGCAGATCGGACGGCTCGAGGTGACGGCGGCGCCGTCACCTTCTGCGGGCGGCCGGACGCAGTCGCCCGCGGTACGGCGGCCGGGGGCGGCCGTGAGCCTGGAGGAGTACCTGGCTCGGGGGCGCGAGTGAACGACGTGAGGGATGCGAGGGCGGCTGAGCGGTTCGCAAGGGGACCGGGGCCGTGGGATCGACCAGGGACTACGGGATCAGGGATATGGGGTCGATCGGGGATTACGGCATCTGGGATATGGGATCGACCGCGGATTACGGGATCAGGGACTGAGGAACCGACGCCATGAGCAACGCACTCGCCATCGCCCACGTCACCCAGGCCCTCGCCCTGTTGATCGAGGCCAATCTGCAGCCCGAGATCGACATGGCCGTCAAGGTCGAGACGCGCAAGCCGCCGGCCGATCCGCCCACCGATCCCACCATCACCGTGTTCCTGTACCAGGTCACGCCCAACACCTCGCAGCGCAACAACGACCTGGCCACACGCGCACCGGACGGCACGCTGCTCAAGCGGCCCGCCGCGGCCCTCGACCTGAACTTCGTGATCAGCGCGTACGGCGAGGAGACGGACCTCGTCGGACAGCGGCTCATCGGAACCGTGGTGCGCACGCTCCACGAGATCCCCGTGCTGCCCCAGGACATCATCGAACAGGCCGGTGAGCGGCCCTACTTGGCCGACAGCGATCTGGCTGAGGCGGCGCAGCGGGTGCGGTTCGTGCCGACGGTCATGGACATCGACGAGACGTCGAAGCTCTGGGGGATGCTCAACCAGACGCCGTACGCGCTGTCCGTGACCTACCAGGCGGCGCTGGTGCTGATCGAGGGTCGCGAGACACCGGTGCCGGCGAAGCCGGTGGAGCGCAGCACGGTTCGGGTGCTGCCGTTCGGGGCGCCGGGGGCGCCGGTTCCGCCGTCCCCGGCCGGGGACGGCGCCGGGCAGTCCCCCGGCAAGGCCCTCGCGGTTCCCGACACGAAGCCCGACGCGAACGGGCAGACCAAGGCGGACGCCCGGCCTGTCACGAAGGCCGTCGCCAAGAAGCCCGCGCGGGCCGTCACGAAGGCGCCCGGCAAGACCACGGCGCCCGCCCGCACCCGCAAGTCGACGACCGGTACCGCCAAGCGCACCTCTTCCGACGCTCCCGCCACCGAGACGGGCAGCGCCGAGAACGACGGGAGCTGAGGCGCGGTGCGGGAGACGGGGGCGGGTCAGGACATGGGTACGCGGGAGAGGGGCGCGCGGGCCGCGTCGGGTGACGCGTTGACGCTGTACACGGAGATTCGGCGTGTCCTCGCTCTGCTCGACGTGCACTCGGCCCGAGTGACACGGGTTGGCGCTGCGGCGTCGGAGGCGAGGGCGGGCACGGGGCGGGGCTCCGGCCACGGGCTCGGTGACGCACCGAGTGACCCGCCGGGGAGCGGCTCCGGCAGCGGCCTCGTCGGCGATTCCGCTGCCGGGGTCGACGGCGGTCCCGATGCGAGGCTCGATGGCGGCCTCAATGCCGGGGCCGATGACGGCCTCGACAGCAGTGCCGGGGCCGGCCTCGACGGCAGCCTCAACGCCGGGACCGATGACGGCCTCGGCAGCAGTGCCAACGGCGGCCTCGACCTCGGTTCAGATACCGGCCTCGACGGCGATCCCGAACCCGGCCTCGACGGCAGCCTCGACAACGCCCCCGAAGGTGCATCCCCCGCCGCAACTCCCACCACCGCGCCCACCCCCCACAGCACCACCCCTGCCCCCACCCCCAAGGGCTCAGCGATCAACGGTCCAAGCGTCGCTCCCCTGGACGCCCTCACCGCCTGTTTCGGGCTCACCCCGTTCGAGCGGGACCTCGTCCTGCTCACCGCCGCCTACGAGCTGGACCCCACCACGGCCGCCCGCTGCGCCGCCGCAGGTGGAGATCCCGAGCGTGCGCACCCCACCTTCTCCCTCGCCCTCGCCGCGCTGGACGGGGCCCACTGGAGTGCGCTGACGCCGGTCGCACCGCTGCGCCGGTGGCGGCTGGTCGACCTGGACGACGAGACGCGGCTGACCCGGTCCCGGCTGCGGCTCGACGAGCGCATCCTGCACTTCCTGCTCGGCTCGCCGTATCTGGACGCCAGGCTGCACGGTCAGTTGCGGCGCGCCCCGGTGCCGGACGAGCTTCCGGCGTCGTACGACCTCGCGGCGGGCCGCGTCACGGCGGGCTGGACGACGACAGCACGGCCGGGCGCGCCGCTGCTCGTCGAGGTCGTCGGCGGGGATCTGCGCAGCCGGGCCGACATCGCCGCCGCGGCGGCCGCGCGCTCGGGCCTCGGCCTGTACGAGATGAGCGCGGAGGACATCCCCACCGACCCCGCACAGCGCGATCTCCTCGCACGGTTGTGGCAGCGGGAGGCGATCCTGCTGCCCGCCGCGCTGCTGGTCGAGGTCGGCGAACTGGACCGCGATCAGCGTGCGGCAACGGAGGCGTTCCTGGCCGGTGCCGCCGTCCCCGTCGTCGTGTCGAGTGCCGATCCACGGCCGACAGAGCGGTCGCGCGGTGAGCGAGTGAACGTGCCGCGCCTGGACGACGAGGAGCAGTTCGGGCTCTGGGCGGGCGCGTTCGAGGACGTGGCCGACATCGACGAGGGTCAACTGCGGTCGCTGGTAGCGCAGTTCCAGCTGCCACCGCACGTCATACGTTCCGCGGCCGACACCGTACGCCGTGATCTGCCCGGCGAGGACGAGTTGGACGCCGCTTCGCTCGCCTGGCGGGCCGGGCTCGGCGAGGCCCGGCTCGGCATGGACGAGCTGGGGCGGCGGATCGAGCCGGAGGCGGGCTGGCACGACCTGGTGCTCCACGAGCGGCAGACCAGCACACTGCGCGAGATCGTCGCGCATGTGCGCAGGC
Organism: Streptomyces sp. NBC_00554; assembly: GCF_041431135.1. NCBI lineage: Bacteria > Bacillati > Actinomycetota > Actinomycetes > Kitasatosporales > Streptomycetaceae > Streptomyces > Streptomyces sp. NBC_00554. Next base: position 9,123,524 of record NZ_CP107799.1, on the reverse strand, counting down.
GGGCGACCGTCCATCAGGAGTGGGGCTTCGCCGCCACGCTGCGCCGCGGCCTCGGCGTCACGGCCCTGTTCGCGGGCGGGTCGGGCACGGGAAAGACCCTGGCCGCCGAGGTGATGGCGAAGGAACTCGGGCTCGACCTGTTCGTCATCGACCTCTCGCAGGTCGTCAGCAAGTACATCGGCGAGACCGAGAAGAACCTGCGCAAGGTCTTCGACGCGGCCGAACGCGGCGGCGCACTCCTGCTGTTCGACGAGGCGGACGCCCTCTTCGGCAAGCGCAGCGAGGTGAAGGACAGCCATGACCGGTACGCCAACCTAGAGGTCAGCTATCTGCTGATGCGCATGGAGGCCTACCGGGGCCTGGCCATCCTCACCACCAACATGAAGAAGGCCCTGGACACGGCGTTCATGCGGCGTATCCGCTTCGTCGTCGACTTCCCGTTCCCCGCGGAGCACGAGCGCGCCGAGATCTGGCGCCGGGTGCTTCCGCCGCAGACGCCGACGAAGGGCATCGACCCCGAACTGCTCGCGCAGCTCACCGTCGCGGGCGGCTCGATCCGCAACATCGCCCTGTCGGGTGCCTTCCTCGCCGCCGAGGAGGGCGACCGGCTGCAGATGCGCCACATGCTCGCCGCGGCCCGTACCGAGTACGTGAAGCTGGAACGCTCCCTGACTGCCTCGGAGGTCCGCGGATGGGTGTGACGGGAGAGCGCGGCACCCCGGGAGCGAGCGGGCAGCCGCACACGATCCGGGTGGACGTCGGCGAACTGGTCCTGGACGGCTTCGGCGTGGACCCGGAGCGCGTATCCGCCTCGTTCGAGCGGGAGTTGACGCGCCTCGTACGCGAACGTGGTGTCCCGATCGCCGCGGACGGCGGCTTGAGTCTGGACACGCTCTCCGCACTTCCCCCGCTGCCGGCCGGCCTGTCCGCGCGCCGTCTGGGCCAGGAGCTGGCGCGCGCGGTGCACGCGGGCCTTTCGGGCCGGGGGGAGGTGACGCGATGAGCAACTCCCAGTCCCAGGACGCGCAGACCGACCAGGCCGCGGAGCAGCGCCGCCGCAAGCGCAAGGAGCGTGCCGCCAAGTCCCGTACGCCCGAGCCGAAGGACATCGTCAGCGGCGCGGGGCAGCCCCTCGACATCGGCGTACGAAGGGAGTTGGAGGAACAGCTCGGCCACGACCTCAGCCGCGTACGCCTGCACACCGACCGGGACGCTGGTGTCCTCACGGACCTGCTCGGCGCCGATGCCGTCGCGGTCGGCCAGGACATCTTCTTCCGCGCGGGCGCCTATCGGCCCGGCACGGTGGACGGTCAACGCCTGCTCGCCCACGAGCTGTTGCACACCGTGCAGAACCCGGACGGCCTGGGCGCCCTGCGCGCAGGCCGTGACCTGGGCGCGGTCAGCCTGCCGCAGCAGGCGATCGAGCGCGAGGCGGAATCGGCCGCGCAGGATCTCGTACGTCCTTCAGTGGGCGAGCCGGCCGAGGCGTCCGTCGAGGTGAGCGAGGGGCAGGCCACTCCCGGCTGGATGCGGTACGCCACCGTCGACGCCGACCGGAACCGGATCGAGCAGATCGATCCGGCGACCCTGGTGGACAGGCTGACGAACTCGGTCGTGCGCTCGCTGCGCGGCGACCCGGAGGACCGGTCGAAGCGCACGCGCATGCAACTCGCCCGGCTGCCCGAGGAGTTGCTGGACGGTGTGCTCGAGCACCTGGAGTCGAGGCTGCTCAGCTCGGAGCACGAGCGGGTGCTCGATCTGGTCGACGAGATCGAGCAGGTCGGCGCGGACGGTCTCGAGCAGAACTCGCTCGACGTCCCGGTGGTCGAGCGCGATCCGGCCGAGGAGTTGCGGTTCGAGCGGGAGGCCGAGCGGCAGTCGGCCGAGGAGAAGCGGGACGAGGAGGAGCGGGACGAGGAGCGGAAACCCGCGGGGAAGCCTGGCTCCGAGACGGACACGGCCGGCGCGGAGGGCGCCGACTCGGGTCGTGGCGGCGGGAGTTCGGAGTCCACCGGCCGGCAGTCGTCGGCTCCGGCAGCGCCGGCCGCTGCCCCGCAGCAACAGGCGTCGGGGCGGAGCGCGTCCTCGGGCGGCAAGTCCGACGGCGGGCAGCAGGGCGGTGAGAAGAAGGCCGCGGGCTCCGAGGGGGCCAAGGAGGGACAGGATCAGCAGGGTGCTCCGGCCGCGACCAAGGAGGAGTCCGCGGCCAAGAACCGTCCGGGAGCGGTCGACGCGCTCGTGGCGGGCCGGCAGCTGAAGCAGGAGGACAAGCTCGGGGCGGACAAACCGACGGGCTCGTCGACGGCGTCCGGCAAGGACACGCAGTTGCCCGGATCGGTCAGCACGCTGGACGGCGTACGCAATCAGGATCTCGACGGCCTCGAGGAGGAGACCGGCGAGGATCTGTCCGGCTCCGGCGGTGAGTCGGAGGTCGAGGTAGGGGGCGCGGAGAAGAGCGCCTGGGACACCAAGCTCCAGCCGGAGGACTTCCTCCCCGTGGAGGACCTCGACGTGTCCGCCGTACCGACCGCGGACGAGGCCGATCCGGGGTCGGCCGCCGCCGCGGTGCCCTCGTTCCCCGCGCCGCCCGCCACCAAGGCCGACAAGGTGCAGGCCGAGCGGGACGCGGAGGACGCCGAGGACGCTGCGGCGGAGTCCGAGTCCGAGGAGGAAGTCGCCGACGCGGCGGGCGATACGGAGACGGCGGCCGCGGCGGACGAAGGCGGTCCTGAGGGCGGGCCGTCCGGCGGCCTCGATCCGGAGCCGACCGCGGCCGCACTGCCGGTACCGGGAACGGTGTCGAAGGACCCGAAGAGCGGGGACGACCCGAAGGCCGGGCCCGTCGCCGCGCAGACCACTGTGCAGGAGGCGCCGGGCAAGGCCGCGGTCGGCGGTGACACCCAGGAGACCGCGGCCAAGGAAGCTTCCGCCAAGGAGGAGAAGGGCACTCCGGCCGCCGGTGACAAATCCGGGGGTGCGCAGGAGAAAGCCTCACCACAGGCCACCGGAGGCAAGGCGGCGACGTCGGAACCCGCGGGCGGGAAGTCCTCGGGGGCGGCGTCGGCCTCGGCCGGCAAGAGCGAGCCCGCCGCCGAATCGCAGGCACCTTCGGCCGCGCGGGACAGCCATGTCTCCGGCGGCTCCCCTGCCGGTACGTCGGGCGGCGAGAGCACTCCTCAGGCGGAGGCCCCGGCGGCGAAGGCGCCCGCCGCTCCGGAACCCGTGGCGGCGCCCGAGGCACAGACCACTCCGGCGCCCGCCGCTGAGGAGGCACCTGCACCCAGGGCGCCGGGCCGCGAGCAGGCTTCCGCACGACAAGCGTCGCAGGCATCGCAGGCATCCCGCGGTGGGAGCGGTGGCGGAGGTGGCGGCAGCAAGGCGGCCGCGCCGGGCAAGGGAAAGAAGGATTCCGCGGCCGCCACGAACCTCTCCCAGGTGTCTCCGGAAGCGGGCCTGTCCACCGCGGCGAAACTCAAGCCCCACAAGGCACTTCAGGCGATGTCCGGCGTGAGCGGCGCGGCGGATCGCACCGTCGGCGACGAACACAAGGCGCTCGCCGCCGCTCCGCCGCAGATGCAGCGCCCGGCGGGTGCGCCGCAGACCCTTGAGGGCAAGCCGAGGTCCGACGCGCCGGCCCAGTACTCCCAGGACCCCGCACAGAAGTCCGAGGCTCCCAAGGACGAGAAGGCCGAAGTCGAGGGCGCCAAGGAGCCCGAGGGCCAGATCGAGGCCGAGCAGGCGGAGGAGCCGGGCGGCTGGGACACCTTCAAGATGGCCCTGGGCTTCGGCCTGGGCTGGATCGCGAACAAGCTCGGTTTCGAGGTGGACGCACAGGAGCTGGCCGCCAAGTTCGCGGGCCTGCCGACGAAGGACGAGGCTCTCAAGAAGGCCCAGGCGGGCAACGCGCCGGGCGTACAGATGCAGGACACCGCCGAGCAGGCCGCCGGTGAACAGGGCGAGAGCGTCGACGCCAAGGGCCGGCAGACCGTCACGACGGCCCGTGACGACGCCGGGCGCCCGATGGGCGAGAACCAGGTCTACCCCAATGCCCCCAAGGAGCAGATGAAGGGGAAGGTGCCCGGTCAGCAGGGCGGCAAAGGCGGTGTGCCCGAAGGCGGTGCGTCGACCGGTGCCGTGCCTCCCGAGGCTGCCTCGGCAGTGGCGGAGCACGACCGTGGCCCGCAGTTCCAGGCGGCGTTCAGCCAGGGCCAGAAGGGCATGTCGGAGGGGCGGCAGACCAAGGACCGGGACTTCCGCGACTCCCAGCAGAAGCACAAGCAGCAGGTCGACGGCGAGATAGCGAAGAACACCAAGAGCCAGGCGGGCGAGCGCGACAAGGCCCTCAGCGAGGTGACCGGGCAGCGCACCGACTGGCGCACGGAGCAGGACGAGGAGCTCAAGAAGCTCGGGACGAAGAAGACCGAGCGGCACGACAAGGTCCGCAAGGACGTCCAGGACAAGGAGGAGAAGACCGACAAGGACGTCACCAAGGAGAAGGGCGACGGCGACAAGAAGATCCAGGACGCGAACACCAAGGCCGAACAGGACGCCGAGAAGGAGCGCGACAACAGCGTCCAGGAGTCCGGCAACTGGATCTCCAAGGCCTTCGACTGGATCAAGCAGAAGGTCATCGAGATCAAGAACGCGATCGTCCGCGTCATCAGAGCGGCACGTGACGCGGTCGTCGGCTTCATCAAGAACTTCAGGGAGACGGTCGAGCGCTGGATCAACGAGGCGCGCAGGTTCATCGTCGACACGGTCAAGAAGCTCATCGACGACCTGATCGAATTCGCCAAGGCGATGGTGCGGGCCGTCATCGAACTGGCCAACCGCATCCGGAAGTTCATCACTTCTCTGATCGCGGCGGCGATCGCCCTCGTCAACCGGCTGGCCACCCAGCTGAGGCAGATCGTCGCCGATCTGCTGAACGCCATCGCGAAGATGCTGAGCGACATCCTCAACGTCCTCAGGAAGATGCTCCAGGACGTCATCAAGGCCGTGATGGACGCGATCAAGACGGTCCTGGACTACGCCTCCAAACTCCTCAGCGCGCTCGGCGACTTCATGCTCATCGCCGTCGACTTCCTCTCCGATCCGGGCGGCTGGCTGAGCGGCGCCAAGAACTCGGCGGTGGACGGCGCGAAGAACCACCTGTTCCGGGAGGTCCAGGCAGCCGTCAAGCAGTGGTTCCAGTCGAAGATCGAGGAGATCATCGGCATCCCCAGGGCCATCCTGGACAGGCTGATCAAGGGTGGCATCACCCTGGAGAAGATCGTCAAGGAGACGTGGGACGCCATCGTCCCCCAACTCCCCTTCATCATCGGCGAGATCGTCATCACCAAGGTCATCGCCAAACTGATCCCGGGCGCGGGCTGGGCAATGGCCGTGATCGACGCCATCCGTACGGCCATCGGGGCGCTCGGCGAGATCCTGCGGGCGATCGGTGCGGTCATCGGCTGGCTCAAGGCGGTCCGCCAGGGCGGGGCGGGCATCCTCTTCGCGAAAGCGGTCGCGGCGGGAATCGTGGCGCTGCTCGAGCTGGCGTACGAGGCGCTGATCAGCGGCATCGGCAAGTACGTGGCCAAGGTGGGGAAGCGGCTGAAGGGGGTGGCTGCGAAGCTCGGCAACGGGGACAAGGGCAGAGAGAAGGGGCCTGCGGGTCAGGGCTCGGACGACAGGGGCGGCAACAACAAGGGCGATACGAACGGCAGGAGCGCGCCCACCGACACAGCGGCACGCCCGACGGCGGCGACGCCTGCGGCGCAACCGGCGAACAGGCCTGACGCGAAGCCCGGCACGGCGCCCTCCCCCAAGCAACCTGCCCCCAAGCAGCCCGCGACCAAGGGCGACGAGAAGCCCACGGAAAACAAGGGCGGCGGCAAGAGGCCCACGGGCAGCGAAAAGGACGGCAGGCCGAAGGGCGACAAGGAGCCCGAAGGTACGCCGACCCACACCAACAAGCCGGACACGCGCCCGACGCCGGCCCCCAAGTCGAAGCCCGAGCCCGCCCCGGCTTCGAAGCCCCAGCCGAGGGAGGACACCGGCCCGGCCGCCAGTCCCAAGCCCGACAAGGACGCGCCCGGCAGGTCCAAGCCGGACAAGGACGACGACAAGCCGGCTCAGCCGAAGGACGACAAGGACTCGACGAAGCCGAAGGACGGCACCCCGGGCAAGCCGGGGCAGGACATGGACGCGCCCGGCAAACCCAAGCCCAAGCCGGACAAGGACAGCCCTGGCAGGCCGAGAACCAAACCCGACAAGGGAGGTCCCGGCAAACCCAGGCCCAGGCCCGACAGGAGCGGCCCGGGCAGGCCCAAGCGCCAGCCCGACAAGGAAAGGCAGAAGAAGGAGGAGGAGTCCAAGGCCGAAAGGCTGGCGAAGATCATCGCCCGGATCCGCCCCCTGATCCGGAAGCAGCTGGCCAAAGGCATGGACCCGGCGGTCCACCGTCAGATGCTCGCTAGCATGCGGCGCCATTACCGGCTCACCAGCCTGAGCAAGGCGGGTCAGCCGGACTTCACGATCACCGCCAGGCTCAACCCTCAAGGCACTGTCACGGGCGGCTACACCAAAGCCGAGGATCTGGACACGAACGGCTACGAGGAACACACCGACTACCTCACGGACCAGCCGGACCCGAAGCTCCCAGCACCCCGTATACCGAAGTTCGTGAACGGTCAGTTGGCCAAGAACTTCAAGGCCGAACACCTCAACAAGGAATTCGTCGAGGCGCACGGCCAGAAGGCGAACTCGAGCCTGATCCAGGAACCCATCGGCTTCCGCCACATCAACAAGTACGACCTCAACACGGACGCCAGCAAGCGCTGGGTGCGGATGCACCTGCTCACCGAGAAACTCGGCGGCCCGTTCCTCGGCACGAATCTCGTGCCCGCCCAGAACTCGATCAACAACCCCACCTTCAAGTGGGGCATCGAGCAGTACCCGGAAAAGGAGGTACGACGGAAGGACGACAGTCGCGACGACAAACTGCGCATGGTCTGGTACCAGATCGGACTGACGTGGCACACCGGTCCGGTCAAGGGGTTCCCCCATTCCATATCCGCGGCGTGGGGGACGTATCGCTACGACCGTGATGCCAAGGCGTGGAAGGAGAAGGTTCCGACGGACCGCGGCCCTTTGAACTTCTCTGTCGGGCCACTGGATCAGCCACCCCAGCCCCAGGGCGCGCCCAGGAGGGTCCTCATCAATCGTGACTCGAACCGGCGCATGATGAGAATGCTGAACGTGTCGCCGGCCTTCGCCGAGGCCATCAGGTACGCCCGCACAAATCGCGGAGACGGGACTCCGGCCACCAAGCCTCCGGGCAACACAACAGAACTCGCCCAGCGTCTCAATGAACTACCCGAGAAGCGAAGGAACAGGATTCGGGACTTCACTGCGGGAATAGTCTCCCTGGCAGTGGCGGAACAAGAGAATCTGCTGGAGTACTGAACTCATAGATGAGAGTGGAGGCCGAAGGGAATGCGCAACCCGACCGAGATCGAGCAGAAGCTGTTCCAGACACAACAGGAAATCATTGACTGTACCGGGTTGGTGGTGGACCGCTCGGTCACGGGAGACCTCGGCGAGACGTTCGAGGAGGCACCGGCGCTCTTCACCTATCTGCCCGATTGGCAGGATGTGGTGTTCAGCCGCGATCTCTGCGTGCTGAGTCCTCGCATCTCCGAGATCGCCAACTGCTGGCACAGCGAGCGGGCATCCGGCATTCCAGAAATCCGCGGCGAGTTCCGAGTGACCGATCTTTTCACCGCGCTTCTGAAGCATCCGCCGGACCTGACCTGGGCCGGTTCCACGGACGAGGAGCGGGAGTTCTTCACACAGCTGCGCGTCATCGACGACACCCCGCTCGCCGCCACGGGCCAACTCGCGGCCATCCGGTCCCAGCCCCAGGTCGACCCGCTGGAGGTCTGGTACTACGACATGGAGTTGACCAGCGCGGAGGGCTGGACGCGGCAATACGTCAAGCTGGATCTCACCTATACCGAATACATGGAACAACTAGCCCTCACCAAAGGCACTTTGGGATGGCAGTACCTCTTCACCGATGAGGTCCCGCTGGGTCATCCGGACTTCGACGACGTCAGGAATCAGCTGACGACCATGTTGGACGTGTTCCCACGCCTTTTCCCTGCCTGGGACTACACGGAACTCGCCCACCGACTGGAGGCCCGCCTGTGACCCGCTACGCCGACATCCCCAAGCCCATCCGTTCCGGAATAGTCCTCATAGACCCCGAACGCGGCACGCCCCAGCGCATCATCGTCCTGCAATTCAATCCGGACACCCTGGAACGCAGCCTCGCGCCCCAATCGGCCGGCGGCAGCGGAGACTCAGGGGGAGGCGGAAGCGGGGACCGCAATGAGGCGCTCCGGCTCAAGGGCCCCGCCCAGGAGACCTGGAAGTTCACTGCCGAGATCGACGCCACCGACCAGTTCGAGGTCGCCGCGCCCGACGGTATTCACCCTCAACTGGCCGTCCTGGAAATGCTTGTGCAGCCGACCTCGGCCCAACTGCGCGAAGCGAGCCGCCTGTCCAGGACCGGGACGATCGAGATCAGCCCGATCGAGATGCCGCTGACCCTGTTCACGTGGGGCAGCAAGCGCGTCATGCCCGTGCGGCTCACCGAACTGTCCATCAACGAATCCGCCTTCGACGTGAACCTGAACCCGATCCGGGCCTCGCTGAGCATCGGCCTGAAGGTGCTCACGGTCAGCGACCTGCCGGCCGGACACCGCGGCGCCGAGCTGTACTTCGCGCACCTCGCGCAGAAGGAGCGGCTGGCCGGCGCCGCCCGTGCGGGAGGCCTCGGCACTCTCGGGCTCGCCCCCGGCGACATCGGCATGGGAAGGGGCTGACCGGACACCATGGCCGGCACGGAACCGTACGAGAACGCCCTGGACGCGATACCCGGCGCCCACCCCTACCCCCGCTCCAGCCGCTACCACGATGCCGAGATCGGCGTGCACCGGCAGCCGGACGGGACCGAAGTCCGGTACGCCAAGCGCCGGTTGCTGCCCCCGGTCGCGGACGACGCCGAGGACACCCAGGCGCACACCGTCAGCACCGGTGAGCGCCCAGACCTCCTGGGGCAGCGCTACTTCGGCGACCCCGCCCAGTGGTGGCAGATCGCCGACGCCAACCCCGTCCTCGACCCGCGCGAGCTGACCGCCGAGCCGGGCAGCGAGATCGACATCCCGCGCGCCGGCTCCTTCCCGCGGGGGGACCGGCGTGTCTGAACTGCCCGTGGGCCAGGGCCCCGTCCACATCACCCTCTCCATGGGGCCGCAGCTGGCCCGCCCGGTCCCCGCCGAGGTGGCCGAGGCGCTCCTGTCGGCGCAGATCACCGCGACGGCGGGCGAGCGGAGCGGGTTCCAGCTCGCCTTCGACCTGACCAAGAACGGGCTCATCAACCGGGCGCTGCTTCCGGAGGGGTTCTTCGATCCGAAGACCCGCGTCATCGTCACCGTCACGGTCAAGGGCACTCCGGAGGTCCTCTTCGACGGGCTGATCGTGCGCCAGGAAGTGGGCACCAGCAACCAGCCCGGTCACTCCACGCTGACCATCACCGGCGAGGACCTGACGCTGCTCATGGACCTGGAGGAGCGCACGGACCGGTATCCCAACCTGCCGCCGTCCGACCGCGTGCTCGCGATCCTGCGCCGCTACGCGGACTTCGGCATCCGGCCGGACGTGTACCGGGAGAAGATCGCCCAGCCGCCGCACGAGAACCTGCGCGTCCACTACCAGACCGGCACCGATCTGAGTTACGTGAACGAGCTGGCCCGCGCCAACGGCTACACCTTCTACCTGGAGCCGGGCCCCAACCCCGGCCAGTCGTCGGCCCGTTGGGGCCCCGAGGTCCGCCTCGGGATCCGCCAGCACGCCCTGAACGTGAACATGGACGCCAATTCCACGGTCGACCAGCTGACGTTCGCGTACGACGGAACGGCCCGCGAGGAGCCGCAGGCACGCTGGCAGGACCCGGGGACCCGGCAGTCCACCCTGCTCCCCCAGCCGCTGATCAGCCCCTTGCGCCCCCCGCTCGGCAGGCGGCCGACGCCCGCTCTCAAGCGCAAGACGCTCTCCGGTACCGCCAAGCAGCAGCGCGAGGCGGCCGAGGCCGAGCTGCTCGCACGCGCCGCCGTGTCCGCCGACGTCATCTCCGGTTCGGGCTCACTCGACGTCAACCGGCACGGCTACCTCCTGCAGCCGCGCCAGCTGGTCGGCGTGCGCGGTTCGGGACGGGCGTACGACGGCGACTACTACGTGAAGTCCGTGACGCACAACCTGCGGCCGGGCTCCTTCCAGCAGAACTTCACGATCTCCAGAGAAGGGCTCGAAGCGCGCAGCGCGTACGTCCGGCCATGACACGCAGCAGGCCGACAGCAGCCAACACCCCACGATCCAGGAGCAGTTCAGCATGGCGGCACCCAGTAATCGCTACCTCGGCAAGTTCCGCGGCCGGGTCATCGACAACAACGACCCGCTGCACATCGGCCGGGTCACCGTCGAGTGCCCTGACGTCCTGGGTGATGAACCGTCGACGTGGGCGCTGCCCTGCCTGCCCTTCACCGGACCGCAGGCGGGCCAGTTCGTGGTGCCGCCGCCCGGCGCGGGTGTGTGGGTCGAGTTCGAGCAGGGCGATCCGAGTTTCCCGGTGTGGACGGGGTGCTGGTACGGGACGGAGGCCGAGCTGCCGCCGGACGCGCGAGCCGCGGTGCAGCAGAACTCGCCGAACAAACCGGTCGTCGTCCAGACGCCGGGGGACCACAAGATCGTGATGAACGACGCGCCCGAGCAGGGGATTCTCCTCCAGGCGCAGGGCGGCGCGTACATCCGCATCACCAAGGAAGCCGTGGTCATCGCGACCGGCGAAGGCGCCGAGGTCATCCTGCGCGGCAAGGAAGTGACCATCAACAAGGGCCAGTTGACGATGGCCGCGAAGCGATAGAAGACGGGGGATCATCCAGCATGTCCGGGACATCCGGGAATCTACTCACCACCGGCGGCGGCTCCGGTGCCGCCATCAGCTGCCCGCACGGCGGCCGCGCCACCTCGACGACCGGCGCTTCGGACCGGGCGGTGCTCGTGAACGGCGCGCCCGTGGCGACGGCCACCCACAACTACGTCGTGACCGGCTGCCCCCACACGGTCGGTGGCATACCCGAGCCGTGTGTCGCCGTCCGCTGGACCGCGGACTCCTCCGGCATCACGGTCGACGGCGCGCCGGTGCTGCTCGACACCTCCGCGGCCCAGTGCGTGACAGCGGCGTTCGTGCCGCAGGGCCCGCCGTTCGTCCAGCCCGCGCAGCGAGAGGTGACCGTCCGATGAGCCCACGCACCCGCATCCGCAGTGATCTCGCCTTTCCGTTCCGGGTCGACCGGCGGGGGCGCAGTGCGCACGCCGACCGCGACGAGCATGTCCGCGACCTGATCGAGCAGTTGCTGTTCACCAGCCCCGGCGAGCGCGTGATGCGCCCCGACTTCGGCTGCGGCCTCCTCGATCTGGTCTTCACACCCAACAGCCCCGAGCTGGCGAGCGCGTTGGAGCTCTCGGTGCAGGCGGCTCTGCAGCGCTGGCTCGGTGATCTCATCGAGGTGGCGGCCCTGGACGTGGTGAGCGAGGAGAACGTCGTCCGCGTGTATCTGTCGTACGCCGTCCGCGCCACCGGGAGCCGTCGTGACGACGTCTTCGAAGGGAGGGCCGAGGCGTGACCGGTCCCCTGTCCGCCCGACGGACCAAGGTAAGAGCGGCGCAGCTCAACGGAGTTGACGCCGTGGAGGTGAACGACGAGGGGCTCCTGCTCACCGTCACCTTCCTCGGCAAGGCCCCGCACGGCCTCGGCGCGCAGAACGTACGGATCGACGGCGGCCGCCGGATCACGGGCATCGAGGCCGTCGACGTGAGCGTGGAGCGCGAGGAGGACCCCGAGCTCGACGACCGGCTGTACGTCACCCTCGACAAGGCCGGCGACACCTCCCGCTACCGGATCTCGCTCGTCGAGACCGACCCGTACGGGCGGCCCGGCACAGAGCCCTTCCGCGGCTTCGACCAGCGCTACCACAGCGCAACGTTCGCCTTCCGGCCCGACTGTCCCACGCCCTTCGACTGCGCGGACGGGGTGGTCGAGGAACCCGTCTTCCCGCTGACGCCGGTCGTCGACTACACGGCCCGCGACTACGACACCATCCGCAAGCTCCTCCTGGACCGGCTGGCCCTCACCACGCCCGACTGGATCGAGCGCAACCCGGCCGACCTGGGCATGACGCTCGTCGAGCTGCTCGCCTACACCGGCGACCAGATCAGCTACCAGCAGGACGCGATCGCCACGGAGGCGTACCTCGACACCGCGCGCCGCCGGGTCTCCGTACGCCGTCATGTCCGGCTCATCGACTATGCGATGCACGACGGCTGCACCGCGCGGGCGTACGTGACGGTGGAGACGGCCGGTGAACACACGCTGCCCGCGGGCACGTTCCGCTTCGCCTCCGTCGACATACGCGCCGTCGATCCGCACGACCGCCCGGCGCCCGGGACTGTGGTCGACGACCGGGACCTCGCCGACCTGGCCGAGCGCGGCGGCGTCGAGGTCTTCGAGCCGGTCGCGGCCGGAGATCCCCTCGAACTGCGCGCCGCGCACAACTCCATACGGCTGTGGACCTGGGGCGGCGACGTGTGCTCGCTGCCGAAGGGGGCGACAGCGGTCACCCTGCGCGACGAGTGGCGGGACGCGGAGACCTGCGAGGGTCGCCAACTCGGCCTGCGCGCCGGTGACTTGCTCGTCCTGGAGGAGGTGAAGGGACCTCGTACCGGAACTCCGGGTGACGCCGACCCCTCCCACCGGCAGGCGGTGCGCCTCACGTCCGTCACGCCGGGCATCGACCGCATCGAGGACCAGCCGGTCCTGGAGGTCACCTGGGCCGCCGAGGACGCGCTGCGTTTCCCGCTCTGCCTGGCCACGCGCGGCGGACGCGACTGCGCGCCGGTCGAGGACGTCAGTGTGGCGCGCGGCAACGTGGTCCTCGTCGACCACGGCCGTACCGTCCACTGGTGCGGCAGCACCCTGCCGGAGACCGTGACCGTGCCGCCGGCGCCCGCCGTCGTGGTCCCCTGCGACCCTCCCGCCTTCGGCTGCTGGAATCCCGACGAGGGCAACGCGACCGCGAAGCTCATCAACTCCCTGACGGACAAGGCGGAGTGCGGCGAGGCGCTCACCGCCGACGACGTCCGCGAGCTGTTCGACGTGGTGGGCGAGGACGCGACCGTACGTGCCGGGCTCGGCCTCGAACTGGCGGGCCAGCGGCGGGAACGCGTCGTGCCGGGCACCGCGTACGCACAGGCGGCGGCCCTGCGCACGCTGCTCGCGCAGTCCGTCTACCCGGGCATCGCGCCCCGCTTCCGGCCGCTGCTCGGCCGCTCGCCCGTGGTGCAGGCCGTGCCGTTCCCCGACCCGGGGGCCGTTTCGTCAGGGCAGGCCGAGCGGATCGGCGCCATCCCCAGCCGGGTGAAGCAGCGTCTGGTGGAGCTGTGGCGCAGCGCCCGCGACCGCGACGGGCTCGGTGACGAGGAGATCGCCGAACTGACCCTGATCTACGGCCTGAAGGTCCTGGAGCGGTTCGAACTGCGACTGCACCCGGTCCGCGCCTTGCGCGAACTCCTCTACCGCAGCGACCAGTTGCTCGACTCCAAGCTGCGCCGCATCGAGGTGCTGACCGCGCGCGCCCGCGCCGGAACAGTTCTCGACGGCCACATCGCCTGGGAGGTCGCCCACAGTTGGGGCCCGGCGTACGCGGAGGGCATCCACCCCGAGGAGCCGGTCCTGCGGGGTTCCGCCTCGGCCGGGCTCGCGCAGGACGCACGCCGCGCCCTTCCCGCCGTACGCCTCCACGAGGGCGAGCTGCGCTGGAGTCCGCGCCGCGAACTGCTCGAAAGCGGGCCCCGCGACCGGCACTTCGTGGGTGAGCTGGAGGACGACGGGCGGCTCGCGCTGCGGTTCGGCGACGGACGGCACGGCGCGAAGCCCATCCCCAGTGCACGCCTGGAACTCCACTACAGGCTGGGCGGCGGCCTCGCGGGCAACGTGGGCGCCGAGGCCATCAACCACCTGGTGCTGTGCCGCGACGACGATGGCGGCGACGTGCAGGTGGCCGGGGTACCGGTGGCCGGGGTGCGCAATCCCCTCCCCGCAGTCGGCGGCACCGAGCCCGAACCCATCGACCAGGTACGCCAGTTGGCGCCGCTGGACCTGCGCCGCACCCGGCTGCGTGCCGTGACCGCCGACGACTACGCCGCTCTCGCCTCGGCCCTGCCCGGGGTGCAGCGGGCGGCGGCGGAGCTGCGCTGGACGGGCAGCGTCCAGGAGGCGCACATCGCGATCGACGCGCACGGCACCGGCGCCCCGGCGCCCGCGCTGCTCGACGCGGTGGCCCAGTCCCTGGAGGCCTATCGGCGCATCGGCCACGACGTGGTGGTGAAGCCCGCGCGGCAGGCGCCGCTCGACATCGCGCTGACGGTGTGCGCGCAGCCCGGACACCAGCAGGGGCAGATCCTGGCCGAGCTGTACCGCGTACTCGGCCGCGGCCGGCTCGCGGGAGGGCGGCTCGGCTTCTTCCACCCCGACGCGCTGACATTCGGCGAGCCGGTCAGGCTCAGCCGCCTGGTCGCTGTCGCGGCGGCCGTCCAGGGCGTGGAGAGCGTTCAAGTCACCCGTCTGCGGCGGCTATTCGAAGAGGACCGAGGAGAGAGGGAGGACGGCGTGCTGCGGCTCGGCCCGCTGGAGATCGCCATCTGCGACAACGACCCCGACCGGCCGGAGAACGGCCGACTGGCGATATCCCTTGGGGGTGCCCGATGACGAGCGACGAGCTCACCCCGGACTGCGGTTGCGGCTGTGCCGGGACCTGCGCGGGCGGTCACGACGAGCGGGTGGCGCCCGCCGCGCCGCACAACCCGCCGGGCCGCACCGCCCTCGACTACCGCG
Organism: Streptomyces sp. NBC_00554; assembly: GCF_041431135.1. Lineage (NCBI taxonomy): Bacteria > Bacillati > Actinomycetota > Actinomycetes > Kitasatosporales > Streptomycetaceae > Streptomyces > Streptomyces sp. NBC_00554. The sequence goes on along the minus strand of NZ_CP107799.1, from coordinate 9,108,523 downwards.
TCGGCGAGTACGGCTCCTTCCTGTCCGCCCTGCACGACCGACTGGCGTCCCCCGCCTACCCGGCGCTCGGCAGGCTGACCGTCCGCACCCCGGACGACCCGGCGCTCGGCCTCCTCGACGCGACCGCCGTCCTCGGTGACCTGCTGACGTTCCACTCCGAGCGGATCGCCGACGAGGCCTATCTGCGCACCGCGAACGAGCATCGCTCGCTGGTGCTGCTCGGCCGCCTGGTCGGTCACCGGCCGCGTCCCGGTGTCGCCGCGAACACCCATCTCGCGTACACCCTCGACCGCGATCCACGGGCCGAGACCCTGCCCGTCGTCATCCCCCGTGGGGCGCGCAGCAACAGCGTCCCGGCGTCGGCCGACGAGGAGTCGCAGACGTTCGAGACCAGCCGGGACCTCACGGCCCGCTGGGACTGGAACGAACTCCGACTGCGCCGCAGGCGCCCCTCCCTGATCACCCCTCAGGACCTCACGCGCCGCTCGGAACTCTTCGTCGAGGGCACCGCGAACTCCCTGCAGACGGGAGACCAGCTGCTCTTCGTCTTCGGTGAACAGGCGGGCGGGGAAAGGCTGTTGCTTCCCGTCTCTCGCGTACGCATCGACCGCGACGACGAGATCACGGCGATCGGCCTGCCCCGGTCGGCCCCGCCGACCCTCAAGGAACTGCTCGACGAGGTGCGCCGCTGGACCACCGAGCCACCGGCTCCGGGTGTGCCGGGCGACGAGCCGCCCACGCCGGAGGTACCCAACCCCCGGCCGGTGAGCCGCCTGATCGACGACTTCGACGACCAGGTGCTGACTCCGCTGCGGGACGGCCTGGACGGCGTGAAGTCGCCGGAGCAACTGATGTCCGCTCTCACCGAGCCCCTCGCACGTCTCGCCGAGGCGCAGGTCCTGGCGACACCGTACGAGGACGTGGCCGACTGGTTCGCCCAGTTGGAGGCGATGCTGGCCGAACTCGCGGAACGAGCCGGGGAGCTGGCCCCGTCCCAACCGGAAGACCAGCAGGAGAACCCATCGGCTAGCCAATCGCAGCAGGGCACCGCCACCGTCACCCCGCTCCCCCGCCCGGACGAAGCCGCGCTGGCGGCCCTCACCGCCCTCCTCCCCGCGCTGAGCGGCAAGGCTCCCGCCTCGGGCACAGGCACCTTCGCCGCCACTCCGGGCGCGGACACGGCACGCCTGCTCAAGACCCTCGATCCGGCACTCGGGGCCCTCTACCCGGCGTGGCGGCAGGCGGCGGCGCCCACCGCGCCGAACCTCCTGCGCGAGCTGCTCGCCCTTCGCGCGAAGGCGACCCCCTTCGGCGCGACGGCCCCCTTGAAACCGGTCCAGGACGACCGCGGCCGGGTGATCCGCACCACCGACTGGCCGCTGACGGGCGCTGTCCTGACCAGCATGCGTGTGGTGTTCGACCCCGCGGGCAAGGTGCCGACGGCGGCCGAGTTCCAGTACATCGAGGGCGGCAGCTCCGATCAGCGGGCGAGGACGCTCCCGGTCACGCAGCCGGAGAGTTTCCCCCTGGGCCCCGGCCAGGTCGAGCTGTCCACCCGCAACAGCCAGGACCGCGAGCTGAACTGGCTGAGCCGCCGCCCCACCGACTCCCAGGAGCCGGGCGTCACGGCCCGCCTCCACTCGGGCCTGCCCGAGCGCACGCTCTTCGTGTCGCGCCCGGACGCGGAAGGGGTCGTCAACGTCGGCATATACAACGGCGCGGCCAGGGAGATCCCGCTCAGTCCCAACGTTCCGGTGCGATTCACGCACGGCGAGTACGAGGTGACGCTTCGCTACACGGTCGGCACCACCGCCCCCACCGTGGAAGTCGTCATCGCCACGAGGCCGGCCCCCGCCGACCGCCATGTGGTGCAGCTGGACACCGTGTACGACGGCATCACCGTCGGCAGCTGGGTCGCGATCGAGCGGCCCGCCAAGGGCGACGACGACGCACACCCCGGCGACAAGAAGTTCAAGCTCGTCACCACGAAGGTCACGGCCGTGCGCACAGCCGCGTACACCAACTACGGCATCACCGGCCGCGGCACCGAACTCGTCCTTGCCGACCCGTGGTTGGACGACAAGGACGTACTGCTCTCGCACATTCGCGACACCACCGTGCACGCGGCGGGTGAGCCGCTGCGCACGGCGGACGAGCCGCTCGCCGAGGACGTGTCCGGCAACGAACTCGAACTCGCCGAGCTGTACGACGGGTTGCGGCCCGGCCGCACCCTGATCGTCAGCGGCCTGCGCGGCGACATCCCCGGCACCGTCGGCGTCGAGGCCACCGAGGTCGTGGTGATCGCGGCAGCCGAACCCTCGCTCGACCCTCAGCTCCCGGGCGACCACGTCCACACGAAGCTGACGCTGACCGCCGATCTCGCACACCGCTACCGGCGCGAGACGGTGAAGATCCTCGGCAACGTGGTGGAGGCGACGCACGGCGAGGGCCGGGACGAGCCGATCGGCAGCGGCGACGCCGACCGCACGAACCAGACGTTCACCCTGTGGCAGTCGCCGCTCACCTGGATGGCGTCGGACACTCCGCTGGGCGCCACGCCCGTCCTGGAGGTCCGGGTCGACGGGCTGCTCTGGCACGCGGTCGACAGCCTCGCAGGGCGCGGGCCGCGCGACCGGGTCTACATCACGGGCACCACCGGCGACGGCCGTACGACGGTGACGTTCGGCGACGGTATGCACGGCGCGCGCCTGTCCAGCGGCCACGAGAACGTACGCGCCCGCTACCGCTTCGGCACCGGCAAGGCGGCGAACGTGGCCGCGCAACGCGTCACCCAGGCGCTGACCCGGCCGCTCGGCGTCACCGCGGTGACCAATCCGCGCCCGGCGACGGGCGGCGCCGACGCGGACGGTCCCGCCTTGACGCGGCGCACGGTCCCCCTCTCCGTCGCGGCCCTGGACCGCCTGGTGTCCGTGCCCGACTACGAGGACTTCGCGCGCTCCCGCGCCGGGATCGGCCGGGCCGCGGCGCGCGAACTCTTCGACGGGCAGCGGCGCGTGCTGCACGTGACGGTCGCGGGCACGGACGATGTTCCGATCGCCGAAGACGCCGACGTACTGCGCGCCCTGCGTGGCTCGCTCACCGAGTACGGCGATCCCCGACTGCCCGTCCGGGTGGACGTGCGCGAGCTCGTGCTGCTGCTGATAGCCGCGAAGGTGAAGCTCGCGGCCGATCACACCTGGGAGGTCGTCGAACCCCGCCTTCGAGGGGCCCTGTTGCGCCGACTCGGCTACGAGGGGCGGGAGTTGGGACACCCGGCACGCCTCTCGGAGGTCCTGGCGACGGCGCATTCGGTGCCGGGCGTCGACTACATGGACGTCGATGTCTTCACCGGGATCTCCGCGTCCGCCGTCGCGGGCGCCACCGCACAGGAGTTGACGCGGCTGCTCGGCACACCCGGCGAGCCGAGGTCCTCGGTGCCGGCGCGCGAGGCGACGTACGACGAGAAGATCCACACCGTGCGCAAGAAGGACGGCGAGACCCTGTCGGCGATCTGTGCCCGGCACGGCGTTCCGCTCGCCGAACTCCTGCGCCTCAACCCCGACATCACCGATACCCGGCGCCTCGCCAAGGGCCGCTCGGTGTTCGTCTTCCGCGGCATCCGCCCGGCACAGCTCGCGCTGCTGACGCCGAAGGCCGCGGACACCCTGATTCTGACGGAGGTCAAGTGATGTCCAGGGAGCCGGACGGGCTCGCTCAACTGCTCCCCCAGTGGCACCGCCTCAGGGACACCGACGAGGGCGAGCCGCTGCGCGCCCTGCTTGCGGTGATGGCCGAGCAGATCGACGTCGTACGCAATGGGGTCGAGCAGAGTTATGAGGACCTGTTCGTGGAGACGGCGGCGCCCTGGGTGCTGCCGTACCTCGGCGACCTGGTCGGCTATCGGACGCTGCCCGGCTACGAGCGGGTTCTCACCAACGGTCTGCGGGGCGGGAGTTCGGCCGCGCTGACGGAGGCGATCGCGCCGCGCCGCGATGTGGCCGCCACGGTCGCGAACCTGCGCCGCAAGGGCACGCTGCACCTGCTCGAAGAGCTCTGCGAGCAGGTTGCCGAGTGGCCGTCGCGGGCGGTCGAGCTGTCGCGGCTCGTCTCGCACCAGCAGCCGGTCAAGCTGTACGGGTCCGGGAGTGCGGGCCGTGAGCGACGCGGGCGGCTCGCCGATCTACGGGACGGTTCGGCGCTCGACCTGGCGGGCTCCGCCTTCGGGACGGTGGCCCGCTCGGTGGACGTCCGGAGCGCCAACTCCCGTCGTAGGCAAGGAGGTTCGACCCCGGCCGGGGTCGGCCTCTTCGTCTGGCGGCTGAAGGCGCACTCGCTGACGTCCTCCCCCGCGTACTGCATCGACCGGGCCCGCAACCTCTACACCTTCTCGATCCTCGGCAACGACAGCCCGCTGGTCACCAAGCCGGTCCCGGAGCCGTCGGCCACGCACATCGCGACGATCGACAACGTCCCGGCGTTCATCCGGCGCCGCCAACTCCACGACCGGCTCGCCGACTACTACGGACCCGGCAAGAGTTTCGTCATCCGCCGCGACGGCGAGGACAAGCCGGTGCCGCCGTCGGACATCGTGGTGGCCGACCTGTCGGACTGGCGCTACCGGCCGGGGCGCGGACAGGTCGCGGTCGATCCGGAGCTCGGGAGGATCGCGTTCGGGGCACGGTCGGCGCCCCGGCAGGGCGTCTGGGTCGACCACCACTACGCGTTCGGCGCCGACATGGGCGGCGGCGAGTACGCGCGGGACCGCACGGCGCGCCCGGACGCCGCGTTCTACCGGGTCGGACCCGGGCAGACGTACCGGCAGATCATGGACGCGTACCAGGCCTGGCAGCACGACCGGCGGGCCGGGACCTGAGGGCCCGAGGGCGTCATCGAGATCACCCACAGCGGCGCGTACCAGGAGCAGCTGGACTTCGATCTCGACCCAGGCGACCGCCTCGAAGTCCGTGCTGCGGAGGGCACCCGCCCGGTGATCCGCCTCCTCGACTGGTACAGCAACCGTCCGGACGCGCTCAACATCCGTGCCGTGTCCGAGGACTGCGCGCCGGGCGAGCGGCCGCGGATCGTCCTCGACGGACTGCTCGTCGCCGGACGCGGCATCAATGTGACGGGCCCGATGGGCGCGGTCGTCCTGCGCCACTCGACGCTCGTGCCCGGCTGGTCCCTGGAGCCCGAGTGCGAGCCGCACTCCCCGCAGGAGCCGAGCTTCGTCCTGGAACGCACCACTGCATGCCTGCAGATCGAGGACAGCATCCTCGGCACGATCGAGGTCATCGGGGACGAGGTGTCCGAGGAGCCGCTCGACATCCACATCCGCGACAGCGTCCTGGACGCCACGGCGAGCGATCGCCCTGCCCTGTCCGCCCCGGACTGCCGGCACGCCCACGCCGTCCTGCACGCCCACCGCACCACGGTCATCGGCGAGGTGCACACGCACGCGGTGGAGATCGCGGAGGACTCGGTCTTCACCGGCCGGCTCCACGTGGCGCGGCGCGGCATCGGGTGCATGCGCTTCTCGTACGTCCCGGCCGGCTCGCGTACGCCACGCAGGTACCGCTGCCAGCCGGACCTGGCCGGTCGCAGCGAGGCCGCGCGCGTGCGGCCGCTGTTCACGTCCGAGCGCTACGGGACGCCCTGGTACGGGCAGTTGGCGGACCGCTGCGCTCAGGAGATCCGGCGCGGCGCGCAGGACGGCGCCGAGATGGGCGCCTTCCACGACCTGTACCGGCCGCAGCGCGAGGACAGCCTGCGGGCGCGGCTCGCGCAGTACACGCCCGCGGGCACGGACGCCGGGATCTTCTACGTGACCTGAGCCGATACGTGACCTGATCCGACCGCGACAACCGACTCACCCGCACACATCTGAACCAGGGGGACTCCCTTCATGCACGCCGATCTCTCCCGCTCCACGTTCCGTCCGGAGCGGCACTATTCCGCGGTCATCGCCCAGCAGGGCCGCGTCCAGCTCGACGCCGACGCCAATGAGCAAACCGCGATCGAGCTCCACCGGGCGCGCACGCTCGCCGCCGACCTCATAGGCCGGCACGGCGGGCCGCGCGACGCCGCGGGCTTCCGCATCCAGTACGTGGGCGGCAAGCACGACATCGACACCCTGAACATCTACGGCGGCCGCTACTACGTCGACGGAATCCTGTGCGACGCGGACCGGCCCGCGCTCGGCGTGCCGGTGCCGGACGAGGACGCCGCGGACGATGGCGCGGAGGCCGTGGTGCCGCCCGCGTTCTGGACGTACTGGGACCAGCCGGACGGCTTCCGTGACCCGGAGAAGCCGGGCGACCGGCTGCCGTCACCCGCCCAGGCTCCCTTCGTGGTCTATCTGTCGGTGTGGGAGCGCGCGGTCACCGCTGCGGAGGACCCGGCGCTGCGCGAGGTGGCGCTCGGCTCGGCGATGCCGGACACGGCGGCCCGCTCGAAGGTGGTCTGGCAGGTCCTGCCGCTGACCCTCGCCGCGCTCGGCGTGGAGGAGACCGACCCCACCAAGGAGCAGGTGAGCGCCAAGTTCCTCCAGTGGGCGCGTGACCGGAGTGCCCCTTCCGCCAATCTCGCGGCCCGCGCCCAGCGGCCCGACCACGCGGACGAGGACCCTTGCCTGGTCAAGCCGGACGCCCGCTACCGCGGCCCGGAGAACCAGCTCTACCGGGTGGAGGTGCACGCCGGGGGACCGGCCGCCGACGCCACGTTCAAGTGGTCGCGCGAGAACGGCTCGGTCGTCTTCCCCGTCGATGAACTGGACGGCACCTGGGTGCGGTTGGCCTCGCTCGGCCAGGACGACAAGCTGGATCTGGACGTGGGCGACCAGGTGGAGTTCACCGACACCGCGTACGCCTCCCGCCTGGAGGCACTCCCCCTGCTGCGGGTCGAGGAGCTGGACCTGCCGGGCCGCCGGGTGCGGCTGTCCGCCGAACCGGAGCCCGGCGTCGGACGGCTGCCCCACCTGCACCCGTTCCTGCGCCGCTGGGACCACCAGGCGGGCCCCAAGCGCAAGGGCCGCACAGCCGGACTGCGGGACGGGGCGATCCGCGTCGAGGAGGGCGAATGGCTGCCCCTCGAGGACGGCGTCGAGGTGTACTTCGCCAAGGGCGGCAACTATCGCACCGGCGACCACTGGATCATCCCGGCCCGCACCGCGACCGGCAGCGTCGAGTGGCCCGTGAACGACGCGCGAAAGCCGCTGCTCCAGGCCCCCGCGGGCATCGCCCGGCACTTCGCGCCGCTGGCCCTGGTGAAGGGCGAGGACGCTCCCGTCGACCTGCGGCTCGCTTTCACCACGCTCGCGCACAGCATCCCGGCCGCGGACGAGGCCGCGCTCGCCGCGGAGGCGCTCGCGGCGGAGGAGGAATCCACGGCGGAGGCCGTCGACGCGCCCAATCCGCGCTCCCAGACCACGGCAGAGGCGGAAGCCGCAGCGGAAGGAGGCAAGTGATGGCCAAGCCGATGAGTGCGTCCAAACTGGTGGAGATCCTGCGCGCGGAGGGCGTGACGGTCCACGAGGTACGCAACTGGCGTACGCACAACCGCAATTCGAAGGGTCCGTGGGGCCCGATGAACGGCGTGATGATCCACCACACCGTCACCTCGGGCACCGACTCGTCCGTGTCCCTCTGCTACAACGGCTACTCGGCCCTGCCCGGCCCGCTGTGCCACGGCGTGATCGACAAGAAGGGCCACGTCCACCTGGTCGGCAACGGCCGCGCCAACCACGCGGGCCTCGGCGACGGCGACGTCCTGCGCGCCGTCGTCAACGAGACGAAGCTGCCGCCGGACAACGAGGCCGACACCGACGGCAACCGCCACTTCTACGGCTTCGAGTGCGTCAACCTCGGCAACGGCAAGGACCCTTGGCCCGAGGCGCAGAAGGAAGCCATCGAGAAGGTCTCGGCCGCGATCTGCCGCCACTACGGCTGGAGCGAGCGTTCCGTCATCGGCCACAAGGAGTGGCAGCCGGGCAAACAGGACCCGCGCGGTTTCACGATGGACGGTATGCGCTCCCGTATCGGGGACCGTCTGAAGGGCAGGCCGAGCGGTGGCTCGAGCCCCGACCCCAAGCCGCAGCCCAAGCCCTCGTACGAGCCGTTCCCCGGCGCCGGTTTCTTCCAGGTCGGCCGCCACGACCCGCTGATCACCGCCATGGGCAAGCGCCTGGTCGCCGAGGGCTGCGGCCGTTACGAGGATGGCCCGAGCCCCAACTGGACGGACGCGGACCGCAAGTCCTACACGGCCTGGCAGCACAAGCTGGGCTTCAAGGGCAAGGACGCGGACGGAATTCCGGGGAAGGTCAGTTGGGAGAAGCTGAAGGTACCGGCGTCGTAACGGCGGAGAGCGCGCGATCTGCCCGCCGGCAGGCGGGCAGACGATCGCCGTTCACGCACTTCCTGAAGGCTCGGCCGGCGACGCGGGGGCCTCGGCCACTGCGCGCCACACCTCCGCGGCGAGATCGAGCATTCCCGCCTGCTGGACCTGCGCGGCGAGACTCCGCACCCGTGGCAGAGCGCCCTCGTTTCCGGCGGCGGCGTCGAGCAGCCCGCGGAGCACCTCGAGCCGGATGCGGTCACGGTAGGAAAGCAGCTCGAGGCCTTCCTCCGCGCGCCGGCACAACTCGCACGCCTCGCCCGTTTCGCCCTTCTGGAAAGCGAGTTGGGCCCGCAGAAACAGATACTCGTGATGGTGTCGAGGGGTGCCGGCCAGACCGAGAGCGGGCTCGACGGCCCGCAGACAGGCATCGGCCTCCTCGATCCGGGGAGGACCGGCCTGCAGTGCGAGAGACGCCGCCGCCAGCCGCAGTCGCATCCACAGCGTCAGGTCCTCGCGGCTGTCGAGTGCGGCCAGGGCCCGCTGGAGCTGCGCAGTGGCCTGCTCGTAGTGGCCGAGACGCGTTTGGACCGTCGCCGCGACCCAGAAGGACTCCGCGGCGAGCGCGCCTTCGGTACGCGGGAGCGAGTCGATCACGTCGGAACTCTGCCGGACCGCCTCCGCGAGGTTGCCCAGTTCGGCTTCGACCGAGGCCAACAGGAGCTTGCTGCGCAGCAGTTCGGTGGCAGGCACATGAAGGCGATGCCGTTCGCTCAGCTCGAGAGCCTCGCGTACCCCTTGCCTGGCCGACTCCGCGTCACCCAGGTTGCGGACCGTCCGAGCGAACCTGATCCGTGAATGCACCCTGAGCAGCGGGCGCTCCATGACGTCGCTGAGATCCCTCATCTCCTGGAGCACATCACGCTCGTCCTCGTAGTCGCCGAGCGCCCCGTGCAACCGCGCGAGCTGGGAGAGAGCCTGCCAGCGGGTCTGCGGGTCGACGTCCACGGCCTCGTCGAGGACGTTCTGGAGCATGGTTCGCATCTCGGCGTCACGCTCCTTGTCGAAGACCGTGAAGCTCGCGGCGAGGATGTCCGCCAGGTCGGAGTCGGGCGGCACGTCGAACGACTCGGCCTGAACTCCCAGTCGGTCCACGAGGTACTCGATGGCTCGCTGCGTGGGCGGCCGAGCTCCGGATTCCAACCTGGAGAGGTAGGCGGCGGACATTCCGGGGCCGGTGAGATCCGCCTGTGACTTGCCCAGTTGTCGCCTCAGCTGGCGCAAGCGTCGGCCGAATTCAGGCTGCTCCAGCATCCGCTGCCACCACCTCATGAAATCTTCGCACTTGTCCGGCCCGGAGGGTTGCCAACCCCTGGCAAACATTGCCGGAATAAGGCAACGATTGTACCAGGGGTAGCACCCTCACTCAGCCGGTGCTAGGGCCAGTCGATGTTGCCGTACGCGGACGCCGCCTCGACGACCACCGAGGAACTCTCCGCGGAGACCTGACCGACCTCGGCACTACCGAGCTGAACAGCCACAAGGGCCAGAAGGACGGAAAGGCCGAAACCCGCCGCCACAGGCAGAACAGTCTTCACTTGTTCACTCTCTATCTCACGTCACTTTCAGGACCACACCACCCGCCGTCCCGCAGCGGGCACCCCCTGGGGTCACTGGTGCAGTGGAACGGTAATCGCAGGTCACGGCATCTGGCAAGCATTGACAACTTTCGGCAACTCCCCCTACCTTCAACGGCGACCCGCTGGGACCGCTGGCTCGATCCGGACGCCCGGCCACGACGAAAGGGCCCCGATGACGACCGAGCTGTCCCCCTCCGCAAAGCTGGAAGAACCGGTGCTGGCCTATCACCGCGCCGGAAAGATGGAGGTGTGCGCCACGGTGCCGCTGCGCGGCGCCGAAGACCTCTCACTCGCCTACACCCTGGGAGTGGCCCGGGTGTGCAGCGCGATCGCCGAGAACCCGGAGCTGGCGTACGAGTACACCTGGAAGTCCTCCTCGGTCGCCGTGGTCACCGACGGCACGGCCGTGCTCGGCCTCGGCGACATCGGGCCGGCCGCCTCGCTTCCCGTGATGGAGGGCAAGGCGATCCTGTTCAAGCAGCTCGCGGGCGTCAACGCGGTCCCGATCGCGCTGGACTGCACCGACCCGGACGAGATCGTGGAGACGGTGGCGAGGCTGGCCCCGGCCTTCGGCGGCATCAACCTCGAGGACATCTCCGCGCCGCGCTGCTTCGAGATCGAGCGCAAGCTCCAGGAACGCCTGGACATCCCGGTCTTCCACGACGACCAGCACGGCACGGCCGTCGTCACGCTTGCCGCGCTGTGGAACGCCGCCCGCGTCACCCACCGCGAACTGGCGGATCTGCGCGCCGTGGTGGCCGGGGCCGGCGCCTCCGGCATCGCGGTGGCCCGCATCCTGCTCGACGCGGGCATCGGCGACATCGTGGTCTGCGACAGCAAGGGGATCGTCCACGAAGGACGCGACGACCTCAACCCCGCCAAGCAGGCGCTGGCCCGCGACAGCAACCGTGCGGGCCTCACCGGCTCCATCGGGACCGCGATGCGCGGCGCGGACGTCTTCATCGGGCTCTCCGGCAGCCCGATGGCCGAGGAAGCCTTCCGGGGACTGGCCGCCGACGCGATCGTCTTCGCGCTCTCCAACCCCGACCCGGAGATCCTCCCGGACGCCGCGCGCCGCTACGCGTCCGTTGTCGGCACCGGCCGCTCGGACTTCCCCAACCAGGTCAACAACGTGCTGGCGTTCCCCGGCATCTTCGCCGGAGCACTCCAGGTGCGGGCCACCCGCATCACCGAGTCGATGAAGCTGGCCGCGGCCCGCGCGCTGGCCGACGTGGTCGCGGAGGAACTGACGCCCGACCGCGTCCTGCCCGACTCCTTCGACGCACGCGTGGCGCCGGCCGTCACCCGCGCGGTCGCGGACGCCGCCCGTCGCAGCGGTGTGGCCCGCGTCTGACCCGCGCCGCGCGCGACACAGCACCGAACCACCCGAGGAACGAGAACACATGACACTGCACGCGGTCGTCGGCATCAACTGGGGCGACGAGGGCAAGGGCCGGATGATCGACTACCTGGCCCGCGACGCGGACCTGGTGGTCAGGTACCAGGGCGGCAACAACGCCGGTCACACCGTCATCAACGACCTGGGCACCTTCAAGCTCAGACTGATCCCCTCGGGGATCTTCAACCCGGGCACCGTGAACGTGATCGGCCCCGGCACCGTGCTGGACCTGGAGTCCCTCGACGAGGAGCTCTCCCAGCTGCGTGAGAGCGGCATCGACACCTCCGGACTGCTCATCTCCGACCGGGCCACGGTGTGCTTCCCCTTCCACCGGGACCAGGACGCCTGGGAGGAGGACCGCCTCGCCGACCAGCCCTTCGGCTCCACCCGGCGCGGCATCGCCCCCGTCTACGGGGACCGCTACCTCAAGAAGGCCCTCCAGCTCGGCGAGCTCTTCGACGAGGAACTGCTGCGCCGGCGGCTCGCCCCGGTGATCGAGTGGAAGAACCTCGCGCACAGCGCGCTCTACCCCGAAGCACCGCCGATCTCCCTCGACGACATGGTCAAGTGGGGCCACGAGCACGCGGAGCGGCTGCGCCCGTACGTCCGCGATGTGAGCCCCGGACTCGTCCGCGCCGAGCAGGCGGGCAAGCACATCATGTGCGAGGCCCAGCTCGGCGCGCTGCGCGACATCCTGTACGGGATCTACCCCTACACCACCTCGTCCTCCTCGCTGGCCGGCTACGCCCCGGTCGGCTCGGGCCTGCCCGGCACACCGCTCACCCGGGTGACCGGCGTGATGAAGGCCTTCTCCACCTGTGTCGGCGAAGGCCCGTTCGTCACCGAGGAGTCCGGCCCCTGGGCCGACGCGCTGCGCATGTCGTCCGGTGAGTACGGAGTGAACACCGGACGCCCCCGCAGGATCGGCCACTTCGACGCCGTGGCCTCCCGCTACGGCGTGCTCGTCCAGGGTGCGGGCGAGCTCGCGCTCACCAAGCTCGACAGCCTGAGCGGTCTGCCCGAACTGCGGATCTGCACGGCGTACGAGATCGACGGAGTGCCGGTCGCCGACTTCCCCATGACGCATCTCCTGGACAGGGCCCGGCCGGTCTACGAGACCGTGCCCGGCTGGGACGAGGACATCACCGCGGTGCGGGACTTCGACCGGCTGCCCCCGGCCGCGGCCGCCTATGTGCTGCGCGTGGAGGAGCTCGTCGGCGCTCCCGTCCGGTACGTCTCCGTGGGCCCCGAGCGCGAGCAGCTCATCGACCGCGGTCCGCAGGGCCACTGAGCGCTCCTCCCGACCGCCACCACGAAAGGCTCGCCCAAGCAATGTCAGCCGAAAGCGGCGCAGTACCGCCCCCCGACCGGGCCCGGCGATTCGCGATCGCCGGAATGGGAGCGACCGGTGTCGGCGTCTTCGTCGCGCTGGTCCGCTCCCTGGCCGCGAGTGACCGCGCGGCGGGCGCGGAGATCCATGTCTTCGAGACCAAGGAGCGACTCGGCGCCGGAGTCGCCTACAGCACACCGCACGACTGTCATCTGCTGAACATGCGGGCGTCCACCATGAGCGTCCACGCCGACGATCCCGGCCACTTCGTGCGGTGGCTGACCGCTCACGAGGACGGGGCGCACACCCTCGCGGACACCGACTACGTGCCACGCCGGCTCTTCGCCGCGTATCTCCAGGAGTTCTTCGAGGAAGCGCTCGTCCAGGCGCGGCAGCACGGCACCAAGGTGATCACCCACAAGTCGGTGGTGAGCGACTGCCGCGAGGACTCCCGGGGCATCCATCTGATCGCCGGACTCGACCACTTCGTCTTCGACTACGCCTTCCTCTGCCTGGGCGACCTCCCCTCGACCGAGTACCTGGAGTTCACGAAGGTCCCCACCTACGTCCACTCGATGTGGCACGGCGCGGGGCTCGAAGGGATCGACCCGGACGCCACGGTGGGCATCCTCGGCACCAGCCTGACCGCGGTCGACGCGCTGCTTCAGCTGCGCGGCTCCGGACACCGGGGCGCGATCACCTGCTTCTCCCGGCGCCGCTCACTGCCCAAGGTCCAGGGCCCCCGGGTGCGCCACACCCTGCGCCATGTGACCGAGGAGAACCTGCGGCTGCTCACCGAGGACTTCACCAGGGCGCTGGAGTTCACCGAGGTCGCCGCGCTCTTCCAGCGCGAGCTGGAGGACGGTCTCGGGCTGGCGATCGACTGGTCGCGGGTACTGGCCGAGCCCTCCGCGGCCTTCACCGCCACGCTCGCCAAGGACATCGAACTGGCCGAGAACGGCCAGACGCTCTGGTACTCGATCCTCGACGCCACCTCCGAGGTCGTCCCGCAGGTCTGGCGGGCCATGTCCGCCGAGGCCCGCGCCGCGTTCATCCACAACCATCTGTCGATCTGGTCGATGTTCCGCCACTGCATGCCGCTGGACAACGCACGCAGACTGCTCGTGATGGCCACGGAAGGCGCGTTCGAGGTCGCCAGCGGACTGACGTCGGTGGCGTACGACGAGGAGCGCGAGCTCTTCCGTATCGAGGCGTCACCGGCCGGCGCGGAGGCGGCGGCCTACAAGGTCGACCATCTCGTCAACGCCACCGGCACCGGCTTCGCGCTCGACCGCAGCGACTCCTCGCTGATCCAGAACATGCTGATGCGCGGCGACATCAGCCCCCACCCGCTCGGCGGGATCGACGTCGACTTCGACACCATGCGGGTCGTCCGGCGGGGCGGCTCCCTGTCCGAGCGCGCGCTCTACGTCGGGCCGCTCACCCGCGGCGTGCACTTCTACACCAACTCGTTCGAGACGAACCTCGCGAACGCGCACTGCGCCGTGGCCGCCGTCGTCACCCGGCTCGGTTCGGCCTGAGGCCGCCGCTCCCCACTTCCCGTACACCCATCAGGAGATCCCTTATGCGGGTGGCGTTCTTTGTCGGCAACGACATCACGTCCCACTTGATCGTCGGCCAGGTACTCAGCGACGTACTGCGGGCCGGGCACACCCCGTACATCTGCTACACCCACCAGCAGCCCGGCGCCCGTGCCGAGCCCGAGCTGCGTGAGCTGTTCCGGTACGAGCGGACCCTGCTCAACAGCTGGGTCCACCCCTATCTGGACAGCTTGCCCGCGCCCTTGCACGGGACCCTGCTGTCCCCCGCGGGCATCGCGAAACTCCACCGGGACAAAGCGGTGGTGCGTGTCGTCGAGGACGTCAACGACCCTGCCTTCATCGCCTACTTGGCCGCCGAGGACGTACGCGCCGGATTCTCGGTGCGCTGCTACCAGAAGTTCCGGGCGCCGCTCATCGACCACTTCCGGCCCGAGCCCGGCGAGCCCGCACTCTTCGCGAACCTGCACCCCGGGATCCTGCCGCGGTACCGCGGAGTGCTGACCTTCGCCCGCTCCATGCTCCAGGGCGAGACGGAGGCCGGCTTCACACTGCACCGGGTCAACGAGGACTGGGACGCGGGCGGCATCGTCTCGCTCTCCACCGCCCCGCTCCGCTACGACCGCTCGGTGCTCGAGAACATGACCGACCAGCGCGGGCAGGCCGCCGGACTGCTCCTCGACGCGATCGAGCAGGCCGCGGCCCACGGCCGGTGGACGGACCGCCCCCAGGACCCCGCCGAGGCCGGGTACTACTCGCATCTGCGCCGTGCCGACCTGGACGAGCTGCACCGCAAGGGCATCGAGCTGTTCCGGCCGCGCGCCGTCATCGAGCTGCTGGTCGACGCCTTCACCCGGGCCGGGTCACCGGAGAGCTTCGAACTCCGCGGAATTCTCTCGGGAATCACCAGCCGCCGCCCCGAGGCCGTCGGCGCTCCGGTCTGACCGGCCGCCCGCACCTGCCACCCCTCGGATCCCGATCCCGGATCCGGACTCCAGAACCAGAAGGGACGCCCCCATGGCGTTGGAACGCAATAACATCGAACAGATCCTCAGCGAGATCTGGGAGGACCTGCTCGACGTCGACGTCGAGCCGGACGACGACTTCTTCGAGCTCGGCGGATACTCGCTGCTCATCGTCAACGTCGTGACCGAGGCCCGTAAGCGCGGCCTGGAGATGGCGGCCAACGACATCTACACGCACAAGACACCGTCCGCGATCGCCTCCGCGCTGGGCGGCTCCGGCACCGCCGCGAACGCGGTCCCGGCCGGCGCCGACCCCGACTTCAGCACGGTCTGGGAGACGGGCCTGAGCCCGATGCGGACCGCGCCCTCCCCCACCCTGGTCCCGCTGGCCCCCGAAGGCACCGGCACCCCTGTCTTCTGCTTCCACTGGGGTACCGGCAACGTCCGGTTCATGGCCGACCTTGTCGACAGCTTCCGTGGTGAACGCCCGGCGTACGGACTGGAGATGGCCGGCCTGTGGGGCCGCGAGCGGCCCGCGCTCTCCATCGTGGAGATGGCCTCGCGCTATCTGAAGGAGATCCGCACGGTCCAGCCCGAAGGCCCCTACCTCTTCGTCGGCCCCTGCGCCGGCGGCCGTATCGCGTACGAGATCGCACGACAGCTGGAGGAGAGCGGCGAGCGGGTCGCCGTGCTCGCCGTGATCAACACGATGCCGCCCGGCACCACCGAGCTGGACGCGGCGTGGGGCCTGCGCGAGCTGTACGACTTCCGGCTCACCTCGCTGCGCGACCGCTACGAGGTGCCCGACCTGTTCACGGACCAGGAGCGCGTGATGCGCGGCATGGTCGACATCGCCTGGCTGGACGAGGGCGTCGACCCGGCCGACCTGCACTGGCGCCAGGCGGTGTGGGCAGCGGGCGTCTTCGCCCAGGAGCACTACGAGCCGCGCCCCTACGGCGGTGAGGTCACCGTCATCCAGCTGGCCGAGGACGCGGACCGGCCGGAGGCGGACTGGAGCAGCCTGGCGGGCTCGACCGAGACGCACGCCTTCACCTCGGCCGGAACGCTGGCGCTGCTCCGTGACGCGGCCGTCGCGGAGATCATCGCCAAGAAGCTGGCCGCCCACGGCGCCTGAACGCCCGCGAGCAGATACACCCCTCCCGACCGACGAGACCACGAGGTACACCCAACTGTGGCAAGCAACCCGGCCGTCAACGCGGTCCGCTCCTGGGCGAGCGACCTGGTACCCGCGCGCGGTCCTGCCCGACGGCTCGCCGTACTGACAGTCGTGCAGGCGACCGGATTCGGCCTCTTCCTGAGTTCCAGCGCCATCTTCTTCCGGAGCACCATCGGACTGTCGGCGGGCCAGGTCGGCTTCGGTCTCTCCGCCGCCGGCCTGGCCGGGATGCTCTTCACGGTGCCCATCGGCCGGCTCGCCGACCGCTTCGGTCCCCGGCTGCCACTGCTCGTCTCCTACGCCGCGCTGGCCGTGCTGTTCGCCGCCTACTGCGGTGTCACGGGGTTCGCCGGATTCCTGGTGCTCGCGGCGCTCATCTCGGTCTGTGAGACCTCGTCCCATCCGCTGCGGATGGCCCTCACCCACCAGGTGTTCCAGGAGGACGAACGGGTCCGCGTCAGCGCCCAGATGCGCAGCGTCTTCAATGTGGGCTTCATGCTCGGCGCGGCGATCGCGGGCGGCGCGCTCGCGGTCGGCAGCCGTACCGCCTTCTACGCGGTCGCCCTGATCACCGCGCTGGCCCACGCCTGCTGCGCCCTGATCACCTGGCGACTGCCGGCCCAGAAGCAGGAAGCCGAGGCGGTCGGGGCGCCCAAGGGGGCTCAACCCCGTTCCGGGCTACGGGACTTCAGGTTCGTCTCGCTCGCGCTGCTGTGCGGCGTGCTCGAGTTCTACCAGCCCATCCTGACCGTCGCCCTGCCTCTGTGGATCATCACTCACACCGAGGCCCCTAGCTCGGTCAACGCGGTTCTCCTGCTGCTCGACACGGTTCTGGTCATCGCCTTCCAGGTGGCGGCCAGCCGGGGTGCGGAGACCGCTCCGGGCGCGGCCCGGATGCTGCGCCGCTCCGGGCTGCTGCTCGCGGCCTGCTGTCTGGTGTTCGCCGTGACGCAGGACATCCCGGCCGTGGTGGCCGTGCCACTGCTGCTCGTCGGGACCGCCGTGCTCGTACTCGGCGAGCTCAGCCAGGCCGCCGGTTCGTGGGGGCTCTCCCTCCATCTGCCCCCGGAGGGGAAGCAGGGCGAGTACCAGGGGGTGTTCGCGCTGGGCCGTGGTCTGCAGCAGACCGCGGGCCCCTTCCTCGTGACCGCCCTCGCGGTCGGCCAAGGCCGGCTCGGCTGGATGATCCTGGCGGCCGTGCTGCTGCTCGCGGGCCTGGCCTGCCCTCCGCTGGCCCGTTCGGCCGAGGCGGCCAAGGCGAAGGCCGCCTCCGCTGCCGAAGGGCGGAACGCCGCCGAACCGGAGCCCGCGCGCTGACCCGGAGTCCGCGCCCACCGTGCCTTCTCCCGAGAACTGTGAGACTCGCATGAGCAACACCACCAACGTGCCCCGCCTCGATGTCGCCACGTCGTTGCCCGAGTTGTTCCGCCTGGTGGCGGCCGACCACCCAGACGCCGAAGCCATCCACGACGACGGCCACACACTCACCTACGCCGAACTCGACACCGCCTCCGACCGACTCGCCGCCCGACTCACCCAACAAGGCCTCCACCAAGGCGACCTCGTCGGCCTCCTCCTCGAACGCTCCGCCGACATCCCCGTCGGCATCCTCGCCGTGATGAAGGCCGGTGCGGCGTACGTGCCGCTCGACCCCACCTACCCGCACGAACGACTCCGCTACATGGTCGAAGACGCAGGCGTCACCACCGTCATCGGCGACCCGGAACAGGCCACCGAACGCGGCCTCGACAACGTCACCGTCCTCACCCCCTACGACGACGGAACCATCCACCTCACCGCTCCCGCACTTGAGTTGACCGGCAGCGAGCCCGCCTACGTCATCTACACGTCGGGCTCCACCGGCAACCCCAAGGGCTGCGTCGTCACACACCACAACGTGCTGTCGCTGCTCCGCGGGGCGCTTCCGCTGTTCGACGTGACCGCCGACGACCGCTGGGCCCTCTTCCACTCCTTCAGCTTCGACGTCTCCGTCTGGGAATTCTGGGCCTCCATGGCAACGGGTGCTACGGCGGTCACGGTGCCGCTGCGCATCGCCCAGTCCCCGGCCGAGTTCCTCGGTCTTCTGGCGCGGCAGCGGGTCACCGTACTGGGCCAGGTGCCGTCCGTCTTCCGCTCAATGGCCATGGCGTTCGAGGAGTCCGGGCGCCCCGAACTCGCCCTGCGCTACGTCGTGTTCGCCGGAGAGAGCGTCGATCTCGACGTGGTCAGCGAGTTCCTGCGGTCCGTCCCCGGCACCGCACCGACCGCCGTGAACATGTACGGGCCGACGGAGACGACCGTCTACGCCACGCACCGCATCCTCACCCAGACCGACTTCGACGGCACCGTCCGCTCCCCCATCGGCGCCGGACTCCCCCACCTCCAACTCGAAATCCGCGACGAGGATCTGCGAATACTCCCGGACGGCGAGACCGGCGAACTCCTCATAGCGGGCACAGGTGTTGCCGACGGCTACCTCGGCCGACCCGAACTCACCGCCGAACGATTCACCACCCTCGACAGCCCCCAAGGCCCCCAGCGCTACTACCGCACCGGCGACCTCGCACGGAAACTCCCCGACGGATCCTTCGAATACCTCGGCCGCAACGACCAGCAGATCAAACTCCGCGGACATCGCATCGAACTCGGCGAGGTCGAAGCCGCACTCCGCACCCACGAGTGGATCCGCGATGTGGCCGCCACGGTGACCACCACCACGGCAGGCGCGACGTTCTTCGTCGCCTGCGCGGTGCTCGGCGAGGACGCACCCGCCGATCCGGCGAGTGCGCTTCGCCGCCACGCCATGGCCGTACTGCCGCGCTACATGGTGCCCGACCGCTACCTGGCCGTCCCGGAACTCCCGCTCACCGGCTCGGGGAAGCTCGACCGCAAAGCCCTGACCGCGCTGGCGCTGGAGCCGCCGCGGACCGAGCAGGCATCGGCGGAGCCGACGGGCGACCCGTACATCGACCTGGTCGCGGAGGTCTTCGCGGAGATACTCGACCTGCCCGGCGTCGCACCGGACGCCGACTTCACGTCCCTGGGCGGCAGTTCGCTCGGCGCGGGCCGGGTCTGCGCCCGACTCGCGGCGCGCAGGAAGCACCCGGTACCTGTTTCCGCGTTGTATCTGCATCCGACGCCGGCGGCGCTCGGCGCCTGGTTGCACACCGTGGAACCCACCGCCGCCGTGGACGACCCCACGCAGGGTGCCACCGGCCTGACGCCGCTCACCCCGGCCCAGGAGGGCTTCCTCGTCCGGCAGCTCATGTCACCGGCCGATCTGGCCGGGCACTGCCTCGGCGCCTGGCTGATCGAGGGTGACCTCGACCGGCCTGCGCTGGCGCTCGCCCTGGCCGACGTGCACGGCCGGCACCCCGCGCTGCACTCCACGTATGCGACGGAGCGAGGACGTGCCTATACGGAGCCCGGCGAATCGTCGGCCCCGGACCTGGTGCCGCTGCCCACAGCCTCGTCGGCGGCCGAGGCGCTGACGTCCGTACGCGCCGCACTCGCCGTGCCGCTCGACCCGACGGCGGGCCGACTGTGGCATGCCGTCCTCGCACCCGTCGCAGACGGCAGCGCTGTGTTCGGCTACGTCGTGCACCACGTGGCGTTCGACGGCTGGTCCGAGTCCGTGCTGACCGCCGACCTCGCCACCGCCTACAACGCGCGGCGCGCCGGAAACGTACCCGACCACCCCGCCGTACCCTCCGCCGCCGAGGCCTGGGCGATGCGTGCGGCGCACCTGCGGTCCGCCGACCTGGACGACCAGCGCGCACGGCTCAAGGCCGAACTCCAGGGAGTGCCCGAGCTCAACTTTCCCGGGACGCCGGGAGTCACAGCAGCGGCGGACGTGCCCGAGGTACTGCGCGTCGAAGTGCCCCTCGGGGCGGCGGAGACCGCCGCACTCGACCGGCAGGCAGCCGCGGCCGGGCTCACCCGCTTCCCGCTGCTCCTCGCCCGCTACGCCCAGGCCCTGGCCGAGCTGACCGGCCAGGACGACTTCGGTATCGGGGTCCCGGTGGCCCAGCGGATCGACACCCGGCTGGAGTCGGCCGTCGGCTGCCATATCGGCACGGTCTGCGTCCGCGTGCGGGGTGCCGTGACGGCCGGGGACGGTGCGGCCGTGACCGAGGCCGGACGGCTGGTCCGGGAGGCTTTCGCCTGCCAGGACGTGGGGATCCCCGAGGTGGTCCGGCTGGTGAACCCGCCGCGTTCCGACCGCTCGCCGTTCTTCCAGACCCTCTTCGCCTACCAGGACAACGCGCAGGCGCAGCCGGCGCTCGACGGTGTGCGCGCCGAGTTCGTCCGACTGCCCTACCTCGGTATCCCGGCGGAGATCCAGGCCGAGGTGTGGCCCGTCGGCGATGGTCTGCGCGTCGTGATCAACGCCTTGGTGCCGCAGGTCCCCGCCGACTTCGCACACGGTCTCGCCAAGACGTTCGCCGATCTGCTCCGGGCCGGCAGCTCCGCGTGACACGCGCCGCGGAACACACATCACCCGACCCCAAAAAGAAGCTGTGAGACTCGCATGAGCAACACCTCCGACGTGCCCCGCCTCCGGCCGCACCTCGATGTCGCCACGTCGCTGCCCGAGTTGTTCCGCCTGGTGGCGGCCGACCGTCCGCACGCCGAAGCCATCCACGACGACGGCCACACACTCACCTACACGGAACTCGACACCGCCTCCGACCGACTCGCGTCACGACTCACCCAACAGGGCGTCGGCCGCGGCGACTTGGTCGGCCTGCTCCTCGAACGCTCCGCCGACATCCCCGTCGGCATACTCGCCGTGATGAAGGCCGGTGCGGCGTACGTCCCACTCGACCCCACCTACCCCCACGAACGACTCCGCTACATGGTCGAAGACGCCGGAGTCACCACCATCATCGGCAACCCCGAACAAGCCACCGACCGCGGCCTCGACAACGTCACCGTCCTCACCCCCTACGACGACGGAACCAGCGAACTCACGCCCCCTGCCCTTGAGTTGACCGGCACTGACCCCGCCTACGTCATCTACACGTCCGGCTCGACCGGCAACCCCAAGGGCTGCGTCGTCACCCACCACAACGTGCTGTCACTCCTACGCGGAGCCCTCCCCCTCTTCGACGTCACCGCCGACGACCGCTGGGCCCTCTTCCACTCCTTCAGCTTCGACGTCTCCGTCTGGGAATTCTGGGCCTCCATGGCCACCGGCGCCACCGCGGTCACCGTCCCCCTGCGCATCGCACAATCCCCGGCCGACTTCCTCACCCTGCTGTCCGAACAGCAGGTCACCGTTCTCGGCCAGGTGCCATCCGTCTTCCGCTCACTGGCCATGGCCCACGAGGAAGCAGGACACCCCGAACTCGCCCTGCGCTACCTGGTGTTCGCCGGAGAAAGCGTGGACCTGGACGTGGTCAGCGCCTTCCTCAAGACCTACCCGGGCACCGCGCCGACCGCGGTCAACATGTACGGGCCGACGGAGACGACCGTCTACGCCACCCACCGCATCCTGACGGAGGCCGACTTCGACGGCTCCGTCCGCTCCCCCATCGGCGCCGGACTCCCCCACCTCCAACTCGAAATCCGCGACGAGGATCTACGAATACTCCCGGACGGCGAAACCGGCGAACTCCTCATAGCGGGCACAGGTGTTGCCGACGGCTACCTCGGCCGACCCGAACTCACCGCCGAACGCTTCACCACCCTCGACAGCCCCCAAGGCCCCCGCCGTTACTACCGCACCGGCGACCTCGCACGGAAACTCCCCGACGGCTCCTTCGAATACCTCGGCCGCAACGACCAGCAGATCAAACTCCGCGGATACCGCATCGAGCTCGGCGAGGTCGAGGCCGCACTCCGCACCCACCCCACCGTCAAGGACGCCGCCGTCACGGTGATCACCACTGCGGCAGGCGCGACGTTCTTCGTCGCCTGCGTCGTGCAGGCGGAGGGCGCACCCGAGAAGCCTGCGAACGAGCTTCGCCGCCACGCCCAGACCGTACTGCCGCGGTACATGGTGCCCGACCGCTACCAGGTGGTGGAGGCACTGCCGCTCACCGGTTCCGGAAAGCTCGACCGCAAGGCTCTCGACGTGCTGGCGTCGACCCGCCCGTCCCGTTCCGCCCGCCGCTCGGTCTCCTAGCCGTTCCCCGGGTCGACGGCTCTCGCACCCCCTCACCCGCACGCCCTGAGGCGACACACCAACTCCCTCAGGGGCACACCATCATGCCTATTTGGAGCATCGTGAACACCTTCGACCTGGCCATCATCGGTGCCGGGCCCGCCGGACTGGCCGCCGCCCAGCGGCTGGCCGGCTCGCCGCTCAGTGTCGCGCTGATCGACAGCGGCAAGCCCGTCACCGAGCGCGACCGGTACGCCGCCGCCGACATGACGCGCGGCCATGGAGGAGCGGGGCTCTTCTCGGACGGCAAGTTCTCGTTCTTCCCCTCGGCCAGCGAGCTGTGGACCCTGCCGCGCGCCGGCGATCTGCGGGACGCGTACACCTGGACCTGTGAACTCCTGGGCTCCTACGGGCTGGACACTCCTCCGTTCCCGTCCGATCCGACCGCCTACACGGTCGGCGCCGGAGAATGGATCCTCAAGGAGTACCCGTCGGACTACCTGTCTCTGGAGGCACGGCTGCGGCTGACCGCCGACATGGTCGCCGCGACCGATGCCACGGTCCTCGACGAGTTCGAGGTCGAGAACGCGGAGTACGACCGCGACGCGGACCACTTCCGGCTGGCACTGCGCGACTCCAAGGGCCAGGAGTCGGAACTGGTCGCCCGTCGACTCCTCCTGGCCAGTGGCAGGTTCGGCCCGCTCGGCCTGCGTGAACTGACCCAGGAGCGGTCCTTCCGCCGACTTGAGGTGGGGTTCCGGATCGAGCAGCCGGCCGACAAGGCGTTCTTCCGGGACATGAAGCAGCTCGACCCCAAACTGCGCTTCCGCGAAGGCGACGGCAGTGTGGAGTGGCGGACGTTCTGCGCCTGCCGTGACGGTGAGGCGGCGCTCACCGAGACCCAGGGTCTGTGGACCGTCTCCGGCCGCTCGGACTGCCCCGCCACGGGCCGTTCCAACGTGGGCTTCAACACCCGGATTCTGGACGAGACCGTGGCCAGGCGGGCGCTGGCGCCGGCGCTCGCCGCGATGGGCGACGAGGAGTCCTACTTCGTCCTGTCGATGGACGCGATCGTGAACGAGGAACCGGAGCAACTGGCGGCCTTCGACCGCGTCTACGGGCCGGAGCTGCGCGAGATCATGCTGCGCGGCTTGTCCCGCCTCGCGGAGGCCTACCCGGTCCTGCGGGACAACAGGACCCGGCTCATCGGCCCCACCCTCGAAGGCGTGGGCTGGTATCCGAAGGTGGACGGTGACCTCCGGCTGCTCGACAGCCCGGCGTGGGTCGCCGGTGATGCCTGCGGTCTGTTCCGGGGCATAGTTGCAGCCATGATCAGCGGTCACTACGCGGCGGATTCGGCGCTGCGGGAACTGGCGGGATCCCTGTGACGACCGCGTCTCCTGGGCGCCGTACTCCCGTTGTCGGCGTCGGAGCCTTGCTGCTGCGGCCCGACGGCGCCGTGCTAATCGGCCACCGGATCAAGCAGGGGGAGCCCGAGACCTGGTGCCTGCCCGGAGGCCACGTCGAGGCGGGCGAGTCGTTCGAGGCGGCCGCGGTCCGGGAGATCGCGGAGGAGAGCGGCATCCGCGAGGTGACGGACGCGCGGACCTTCACCGTCGTGCTGCACACCGCGGCCGACCGTACCCAGGTGACCGCGGGTGTCGTGGCCCGGGTGACGGCGCGGGAGGCGGTACCGGCCGCCCTGGAGCCGGAGGTCTTCGACCGGTGGATCTGGGCCCGCCCCAAGGACCTCCCCGCTCCGCTGTTCCCGGCCAGTGCCGCACTGCTCGCCGTGTGGCTGGGCAGCCCGGTCCCGGAGGGCTGGATGCCGTACCCGGCAGTGCTTCCGCACGGCGGGCCGGGGCTTCGATGAGCCGGCTGCACGTGTTCGACATGGACGGCACGCTGCTGCGTGGCACCACCGCCAGTCTGGAGATCGCGCGCCGACTGGGGTGCGCGACCGATCTCGTACGCCTGGAGGAATCCTTTGCCACCGGGGCCGTCGACCCGTTCGGCTTCGCCTCCGAGGTCTGCCGGCTCTGGCGGGGCCTCACGCCACGGATCACTCAGGAAGTGTTCGACCGCGCGCCATGGATCGGCGGACTGCACGAGGTACTCGCGGACATCCGGCGACGCGGTGAGCGCTCGGTCGTGGTGACGCTGTCGCCCGACTTCTTCGCCGACCGACTGGCGGCCTTCGGGGTGGACGAGGTCGTGGCATCCCGTTTTCCCCCACTGCCGCTGACCACCGCACCGGACCCGGCAGGGATCCTCACCCCGACGGGCAAGGTGA
This sequence comes from Streptomyces sp. NBC_00554, assembly GCF_041431135.1. Classification (NCBI taxonomy): domain Bacteria; kingdom Bacillati; phylum Actinomycetota; class Actinomycetes; order Kitasatosporales; family Streptomycetaceae; genus Streptomyces; species Streptomyces sp. NBC_00554. Next base: position 9,083,723 of record NZ_CP107799.1, on the reverse strand, counting down.
CGGCCGTTGACCGGATTCGCCGGGTCCTGGGCATCGACCGCAACTCCTGTGTCGCGTACGGCGATTCAGGGTCCGACATCCCGCTGTTCCGCGAGCTCGGGCACACCGTGGCCGTGAACGCCACCGCAAGCCTGCGCGAACTCGCACGGTTCCACTACGACGGCGACGACCTGCGCGAGGCCTACCGCTTGGCCAGGGCCGATCCGCCGACTCCCGATCCCGTGCCCTCGCCCACGCTGCCGTCATCCAAGTTGCCGTCGCCCACGCTGCCGTCGCCCACGTCCAAGGAGCCCACGTACCCATGAGTCCGGCAATATCGCAGGAGAGTCCGGAAACGTCAGTGGACGGATTCCGTTTCGACCTGCGGGCGTGGGCGGCCCTGCTCGTGCTCTGCACAGCGATCCTCTTCGAGGGGATGAGCCTGTCGAGCATCAACGTGCAGCTGGCCGGCATCCAGCACGGCCTTGAACTCCGCCCGGATCAGCTGCAGTTGGTGGCCGGAGCGTTTCTCACCACCTATGCGGGGCTGCTCCTCCTCGGCGGCAAGTGCGCCGACCGGTGGGGGCGACGTCGTACGTTCCTCATCGGCGTGGCGCTCTTCGGCGTGAGCTCGCTCGCCGCGGCGCTCGCCCAGGAACCAGTACTGCTCATCACCGCCCGGGCGCTGCAGGGAGTGGGCGCGGCCCTCACCTCCCCCGCGGCCGTGGCACTGATCGTCACCCGCTTTCCGGAGGGCGCCGCACGCAACCGGGCCCTGGGGGTCTTCAGCGCCATGGGCGCGGCGGGCTTCTCCCTCGGCGTCGTCATCGGCGGCGCGCTCACCCAGGGTTTCGGCTGGCGGGGCGCGTTCTTCCTGTACGTACCCCTGAGCCTGCTGGTCCTGGCTCTCGCCCCCCGTGTCCTGGACCGCGACAGCCACAGCACGACAGCCCGGAGCCGGATCGCATGGCTGCCCGCGCTGCTGATCACCGGCGGGCTGATCGCCATGGTGTACGCCGTGGGGCGGCTCGGCACCGGATCCACCACCGGGATCGCGGTCGTCGGCGGTACGGGCCTCGCGGCGACCGTCGCGTTCTTCGCGAGCCAGGCCCGGTCCTCGACGCCCCTGCTGCCGCTGTCCCTCCTCGCCGACCGCCGTATGGTCGCGGCCTGTGTCGCACTCGGCGGTGCGTTCGCGGGAATCACGGGCGCGATGTTCCTGGTCGCCATCGATCTGCAGGACCGCCAGGGCTATTCCGCCCTGGCGGCGGGCCTCGCCTTCCTGCCCCAGGGACTGGCGGTGGGCATCCTCTCCACCCCTGCGGCGCGCCTGGCGAACCGCCATCCCGCAACCCGGCTGCTGCTCGTCGGACTCAGCGTCGTCACGGCGGGGCAGCTGCTCTACACCACTGTGGAGAACGGCAGTTACCTGACGCAGCTGCTGCCCGCGGCCCTCCTGGTCGGAGCGGGCATCGCCGTGACCTACCCGGCCGCGGTCATGCTGGCCAGTGCCGCCGCGTCCCTCGACGACCAGGGCACCGCGTCCGGCGCCCTCACCGCTGCCCAACAGGCCGGCGGCGCACTGGGAGTCGCGGCGGTGACCGCTCTCCAGAGCATCGCACCCGGCAGCTTCTGGACCGGATCGATCAGCCTGTGGGGATGCTTCGCCTTCGTCGCCGTCGCGCTCCTCGGCTGCTCCGCGCTGCTCCGGCACGGCGACGGACGGAACAGCTGACCTCCACCACGAGAGCAAAGCGTGTGGGGCGAGTGCGACCCCGCGGCACTCGCCCCACCCTGCTCACGACACCGCAATCAACTGCTGGGCACCGTGTCCTGGAAGGTCGTGCCCGCCGAGCGGTAGGCGTTCACCTTCGTGGCGACCTGCGCCGGGGTGAGGACCTGGTCCTTGATGTGCAGGACGTAGTCGACCTGTTGGTCGTACGACCTCGCGGTCGTGCTGGTCTGGCCCGCGAGGTCGATCAGCCACTGGTTGAAGTTGATCGACATCGGCCGCTCCGGCAGGTAGGCGGCATCATGCGTGCCGAACAGCTGCCCGTCGATGTAGTACTTGATGGAGCTGCCGTCGATGGTGAGCACCAGGTCGTGCCAGCCGCTGAAGCTCTGCCGCGACTCGGTGTGCTGGTTGACGGCCTGCCACGGGTCCGGGTTGTAGGTCTCCCAGGACGTCGTGTAGAGGATGTTGGCCGGCTCGCCCCAGCCGCCGTTGGGGAGGTACTCGAAGTCGTACTCGGCGTAGTTGTCCGCCATCGGCGCCGTGAGGTCGTTGATGGTGAAGAACGTCTGGACGAGGCGGTCGCCGTCCGGTCCCGACCTGGGAGCGTCGCTGAACTTGACGCGGGCCGCGTAGGTGCCGTTCTTGAACTTGGTCGCCTTGGTGAGGACTTCGGTCTGCTCGGTGGTCGCTGCGGTGCCCGCGGTCGAGGTCTCCAGGTTCATGATGGAGTTGCCGCCGGTGGTGGAGAACGTGACGTTCTCCGGGGCCCAGGTGGCTCCGGGCACGCCGGGTCCGCCGGAGTTGGAGCGCACGTTCCAGCCGTTGGCGGAGATCCTCGGATCGCTGTATCCGCTGTAGTTGAAGTCGTCGAACAGCGTGGCGCCGCCCGCCGGAGGATCGGTCGGCGGGTCGGTGGGCGGATCCGTCGGTCCGTTGCCCGCCGGTGCCGTGCCCCACAGTGTGGTCCCCGCCAGCTGTGCCGTGATCTTCGACCAGGACCCGTACGACGTCTGCGCGGCGCCGAAGGAGTAGTCGTCGCTCTGGTTCAGCGGCTGCCACGACGACTGGTAGAAGCGCAGCTGCATGTCGCCGGTGTCGGTGCCCGCGGCGAGTGAGCCGGCGCCGGAGGTGAAGCCGATCTCGAGGTAGCGGTCGGCGGTGGCAGTCGGGCTGGTGAGGGTGCCGAAGGTGCCCGTGACGTTGGCGCAGCCCTTGACCGCCCAGGAACAGGCGAAGCGGTAAGTCGCGCTCGCCGAGTCCGCCTTGAAGTAGTAGCGGACCTTGACGCCGCTCAGCTGCACGCTGCTGTCGCCGGTGTTCTTCACCTTGATCCAGGGCTCCGCCTGGTCGGCGCTCGCACCCGTCGCGCTGGTGCGGTACTGGACGTTCAGCCCGGCGGTGGCCGCGCTCGCGGTGGCCGGGAGTGCGGCGAGTCCCGCCGCGCCCAGGGCCACTGCCGTGGCGGTGGCCGCGGCGGTGCGCAGCCGGTTCTTCGCGAATCTCATCGTTTTCCTCCAGAACGGTGGGGGGATTACCTGCGGATCGCGCTGTCGGTGCTGCCGCGGTGCTGTGCTGGAACCGCGGGGTCAGGGGTGGTGGCGGACGTCGAGGGCGTCGAGGCGTTCCATGTGCGTGTCGAGGCGCGCCTCGAAGTCGGCCCAGTCGGTCGCGCCGCTCCAGCCGCGGTCGGCGAGCGCGCACAGCCGCGGAAACGTGAGGTATTCGATGTGCGCGGGCGTCGTGACGAACTCGGTCCACAGCTGGGTCTGCGTGCCGAGCACTCGCGCTGCCTCCTGGGCGTCGGCCTGCTCGGGGAGTGGGTCGTGGCCGTGTACGGCGCGCAGGTCGACGACGCCTCCGGGCTGGGCCTGCGGCTCGCGGGGGTCGGCGGACTGGGCGTAGTCCAGATAGGTGGCCCGGTGGTAGGCGCTGATCACGGGGTGACCGCGGCGCGCCGCGGCGAGTGTGTGGCCGGGGTCGCGCCAGGTCATCGCGGTGAAGTCGAGGGGCAGTTCGGTGCCGGTCTCGGCCCAGGCGAGGGGGTGGCGGCCGTGCCGGACGAGGAAGTCGCCGATCCGGCCGAGGAACCAGCCGTGAAGTGCTTCGGGGCCGGACAGCCCTTCCGCGGCGGCCCGTTCACTTGCGGCCACGCTTCGGGTCCACTCGGTGGTGGGGCATTCCTCGCCGCCGATGTGGATGTGCGGCGAGGGGAAGACGTCCATGACCTCTTCGAGGACTCCGCGGCAGAAGTCGAGGACCTGGTCGTGAACGCCGAAGACGGTGTCGCACACGCCCCACCGGGTCCACACGTCGAGGCTGCGCCCGGGACTGTTGCCCAGCTCGGGGTATGCGGCGAGGGCCGCCCGGACATGGCCGGGCATCTCGATCTCGGGTACGACGGTGATACCGCGGTCGGCCGCGTATGCGACCAGGGCGGAGAGTTCGGCCCGCGTGTAGGCCCCTTCGTGCGGGATCCCGTCGTAGGTGTCGCTTCCCGCCGGCCCCTTCATGGACTGGGCGCGGTGGCCGCCGATCTCGGTCAGCTTGGGGTAGGCGGCGACCGGCATGCGCCAGCCCTGGTCGTCGGTGAGGTGCAGATGGAACACGTTCATCTTGTGCAGGGCCAGCAGATCGACGTACCGGCGCAGATACGACACGGGCTGGAAGTGGCGTGCGACGTCCAGCATCGCGCCCCGCCACACGTGCCGTGGGACGTCCGTGATCTCGGCGCAGGGCAGGAGCCATCGCGTGCGGCGTTGCGAAGTCTCCGACAGGGCCTGAGCGGGCAAGAGTTGACGGACTGTCTGGATGCCGCGCAGCAGCCCGGTGAGGTGCGCGGCGCGCAGCAGCACGGCGTTCGGGCCGACGGTGAGCCCGTACCCCTCCTCGCCGAGGCCGCCGAGCTGTGGGTCGAGCGTGAGGACGAACTGTCCGTCGTGGGAGGGCCGCAGGGGCAGTCCGGTGGCGGGGGCGAGCAGGGTGCGCAGCAGGTCCGCGGCCGGTTCGGCTCCGGCGCTGATACGGAGGGTGGTGCCGGCGTCGAGGGTGAAGTGGCCGGGCCGGAGCGCGGCCTTGGCGGGGCGGGGTACGAGGTCGGGTTCGGGGTGGTGTGCGGGCACTGGTCGGCCTCCGGAGTGGGTCGCGTGGGGGACGCTCGGGGTCAGCCCTTGACGGCTCCGGCGGCGAAGCCGGAGGTGACGTGGCGCTGGAGCAGCAGGAACACCACGAGCGCGGGGAGGGCGAAGAGCGTGGAGGCGGCCATGGTGGCGCCCCAGTCGGTGCCGAAGATGTTCTGGAACGAGGACAGCCACACGGGCAGGGTGCGGTTGTCCTGCTGCTTGATGATCAGGAAGTTGGCGTACGTGAACTCGTTCCAGGCGGTGATGTAGCCGAACAGCGAGGTGGCCATGAGCCCGGGGGCGAGCAGCGGGAAGGCGATGTGCCGGAAGGCGCCGAGCCGGGTGCATCCGTCGACCTGGGCGGACTCCTCGAGTTCCGGCGGGATGGTGGCGATGAAGCCGCGCAGCACGACGATGGTGAACGGCAGCGTCATCATGAAGTAGACGAGGGTCAGGGTCGGCAGCCGGTCGAGCATGTCGGTGTCCCGGGAGATGATGTAGACCGGGATGATCAGTGACTCCCAGGGCGCCATCTGGGCGATGAAGACCATGAGCATGAACTGCCGGCGCCCCTTCCACCTCATCCGGGCCACCGCATAGGCGGCGCCGAGCGCGATGAGGAGGGCGAGGAGCACGGCGCTCAGCGTGACGAGGATGCTGTTGCGCCAGAACAGGCCGAAGCCGTCGGCACCGACGGCGGTGCCGAAGTGGTCGAGCGTCCAGGACTCCGGGAGGAACCGCGGGTTGTCGGACTGGATGTCGCGGGTCGGGGTGAACGCGGTCGCGACCATCCAGTAGACCGGGAACAGACAGACCACGACCGTGACGACGGCGGCGACGTTCAGGGGCAGACGGCGAATACGGGGCCGGGTGCCGCGCGGACGAGCCGTGTTGATGCGAGTCGTGCTCATGCGAGCTCGTCCTCCTGGCGGAACATCTGGCGGAAGTAGAAGACGAGCACGCCCGACATCAGCACGACGGTGACCATGGAGGCCGCCGAGCCGAGGTCGTAGCGCTGGCTCGACAGAGCGGTCTGCACCGCGTACACGGGCAGGATCGTGGTCGCGTCGCCGGGCCCGCCGTTGGTCATCACCCAGATCTGGACGAACGCCTTGAACGTCCAGATCACTTCGAGCGAGAACACGAGCATGAAGATCGGCCGGACGATCGGGAAGGTGATGGAGCGGAAGATCCGCGGGCCCGACGCTCCATCGAGCCGTGCCGACTCGTACAGCTCGGTGGGCACGGTGGTGAGGGCCGAGTAGAGGGTGATCGCCGCGAACGGCACCGACTGCCACACGATGAGGGTGACGATGATGGCGAAGGCGGCCGGCCCGTGCGCGAACCAGGGGTAGCGGTCGAAGGACGAGAACCCCAGGTCGGTCAGGACCGCGTTGACGATGCCGAACTCCGAGTGGAACAGCCACTGGAAGACGGTGGTCGCCGCGATGACGGGCATCGCCCAGGTCAGCACCAGCGCGCTGAGGACCGCGGTCCGGCCGAACCGGCCGAGCCGCTCGATCATCAGCGCCACCAGCGTGGACAGCGTCATGATCAGTACGACGTTGATCGCCATGAAGACGAAGGTGCGGCCCACGACCTCCCAGAAGCGGCTCTCGCTCAGCAGCGTCCGGTAGTTGTCGAGTCCGACGAAACGTGCGTTGCCCAGGATGAGCTGGCGCAGCCGGAAGTCCTGCAGTGAGATCACCACGGCGCGGACCAGGGGATAGACGAGCAGGTAGAGCGTGCCGAGGACGGCGGGCGCGATCAGGACGTACGGCCAGATCCCGCGGCTGCCGTCCTTCGACGGGCGGCGCGGTCCCGAGCCGGTGGAGCGCCGGGGCGGCCTGGTGCCGAGCGGGGGGCGGGGGGCGGTCTGTTCTCGGACGGCGGCCGACACGGCGCTCCTCCTTCCGAAGCGTGGACGGTGACGGTTCAGGAGCCGGAGTTCAACGCGGTGGTGATGGCCTCGGACGCCGTGGCGGCCTGCTTCTTCGCGTCGCCGCCGGTGAGAACGGCGGTCATGTAGTCCTTGATCGGGTTCTTGGCCTCGACGGCGGCCCAGCCGGGCGTGTTGGGCGTGGCGTGGCCTTCGGCGGCGCCGACCGCCATGGCCGCGGCGCCCGGGTCGGAGGCGACCGCGGAGGCCAGGGTGGTCTTGTTCGGGACGTAGCTCATGGCGACGGCGAGCTTCTTCTGCCAGGTGTCGCCGGCGAGTTCCTTGATGAAGGTGTAGGCCGCGTCCTGCTTGCCGGAGGCGGTGGGGATGACGAGGTCGGAGCCGCCGGTGAAGACGGCGCCGGGGGTATCGGCGGTCTTCCCCGGGATCGGGAAGAAGCCGAGCTTGCCCTCCAGCTCGGGGTTGTTCTCGATGACGGTGGTGGCGCCGCCGGGAGACGAGACGACCTGGGCGACCTTCCCCTTGGCCATGACGTCCGCCTGCGGGGGGTTGGCCTCGTCGGCGTCCTTGGGACCCTTGCCGAGGGCCTGGAGCTGCTTGTAGAACTCCATCCCGCGGATTGCCTCGGGCGCGTCCAGGCTGCCCTTCCACTCGCCGCCGGACTCGGTGGCGAGATCGCCGCCCTCGTCCCAGACGAAGCCCGCGAGGGTGTACCAGTTCTGGCCGGGCAGATAAATGCCCTGGGTGCCGCCGGAGTTGAGCTTCTCGGTGGCGGCGATCCACTGGTCGCGCGTCTTGATGGCGGCCGCGTCTATGCCCGCCTCCTTGAAGAGGTCGGTGCGGTAGATGACCACGCGGTTGGCGGCGTAGTACGGGATGCCGTACTGCTTGCCCTCGTAGGCGCCCGGCTCGGCGAGGCCCTTGAGCCAGTCCTTGCCGCCGAGTTCGTCGACCTTGTCGCTGAGGTCGAGCAGCCCCCCGCTCTGCGCGAACTGGGCGACCTGGGTGTTGCCGGTCTCGATGACGTCCGGAGCGTCGCTGCTGGCGAGGGCCGCCGTGACCTTCTCGCCGATGCCGTCCCACTCCTGGATCTGCACCTTGACCTTGATGTCCGGGTGAGCGGTCTCGAAGCCCTTGACGAAGTCCTTCTGGAACTGGGCCGAGACGCTGTCGCGCATCAGCCAGACGTCGATCGTCGTCTTCCCGCCGGCGGAGGCGCCGTCGGACGTGTCGGAGGAGCTGCTACAGGCGCTCAGCCCGGCGGTCATCAGGAGCACGGACAGGCCGGCAAGCAAGCGGAGCTTCACGGTTCACCTCGGAGGAGACATGACCAAACCACCTGACCAGTGAAGCCCACTGGACAGCTTACCTCTTGCTGGTCGTTGAAGGTGGCATAGACCAATGAGGCCGTCAACCCTTCCCGCATCAAAGGCTGTTGACCTGCATACCTGTCGAGATGCGCTGACCTCACACACGAGAGCGACTACACTCCTGTTGACCAGCAGGCCACCCGAAAGGGTCAGGCAACAGGTCAACTGGTCAAGGGAATCCGCACAAGAGAGGGCACACCATGAACGCCGACGCACCAGGGGCGGTGCTCAAGCGGGAGCGGGTCCGCGACTTCATCCTCGAGCTCATCGAGTCACATCGACCGGGGGACGCGATTCCCTCCGAGCGCTCGCTCTGTGCCCGCCTGGGAGTGTCCCGCCCGACGCTGCGCGCGGCCGTCGACGAGCTCGTCGCAGCGGGCCTTCTGGTACGGGAACACGGCCGCGGCATGTTCGTGGCACCGGAGAAGATCACCCAGGAACTCGTGTCGGGCCAGCAGAGGCTGACGGTCCCTCAGGCCTCGGGAGCCTGGTCGAGCCGACTGCTGGAGTTCACGACCATCCAGGCGGGAGCGCGCGTGGGCCGCAAGCTGCGCATGTCCCCGGGCGCCGACATCGTGTACGTGGCACGGCTGCGTCTGGTCGACGGCGCCCCGATGGCCATCGAGCATCTGCACATCAGGGCCGACCTGGTCCCCGATCTCTCGGCCCAGGAACTGGAAGAGGGCGATCTGTACGAGCATCTGCGGGAGCAGCACGGGGTGCACGTCCACGAGGCGGTACAGGCGATCGAGCCGACCGTGGTCACACAGGCCGAGGCCGAACTCCTCGACGTGCCCGAGCTGTCCCCCGCGCTGCTCTTCGAGCGGCTCACCACGGACACCGCGGGCCTGCCCGTCGAGTACGTGCACTCCATCTACCGCGGCGACCGCTACCGCATCGTCTCCCGGCTCACCCTGGGTTCGTCGGTCGCGGCCTCCCCGGCCCGGCTCGGACACCACCCGGGAATCCCCCCGGGCGATTTCACACACCGCGACCCCGTCGCCGCCTCCACCAGCGGGGACATCCAGTCGGCACCCTGACGCCGCCCGGGGCCGGGCGAATCACCGACGCTCAATTCATGGCACGGTTCGCGCAGAAGGACATAACCCGACTCCTAGGGGCCCCTGGCGACGGCCAGTGCGCGCGATCGGACGCCAAAGCTACGGTCCGATGAAGCGGTCGAAGGACTGGGAACCAAGCTCAATGGCCATGATGCCGCGTGATCCGACCATGACCACTCGATGTGGGGGAAGGACCCTGGTTCGCCACAGGGGTGACCCGACTCGCACGTGGTACTCCTGTCCGCCCGCCAAGGACCACAGCCCTACGGAACACGTATGACCACCCGTGACGGCAATCGATCGCTCGCCGTAGTGAGCCAGGTCGACATCCGTCAATTCCATGTGGTGTCCGAGCTCCAGTTGGGCCTGGGTCATCAATGAACCGTCTTCGGCGCTCCAGACAGCCAATCGAGAGTAGGACCCGACTCCGACGACGATTGGTTCATGGCCCGAGCGGCCGAAGGAAACAGCCGTGATCCGGAATGGGTCTTCGATGCCCGTACGGGCGGAGAGAGCCAGATCCTCGAATCGCGCGTCATCGCCGGTCACGGTCCAGAGGCGTGTTTGGTATTCCTCCCAGTCCCACGTGACGAATCGCAAGGCGTCGTCCGGCTGCTCGGGAAGCGGGGCCACCACGAATCTGCCGGCGTGGCATTGAAGCGGTGACCGAACCGGCTCGCCCGAGGTCAGGTCGAAGAAGCCGAGCCGACCGCTGAAGGCGGTGGCGAGCAGCAGCGGCCGTTCACGCTCGATGACCGCGACACGGGCCCATTCTTCTTCCGCTGGAAGTCGGTGGTCGTACGACACTTGACCGTTCGGGAATCGTCGCAGCGCAAAGCGCCCTTCTGCGTCCAAGGTGACGAAGGACGTCGGATCACCAGGCACTGCCGCCGCACTGCGGTAGCGACTCTCGGCCGGAGATTCGAGTCTCGCAAGGACGTTGCCCATTTCCGTGTCGAAGATCGCGAACCCTCCGTCTGCGCTGAGCGCTGCGACGCAGTTGTCCTCCATTTCCCCGACACCCGCGACAACCAGGTGGTACTCGTTGGCCTGCGTTTCCGGCCAATCCGCTCGGCTGTCCCAGACACGTACAGCACCATCGCGTCCGCCCGTGACGACCCAGCGGGTTCCGTCCAGTTCACACTGAACGATGGACTCCACGCCGCCGTCGTGAATGGCAAGTCGCCTTGTTTCCCCCTGTCCTGATGGGCGAATGAAAACGTCCCCGTTCCAATCGCCCCAGCACCACAGATCGCTGTGATGACCGGCGATGAGAGTGGAGAACACGCCGGCTCCACCGTGATACGGATCGCCGATTGTCGTCCCTCGCACCAGATCCCATGCGATCACCTGGCCGGCCTGTGTCCCAAGAAGCAGAACTGGTCCGCCCTCCCCTTCCGCGATCGAAACCGTCCAGATATGCAGGTCGGCACGCCAACCGGATATCTCCACACTGGCTCTGAACGGCTCGCCGATCCGCCGGGCGGACTGCACGTCCCACGTGCTGACTTCGGCCTCCTCCGTGGTGACCACGGCTAGACATCGATCGCCCGCATTGCCCACCGCGAGTACTCGTTCCTGTTCTCCGAGAACAATGCGCGGAAGATCCAACAACCCGCCGTGCTCGGCGGACAGAATCTGGATGACGCCCTCCTCGCTGACGGTCGCGACTGCGGCGTCGCCCCCGATGACGACGGGCCAAACGCCATGCAGGGCACGCTGATCCGCGAGAACAGCCTGGCCGTCGGTCGCGTCCGGCACCGTACGCAGCAGACGACCGTCCTTGTGCAGCGTGATGACGGCGATGCCGTCACTCTGCATGAACGCAGCCATGTCGACGATGGCCGATTCGGGTTCGTGCACTCCGGACGCCAACGGCGCGCCGTCCCTGAGGAACCATGCCTGGACAGCCCACGCGCTCGCCGAGAGCACCACGGCTCCCCTCGGGTGCTCAACGGTGGCGAGGGCGAGGACGTAGTCGTCGTGGTGGCCGAGCATACGAGTCGCGACGAGGTCGTCCCAGTGCGCCCAGCGCACCGCCCAGGGACGGTCGGGAAACGCCGCGGCCAATGAGGCGGCCAACTCCTCGTCGCCGGCCATTCGCGCCGCCATCTCGAGGTAGCAGACACGCTCGTCCTCGGACGCCATGAGCAGTTGCTGTCCGACTCTCTGAACGGTGCGGGCCGCCCTCCGGCCCGACGGGGTGGACGCCGTCGGCAGAGCTGCCAGCAGGCGGGCAGGATCCATCGCGGCCAGGAACCTCGCGTCCCGCAGCAGCCTGTCGAGCACTTGGCCCTCGGCTGCGTGGAAGGGCAGGTACGTGCGCGTGTAGGCGTCGGCGTCCGCCCAGAGCAGCCCCTCGGCAGACGTCGCCCCCAGGCGCTCGAGAAGTACTTCTGTGAGACGCCGGTGGATCTCGGCTGGTGGACGCTGCCGGGCGCTGAGCTGGCGCAGGTGTTCGCCAAGTGCCTCGTGGAAGAGCCGGAACCGGACTCCCGATCCGCGTTCGGTGCGGTGCAGCAGGTCGATCGCCGTGGTGTCCAGAAGCAACCGGGTGACGTCGCGTTCCGAGTATGTGTCGGTGCCCAGTGCTGTGGCCGCGGCCGCCCAGGTTCGCGGGTCGTCGAAGCCGTCCCCCTGGGACCAGGCCAGTGCCATCAGCAGGTCGCGCAACCACGGTCCGCCTGGCTGCACGTCACGCAGATAGCGTTCCATCGCAGCACCGACGGTGGTGGGAAACGTCTCCTGCCAGCCCGCGCTGTTCGTATCGACGGGTTCGCTCGCTGCCATGAGGGACAGCGCGGTGAGCTGTGCCACCAGGAAACTGCGGCCGGAGCGAACCGCCACGGCAGCGCCGACCGATGCCGCGAGTTCAGGGCGGGACCGGTAGGGCGTGGGGATCTGCGGATCGCTCTCGGCGAGCATCGTGAGGCGGACGTACTCGGCGATGTCACGCCGGTCCAGATAGCAGGCCTCGTCCAGGTCGATGACTCGTGCCGAGCCTCCGAACAGGCGCAGCAGATCGTCCTCGCCTCCCGGACGGGTGCCGACGAGGAGGCGTATGCCCGTTCTGCCGGAAGCCGCCGCAAGGGGTTCCAACAGGTCGACGATGAGTCGCTGAGCGTCCACTGCCTCGTCGACCCCGTCCACGACCACCACGGTCGCCCGATGTTCCCGGGTCTCTCGGAGGTGGGCGAGCAGTCCACCGGCCGTCGACTCGTCGATGTTCAGCGCCCGTGAGATCTCAGCGGCGACCTCGTCGACCGTGCTGCCTCGCACGTGTACGGCGGCGCAGAGGGCGCCGATCTGCGGTAACGCCTGGTCCACCGCGATGGGTGTCTCACCACGTAGCTGGGCGTCGGCCAGGCTCACCAGCCGTCCGAGAACGGCCGACTTGCCTGATCCAGGCGCCCCGGTCACTACTCGGGATCGCGTGGTGTCCGTACCTTCGGTGTTGATCCACGCGGTCAGCTCGCTCAGGACCTGCACCCGGCCCGCGAAGTAGGAACCTTCCCGGAGGCTGGACGGTAGAACACCGCGCCCTCTCGGACGAAAGTGACTGCGCAGTTGCTCCGCACGTTCCGCGGCCGCACCCTCCTGCCTTTGCGCGAGAAGGAGTTGATGCTCGGTCTGCCGCGCGGCTCTTTCCCGAAGCCGGTCGACGATCGGCGGTACCGCGATACCGCTCACCACCGCCAGAGCGGTGAGAACGACCATGACGGGTGTGACTCGGTCGGAGGAGACCAGTCCGAGCACGGCCCCGATCGCGATCGCCACACCGGGTAGCAGGTGGCTCAGCAGCCGAACCGTCAGTGACCATCGGTTGTCGCGCCGGCGCAGTGAGTGCACAGCATCATTCGTATAGCCAACTCGGTCCTGTCGTACATGATTTCCGTCAATGAGCACCCAGTCCGGCAGAGCCGTGGATGCGGAGCCAAGGTCAGGAACCGGCAGGGACAGCGAAGATCAGGGGCAACCTCAGACGATCCGGTTGCACGCACACCAGGCCGGTGCGCCGGCCACCCTCTGGGGATGGCCATAGCGGACGGAGCGCCATTGAGGAACAGGAAGCTCGACCGTGGCTGGTCCACCGCCCTGGGCCACGCCATCCTTGCCGGCGCCCCGGTCAAGACTCGTAGCGGGCTTGGTTACGCGAGGGTGAGTGGCAGCGATGCTCCGACACTCGATGGCGTTCCGGACGAAGGGAAGGGGACGCCGTTGCCGTGGTCAACGCGCGGTGTAGACGGAGCTGCCCAGTCGTCGTTGGTGTCCTGGGCCGCGCCGAGCACCTTCCAGGTACCGGCGAGGCCGTTGTGGTCGAAGTCGCGCAGGGCATCCACGGTGAAGCTCACCCTGCACGTGGAGGTGGTCGGGTCGGCGGGCGACACCGCGCATGTTCCCTCCGGTGAGTACAGCGGCAGGATGCCATCGGCGTCGTCGGTGTTGGGGCTGTGCGACAGGTAGGCCCTGGACGCGGCAATACCCTCCACGTGATCGTGACGGTCTCTCTGGTGGTCAGGCCGAGCACGATGTCCTTGCCTTCGTTGACCACAATGTTCGAGAACATGGTGTCGTTGGAAGCGGCCTTGTCGGCTGCTTGGGCCGTGGCCGGAAGCACCGATGCGGAAAGGGCGATCGTCCGGAAAGCGACGGCGACGGCGACGGCCGGACACATGCGCATGAAGTCCCCTTCGAGACGCTGGGTTCACCGCCTGCCCGCACGGCGAAGCCTGATGGTGTGTCATCAGTGGCTAGACCCGTGAGGGACGGTCCCGGCTGTCCCGCTCTTCGGACCCATGGCCCGCATCCGCCGCTTGGCGGGGAGTCGGCCGGTACCCGCGTTGATCAGAGCTCTGAACTCCCACCGAAAGAGCGACCGAAGCCAGTGTCGAGCGCAAGGCTCCGGTACCTCGTCTTCGACGGCGACTCAAGCCGTCACTTTCACAACAGGCCCTGGTGATCGCTGCGGCGCGCCCCCTCGCACGGTACGGAGCGCGGACAGGCCGCCGCGGGCCCAGCAGGTCAGCTGTTCTGCTCCGACTTCGGCTTCGGCGCGGTGTCGCCCGTAGGGGCGGTGCGGAGCATGGCCCTGTAGAGGTCGTCGTGCGCGGGCGAGGCGGGGAGGGGGGCCCGAGCCGGGGTCCACGCTGCGGCGCGATCCCAGGCCGATCAACTCTCGCCCATCTACTGGGACTTGCACGCCATTCACCGCGACCAGGCCGATTGCGTCTTCAGAGGCTGACCCACACGTGATCGCCCGGCCAGGAGCACCACACTCAAGTCAGCCCAGCATCTGCCCACCGAGGACACGCCATGACCTACGCGTACGCGCGCGATCGCGGGATCACACCGCGAGAAGCGCGGTTACCGTTCGGAACGCATCGAGAAGATCCTCGGCAAGAACCTCGCGGACTACGCGGAGCGCGTCTGGACTTCTTGATACCGGCGTCAGAGGGGACCGGCCGTCGTGATCGGCGGCATTTCATAGCTGCCGTCGAGCAGCGCCGCGCCGGGCTGATAGGTGCGCAGGACCAGGATGAAGGAACCAGTCGGCGCCGGAAGCCAGTTGGCCTGGCCTTCCGACGGCTCGTCGTTCTGGATGAGCAGTTCGAGCGAGCCGTCGGTACCGTAGGCCAGGCCTGCGGTGCGGTCGCCGATCGAGTAGCGCTGGATCGGATTCTCCACGAGGCGCCAGTCCTGGCCGTACAGCGTGAGGGACCAGAACGCGTCGACCGGCGGCAGCTCACCGGGCTCGAAGCGCAGCGCGTAGCGGTTCGCCCCGTTCAGCGTCTGGCCGTCCGGGCCGCTCCGTGCGGTGAAGTACAGCGCTTCCTCGGACACATGCGTACCCGGGCCGTACTGGGTGATCGCGGCGCGGTACAGCGGGTCCTTGATGAAGCCGGTGATGCCGGTGGCGACCGTCCAGCCGTTGACGCCAACGGCGAAGACGTACTGGGTGATGCGCTTGTTGGCGTCGAGCGCCGCCTGGGCCAGGACGGGGACGGCGGCCGCGTTCCGCGTCGGCTTGCGTCCCGGACCGATGCCGATCTTCGCGAACCTGGCAAGCCGCGCCCGGTCACTGGGCGGCGGCGGGGCAGCCACCAACCCCTGGCACAGCTTGTCGAAGTAGGCGGCGCCCTGCGCGCTGAGGTCGAGGATGGGGAACTTGAGCGGCTCGTCGACCGCCTCCGCCGGGACGGCGCGCTCCGGATAGCAACTGAGCGGCGCCAGCGCGTACTTCGCCTGTACGGCCTTTGCCGCGGGCAGATCGGCTTCGCCCTCGACCAGCGTGCGGGTGAGGGCGAGCACCTGGGCGGTGGGCGCGGCGATGCGGGTCACACCGCGCGGCAGCCTGCCCCTCCAGCCTGGTGCGGTGAGCGCGTAGGCGCCGGCGCGGGTCCCTGTGGTGCGGCGGCCGATATAGGCAAAGGTGTTGGTGTAGACGTCCTGCAGCTGTATCGAGTAGTAGCGGTCATCAGTGTCCGGGACGATCACCACCTGCGGTTCCCTGGACAGATCCAGCCAGGCCGAGCCGAACAGGGTGTCGTTGTTCGGGCCGCCGGCCTTGGTGGCCGGCGTGGCAAGCGAGTTGGCGACGAACAGGCGGTTCACGGGGACCTTCTGCTCACGCGCGGACGCGAGATAGGTCTCCATCATCACCAGCGGGAAGCCCCATATGTACGCCTCCTGCGCCAACGCCGCCCGATCCGTGCCGGCCGCCGACACCGCTGACGCGGCGGGGGCCGGGACCCCCAGGGCGAGCGCCGCGGCTCCGGCAGGAGCGAGTGCCAGAAGCCGACGCCGGGTGAACTGCTGCGCTGCGAAAGCTTGTTCCGGCAACGAAGGGTCCTGCTGTGCACACATGGCGGGCTCCTCGGACTGACCGTGCTTGATCATGGATCGTGCACGGCACGGAGCCCTTGCGGGAGTCCTGGCGCGAACTGTTCATACGACTGCAGCAATGCCGGACGAGCCAATGGCGCGTGGCCCCTGTCGTAGCTCGGCATCCTGATCGAAGCCGCCATCCGCAGCCTCGGCAGGGGGTGCGGTACGCGGCATCGCGGTCCGCACCCTCGCCTCGTGTCACTTGGCAGCAGACATCAACTTACGAACGGCCGTCGGCGTTCCGTCATTTGTCCCGGCCCATCATGACGACCGCGATGACGGCATCCACGGAGTACGGATTGCGCCAGTTGTGCGGGGTGCCCAGCTGGGCGAACGCCTCCCCCGCCGACAACTCCGCGGACGTCCCGTCCTCCATCTCCAGCACGATCCGTCCGGAGAGGACGATCCCGACGTCGAGCGAAGAGGTCTGGTGGAACTCCGCGGGCGGCGGAGTGCCCGGGGTCTCGGGGGGCACGGTCACCGACCAGAACCGCACTCCCCCCGCCTCGGGGAAGAACGGCGACTCCACCGCATCGTCCCCTGATGTCGCCGCGTCACCGCCCGGCAGCACCCCGTCGGCCTCCCAGAGCCGGCTGAGGCCGCGCCCGTCCGGGACGGTGTTGACGGGCACGACGTTGTCCTTGGCGATCGTCGAGAGTCCCGTCTCCGTCACCCCGGTTTCGACCACTCGGTAGCTGCTCGGCAGCGACATCTCGTCCTGCTGCGCATGAGTCGGTGCGGATCCGGTCATGTGGTGCCTCCATGGTGAGTCAGGGCGCCTCCGCGGCGCACGATCGAGGACTGGTCTGCACCAGGCAGAACGGCGTGACCTCGATACATACGATTGGTATGTAGCGCCACGATAGGCCAGTATGGGAGGGCCTACAAAACACACATCCATGTCCGCTACCGAAGGGGGATGTCCGCAATGGACGACGTCGCGATCCAGAGGGAAACAACCGGGCTCCCAGGGCCCTGCGCCCGTATCCCGGTCGAGGACGCGGACTTCGTCCGCCAGATCATGGATCGGGTCGGGGACAAGTGGACGCTGATGGTGATCGCGACCCTGCAGGACGGCGTGATGCGCTACACCGAACTGCTACACGCCATCCCCGGCATCTCCCAGCGCATGCTCTCGCGCACCCTGGCCCAGCTCCACCATGACGGCCTGATCACCCGGACCGCCTATGCCGAAGTGCCGCCACGGGTGGAATACGCCCTCGCCCCGCTCGGCGCCAGCCTCAAAGACATCGTGGCCTCCCTGATCGACTGGGCCATCACCCACCATGCCGAGATCCGCCGGCACCGGGCCCTCACCGGGACAGCCGACAACCATTAGCGGGCCGCACCCACACGGTCGCTGCGAGCTGGAGCTGGAACAGTCGGCTACGACCGACCCGGGTTAGCGAGGTCCAACGGCTACAGCAGATCGCCGATGATTCATGTGCGCACCGACAAGTCCGCGACGGCCTTCGAAGCACGGGCCAATACCAGCCGTGGATCGCACTCTTGCCGCGTCAGCCGCTACTGCACTCGTGCCGCGCCCGGTCGCGGCAGCAGCTGCGGCCACCGCTCACACGCAGGCCAGTCGCCTCTCTGAGCTCCACCGCCGTAAGCGGTCAGGACTCGATGCATCTCACGGCAGGAGGCCCAGGCGGCGAGCGGCCACGACCGCTTCCAAGCGCGAGCGGGATCCGAGTTTGCGTGTCGCGCTGCGCAAGTAGCTCTTCACCGTCTCGACACCGATGCCGAGTTCGATCGCCGCGTCGGCGTTGCTTCGCCCGACGGCGACGCACGCCAGGACGTCCAGCTCCCGGGGAGAGAGCATCGGTGCGCGGGAAACTCCGGGGGCCGAATGCCCCGCGGCGGCGAGCTTTTCGCACGCGACATCGAACTGCTGCCTGGCCTCAGAATCTGTGAGCTGTCCCGCGAGGCTCCGCAGATCCGCGTACGCCTCTCTGACCAGCTCCCACTGGGGCGTCATCGGCCCCGGCGCCGGCTCCGCCGCAGCGGTCCGTTCACTCAACCAGGCCAGGCGCCGGGCCACTTCATCGCGTACGGCGAGTTCCTGTTCCAGGTCGCGGGCCGCGTCGGCCACCGCCTGTACGGCGCGGTCTCCCAGCGGCACGACCTGGCGGACCGCCCCGTACAGCACCCCGCGCACCGTCCGGCACACCACCACCGGCACCGCCACCATCGCGCGCAGGCCCTCGGCGGTGATCACCCGGTCGTAGTGGTGGCTGATCCGCTCGCTCGCGACGTAGTCGTTGACCGCCATCGGGCGCCGCAGGGCGACCACCTTGCCGCCGAGTCCCTGGCCGAAGGCCAGGCCGACGCCGCGCAGCGCGCCCTTGGTGACTCCGGCGAACTCGTCGAGCCGCACCTGCCCTTCGGCGGTCACCACGCCGCCGAAAGCGAGGCCCAGCCCGGTGGCGTCACGCAGCTCGGCCAGGGCCCGACCGATCAGCCTGCTGTCCTCGGCGACAGAGGTCGGCCTGGTGGTCATGACGCCTCCTCGAAACGGTGCGGCGCTGTCCGCGGCGCCCCCCTCATCCGGGGGTGCCGGACTCGGAGCGGTCCGAGGAAACATCGCGTTAACGGTACGCGCCGATCAACGCCCCCTTCAAGGAGCAAGATGACCAGTCCGGAACACCACATGGCGGACCTGCTCGCGATCTTCGGTTCGCCGACAGCGTGCACGGCGGAGCTGCTGTGCGACCGGCACCCGGCTGACGCCGTCGCGTTCACGCTCGTCGAACCCGACCTGACCGGCCGGAACCTCACGTTCGGAGAGCTCAAGGAGTCCTCGGCCCGGATGGCGAGCGCGCTGGCCGACCTGGGCGTCGGCCCCGGCGACCGCGTCGCCACGCTGATGGGGAAGTCCGCCGAGCTGGTCGTCGCCCTGCTCGCCATCTGGCGCCTCGGCGCGGTGCACGTCCCCTTGTTCACGGCCTTCGCGCCGCCGGCGATCGGGGTCCGGATCACCGGCAACGGCACCAAGGCAGTGTTCGTCGACGCCGACCAGCGTGCCAAGCTCGCCCCCTCCCCGGCGTTCCCCGCGGACGCCGGACGGCGGATCATCACGACCGGGCCGGCCGACGACGGGACGCTGGCCTTCGCCGACCTGATCGCGGCACATCCACCGCTGGAACACGCCGTGGCCGCGGGCGGCGACGCGCCCGTGATCGAGTTGTTCACCTCCGGCACGACCGGATCGCCCAAGGGCGTACCGGTGCCGCTGCGGGCCGTCGCGGCGTTCGCGATGTACCAGGAATACGGCTTGGACCACCGACCCTCGGACGTGTTCTGGAACGCCGCCGATCCGGGCTGGGCCTACGGCCTGTACTTCTCCCTCGTCGCCCCGCTCGCGCTGGGCCGCACCGCCGTCCTCCTGCACTCGGGGTTCAGCCCCGAGCTGACCTGGTCGGTGCTGTCGCGGTTCGCCGTCACCAACTTCGCGGCCGGGCCGACCGTGTACCGCGCCCTGCGTCACGCCGACACCCCGGTCCCCGAGAACCTGCGACTGCGGCACTGCTCGTCCGCGGGTGAGCCCCTCACGCAGGATGTGATCCCCTGGGCCGAGCGCACGCTCGGCGTGCCGGTCCTCGACCACTACGGCCAGACCGAACTCGGTATGGCGGTCGCCAACGCCTGGCACCCGGACCTGCGCGGCGAGGTGCGACCCGGATCCATGGGACGCGCCCTGCCGGGCTGGACCGTCGAGATCCTCCGACCGGACGACGACGTCCCCGCCGGGACCGGGGTAACCGGCCGGGTCGCCGTCGACTGCGCCCACAGCCCGCTGATGTGGTTCACCGGCTATCAGGACGCCGAGGGCCGCACGGCGGAGCGGTTCAGCCCCGACCGGCGCTGGTACTACACCGGCGACGTCGCGACGAAGGACGAGGACGGATATCTGTTCTTCGCCGCCCGCGACGACGACGTCATCCTGATGGGCGGCTACCGCATCGGGCCCTTCGACGTGGAGAGCGTGCTGGCCGCCCACGAGGCCGTCGCCGAGGCGGCTGTCGTCGGCGCCCCCGACGAGCTGCGCGGTGAAGTACTCGTGGCCTTCGTGGTGCTGCGTCCCACCGCCCGGCCCGGCGACGAGCTCGTCGCCGAACTCCAGCAAGCGGTCAAGACCGGCTTCGCCGCCCACGCCTATCCCCGTGCGATCCACTTCGTGCCCGAACTTCCCAAGACGCCGAGCGGCAAGACCCAGCGCTTCCTGCTCAGGCAACGGCTCCAGGCCGGTTCGGCGCATCCCACCACACACTGAGAGGCTCACTCCGTGGCCATGTTCCAAGAGGCGCCGCAGCGACCGGAGCAGTACCGCAGGTTCGAGCGGGAGACACCGGGCTGGTTCCGTGACGCCAAGCTCGGCATCTTCGTCCATTGGGGACCGTACTCGGTGCCCGCCTGGGCCGAGCCGACCGGGACCTCCGGCACGATCGACCCGGACAGGTTCTTCATCCACAACCCCTACGCGGAGTGGTATTTCAACACCATCCGCATCGCCGGCAGCCCCGCCGCGGAACACCACCGCGAGACGTACGGCGACACTCCGTACGACGACTTCCTCGACCGGTGGACGGCCAAAAACTTCGACGCCGCCGATCTCATGGAACTGGTCGCCGCCACCGGCGCGGGCTACTTCGTCCCGACGACGAAACACCACGACGGCGTCACCTTGTGGGACGCCCCCGGCACCGGCGACCGCAACACGGTGCACCGCGGACCGCGCCGGGACCTCGTCGACGAGCTCAGCGTCGCGGCCCGCGCAGCAGGAGTCCGCTTCGGCGTGTACTACTCGGGCGGCCTCGACTGGCATGCCGGGAGCACGCCGCCCATCGTCGACGTCGAGAGCTTCGGCGTGCGCCCGGTCGACCGGGCTTATGCGGACTATGCCCACGACCACGTGGCCGACCTCATCGCCCGCTATCGGCCGGACGTGCTCTGGGGCGACATCGAGTGGCCGGACGCCGGAAAGGCCGAGGGCCCCAAGAGCCTGGTGAGCCTCTTCGAGAGTTTCTACGCCGCGAACCCCGAGGGTGTCGTCAACGACCGGTGGGGTGAGACGCACTGGGACTTCCGGACGAGCGAATACCAGCACGGGGGCGCCGTCGAGGGCAGCGAGATGTGGGAGAACACCCGCGGCATCGGCTACTCATTCGGCTACAACCAACTGGACGACGAGAGCACCTCCCTCAGCGGACCCGAGGCGATCAAGCACTTCGTGGACGTCGTCTCCCGCGGAGGCAACCTCCTGCTCAACATCGGCCTGACCGCCGAGGGAACCGTCCCCGACCTGCAGCGGCGGACGCTCGTGGAACTGGCCGAGTGGAATGCCCTCAACGGCCCGTCCGTGTTCGGCTCGACCCCGGTGGCCGCAGAGCTGGCCAAGCCCGACGAGACGCCGTGGGTTCGCTGGACACGGACCGGCGACCGGCTCCACGCGTTCATCTGGACCACCGAGGCCGCACCGGTACTCACCGTGGACGCGGCCCGCGTGGACCCACGATCCACCCGCCTCGCCGACGGAACGCCGGCCCCCGCGCGGGTCACCGGCGAGGGTGTGGCCGTCGGCCTGCCGGTCACGGGTTCCCCCGTCCCGATCCAGGTGACGTTCGACCTGCGCTCCGCCTGACCCACGAAGAGAGGAAACGGCATGTCAGGGACCACACCTCCTCGCCCCAAGCCACCGCTGATCGCGCGCGCCATCTGGAAGATCCCGCTCATCGCCGGGCCGCGACTGGCCACGGCCACCGCCGCACAGCTGGAGAAGCAGCAGGAACGGACGCGGGCGAGAGCCGACCGGCTGGGGCCGTCGACACATCAGCGGGTCATCGACGGGCCCGCCGGTGACATCACCCTGCGCATCCACACCCCCAGCGCCGAAGCCCTGGACAAGCGCGCCGTCATCGTCCACTTCCACGGCGGCGGATGGGTGTCGGGAAGCCCTCGGGAAGCCGACTTCATCTGCTCGACGGTCACCGAGGGAACGGGCGCGATCGTCGTGTCGGTCGACTACCGCCTCGCTCCCCGAAACCGCTACCCGGCGGGACTCGACGACTGTTACGCGGCCCTGGTCTGGGTGACCGGGCACGCCGCGGAACTAGGCGGCGACGCGACACGCCTCGGGCTGCTCGGCGAGAGCGCCGGCGGCAACCTGGCCGCGGCCGTCTCCCTGCTCGCCCGGGACCGCGGCGGCCCGACGATCCGCCACCAAGGGCTCCTGTACCCGGCGACCGACGCCTCGATGACAGCACCCTCGCACCGCACGAACGCGAACGCCCCCTGGCTCACAGCCGCCGGCGTGCGCAACGCCTACCACCACTACCTGCCGGAGGACGCCAACCCCCTGGAACCGGGGATCTCCCCCCTGCACGCAGCCGATCACACGGGTCTCCCGCCCACGACGATCGTCGTGGCCGGCCACGATCCGCTCCACGACGAAGGCGCCATGTACGCCGAGCGCCTGCAGCAGGCCGGCGTCCCCGTGGACGTGTTCGACTACCCCCGCATGGTGCACGGTTTCGCGAACGTCCCCCATCTGTTCGGCGAAACAGCCGCCGCCCTGGGCGAGGTCGTGACGGCACAGCGCCGATATCTGACGTACTAAGGCGGCCCGGCCCCGGATTCCTCATCGTCAGGCGACCGGGCGATCAGCAAGGCGTCCGCCCTCCGACACCCAAAGAGAAACGATCGTTTGCACTGTGAGTTACGGAGTGCTACTTTCAGCATGAAACGCAAACGAACGTTTTCGTTTGGTGATGCCGACGCCTCGAAGCCTCTTCGGGCGCCGCCGCGCCGGACGGCGAGGAGCGCGTCATGCCAAAGTCGCCAACTACCCCTGTTCTCCCGTGCCACACGGATGTCCTGATCTCCGGGGCAGGCCCCACTGGACTGACCCTCGCGGCGAGCCTGGCCCAACTGGGCGTGGACCATGTGCTGATCGACCGGAACGCCGAGATCCAGCCCGGTTCCAAGGCTGCCGCCGTGCAACCGCGAACACTGGAGTACCTGGACCGAATCGGTGTAAGCGCGGACTTGGTCGACGGTGGAAAGAAGGGGCGCGGCTTCTGTCTGCACGACCGTGAAAGGGCGCTCCTGCGGACCAGTTACGACCGGCTGAGCACGCCACACCCCTACATGCTGCTCGCGTCCCAGCAGACCACCGAGGAACACCTGGCGCGGCGGCTGGAGGACCTGGGCGGCACTGTCCACCGAGGGCATCGGCTTCTCGGCTTCGCCCCGGACTTTCCCGGCGTCACCGCCACGGTCACCACGCCGGACGGGACACTGCGTGCGGTGTCGGCCCGGTTTCTGGTCGGCTGCGACGGCGTGCACAGTACGGTGCGCACCGCTGCCGACATCGGCTTCCCCGGGGACGCTCCTGAGCAGTTGTTCGCGCTCGCCGACGTACGTCTGAAGCCGGGATCGCAGGCGGCGGCGTCCGAGGATGCCACGTTCTTCCTGTCCGACGCCGGGCTGCTGCTCCTGTCCCCGCTCATGCAGGGACTGCACCGCCTGGTCGCACCGGTGCCGCCCGGCTCGGCCGCACCGGATGCGGGAGAAGTCGAAGCGTTGCTCGCCGCGCGCGGTCCCACGGGCGAGAGCGCGGCCGTGGACGAGGTCGTCGCGGCCGCCACCTACCGGGCCCAGGAACGGCTGGCCGAGCGCTTCCGCTCCGGGCCGGTCTTCCTGGTCGGGGATGCCGCCCACACCCACAGCCCGGCCGGAGGTCAGGGCATGAACACCGGCATCCAGGACGCCGGGAACCTCGCCTGGAAGCTGCACGCCGTCCTCACCGGCGCCGCACCGGACGAACTGCTGGACAGCTATCACCACGAGCGGCAGCCGGTCGCGGCCCAACTCGTCGCTTCCACAAGCCAGTTCGCCCGGATCGCCACCCTGGCCGACCCGGCCGCGGGCCGACGCCGCAACGCCCTGCTGTCCGCGGCGGCCGCCACCCCGGGCATCACCGACTGGCTGGCCGACGCCCTCGCCCAGCTCGACATCAGCTACACCCGCGAACCCGACCTCGGCGCCCCACGCATCGGCACACGCGTCTCACCCCTGACCGTCCCGCCGGACGGCCTGCGCTGGACCCTGGCGGTGCCCAGCTCCGGCGAGCCACAGCCCGACCACCAGGTGAGCCGGCGCGGGCCACTGACCGTCCGGCACGTCCCCGGCCTGCCGACCACGCTCCTCGTACGCCCCGACGGCTACCTGGCCGCTGTTGGAGTCCCGACGGACCAGAGCGACGTCACCGACCTTCTCGGCCAGTGCGTACCCCAGTAAGTCCCCCTGAAAGACAGCGAGTTCAAGGAGACACGGACATGACCCCTGCTACCTCTTCACCCACCCTCATCCGCCAGGTCGCCGTCTTCGACGGCCGTCGGCCGCAGCCGGTGCAGGACGTCCTGATCGACGGCACCGTGATCGCCGCCGTCGGCGCGGATCTGGTCGCACCGGCGGGAGCGACGGTCCTCGACGGCACCGGCCGCACCCTGCTGCCCGGCCTGATCGACGCCCACACCCACACCACCGACACGACACAGCTGCGTCAGGCGCTGATGTTCGGCATCACGACCGAACTCGACATGGGCGGCGCTCCCGACACCGCCCGACGGATGCGCGCCGCCGCCGACGAGCGGGACGACCTGGCCGACGTGCGCGTAGCCACCACCGGCGCCACCGCGCCGGGCGGACACCCCTGCCAGCTGGTCGAACTCGGCATGATCGAGCCCTTCCCCACCGTGGCCGGACCCGACGATGCCGAAGCGTTCGTCGCGGCCCGGGTCGCCGAGGGCGCGGACCACCTCAAGATCTTCATCGAGGACGGCACCGCCATCGGCAAGCCCCTGCCCCTCATGTCTCCGGAAACGCTCCTCGCCCTGATCAGGGCAGCCCACGATCGCGGGCTGCGGACCGTCGCCCACACCCTCACCCGCACGGCGGCACGCCAGGCGATCGCCAGCGGCATCGACGGCCTGGCCCACGCCCCCGCCGACGGCACCAGCGACCAGGCCCTGATCGAAGTGGCGGCGGAGAACGGCGTGTTCGTCGTGCCCACCTTGACCACGCTCACCGGGATGACCGCCACCCCGGCCGAGTACGAACTCGCCGAAGACCCCAGGCTGCGCCCCTACGCCGATCCGCAGTGGTTGGCGGACCTGGAGAAGATCCGCGCCATCGCCCCTGAACAGCGCGTCGGGCCCGTCGGGGTCGACCCTCGGCACGCCGCCGACGCCGCCGTACGGATGTTCCGCCTCGGTGTACCACTGCTCGCGGGCACGGACGGTACGAGCGGCCACGGGCACCCCACCACCCACGGCATCAGCTACCACGGCGAACTCGCCCTGCTCGTCGCCGCCGGCCTCACCCCGGCCGAGGCCCTGACCGCCGCCACCGCCGCGCCCGCCGACGCGTTCGGCCTCACCGACCGAGGCCGGATCGCCCCCGGACTCCGGGCCGACCTGCTGCTCGTCGACGGCGACCCCACTCGGGACATCACCGCGCTGCGCGACATCACCGCCCTGTGGCGTCGTGGAGCCCGCGTCGAACGCTCCGCCCACCTCGCTACGCAGACCCAGGAGTGACGATGAACATCGCCGGCACCTCCGCGATCCCGACGCCCTCGGGCATCCACCACATCAAGCTGCCTGTCACCGACCTGGAGCGCAGCGTCCGGTGGTACGCCGCGGTGCTGGGCGCCAGCCGTCTGACACAGCTGGACCACCGTCGCCCCGACGGCACTCTCTTCGCCGTCATCCTCGACGTCCCCGGGCTGGGCACCCGCCTGGAACTGCGCCTAGATCCGGCGACCGCGACCGCCTTGGCGGGGTATGAATTCCTCACCCTGGCCGTCGACGACCGCGCGGCCCTGGACCGTTGGATCACTCACCTGGACAGCCGCGGCATCACCCACTCGCCGCCGGTCGTCGCTCTGGTGGGCTGGGTGCTGGTCATCCCCGACCCCGACGGCCAGCGCCTGCGCCTCTACACCACCGCGCCCCACGGACTGGACGCCGACCGGATCGAGTACGACTCCCCCTGGCTCAGCACCGGCGCGGCCCGGATCTGACCCCGCCCTCACATCGGCGCGTCGTCGAAGGCCGAGGCGAGGGACGAGAAGCCACCGATCAACTGCTCGGTGGCGACCGGCTCCACGAGGTGTCGTCCCACCAAGAGCCCGGGCATGAGCGTCATCAGCACGGTCGCGATCTGCGCCGGGTCCGCCGTGGGCGGCACCTGTCCCTCGTCGCGCCAGCGGCGGGCCAGTTCGACGAGGTTGTCCCGCATGCTGAGGTAGAAGGTCCGGGTGCGTCCTTCGAGTTCCGGACTGCGCAGTGCCTCGCCCCACGCCTGGATCGCGATGCGGCTCAGATCGTACGACTGTCCCTCGCCCCGGTCGCGGGCCTCGGCCGCCATCGCCTCAAGTACCGCGGACGGTGAAGGGGTGGGACGGCGTTCCAGGAGCCGACGGAACAGGTCGCGGATCAGGGTCAGGGCCTCGTCCGCGGCGGCGTCGATGAGGTCGTCCTTGCTGCGGAAGTAGCGGTAGACGGCGCTGGAGGACATGCCGGTCGCGGCGATGACATCGTCCATCGACGTGGCGTGGAAACCGTTGCGGGAGAAGCAACTCCAGGCACTGGTGAGAATGTGGCGCCGCCGTTCTTCCCGGCGCGCCTCGCTCAGACGGGGCATGTCCTCACCCTAAACGCAAACGATGGTTTCCGTTACAGGAGGGCGCTGGAAGCCTGTCGATCATCGAGCGACTGCGGAGCACAGAGCAGGGCCAGGCGGTCGGCGTCCTTGCTGCCCGGTTCGGCGGTGCCCACGAGCAGGCACTGGCCCGGCGCGTCCTGCACCTCGAAGGTCTGATACGAGAGGGTCAACCGTCCCGCTACGGGGTGGTCAAAGGTCTTGTCCCTGCTGCCTAGCCGATTGACGTCCTGGCGCCCCCATAGTTCCGCGAACTCGTCGCTCTCCGCGCGGAATTCATCGATCAGGGCGGCGAGCCGGGGATCGTGGCGCTCGTGGCCGTAGGCGAGCCGTAGGGCGGCGACGGTGTCGCGAGCCACTGTGCCCCAGTCCGCGAACAGCGTGCGTGCGGCCGGGGCACAGAAGAGGGAGCGGACCATGTGGCGCGGGTCGGTCAGCGGGGAGAGCAGGGCGGCGGCCGACGCGTTCGAGGCGAGAACATCCAGCCGCCGATTGACCACGTAGGCGACGGCCGCCACGAAGCCGTCCATCGGCCGCCGCAGCCCGGGCGCCACCCGCTCCGCATCAAGGTCAGGGGCCTCCGGTCTCGGTACCAGCCCAGCCAGACGGTAGGCATGCCAGCAGGCGTCGGAGTCCAGCCGAAGCGCCCGCGCGAGAGCGTCGATGACCTGGCCGGACGGTTTCCGTTCGCGGCCCTGCTCCGGCCGATCCGTCGTTGGCGTCCAGCCGGATGCGGAAGGCATAGTGACGCAGGCACCTGCCCGAGGCCTCCTTGAGCGAGTAGCAGTGGGAATCGGCCAGTCCGGTGACGAATCGGAAGGTGGCCTCCTGCTTCGCAAGCCCGGAACTGGTCGCGGCGACGGAACCGAGGACGCCTAAGATTGCCGGCCTCGACGCGCTGTACGTGAGCGAGATGGCGGCCAAGGTCAGGCCCGAGGGCGGCGGCGGTGACTACGGAACCGGTGGCGGCCTGGACCATCTCGGCTTCGGCACCCTTACCTTCACTCGTGGCAAGGCGATCGTCGCGGCCACCACACCGACGCCGTCCGCGAGTACGTCCGACACGACGTCCTCCTCCGACGCCGGCGCCGCACCCCCTGCCGCCGATGCCAGCGACGGGACCCAGCCGCAGGGCGGCCGGGGCGACGGCCTCGCCGCCACCGGCGCGGGTGGCATCGCCGGGACCAGGCCCTCGCCAGCGGCGACACCGTGGTGGCCCGCAGGCTGACCCTGCGCCTGCTAGAAGGCTTCACCCTGCACCTTTCCCTGGGCAAACCAAGTGCCACGCACCCCCTCGCCTCACCCAGCCGATCCAGCGCGAGCGCGAAGCCCAGAGGACATCGTCGCCCGAACCGGCACACCTCTGATCCGGAGACCATGAGCCCCGGCCGTCCGTCCGGCGCCGATCAGCCCTTCGCCCAGGGCGGTCAGGTGGCCAGTACAACCAACCCTATGACCGGATCCGGGACTCAATTTCATTCCGAACACTTTGTTGGTACGTCCTGACATACCTGTTGACATCCCCGCAGAGACGGCCTCATAGTCTCTCCAACTAGAGCGCGCTACTAAAGCGCTCCAGTCGCTGAACAGGCGGTCTACACCAACGACCGCCACAGAAGACGAGCCGCCACACACGGCACATACACACCACTCGCGCACCACGTCGCCACTCGTTGAACATGCATCGGCCGCCGACGCGGGACGCGCTTCCGACCACCACAGACTCCACCCTGACAAGCACAGCGAGGTGCAAGGGACATGCGCAGAAACCACCGAGCCGCAGTTTTCACCGCCACCGTTCTGGTCGGCACTCTGTTCGCCGCCGGCTGTTCCAGCAGCTCGGGCGGCAAGAAGTCCGAGGAAGGAGGTGCGGACGCCTCGGCGGGCAAGGCCACCACCCCGCGCATGACGGTGGCCATGGTCACCCATGCCGCCCCCGGCGACACCTTCTGGGACCTGGTCCGCAAGGGCGCCCAAGCCGCTGCCGCCAAGGACAACGTCAAGCTCGTCTACTCCAGCGATCCCAGCGCCGGTAACCAGGCCAACCTCGTGCAGAACGCGATCGACCAGAAGGTCGACGGCATCGCGCTCACCGCGGCCAAGCCGGACGCCATGAAGGACGTGGTGGCCAAGGCCAAGTCGGCCGGCATCCCCGTGGTCGGCTTCAACTCCGGTGTGAGCGACTGGAAGAAGCTCGGCATGCTGGAGTACTTCGGCCAGGACGAGAACATCGCCGGCCAGGCATTCGGCGAGCGCCTCAACCAACTCGGCGCCAAGCACGCCCTCTGTGTCATCCAGGAACAGGGCCAGGTCGCCCTCGAGGCCCGTTGCGCCGGTCTGAAGAAGGGCTTCAGCGGCAAGACCGACATCCTCTACGTCAACGGCACCGACATGCCGTCCGTGAAGTCGACCATCACCGCAAAGCTCACACAGGACTCTTCCATCGACCAGGTGGTCACCCTCGGCGCCCCGATCGCGCTGACCGCGATCCAGTCGTTGACCGACTCCGGCAGCAAGGCCAAGCTCGCCACCTTCGACCTCAGCAAGGACCTGGTGAAGGCCGTCCAGGACGGCAAGATCGAATTCGCCGTGGACCAGCAGCCGTATCTCCAGGGCTACTTGGCGGTCGACTCACTGTGGCTCTACAAGACCAACGGCAACTACAGCGGCGGCGGCACCGCGCCCGTCCTCACCGGACCGGCTTTCATCGACAAGACGAACGTGGACAGCGTCGCCAAGTTTGCCGCCAACGGAACCCGGTGATGAGCATGACCCAGCACGCCGAGCCGGCGGTGACCACACCGCCGGCCCCCGGCCCCAAGGAGGTTGACGGCCGCACGGCCGAACGTCCACAGGCGCTACGGCTGTTGGCCCGCCCCGAGGTGGGCGTCTTCCTCGGTGCCGCCGCGGTGTACGTGTTCTTCCTGATCGCCGCCCCGCCGGTGCGCGAAGGCGCCTCAATGGCGAACATCCTCTACGGCTCGTCGACGATCGGCATCATGGCGTTGCCGGTCGCCCTGTTGATGATCGGCGGGGAGTTCGACCTCTCCGCCGGTGTCGCGGTGATCACCTCGGCGCTGACGGCGAGCATGCTCAGCTACCAACTGACCATGAACGTATGGGTCGGTGTGATCGCGGCCCTGGTCGTGTCGCTGGCAATCGGCTTCCTCAACGGCTGGCTGGTGGTCAAGACCGGGCTGCCGAGCTTCCTGATCACGCTGGGCAGCTTCCTGATCCTCCAGGGCGTCAACCTCGCGGTGACCAAGCTGGTCACCGGCAATGTGGCGACCGACGACATCAGCTCCATGGACGGCTTCAGCCAGGCCAAGAAGGTCTTCGCGTCGTCCTTCGACGTCGGCGGCGTGCAGGTGAAGATCACCATCGTGTGGTGGCTGGTGTTCGCGGCGATTGCGACGTGGGTGCTGCTGCGGACGAAGTACGGGAACTGGATCTTCGCGGTCGGCGGGAACAAGGACAGCGCGCGGGCCGTCGGCGTGCCCGTGGCATTCACGAAGATCTCGCTGTTCATGCTGGTCGGGTTCGGCGCCTGGTTCATCGGGATGCACCAGTTGTTCTCCTTCAACACCGTGCAGTCCGGCGAGGGCGTGGGCCAGGAGCTCATCTTCATCTCCGCGGCGGTGATCGGCGGCTGTCTGCTGACCGGCGGCGCCGGCAGTGCGATCGGCCCGGTCTTCGGCGCGTTCATGTTCGGCATGGTGCAGCAGGGCATCGTCTACGCCGGCTGGAACCCCGACTGGTTCAAGGCGTTCCTGGGCGTGATGCTGCTCGGCGCCGTTCTCATCAACTTGTGGGTGCAGCGCACCGCGACCCGGAGGTGAACACAATGACAAGCAAAGAAGCCGGCACCCATGGCGCGATCCTCCAGGACACGGAGCCGGAGGACGGGGACCGCCCGACCGTCCAGCTCCGCAACGCGGGCAAGTCCTACGGCAACATCCGTGCCCTGCACGGGGTGGACCTCGCCGTGCGCCCGGGTCAGGTGACCTGCGTGCTGGGTGACAACGGCGCGGGCAAGTCCACCCTGATCAAAATCATCTCCGGGCTGCACCAGCACACGGAGGGCGAGTTCCTCGTCGACGGGGAACCGGTGCACTTCACCACCCCGCGCCAGGCGTTGGACAAGGGCATCGCGACGGTCTACCAGGACCTGGCCGTGGTGCCGTTGATGCCGGTGTGGCGCAACTTCTTCCTCGGCTCCGAGATGACCAAGGGCCCCTGGCCCATCCGCCGTCTCGACATCGAGAAGATGAAGAAGACCGCGGACCAGGAACTCCGCAACATGGGCATCATCCTGGACAACCTGGAACAGCCCATCGGCACCCTCTCCGGCGGCCAGCGCCAGTGCGTGGCGATCGCCCGCGCCGTCTACTTCGGGGCGCGTGTCCTGATCCTGGACGAGCCGACCGCGGCCCTCGGTGTCAAGCAGTCCGGTGTGGTCCTCAAGTACGTGGCCGCCGCCCGCGAACGCGGTCTCGGGGTCATCTTCATCACGCACAACCCGCACCACGCCTACATGGTCGGCGACCACTTCAGCGTGCTGCGCCTGGGCACCATGGAACTCTCCGCCGAGCGCAGCGAGATCACGCTGGAGGAGCTGACCAACCACATGGCCGGCGGCACCGAACTCGCCGCCCTCAAGCACGAGTTGTCCCAGGTCCGCGGCGTCGACGTCGAAGAACTCCCCGACGCGAGAGACCTGACAGCGCTGTAGCGCCATGTCCCCAGCAGGCAAGGCCAAAAGCCCCAACTGCTGGGGGACATGCCCTGTCGCCGATGCCTCAGGCCGACGTCTCCGGTGCCTTGTCACTCGTACCGCGCACCACGAGCTTCGGATCCAGGACGACCTCTCGGACCTCCAGATCCGGATTCTCCAGCCGTTCGACCGCGAACCGCACGGCATGCTCCGCCATCAGCGCGGCGTCCTGACGGACGGTGGTCAGGCCGATCGGCATGAGATGGGAGAGGTGACTGTCGTCGTACCCGACAACCGAGACATCACGCGGGACATCGACGCCTGCCCGCGTCAGGGCCATCAACAAGCCCCACGCACACCGGTCGTTGCCCGCGAGGACCGCCGTCGGAAGAGCTTGCCCCCGATCGCGCTCCGCCAGGAACAGGCGGCCCGACTCGATGCCCGATTCCTCCGTGTGCTCCCCGGGGATGACCCGCACCTCGGCCTCCAGCCCGTGCCGGCGCATCGCGGCCCGGTAGGCACGCCGCCGCTCGACCGATCCGGGACCTCGGCCGCCGTCGATGTGCACGATTCGGCGGTGCCCCAGTTCGACGAGATGCTCCATGGCCTGGTGCACCCCCTTACCCTCGGCGCTGTGGACGAAGTCCACGCGGGCGCGGGGCACTCGGCGGCTGACCGAGACTGTCACCGCTCTGTGTCCGAGTTCGTCGAGATAAGTGGCCTCCGCCTCGGGGCCGAGCAGGATCAGCGCCTCGCAACGGTGGCTGAGCAGCGCCTCGGCCGCCTTCGCCTCGCTGCGGCCGTGGGTGGCTGCGGAGAGCAGGACGTCGTAGCCGAGGCGTTCGGCCTCGGGGTAGATCCCCGCGATGAGGTCCGCGTGGAAGGTCTGGTGCACGGTGAACATCACGCCGAGCGTGCGGCTGCGGCCGCGGGCCAGCAGCCTGGCCGCGCTGTCGGGGTGGTAGCCGATCTCGTCGGCCACCCGCAGCACCCGCTGCCGCGTCTCATCGCTCGCGCCCGGCTGACCGCGGAAGATGATCGAGACGAGCGCCCGCGACACGCCCGCTTTCGCAGCGACGTCCGCCATCGTGGGCCGCTGCTTTCCTGACGCATCCACCTGTGAATCCACCTTCCGCCGCGGCCAACCCTACGGGCCTCTCGAAATCTCCTGGCAACAAGGTATTGACATGACATTTGGACAGGAGTCATCGTACACAGACTAGAGCGCGCTAGTAGAGCGCGGCAGTGAATCTCCTGAACGCCTCCGTCTCCGGCACGAAAGGGAAACCAGCGTGATGCCGTTCGAAGTGCTGACCATGGGCCGCGTAGGGGTGGACGTATATCCGCTCCAGACCGGTGTGGGCCTGGCCGAGGTCACGTCGTTCGGCAAGTACCTGGGCGGGAGTCCGACCAACGTCGCCGTCGCCGCGGCCCGTTACGGGCACTCCGCGGCCGTGATCACGAAGACGGGCCGGGACCCGTTCGGGGACTTCGTCCGCACGGCCTTGGAGGGGTACGGCGTCGACAGCCGGTTCGTCGGTACGTCGGACATCGCGCCGACGCCGGTGACGTTCTGCGAGATCTTCCCTCCGGACGACTTCCCGCTGTACTTCTACCGCCTGCCCAAGGCCCCCGACCTGGACATCCAGCCGGACGAACTGGACCTGGACGCCGTCCGCGACGCCCGGATCTTCTGGGTCACCGGGACGGGGCTGAGCAAGGAGCCGAGCCGCTCGGCCACGCTCGCCGCGCTGGCACACCGGGCGAAGTCCGGCCCGACCGTCTTCGACCTGGACTGGCGGCCGGCGTTTTGGAAAGGCACAGCCTGGACCGACGCGGATCAGGCGCGGGCGTACTACGTCGAGGCCTTGCGCCACACCACGGTGGCCGTCGGCAACCTCGACGAGTGCGAGGTGGCGACGGGTGAGCGCGAGCCGTACGCCGCCGCGAAAGCACTGCTCACGGCCGGGGTGGAGCTGGCGGTGGTGAAGCAGGGCCCCAAGGGTGTCCTGGCCGTCGGCCGCGACGGTTCGGCCGTCGAGATACCGCCGGTACCGGTGGACGTCGTCAACGGTCTCGGTGCCGGTGACGCCTTCGGCGGCGCGCTCTGCCACGGTCTGCTCGCCGGCTGGGACACCCACCGCACGGTCTCCTTCGCCAACGCCGCCGGAGCCCTGGTCGCGGGCCGGCTCTCCTGCTCCGACGCGATGCCCACCGAGGCCGAGGTCGAGGCCAAGCTCCGCGAGGCCACCACCGCTTCCATCGAACGAAAGGCGTGACGACGTGCCGTCCGACAACGTGAGCCGGATCGTGGAGGCCCGGGTCAACGACCCCGGCGCCATCGCGACGGCGGCAGCGCGCCGCGTGAAAGCCTCCTCGCTCCTCGGCGCCCACGGCAAGGCGATGATCGTCGCGGCCGACCACCCGGCCCGCGGTGCCAACGGTGTCGGCGCCGAACCCACCGCGATGGCCGACCGCTTCGAGCTTCTCGACCGCCTGTGCACAGCGCTGGAGCGGCCCGGCGTCACGGGTGTCCTGGGCACCGCCGACATTCTGGAAGACCTGCTGCTGCTCGGCGTTCTGGACGGAAAGAGCGTTTTCGGTTCCATGAACCGGGCCGGGCTCGCGGGCTCCGTCTTCGAGATCGACGACCGCTTCACCGGCTATGACGCCGAGACGATCGCCGCGATGGGCTTCGACGGCGGCAAGATGCTCACCCGTATCGCCCTCGACGACCCGGCGACCCCGTCCGTCCTCGAGAACACCGCTCGCGCCGTCAACGAGCTCAACGACCGACAACTCATCGCCATGGTCGAGCCGTTCCTGTCCGAGTGGCAGGACGGCAGGATCCGCAACGACCTCTCCACCGACGCCGTCATCAAGTCGATCACCATCGCCTCGGGCCTGGGCCGCCGCACCGCCTACACCTGGCTGAAGCTCCCGGTCGTGGCGGACATGGAGCGGGTGCTGGCCTCCTCGACGCTGCCCGCGCTGCTGCTGGGCGGCGAGGTCAAGGATCCCGAAGCGGCCTTCGCCTCGTGGGGCAAGGCCCTCAAACTCCCCACCGCACAAGGCCTGATGGTCGGCCGTTCCCTGCTCTACCCCTCGGACGGCGACGTCGCCGGCGCCGTGGACCGGGCGGTGAACCTCCTGTGAGCGACACCAGCAAGTACCACCTGCCCAAAGGAACTTCGGCCGACGGCCCCTACGATCTCCTGGTCACGCCCGAGTCGGCGGGCTGGGGGTACTCCGGCCTCAGGATCCTGACCCTGGGGCCGGGCCAGGCGCACACCCTGTCCACCGGCGATTCCGAGTTCCTGGTCCTGCCGCTGACGGGTTCCTGCACCGTCACCACGGACGGCACGGCCTTCGAACTCACCGGCCGGACAGGCGTGTTCGCCTCCGCCACCGACTTCGCCTACCTCCCCCGCGAATCGGTGGCCCTGATCAGCAGCGCGCACGGCGGGACGTTCGCGCTGCCCTCCGCCCGTACCGAGCGGAGCTCACTCTCCGCTCGGTACGGGCCCCAGAAGAACGTGCCGGTCGAACTGCGCGGCGCCGGGCCGTGTTCGCGGCAGGTCAACAACTACTGCCTGCCGGGCACGTTCGAGGCCGAGCAACTGCTGGTGTGCGAGGTCCTCACCCCCGGCGGCAACTGGTCCTCCTACCCGCCCCACAAGCACGACGAGGCCCGACCGGGCCAGGAGTCGGAGCTGGAGGAGATCTACTACTTCGAGGTCTCGGGCGAGGACGGCTTCGCCTACCAGCGGGTCTACGGCACACAAGAGCGGCCGATCAACGTGCTCGCCGAGGTCCGCTCCGGCGACACCGTGCTGATCCCGCACGGCTGGCACGGCCCGTCGATCGCGGCGCCCGGCTACGACCTCTACTACCTCAACGTCATGGCGGGCCCTGGACAGGACCGTGCCTGGCTGATCTGCGACGACCCCGCCCACGGGTGGGTGCGGGGGACCTGGGAGTCCCAGGACGTCGACGACCGGCTTCCCTTCGAAGGGCTCACGCAGTAATGAACACCCTCCGACTCACCACCGCGCAGGCCCTGGTCCGCTTCCTGGCCAACCAGTACAGCGAGCGCGACGGCCAGGAACAGCGGCTGATCCCCGGCGTCTGGGGCATCTTCGGGCACGGCAACGTGGCCGGGATCGGCCAGGCATTGCTGCAGGCCGCTGTCACCCAAGAGGCCGACCTGCCCTACTACTTGGCCCGCAACGAACAGGGCATGGTCCACGCGTCGGTGGCGTACGCCAAGATGCGCGACCGGCTGGCGACGTTCGCCTGTACGGCTTCGACGGGGCCCGGCTCGACGAACATGATCACGGGTGCGGCGCTCGCGACGACCAACCGCATACCGGTCCTGCTGCTGCCCAGCGACATGTTCGCGACCCGCGCCGCCGACCCGGTGCTCCAGCAGCTGGAGGACACCCGCGGCGGGGACGTCACCGTCAACGACGCCTTCCGTGCCGTATCGAAGTACTTCGACCGGATCTCCCGGCCCGAACAGCTGATCCCGGCCGCGCTGGCCGCGATGCGGGTGTTGACCGACCCGGTGGAGACCGGCGCTGTGACGCTGGCCCTGCCACAGGACGTACAGGCGGAGGCGTACGACTGGCCGGTCGCCTTCTTCCGGCGCCGGGTCTGGCACGTGGGCCGTCCGGTGCCGGAACCGGCCGCCGTGGAGCGGGCCGCGCGTCTGCTGCGCAACGCACGCAAGCCGCTGATCGTGGCGGGCGGCGGGGCCGTCTACTCCGGTGCCGAGACCCAGCTGCGGGCCTTCGCCCAGG
Source organism: Streptomyces sp. NBC_00554 (assembly GCF_041431135.1). Classification (NCBI taxonomy): domain Bacteria; kingdom Bacillati; phylum Actinomycetota; class Actinomycetes; order Kitasatosporales; family Streptomycetaceae; genus Streptomyces; species Streptomyces sp. NBC_00554. The sequence goes on along the minus strand of NZ_CP107799.1, from coordinate 9,047,427 downwards.
CCACCGGCATTCCGGTCGCCGACACCCATGCCGGCAAGGGCGCGGTCCCCTGGGACCACCCCTGCGCGGTCGGCGGCATCGGCTCGACCGGCTCGTACGCGGCCGACGAGCTGGCGAAGGAGGCCGACGTCGTCCTCGGCATCGGCACCCGCTACAGCGACTTCACCACCGCGAGCCACACCGTCTTCGGCAACCCGGACGTCGCCTTCGTCAACCTCAACGTCGCCCGCCTGGACGCCGTCAAGCACTCCGCGGAGCCGCTGGTGGCCGACGCCCGGCTCGGCATCGAGGCCCTCGCCGAAGCGCTGACCGACTGGGAGGTCTCAGCGGAGTACCGCGAGCGGACCCGTCAACTCATCGCCCTCACAAGGGAGATCGAGGACCGCTGCTTCACCGTGGGCCACGGCCCGCTCCCCGCGCAGACCGAGATCCTCGGCGCCCTCAACGACGTACTCGGCGACCGTGACGTCGTCATCAACGCCGCCGGCTCCATGCCCGGCGACCTGCAACAGCTGTGGCGGGCAAGGGATCCGAAGGCGTACCACGTCGAGTACGCGTATTCCTGCATGGGCTACGAGGTCGCCGCCGGCCTCGGTGCCAAGATGGCCGACCCGTCGCGTGAGGTCGTCGTCCTGGTCGGCGACGGCTCGTATCTGATGATGGCTCAGGAGATCGTGACCATGGTCTCCGAGGGCCTGAAGGTCATCGTGGTCCTCGTCCAGAACCATGGCTTCGCCTCGATCGGCGCGCTGTCCGAGTCGCTCGGTTCTCAGCGCTTCGGCACCAACTACCGCTTCCGGAACGGTGGTTCGGGCCTGCTCGACGGAGACGTCCTCCCCGTCGACCTCGCCGCCAACGCCTCCTCGCTCGGCGCGGACGTCCTGCACGCCACCTCCGTCGACGAGTTCCGTACGGCGATGGAGAAGGCGAAGGCAGCGACCCGCACCACCGTCGTCCACGTCGAGACCGACCTGTACGGGCCGAACCCGCCGGGCCACGGCTGGTGGGACGTCCCCGTCAGCCAGACCTCCGACCTGGACACCACCCGCGCCGCGTACGAGACGTACGCCGCCCATAAGCAGGCCCAGCGCCACTACCTGTAAGGACACCCAACCCGTGAAGACCATTCAGCACTGGATCGACGGCACGGCCGTCCCCGGCACGGACACCGCTCCGGTGTTCGACCCGGCCACCGGACGACAGCAGGCCCAGGTGGTCCTGGGCGGGTCCGCCGACGTCGACACCGCCGTCACGGCCGCCGCGCGGGCCTTCGAGACCTGGTCCGAGTCGTCTCTCACCCAGCGCACCCAAGTGATGTTCGCCTTCCGGCAGTTGCTCGTCGAGCACGAGGAGGAGTTGGGCCGGATCATCTCCGCCGAACACGGCAAGACCGTCGACGACGCACGCGGCGAGATCACCCGCGGCCGGGAGGTCGTCGAATTCGCCTGCGGTCTCGGCGATGTCCTGAAGGGGTCCTTCTCCGACCAGGTCTCCCGCGGCATCGACGTGCACAACTTCCGTCAGCCGCTCGGCGTCGTCGCCGGCATCACCCCCTTCAACTTCCCCGCCATGGTGCCCCTTTGGATGCACCCGATCGCCATCGCGACCGGCAACACCTTCATCCTCAAGCCCAGCGAACGCGACCCGTCCGCGGCGAACTTCGTCGCCGAGCTGTACCAGAAGGCGGGCCTGCCCGACGGGGTCTTCAACGTCGTGCACGGCGGCAAGGACGCGGTCGACGCGATCCTCACCCACCCCGGCATCGAGGCCGTCTCCTTCGTCGGGTCGACCCCCATCGCCAAGTACGTGCACGAGCAGGGCACTTCGGCCGGCAAGCGCGTCCAGGCCCTCGGCGGGGCCAAGAACCACGCTGTCGTCCTCCCCGACGCCGACCTGGAGTTCACCGCCAACCACATCACCGCCGGTGCGTACGGCTCGGCCGGCGAGCGCTGCATGGCCGTCTCCGTCGCCGTGGCCGTGGGTGACGCGGCGGACGGGCTGGTGGAGGTGCTGGAGCGCAAGGCGCGCGAGGTGAAGGTCGGTCCCGGTGACGCCCCGGGCGTGGAGATGGGACCGCTGGTCACCAAGGCCGCTCAGGAACGCGTCGAGAACGCCGTCGGCACCGCCGCAACGCAGGGCGCCACCGTCGTCGTGGACGGCCGCGGGCTGAAGATCGACGGTCACGAGGAGGGCTTCTTCACCGGCCCGTCCCTGCTCGACCACGTCACGGTCGAGATGGACGCCTACAAGGAGGAGTTGTTCGGCCCGGTCCTCGCGATCGTCCGCGTCGACACGCTCGACGAGGCCATCGCCGTCATCAACGCCAACCCGTACGGCAACGGCACCGCCCTGTTCACCGCCTCCGGTGAAGCCGCCCGCCGATTCCAGCGCAACGTCAAGGTCGGCATGATCGGCGTCAACGTGCCGGTGCCCGTCCCGATGTCGTACTACTCCTTCGGCGGCTGGAAGGACTCCCTCATCGGCGACTCCCCCATCCACGGCCCCGAGGGCATTCGCTTCTACACCCGCCCCAAGGTCGTCACCACCCGCTGGCCGCAGCCCGCCCAGCAGGTCGCCGCCGGCTTCAACTTCCCCACGTCCAACTGATCCACAGAGTTCCCCCTCCCCCCTTCGCAAAGGACCGACCATGGCAACGGCGCCAACTCCCCTCCGTACCGTCGCGGGCAACCTCTGCCTGGGCTCCGCCCCCGACTCCTGGGGCATCTGGTTCCCCGAGGACGAGCACCAGGTGCCGTACACCCGCTTCCTCGACGAGCTGGCCACAGCCGGCTACGAGTGGCTGGAGCTCGGACCGTACGGCTATCTCCCCACCGACCCGCAGCGCCTGAAGGAGGAGCTGGACGCCCGTGGGCTCCAGGTCTCCGGCGGCACCGCCTTCGGCGCCCTGCACCGCCCGGAGGCGTGGGACGAGATGCTCGCCCATGTCCGGCAGGTCGCCGCACTGACGGCCGCCGCCGGCGCGCACCACCTCGTCCTCATCCCGCCCATGTACCGGGACGAGAAGACCGGCGCGTTCACCGAGTCGCCCGAGCTGACCGCCGACCAGTGGGCGGGCTTCGGCCGATCCGCGGACCGGCTGGGCAAGTTGCTGCTCGACGAGTACGACGTACGGCTCGTCATCCATCCGCACGCCGACAGCCACATCCAGACCCAGCCGGAGATCGAGCGGCTGCTCAACGAGTCGGACTCCCGCTACACCAACCTCTGCCTGGACACCGGGCACGTGGCGTACGGCGGCGGCGACAATCTCGATCTGATCCGCCGCTTCGGCGAGCGCGTGGGCTACGTCCACATCAAGCAGATGGATCCCGAGGTGCTGGCCCAAGTCGCGGTCGAGGACCTGTCGTTCGGGGAGGCGGTCAAGCGCGGGGTGTGCGTGTCACCTCCCGCGGGCGTACCGAATCCGGCCGACGTGGTGGCCGAACTCGCGCGCCTGGACGCCGAGTTGTTCGTCATCGTCGAGCAGGACCTGTACCCGTGCGCTCCCGAGGTGCCCTTGCCCATCGCGGTCAGCACCCGTGAGCACCTGGCCGGTTGCGGACTGACGGGTACCAGCCGCCCGCACCTCGACCGATAGGAGGCGGCGGCTATGGACGTCAGGGACGACACGACCACAGCCCCGGCCACCGCGTTCGCGGACGACGCCCCTCTGGCGGTGTCACGGCGGCTGCGGCTCATCACCGTCATCGCCACCTTCGGCGGACTGCTCTTCGGCTACGACACCGGCGTCATCAACGGCGCCCTGCCCTACATGACCGACGACCTGGGCCTGACCCCCTTCACCGAGGGCATGGTCACCAGCTCGCTGCTGCTCGGCGCGGCGGTGGGCGCGGTCACCGGCGGACGGTTCTCGGACGCGCGCGGACGGCGCCGCACGATCCTCGTCCTCGCCGTGGTGTTCTTCGTCGGCGCACTCGGCTGCACGCTCGCACCGAACACCGCCGTCATGGTGGTGGCCCGCTTCGTGCTCGGCCTCGCGGTCGGCGGCGCCTCGGTGACCGTGCCCGTCTACCTCGCCGAGATCTCGCCCGCCGAGCGGCGCGGGGCACTGGTCACCCGCAACGAACTCATGATTGTCAGCGGGCAGTTGCTCGCGTTCACCTCCAACGCGGTCATCGCGCGGGTGGGCGGTGAGTCCGGCGGGGTGTGGCGCTACATGCTCGTGCTCGCCACGATCCCGGCCGTCGTGCTCTGGTTCGGCATGCTGGTCATGCCGGAGAGCCCACGCTGGCTGGCCTCCAAGACCCGCTTCGCCGAAGCCCTCGAAGTGCTCAAGCAGGTCCGGTCCCAACAGCGGGCCGAGGCCGAACTCGCCGAGGTCTCCGCGCTCGCCGTCAAGGAGGACCAGGCGAAGCTCGGCGGCTGGCAGGACATGAAGTCCACGCCGTGGCTGCGCAAGCTCATGTTCGTCGGCTTCGGCATCGCGATCGTGCAGCAGATCACCGGCGTCAACACGATCATGTACTACGGCACCCAGATCCTCACCGACGCCGGCTTCACCGCCGACAGCGCCCTCACCGCGAACATCGCCAACGGTGTCATCTCGGTGCTCGCCACCTTCGTCGGCATCTGGCTGCTGGGCCGCGTCAACCGCCGCCCGATGCTGATGACCGGTCAGATCGGCACGACAGCAGCCCTGTTGCTGATCGGTGTCTTCTCACTGCTGCTGCCTTCCGGTGACGGCCGGGCGTTCGCCGTGCTCGCCATGACGGTCACCTTCCTCGCCTTCCAGCAGGGCGCGATCTCGCCGGTGACCTGGCTGATGCTCTCGGAGATCTTCCCGATGCGGATGCGCGGCTTCGGGATGGGTGTCGCGGCCGTGGTGCTGTGGCTGACCAACTTCGCGATCGGGCTGGTCTTCCCGTCCCTGGTCTCCGCCATCGGGGTCTCCAACACCTTCTTCCTCTTCGTGGTGGCGGGCGTCTTCTCGTTCACCTTCGTCAAGCTCTACGTCCCCGAGACCAAGGGCCGCACCCTCGAAACCCTCGAAGCCGAACTCCGGGCGCGCTTCTCCTGACCTCGTCTGCATAAGGAATGACCATGACCGTACGTGTAGGAGTCATCGGCGCCGGCTGGATCGGCAAGGAACACATCCAACGCCTCACCCACACCGTCACAGGCGCCCGCGTCACCGCGGTCACCGACATCGACGCCGCCCGTGCCGAGGAGGCGGCGGCGCCGGTCGGTGCCCGCGTGCTGCCCGACGGCGCCGCCGTGATCGCGGCGGACGATGTCGACGCGGTCCTCGTGACGTCCTGGGGCCCGACCCACGCCGAGCACGTGCTGACCGCGATAGCCGCCGGGAAGCCGGTGTTCTGCGAGAAGCCGCTGGCCACGACCGCCGAGGACTGCCTGCGGATCATCGAGGCCGAGACGGCACACGGCCGCCGCCTGGTCCAGGTCGGCTTCATGCGCCGCTACGACGCCGGCTACCGGCAGTTGAAGCAGGTCATCGACTCCGGGCGCATCGGCCAGCCGCTGATCGTGCACTGCGCCCACCGCAACCCGACCGTGCCCGAGTCGTACACGTCCGACATGGCTGCCCTGGACACGGCGGTGCACGAGGTGGACGTACTGCGCTGGCTCCTCGACGACGAGATCGTCTCCACCCAGGTGGTCACCCCGCGCGCCACGAGCAAGCGGTTCGCCCACCTCAAGGACCCGCAGATCATGCTCTTCGAAACCGCCAAGGGCGTCCGCATCGACCTGGAGGTCTTCGTCAACTGCCAGTACGGCTACGACATCCAGTGCGAGGCGGTGGGCGAGGAAGGGCTCGTCCGCTTGCCCGACCCGGCCGCCGTCGGCGTGCGCAGCGCGGGGCAGCACAGCACGGAGGTGCTCACCGACTGGGTGGGCCGTTTCGCGGACGCCTTCAACACGGAGTTCCGCGAGTGGATCGCGGGGATCGCCGCCGGCAACGAGCCCACCGGCCCCTCGGCCTGGGACGGCTACGCGGCCACCGTCATCACCAGCGCGACCGTCGAGGCCCTGGAATCGGGCCACGTCGTCGCCACCGACCTCAAGCCCCGTCCCGCCTTCTACGGAGGTGCCGCGTGAAGATCGCCCTCGACCCCTACATGTTCCGCGCCCTGCCCATCGACGACATGGTGCGCACGGTCGCCGAACTCGGCTACGACTACATCGAGTTGTCGCCCCGCGACGACTTCATGCCGTTCTTCCTGCACCCGCGTGCGGACGACGCCCGCGTGGCGGAGCTGAAGAACTCCCTGCGTACGCACGGAGTGAAGCTGTCCTCCGTACTCCCGCTGTACAAGTGGTCCTCGCCCGACGAGACCGAGCGGCAGACCGCCGTCCGCTACTGGAAGCGGATGATCGAGATCACCGCCGAGCTCGAATGTCCGCTGATGAACTCGGAGTTCAACGGCCGCCCCGAACATGCCGCCGAGAGCGAAGCCGCTTTCTGGCGCTCGCTGGAAGAACTGCTCCCGGTCTTCGAGCGGGAAGGCATCGCCCTCAACCTGGAAGCCCACCCGGACGACTTCTGCGAGGAGAACACCCCCGCCGTCGACCTCGTCCGCGCGATCAACAAGCCCTGGGTGAACTACCTCTACTGCGCCCCGCACTCCTTCCACCTCTCGGGCTCCGACCCGACGGCGGACATCGCGGCGATGATGCGCTACGCCGGCGACAAGCTCCAACACGTGCACATCGCCGACTCCTTCAACCACAAGGGCTCCAGCGGCCTGCGCTACATCCTCAACCCGCCGGGCACCACCGCCCGCATCCACCAGCACCTAGACATCGACCAGGGCGAGGTCGACTGGAACGCCTTCTTCGGCACCCTGCGCGAGCTGAACTTCGACGGCGTGGCCACGGCCTGCGTCTTCGCCTGGGAGGAACGCGCCCGCGACTCCTCGGCGTTCATGCTCGACCGCATCACCAAGGAACTCACCGTGTGACCGACCGCCCCATCAGGCCGACTTGAGATGATGCTGGGAGGTGGTCGAGGGCGGCCGGGGCACCGAGTCGTCGTCGCACGCGAAGGTGTTCGTCAAACGGGCCGCACGCCGTGCCAGTACCGCCGAACACGGAAGCGGGGTCGGCCCCTGAGCACCGATCTGCCCGGACTGGCGGCCGTGGACATCGAGAAGTGGCTGCGGGAAACGCTGCCGGATCTGTTGGACGGCGGCCCTTGGCAGGACGACATGGCGGTGCTGGTGAGCTATACCTCCGGCGCCACCCTCACCTACCACCTCAACGCCTACGCCCCCTGGGAGGGCTACCGGATCGCCTTCAACGGCAGCGCGGGCCGCCTCGAACTCCTCGTCGAGGAATCCACCTGGACCCGGCCCCGGGCACGGACGGACGGCACGAGCGCGGTCATGCACGGGACGGCGGTCGGTGACGACCCCGGTCGTACGCAGCTGTTGCTGCGCCGGTTCTGGGAGCAGCCGGCCGAGGTGAAGGTCGCGACGGGAGAGGGCGGGCACGGCGGGGGCGATGTCCGCATGCTCGAGGACCTGTTCGGCGGGCCGCCCACCGGCGGTTCGGACCCGCTCGGCCGGGCGGCGGGCGCGACCGACGGGGCCCGGTCCCTGGTCACCGCGCTGGCCGCGAACCAGTCCTTCGAGACGCGGCTCCCGGTGAAGGCCCGGGATCTATCGGAGGTGTGACCGTCGAGGGCTGGTGTTCGTCACACAAGCGGCTGCCGACTGCGGGCGCCCCTTGCCGCACCTCGGTTGTCGGTCTCGTACGCCCAGGGCACTACCGTTCGGCGGCGGAGCCGACCGGTGCGAGGGCCTCGATCGCGGCGACGGTCTGGTCGAGGACCACGTCGTAGAGGCGGGCGAAGGCGGCGGGCATCCGGGGCAGGAGCGGCGCGAGAGCCTCGCGCTCGCTCTCGGGGCGGACCGAGAGTCCCGCCTGGAGCTGGGTGACGATCTGTTCCGTGGGGCTGCGGCGTGTCTCGTACGACGCGTAGCCAATGGTCGTCGAACTGATGAGAAGGACGGCCACGGCGAGGTCCTCGTCGTGGAGACCGAGCGGGCGAAGAACCTCGGCCAACTTGGCCAACGACCTCACTCCGACGGGCTGTTGTGTCGAGGCCATGTACGGCAGGAGCTGCGCGTGCGGACGCAGCCGCTCCCGGCTGTTGCGCATCCACTGGCGGACCTGCTCCTGCCAGGTTTCCCCGGTCAGGGTCACCGGCTGGATGCGGGACAGGACACGGTCCGCCACGGCCTGGAGCAGCGCGTCGCGGTCCGGGAAGTAGCGGTACAGGGCCATCGGGGCGGCGCCGGCGGCCTCGGCGACGCGCTTGATGGTCAGGTCGGAGTCCGGATCGCGCTCCAGAAGGCCGACGGCGGCCTCGACGATCTGCTCCCGCGAGAGGCGCGGCGGGCGTCCCCTTCCGCGGGTTGCGGTCCCGGTCGCTGACTGCGCCATCGGCTGCGTCCTTCCTTGCGCCCGCCGTCGTGCGCGCGCCGTCGTCAGGTTACGCGGCCGACCGGCGTCGGGGCTGTCGGCCCGATGGCGGGGTTAGCGGTATTTAGCGTATGCCTTACGAAAAATATGGGAGACTCGCGGCCACAGACTCAGCGGGTTCGACATGAGCGCACCAAGGCGCCATCTGACGCACCCTCAGGAGCGGAGGTACCCCCGTGTCCGCAGTGACGACTTCACCGCTGGCGGAGAAACCGGCGAGCGACAACGGGCCGAGTGCCGGCGCTGTTACAGCCGTACTGGCCTTCGGCGGGATTGTCGTCGCGCTGATGCAGACCCTCGTGGTGCCGCTCATCTCCGAGCTCCCGGCGCTGCTCCATGCCTCGACGGCCGACGCGACCTGGGTGATCACCGCCACGTTGCTCTCCGGCGCTGTGACCACGCCGGTCGTGGGGCGGCTCGGAGACATGTTCGGCAAGCGGCGGATGCTGCTGGCCAGCCTGGGCATGCTGGTGATCGGCTCCGTGGTGAGCGCGTTCTGCGACTCGCTGGCCCCGATGGTTGTCGGGCGGGCACTTCAGGGCTGCGCCATGGGCGTCATCCCACTGGGCATCAGCATCATGCGGGACGAACTCCCGCCCGAGAAGCTCGGCGCCGCCATGGCTCTGATGAGCTCGTCGTTGGGGGTGGGCGGTGCCCTGGGTCTGCCCGGGGCAGCGCTGCTCGCCCAGCATGCCGACTGGCATGCGCTGTTCTGGGTGTCCGCGGGCCTCGGCGCCGCCGTGCTCGCGCTGGTGCTGGTGTTCGTGCCGGAGTCCCGGGTCCGCAGTGGCGGACGGTTCGACCTGGTGGGAGGTGTCGGGCTGACGGCCGGGCTGCTCTGCCTGCTGCTGGCCGTCTCCAAGGGCGCCGACTGGGGCTGGGCCAGTGGCTCCACGGGCGGGCTGTTCGCCGCGGGAGTGGTCATCGTGCTGGTGTGGGGATGGTGGGAACTTCGTTCCGCCCAGCCCCTGGTGGACCTGCGGACCACCGTCGACCGCCAGGTGCTGCTCACCAACCTCGCTTCGATCATGGTCGGGTTCGCGATGTTCGGGATGTCCCTCGTCCTGCCGCAACTGCTGCAGATGCCGAAGGCCACCGGATACGGCCTCGGGCAGACGATGCTGGTCGCGGGCCTGTGCCTGGCCCCGGCCGGACTGGTGATGATGGTCGTCGCGACGCTCTCCGCGAAGGTTACGGCGGCCTTCGGTCCCAAGGTCTCGCTGATGATCGGCGCCGCGGTGATCGCGACCGGCTACGGCCTGGGCATCGTCCTGATGGGCGCCGTATGGCAGCTCATCCTCGTCGCGGCCGTGATCGGCGCAGGAATCGGCTTCGCCTTCGGCTCCATGCCCGCGCTCATCGTGGCGGCCGTACCCCGGTCCGAGACGGCCTCCGCCAACGGCCTCAACGCCCTCATGCGCGCCATCGGCACCTCGGTCGCCAGCGCGGTGCTCGGCGTCGTACTGGCCCACATGACCACGGACTTCGGCGGCCACGCCCTCCCGTCCGAGGCCGGCTTCCGCACCACGATGGGCATCGGCGGTGGGGCAGCGATCGGCGCCCTGCTCCTCACCGCCTTCCTGCCGGGCCGACGTGCCAACGGCCTCGCGACGGCGCCGGACGATGAGTCGGCGTCGGAGAAGCCGACCGCGAAGGAGCGGAGCTCGGCGCAGGACGCCACGGCCCGTCACGGGGCTGACGGGGCGTAGACGCCTCGGCGTACCAGGCTCCGGGCCCCCTCCCCGCCGCTCTTCGCAGGCTCCGTCCGAAGGGCATCCGCCACCCAGCGGCCGGCTTCGACTTCCAAATCCGAGCCGACGGGGTGACGTCAACTCGCCATACACAGCAAGTCGTAACCAGCACAGCCAGACACAGTCAGCCAAGGAGTCGAGATGAGCCCCCAAGTCCCAGCACGCAACGTCCTCGTAGTCATCGGTACCGGCGGTATGGGGCTGGCCGTCGCACGCCGCCTGGCCGCCGGGCGGCGGGTTCTGCTGGCCGACTGGTCCGCCCCAGGCCTGGAAGCGACTGTCGGTACGCTGCGCGGCGAGGGCCACGAGGTCGAAGGCCACACGGTGGACGTCACGCAGCGGGACTCGGTCGAGAGCCTGGCCGTAGCCGCCGGGGCCGCCGGCCGGGTGGACGCCGTCGTCCACACCGCCGGGGTCTCCCCCGTCATGGCGACCGCCCGGCAGATCTACGAGGTGGACCTGCTCGGCACCGCCCATGTCATCGACGCGTTCCTTCCCGTCGCCTCCGCGGGTACGTCACTGGTCTGCGTGGCGAGCATGGCCGGGCACTTCGCATCGCTGTCCGCGGACCTCGAACGGCACCTCGCGACCGCCCCGACCGATGAACTCCTGGAGCACAAGGAGTTCGACCTCGAATCCGAGCCCGCTCTGGCCTACGTGGTGGCCAAACGCGCCAATCAGCTGCGCGTACAGGCCTCCGCCCACGCCTGGGGGGCCAAGGGGGCACGACTGAACACCATCAGCCCCGGAGTGATTTCCACGCCGATGGGCGCCCAGGAACTTCAGGGCCCGGCCGGCGTCCACATCCAGGCCATGCTCGACCTTTCCGGCGCGCGCAGGGCAGGTACCCCCGACGACATCGCGAGCGCCGCCGCGTTTCTGACGGGACCGGACTCCGCCTTCATCACGGGGAACGACCTCTTGGTGGACGGCGGGACGGTCTCCGCACAGCGCTGGAACACGACCCCCGCGGCCTGAGGTGGCTCTGCCGCCACCGCCGCGCGTCAGGCATGTCCCGCGTCGCCGAAGTGGGCGGCGCGCAGCCCACGGAGGACCAGGTCGAGGAATTGTTCGCAGACGCCGTGCGCGCTGATGCCGGGGCGCAGTTCGCCGCGTCGCCATGCGTCGTCGCGGAGTTGGAGGGTACAGCGGGCCGCAAGCAGTCGGCGGAGGCTGTCGAGGGTGCGCTTGGCCACCTTGGCGCGGGCGGCGACGGAGTTGACACGGAAGCCGGCGACGCCGGTCTCCGCAAAGTTCGTCGACGAAGGCGGCACCACCTTCACCGCAGCCGCGACGAGTCCGTCATACGGGCCACGCTCGTAGCGGAGCCAGGGCCCGAGCTTGGGTCGCGTCATGGGATCGGTGGCGCCTGAGACTTCCCAGTCGTCGGCCCAGCCGATGATGTGGCCGCCGACCGCTTCCGCGGCCGTGAGGACGTCCTCTCGCTGTCGCTCAGGCGACGAGGTTGCCGCCTTCATGCGCGAGAGCCGTCGTACTCCCAGCAGGCACTTTCCGCATCCGTCGTAGGAACGCTCGATCTTGTCCCATCTGGTGGTGGGCATCCCCTTCTCCAGTTCCGCACGCAGGGTACGGAGAATGGACGGCCACCCCCAGGATGATCTTGCCTACCCCAGGAAGCTCAACCGCACGTGCCGGTTGGCATTGTCAATGTTGGTGTCCACCAGACACACCGACTGCCACGTCCCCAGCTCCAGCCTCCCGCCCAGCACCGGCAGCGTCGCGTGGGGCGGGACGATGGCGGGGAGTACGTGGTCGCGGCCGTGGCCGGGGCTGCCGTGGCGGTGCTGCCAGCGGTCGTCCCCAGGGAGCAGGGAGTGCAGGGCGGCGAGGAGGTCGTCGTCGCTGCCGGCGCCGGTTTCGATGATCGCGATGCCGGCGGTCGCGTGGGGCACGAAGACGTTCAGAAGGCCGTCGCGGCCGGCTGCCGCCTCCCTGAGGAAGGCCTCGCAGTCGCGGGTGAGGTCGACGACGGTCTCCGAGGAACCGGTGGCGACGTTCAGGACTCGGGTGGTGAAGGCATCGGGCATGCACCAATCCTCGCCCACACGCCGGGTTCCGCATCCGGTCGGCCGACCGTCATGTGATACGAGGGGTCCATCCCGCGAGACACCATTGACCGTACGCGAACGAGCTGGCTACTTTCAGGCGCATGTTGCGTTCAGTCATGCTCACCACGCGCGGTCACATCGACCTGCTGCGGGTGGCCTCCGCCGCGTGTCGCCGCGGCTGCTGACGCCCTTTCACCAGCCTTCTTCTCCCGCCTGGGCTCCGCCCTGACCGCACGTCTGAGCTGACGTAGCGGCACCGAGGCGCATCCCTCTCCGGTCGCTCTCTCCCCGTCTCTCCCCGTGGAGCACTCATGAGCATCAGCCATGCCCCGCCCAGCTCCCCCGAGCCGGATATTTCACCTATATCAGAAGATGAACCTGACCCACCCGAGCTCGTCCCCCTGGTCCCCACCTCCACCCGCCGCTCCCGCGTGCCACGCTGGCTGCGCCGTACCTCCGGCCCCGTCCTATTGCTCGCCCTGTGGCAACTCCTGAGCGCCACCGGTGCGTTGGCCCCCGACATCCTTGCCTCGCCGGGCACCATCGCGCGGGTCGGGAGCGATCTGATCGCCGACGGTTCGCTGCCCAACGCGATGGGCGTATCACTGCAACGCGTCGCCGTCGGGCTCCTGCTCGGAACCGTCGTCGGTACGGGGCTCGCCCTGGTGTCAGGGCTGTTCCGCATCGGCGAGGATCTGGTGGACGCGAGCGTCCAGATGCTGCGGACCGTGCCCTTCGTCGGGCTGATCCCGCTGTTCATCATCTGGTTCGGCATCGGCGAGGCCCCGAAGGTCGCGATCATCACCCTCGGCGTGTCCTTCCCGCTCTATCTGAACGTGTACGCCGGTATCCGCGGCGTCGACTCCCAGCTGATCGAGGCCGGGGAGTCCCTCGGGCTGTCCCGCTGGGGGCTGGTCCGCCATGTCGTGCTGCCGGGCGCACTGCCCGGCGCGATGACGGGGCTGCGCTACTCACTGGGTATCGCCTGGCTGGCCCTCGTCTTCGCCGAGCAGATCAACGCGGACGCCGGGATCGGCTTCCTGATGGTCCAGGCGCGCGACTTCCTGCGGACCGACGTGATCGTGGTCTGCCTGATCGTCTACGCCTTCCTCGGCCTGCTCGCCGACTTCATCGTCCGCACCCTCGAAAGGCTGCTGCTGCAATGGCGACCGACGTTCACGGGCCGATGAGCGCCCAGAAGGCCAGGGCCTCAGCCGTACGAGTGCAGGGCCTCACCCGCTCCTTCGACGGCCGCGCCGTCATCGACAACCTCCAACTGGACGTCAGGCCGGGCGAGTTCGTGGCCCTGCTCGGGCGCAGCGGCTGCGGCAAGTCCACTCTGCTGCGGATCCTCGCGGGGCTCGACCGCGACATCGAGGGAACCGTCCTCGTTCCGCGCCGCAAGGCTGTCGCGTTCCAGGCACCGCGGCTCATGCCGTGGAAGAAGGTGTGGCGCAACGTCCTGCTCGGCCTGCCCGGGAAGCCCGAACGAGCCGTCGCCGAACAGGCGTTGACCGAGGTCGGCCTCACCCACCGTTCGGACGCCTGGCCGAAGACTCTTTCCGGCGGCGAGGCCCAACGTGCCTCGCTGGCCCGTGCGTTGGTCCGTGAACCCGATCTGCTGCTGCTCGACGAGCCGTTCGGCGCGCTCGACGCCCTCACCCGGATCAAGGCGCAGCGCCTGGTCGGTGAACTGTGGCTGCGCCGCGGCTGCGCCGTGCTGCTGGTCACGCACGACGTCGAGGAGGCGGTCCTGCTCGCCGACCGTGTCCTCGTGATGGACGACGGCGTCATCGCGTACGAGACACAGGTCGACCTGGACCGCCCGCGCGACATCGCCGACCCCCGCTTCGCCGAGCTGCGCGCCGGCCTCCTCGAACGTCTTGGCGTCGGCACCGCCGCCTGAACCGCCCCGCTCGCCTCTCAGTTGCACCAAACCCTCACCTGAACGGATTCGCCATGCGACGACGCCTCGCCCCCGCTGCCCTGCTCCTCCCTCTGGCCCTGCTCCTCTCCGCCTGCGGTGGCAACTCGGCGGCCGACACTGGTTCCGGGACCGACGGCAAGGGCTCCGTCACGCTCAACGTCGGTGACCAGAAGGGTGGTTCGGAGGCGGTGCTGCGTGCCGCCGGAGAGCTCGACAACCTCACCTACAAGATCAAGTGGTCGACGTTCACGTCCGGCCCGCCGCTCCTGGAGGCCGTCAACGCCAAGGCCGTCGACGTCGGTGGGGTCGGCAACACCCCGCCGGTCTTCGCGGCGGGCGCGAACTCGAAGATCTCCGTGGTGGCGGCCTGGCACGGCACGTCCAAGGGCGAGGCCATCCTCGTACCGAAGGACTCGTCGCTGAAGAAGCCGGAGGAGCTCAAGGGCAAGTCGATCGCCGTGGCTCAGGGTTCCTCCGCGCACTACCAGCTGATCGCCTCGCTCAAGGAAGCCGGGCTGGGGCTGAGCGACGTGCAGGTGAAGTACCTCCAGCCCGCCGACGCGCTGGCCGCGTTCACCAGCGGCAAGATCGACGCGTGGGCGGTGTGGGACCCGTACACCTCGCAGGTGCTGCAGGGCGGGCAGGGCCGGATCCTGGCGGACGGCGACGGTGCGGTCAACGGACTCAACTTCCAGGTGGCGGCGCCCACCGCGCTCGCGGACAAGGAGAAGGCCGCGGCCATCAAGGACTACCTGGACCGGCTGCGGCGCGCACAGGACTGGGTCTACGACCACCCTCAGGAGTGGGCCGAGGTCTGGGCGAAGGACACCGGACTGCCGTACGAGGTGGCGCTGGCCTCGGTGAAGCGCACCCACGCCTCCCGCGTCCCGGTGGCCGTCGACCAGCCGCTCATCGACTCCGAGCAGCAGATCGCGGACACCTTCACCAGCCTGAAGCTCATCCCGAACAAGGTCGACTTCGCCGACTTCGTGGACACCCGCTTCAACGGCGACCTGCCGCCGTCCACGACCGCGCCTCGCGTCTACAAGGAGTCGTAGCCACGGCTGGGCCCTCCGGGAAGATCCCGGACCCCGGTCCGGTTGGTAGAAGCGTGAACAACACCGGGGTGCAAGCACGCGAAGTCGACGCCGAGGTCGCCACCGAGGTCGATGTCGTGGTGATAGGCGCTGGACAGGCCGGACTGTCCAGCGCCTATCACCTGCGGCGCGCCGGTTTCGAGCCCGGGCGTGACTTCGTGGTCCTGGACCACGCGCCGCGTCCGGGCGGCGCCTGGCAGTTCCGCTGGCCGTCACTGACGTACGGCAAGGTGCACGGGATGCACTCGCTGCCCGGCATGGAACTGACGGACTCGGACCCGGCGCGCCCGTCCGCCGAGGTCATCGCGGAGTACTTCGACGCCTATGAGCGCGCCTTCGAGCTGCGGGTGCGCCGGCCGGTCGACGTGCGTGCGGTGCGCGAGGGCTCCGCGGGCCGGCTGCTTGTGGAGACCTCGGCCGGGACCTGGTCGGCGCGTGCGCTGATCAATGCCACCGGGACATGGGACCGGCCCTTCTGGCCGCGCTATCGAGGGCAGGAGACCTTCCGCGGGCGGCAGTTGCACACCGCGCAGTACCCGGGCCCCGAAGAGTTCGCCGGTCTGCGGGTGGTCGTCGTGGGCGGCGGCGCCTCCGGCACCCAGCATCTGATGGAGATCGCCCCGTACGCTGCCGCGACCACCTGGGTGACACGTCGGCCGCCCGTTTTCCGTGAGGGGCCCTTCGACGAGGAGTTCGGCCGGGCGGCCGTCGCGCTCGTGGAGGAACGGGTTCGTCAGGGGCTGCCGCCGAAGAGCGTCGTCTCGGTGACCGGACTGCCGCTGAACGACGCGATCCGGCAGGCCCTGCACGACGGCGTTCTCGACCGGCAGCCGATGTTCGACCGGATCACACCGGACGGTGTCGCGTGGGACGACGGGCGTCACGTGGACGCCGACGTCATCCTGTGGGCGACCGGGTTCCGGGCCGCCATCGACCATCTGGCGCCCCTGCGGCTGCGCGAGCCGGGCGGCGGCATCCGCGTCGAGGGGACGCGCGCGGTCGCCGATCCTCGGGTCCATCTCGTCGGGTACGGCCCCTCGGCCAGCACCATCGGCGCCAACCGGGCGGGGCGCGCCGCGGTGCGGGACATCAGGCGGCTGCTGGCGGGGGCGCCGGTCGCCGCGTGATGCCCCGTACGACGGATCAGCGGGTGGGGCTCGGGGAAGTGCTCTTCCGGTTCTGGTTGAACTCCGCGACGTTCTTCAGATGCTCCTCGTAGCTGGCGGTGAAGCGCGTGTCGCCCGGCTTGACCGTGACGAAGTACAGCCAGTCGCCCGGGGTCGGGGCGATCGCGGCACGCATCGCCTCCTCGCCGGGGTTGGCGATCGGCGTGGGCGGCAGACCCATCCGCTGGTACGAGTTGTAGGGGCTGTTGATCTTCGTGTCGTCCTGGCTCGTGTTCAGCGTGGAACGGTTCAGCGCGTAGTTGATGGTGGAGTCCATCTGGAGCGGCATGCCCCTCTCCAGGCGGTTGAAGATGACCCGGGCCACCTTCCCCATGTCCTCCTTGGTCGCCGCTTCGGCCTGGACGATGCTCGCGATGGTGACCGCCTGGTAGACGTTCATCGCGTTGCGCTGCGCCCCGGCGGCGACCGGGGCCTTGTTGAACTTCTGGTTCGCGGTGCTGACCATGAAGGACAGCAGCGACTCCGGAGTCGCCTTCTTGTCGATCGGATACGTCGCCGGGAAGAGATAGCCCTCCGGGTTGCCCTCCGCGTCGTTCGGCAGCTTCAGGTTGGCCTTCCCGAGCGACTTCTTGGCGGTGCCCGGCGGCACCCGGAGGACCTTGTCGACGGCGTCGTAGATCTGGCCCGCACGCCAGCCCTCCGGGATCACGAGGGCCGTCGGCGGCGCGGCCTCGCCCCCCGTTCTCAGCAGCGGCACCGCCACGGCGGTGGCCGCCACGACGGCTCCGGCCGCGATGAGGGCGCCCCGGCCCCGGCGCGTCAGTCGAATCGTGCTCCGTGGCGGAGTGTTCATCTGCATGCGGGCACGGTAACCCGCTAATGCACATAAACCCGACATATCTTTATCTTGTCGGCTCCAATTGGGCGTCCCGGTGGACGAGGGCGGCATAGCGCCCCTCCTGCCCCAACAGCTCCTCGTGCGTGCCCCGTTCGACCGCATGGCCGGAGTCGAGGACCACGATCTGATCGGCGCCACGAATGGTGGACAGGCGGTGCGCGATGGTGAGCGTGGTCCGGTTGGCCGACAGCGCGTCGATGGCTTCCTGGACGGCGTGCTCCGTACGGGTGTCCAGAGCACTGGTCGCCTCGTCGAGGATGAGCACCGGCGGGTCGCGCAGGATGGTCCGGGCGATGGCGAGCCGCTGCTTCTCGCCGCCCGAGAACCGGTGGCCGCGCTCACCGACGACCGTGTCGTACCCGTCGGGCAGGGACGCGATGTGGTCGTGGATCTGGGCCGCCCGCGCCGCCGCCTCCAGCTCCTCGTCGGTGGCGTCCGGCTTGGCGAAGCGCAGGTTCTCGGCGACCGAGGCGTGGAAGAGGTACGTCTCTTGCGAGACGACGCCGACCGCGCGCGCGAGCGTGTCGAAGTCCAGGTCGCGGACATCGACCCCGTCGAGCGTGACTCGCCCGCCCGTGACGTCGTACAGCCGCGGCACCAGATAGCTGAGCGTGGACTTGCCGGCGCCGGTCGGGCCGACGACGGCGAGGCTGCCGCCCGCGGGGACGGTGATGTCGATGCCGTCGAGTATCGGACCGCTTCTGTCGTCGTAGCGGAACTCGACGTCCTCGAAGCGGATCTCGCCCTTGACCCGGTCGAGGTGGACGGGGTTGTCCGGCTCGGTGATGTCTATGGGGAGGTCGAGGTACTCGAAGATGCGCTGGAAGAGGGCGAGCGAGGTCTGGATCTGCACGCCGGTGGACAGCAGGCTGACCGTCGGCCGGAACAGGCCCTGCTGGAGCGAGACGAAGGCGACGAGTGTGCCGATCGACACGGTCGAGCCGCTGAGCTGGAAGGCGATGCCGGCGGTCCAGTAGATGACGGCGGGCATCGCGGCCATGACGATGGTGATGACGGCCATGCGCCAGCGGCCCGCCATGTTCGACCTCACTTCGAGGTCGACAAGGCTCTCGGATTCGTCCCCGAAGGACTTCGTGAGCGAGTCGGCGCGGCCCATGGTGCGGCCGAGCAGGATGCCGCTGACGGAGAGCGACTCGGTGACGGTGGCGGCCATCGTGGCCATCTGCTTCTGGCGCTGCGTCGCGATCTTCTTGCGCTCGCGGCCGACCCGGCGGCTGATCCAGACGAAGATCGGCAGCAGGAGCAGCGACACGGCGGTGAGCCGCCAGTCCAGCGCGAGCATCGCCACGATCGTGGCGACGACGCTGGTGAGGTTGGAGACCAGCGAGGTGGCGGTGGAGGTGACGGTCGCCTGCATGCCGCCGATGTCGTTGGCGATGCGGGACTGGACCTCGCCCGTGCGGGTCCGGGTGAAGAAGGCGAGCGACATGTGCTGCAGGCGGCCGTAGACGGCGGTGCGCAGGTCGTGCATGACGCGCTGGCCGACGGTCGTGGAGATCAGGGTCTGCAACACGCCGAAGACGCTGGTGACGACCGCGCTGAGGATCATGCCGAGCGCGAGCAGGCTCAGCAGACCGGTGCGGCCCTGCGGGATCGCCACATCCAGGATTTCCTTCAGCAGGAAGGGCGTGGCGACGGAGACGAGGGAGGCGGCGCCGACCAGCAGGCCGACGACCCCGAGGCGGCCACGATAGGGCCGGAAGAGTTTCAGGATGCGACGCACCTGCCGCGGCTGTTCCTTGTCGGCAGGTGACGGGGTCCAGGTGGGTCGTTCGGGACGCATGGGCTCCTACGGGAGATGAGACGACGATGACTTGCAGTGATCAGTGATCACGACTTGCGGAAATTTGTGACGCCTGGCGGAGCATAGCTCATTGTTACCTATACTCACAATGAACAAGGTCCTGATATTGTTCCCACATGACCACCCCCGATGCCGACGGCCTGCTCGCCGAGCAACTGCTGCGGCTGACCCGCCGAGTGCACCGCATCCAGAAGCGCCATCTGGAGCATCGTGAGCTGGGCATCACACCGGCCCAGTCCCGGTTGCTGCGCACGCTCGCGCACTACAGCTCACCGCCCCGCATGGCCGATCTGGCTGCGCGCCTCGAGGTGGTGCCCCGCGCCGTGACCACCCTGGTCGACGGCCTGGAGGCGAGCGGCATGGTGCGCCGGGCGCCCGATCCCACCAACCGGCGGGTGATCCGCATCGAGGTCACGGAGGAGGGGCGCAAAGCCCTGGGGGAACTGCGCGCCGCGCGCCGCTCGGCCGCGGAGGAGATCCTCGCCCCCCTGACGGACGGGCAGCGCGAGGTACTCGGCGGGCTCCTGAACACGCTGGTGGACGGGGTGCCGAGGCGGGACCACGACTGCTGAGGTCACGCACTCGACACGACGTGGGCCCGGACCACGAGAGACCGCGCAACGGGCCGCGGCGCCGACTCCGTACTGCTGGAGTCGGCGCCGCGGCCCGTTGCGGGCCCACTTCGGTCAGCTGCGGTCAACTGACCTCGGACGCAGGCTCCTTGGTCATCCGAGCGGGTACGTCGGTCCCGGCAGCCTGCTCGGGTATATCGGCCTCAGCGGCCTGCGCAGGGATGTCGGCCTTGGCCGAGCGAGGCACCTGCACAGGCGCCCCCGGCTCGTCCGCTTCGTCTTCCTCCACGAACACGATCTCCCCGTCCAGCACCTTCTTCGCCCGGTCCAGGTCCAGCGCGCCCTCCCAGCGGGACACCGCGAAGACCGCGACGCAGTTGCCGAGCAGGTTCGTCACGACACGCATCGAGTCCATGATGCGGTCGACCCCCAGCAGCAGGGCGACGGCGCCGGCCGGGATGGCCCCCAGGGAGGACGCGGTCGCGGACAGCGCGAGGAAGGCCGAACCGGGAATGCCCGCCATGCCCTTGCTGGTCAGCATGAGCACGAGGATCACGGTGATCTGCTGGCCGAGACTCAGGTCCACACCCACGGCCTGCGCGATGAACAGCGTGCCGATGGACAGGTAGAGCGAGGCTCCGTCGAGGTTGAAGGAGTAGCCCGTCGGCAGCACCAGACCCACGGCGTCGTCGCGGGCGCCGGCCCGGCGCAGCTTCTGCATCACGCGCGGCATGACGGACTCGGTGGAGGCGGTGCCGAGCGCGAGGAGCATCTCCTCGCGGATGTAGCGCAGGAACTTCCAGAGGCTGAGCCCGGTGACCACCTTGAGGGCGACTGCGAGGAGCGCGATGAAGAGCGCGGCGGCCGCGTAGCACAGGATGATCAGCTTGGCGTACGTCTCGATCACGCCAAGTCCGTACTGTCCGATCAGGACGGCCATCGCGCCGAACACCGCGATCGGGGCCAGCCGCATGATGAAGCCGACCACCGCGAAGATGATCTCCTGGGCCTGCTCGATGGCGGGCAGGACCTTCGGCACCTTGGTGTGGCCGAGGTGGAGCAGCGCGGCACCGACCAGACAGGCCAGAATCAGCACCTGGAGCAGGGAGTTCTCGGCGAAGGCGCCGATGAAACTGGTGGGGATCGCGTTGACGATGAACTCGGTCGTCGAGGGCAGCGAGCCGCCGCCCGTCTTCGCGTCGACCGCCGAGGTGTCGAGCGTGGACGGGTCGACGTTCATGCCCGAGCCCGGCTGGACAACGTTGGCAGCGATCAGACCGATGAGCAGAGCGGCCGTGGACGCGACCTCGAACCAGATCAGGGCCTTCAGCCCGATCCGGCCGAACGCCTTCAGGTCTCCGGCCTTGGCGATACCGACGACGACCACGCAGAACACGAGCGGCGAGATGATCGTCTTGATGAGCCGGGTGAAACCGTCGCCGAGCGGTTGAAGGTCCGTGGCCACGTCGGGCCACAGCTTTCCGACGATGATTCCGAGCACGAGCGCGCAGGCGACCTGCGCGAACAGTGAGGTACGCAATATGTGTGCGACGCGTCGCGGGGACGGTACAGACGGCGGCACGGGGCACTCCTCCGAACGAATTCTGGGATGCGGAAAAGCGCTTCCGCGTTGATCACTATTGAGGAGTGATTGATTCCGCTGGAGACCTCCGTGTCACGTCCACGTAAATCATGCACGTGACACGGAGTTCCTTGCCGGGACCTCTGCGGCCGCCGTCGCCTCAGCAGTTGCGGCGGTCCTCCGTCAGTACGCCCTGCGCGGTGGCCAGGGTGCGGTCGTAGCACCCGGCCGAGCCGTACAGGCGGTAGCGCTCACTCGTCGTACCGACCGCGTGGCGCTGGTCACGCGGCACGTTCGCCGTATACGTCGTGTCGCCCGCGTAGGTGTCGTCGAGCCGTGACCACACTGTGCGCCGCCCGCCGCGTGTCTCGTCGACCGCCGCCCGGTCGCCGAGTGTCAGGACGGTGCGCAGCCGGTCGTCCGCGCCGAGCGTGGTCGTCCCGTCCATCGTGTAAGTGCGCTGCGTGCGCGTCGCGGTGGCCGGCCCCCGCCCGTCGACGGTGACCGTCTCGTCGTCGGTCCAGGTGGCCTTGAGCCCGTCCGTGTTCTCGCCGTCGGTCCAGCGGTGCACGGAGGTGTTCGCCAGCTTGCGGCTCACCGTGGTCTTCACCCGGCCGTGCGAGGTGTCGACGTACCCGGCGACCGTCAGCCGGTGACTGCCTGCGGTGTCGAGGCGGTGTTCCGAACCGGGCGTGTACGTCGAGGAGTCGGCGAGAGTGCCCGCCTTGACCTCCGTGAGCGCACCGCTCACGTGCTCCCTCTTCGCGTCCTGCCAGACGAGGACGTTGACCGGGGTGCTCCAGCCGGTCTGCCCCTCGGGGACGCCCACGACGGAGACATCGATCCGGTGCGGGCGACCGTCGTTGAGGAGTCCCGCGAACGGCGTCAGGTCGTACTCGATGGGCTTGATGTCAAAGGCACGCGGACCCGGAATCACGTACCAGAGGAAGGGGTTGGACCAGCCGCCCGTCCACACGGTCGGGAACGGCTCGGCGATACCGGCGAGTTGGCCGTCGACCTTGATCTGCACCTCCCGGTAGGGGCCGTTGTCGGCCTTGCAGGAGTACGGCGCCGGGTCGGGCACCGTCAGATACCAGTACTCCTCGCAGCCGCCGCCGGACCCGGTCGCGTACACCTCGGCGACGATGCGCTCGCTGTTGCGCGGCGTGGTGAGGGCGCCGTCCTGAAGAGTGAGGACACGGTCGGGGGTCGCGGCCTCGGCCTTCTTGGCGGTGTCCTCGGCGGCGTAGAAGGTCAGCGTGACCTTGACGTCGATGATGCCGGTGTAGGTGTCGTTGACGACGTTGCCGATGAGCATCTCGACGGGCTGTTCGGTGCGCAGGGTGTCGCTGTACCGCGTGACGTCCTTCTCGACGGACCACTCGATGCCGTCCGGCGAGGGCTGCGGAGTGGACGTACGGAACACCTCGACGCCATCGATGTGGAGGTAGCCGAGACGGTCGTACTGCCGTCCCTTGACGTTGCCGTCGAGCCGCAGCACGACCTTGCTCCAGCGGTCGCCACAGTCGCCGGGCGGCGCGTAGCTGCCCTGGTACGGCGTGAAGTCCCTGAACTGCGCCTGAGCGACGGTGACTTCGCACGATCTCGTGTCGGGCTTGGCGACGGGCGGCGCCGCGGTCAGCGGGTCGTGCCAGTCGGTGCCGAACTCCGCGGGCGGGTCGGCGAATTGGGCGGCGGACGCCGGGCCCGCTCCGAGGAGGGCGCTCGCCACGAGGGTCACTCCGGCGAGCATGGACATGATGATCCGACTTCTCATGGGCGGTGTTCTACGGGGTGTTGGCCCCGGCCGCAATGAGGCACTTCCCTCACACCCATCCCTCAAGCCTTCAGGTCCATCTTGTCGCCCATCACCACTGCCGGGGTGGGGCCGATTCTTTGCCCTGAGGCGAAAAATCGTTTGCTTTCGACCACGCTGCGACGCGAACCTTTCACGGTTTGTTGCCGACTGCTGTCGAGCTCCGCGGTCGATCGGCTGCGGATTTCACGGTTACCTCCACCCCCCTGACACGAGCCGCTGGGACGTCATGCAGATTCAAGACCTTCCGTATCCCGACCCGGGAGTGCCTGACGCACGCTCGGGTCCCCGATTCCTGTGGTGGCTCTTCCGGAATCAGCTCGGTGGGCAGCTCAAAGCCCTCGCCTGGGGGCTGCTGCACTTCGTGTCGGTCTCCGGGCTGCCGTTCTGCGTAGGCCTCGCCGTCCAGGCCGTCGTCGACCGCTCCGGCACTCGGCTGGCGCTGACCGGCGGGCTGATGGTGCTGTGCGGCGCGGGCATCGCGCTGGGCGAGACCATGCTGCACCGCGCCGCGGTCACCAACTGGATCCTGGCCGCCGCGCGCGTCCAGCAGCTGCTGGCCCGCAGGACCGCCCAGCTCGGCTCCGCGCTGACCCGCCGGGTCGCGGCCGGCGAGGTCGTCGCGGTCTCCACCGGCGACGTCGAGAAGATCGGCTGGTTCGTGGAGGCCGTGTCCCGGTTCACGGCGGCGGCGCTCACCATCGTGCTGGTCTGTATCGGCCTGGTCGTCTACCAGCCGGCGCTGGGTGTGATCGTCGCCGTGGGCGTGCCCGTCCTGGCACTCGCCGTGCTGCCGCTGCTGCCCCGGGCCACCCGGCGTGCCGACTTCCAGCGCGAGAAGGCCGGTCGCGCCACCGAACTGGCCTCGGACACCGTCGCGGGCCTCCGGGTGCTGCGCGGCATCGGCGGCGAGGAACTGTTCCTCGACCGCTACCGCCGCGCCTCCCAGGAAGTACGCCACGCCGCCGTACGCAGTGCCCGCATGTGGTCCCTCATCTCGGCGATCCAGGTGCTGCTGCCCGGCCTGCTGCTGATCGCCGTCGTCTGGCACGGCGTGGGTCTGGCCCGCGACGGCCGGATCACGGTCGGCGAACTGGTCACCGTGTACAGCGCGGTCATGCTGCTCACCTACCCGCTGCGGCACTTCGAGGAGATCGCCATGGCGTACTCCTTCTCGCGCCCGTCCGCCAAGCGCGCCGCCCGGGTGCTCTCGCTCGAACGCGCCATGGACAGCGACGGGTCGCGATCGGCGGAGGTGCCGGCCGGGGATCTGTACGACCCGGCGACCGGGCTGCTCGCGCCTGCCGGGCGGCTCACCGCGGTGGTGTGCGGTGACCCGGACCTGGCGGGACTGCTCGCCGAGCGGCTGGGCGGACATCCCGGCGTCGAGGGCACTTCGGCGCTCCTCGGTGGCGTACCGCTGGACGAACTGCCCCTCGACTCGGCCCGTACCGCCGTCCTCGTCCAGGACAAGGACCCGGTGCTGCTGTCCGGCTCGCTGCACGAACTCCTCGACGTGCCCTCGTCGGGTGCGGTGAGCGCCGCCGAGGCCTTGGCGGCAGCGCAGTGCGGTGACGTGCTGGACGCGCTCGCCCAGGGGTCGCTGGAGGCGGAGGACCCGATGGACGCCCGTATCACCGAACGTGGCCGCTCCCTGTCGGGCGGCCAGCGGCAGCGTCTCGCACTGGCCCGGTCGCTGATCACCGACCCCGAGGTACTCGTCCTCGACGAGCCGACGTCCGCCGTCGACTCGCACACCGAGGCACGCATCGCCGACGGCGTCCGCTCACTGCGCACCGGTCGTACGACGGTGGTCTTCACCTCCTCACCGCTGCTCCTGGACCACGCGGACCGGGTCGTGCTGGTGCACGAGGGCGAGGTGGCGGCGGTCGGCGTACACCGCGAGCTGCTGCACAGCGAGCCGCGGTAC
Source organism: Streptomyces sp. NBC_00554 (assembly GCF_041431135.1). Classification (NCBI taxonomy): domain Bacteria; kingdom Bacillati; phylum Actinomycetota; class Actinomycetes; order Kitasatosporales; family Streptomycetaceae; genus Streptomyces; species Streptomyces sp. NBC_00554. The sequence goes on along the minus strand of NZ_CP107799.1, from coordinate 9,022,367 downwards.
CGGGCCGTGGTGACCCGGGAGACCGACGAGGAGGCCTCGGCCGCCGGCGCACTGGCAGAGGTACTGGACGAAGAAGCCGTACTGGACGACGCACTCGAAGACGTACTGGAAGAAATCGAGGAGACCGCATGATCGGCCTGGCGCCACCGGCGTACGACCCGGCGGCCCCGACGACGGCGAACACGCTGCCCGTCGGCGCCCCGGCGACCGTACGCGCCTACGTGGCCGAACTGTTCCAACGGCACCGCCGGGCCTTCCTGCTGCTCGTCAGCGTCAACACGGTGGCCGTCCTGGCCTCGATGGCCGGGCCCTATCTGCTGGGCTCGGTCGTCGAGCGGGTCTCGGACCAGGCACGCGAACTCCATCTGGAACGCACGGCCGCGCTGTTCGTCCTCGCGATCGTCGTACAGGCCGTGTTCGTACGTCAGGTACGGCTGCGCGGGGCCATGCTCGGTGAGCGGATGCTCGCCGACCTGCGTGAGGACTTCCTCGTACGGTCGGTGGGACTGCCGCCCGGCGTGCTGGAGCGCGCCGGAACGGGCGACCTGCTGTCCCGCATCACCACGGACATCGACCGGCTCGCCAACGCGATGCGCGAGGCGGTGCCCCAGCTGGCCATCGGCGTCGTGTGGGTGGCCCTGCTGCTCGGCGGACTCGCTGTCACAGCGCCGCCTCTCGCGCCCGCCGTGCTGGTCGCCGTACCGCTGCTGGTGGTCGGCTGCCGCTGGTACTTCAAGCGCGCGCCGTCCGCCTACCGCTCGGAGGCCGCCGGATACGCCGCCGTGGCCGCCGTCCTCGCCGAGACGGTGGACGCCGGGCGCACCGTCGAGGCCCACCGCCTGGGCGTGCGCCGTATCGACCTGTCGGATCGCCGGGTCAAGGAGTGGACCTCCTGGGAGCGCTACACGCTCTTCCTGCGCTCGGTGCTCTTCCCCGTCATCAACGTCACCCACGTCACCGTCCTCTGCTCGGTCCTGATGATCGGCGGTGTCTTCGTCCTGCAGGGCTGGATCGGTGTGGGCCAGCTGACGACGGGCGCGCTCATCGCGCAGATGCTCGTCGACCCGGTGGGGCTGATCCTGCGCTGGTACGACGAGTTGCAGGTAGCCCAGGTCTCGCTGGCCCGGCTGGTCGGTGTCCGGGACATCGAGCCCGACGCGGGCGACCCGGGGGTGGCCCCGGACGGCCGCGACGTGCACGCGGACCGGGTGCACTTCGGCTACCGCGCCGGCGTGGACGTCCTGCGCGACGTCTCGCTGGCGGTCGCGCCCGGCACCCGGCTCGCGCTGGTCGGCCCGTCCGGCGCGGGCAAGTCCACGCTGGGCCGGCTGCTCGCCGGCATCTACGCGCCCCGGGACGGCCGGATCACACTCGGCGGAGCGGAACTGTCCCGGATGCCCGCCGAGGAGGTGCGCTCCCACGTGGCCCTGGTCAACCAGGAGCACCACGTCTTCGTGGGCTCCCTGCGCGACAACCTGCTGCTCGCCCGGACGGGTGCCGACGACGCGGAGCTGTGGGCGGCGCTCGGCGCGGTCGACGCGGACGGTTGGGCCCAGGCCCTCGACGAGGGCCTGGACACGGAGGTCGGGTCGGGCGGGCTCGGACTCACCCCTGCCCAGGCCCAGCAGATCGCGCTGGCCCGGCTGGTGCTCGCGGATCCGCACACGCTGGTCCTGGACGAGGCGACCTCGCTCCTCGACCCGCGCGCGGCCCGTCACCTGGAGCGCTCCCTGGCGCGCGTCCTCGACGGCCGCACCGTCGTCGCCATCGCCCACCGGCTGCACACCGCCCACGACGCGGACGTCATCGCCGTCGTCGAGAACGGCCGCATCAGCGAACTCGGCAGTCACGACCAGCTGGTCGCCGCCGACGGCGCGTACGCGGCACTGTGGCGGTCCTGGCACGGGTGAGCGAGCGGGCCGCGCCGGTCCTCCATGGGCGCCCCTGGACACCCGTGGGCGCCCATGGTCGGACCGTGTGGCGTTGCGCGGTGCCGAAGGGGGGTGGAAGGCTGGACGTGGACACCGGCCCGGGGAACCCCCGGGAACCACCCGGTTCGCATCGGGCGACACCTGTGTCCAGCGGCCCGCGCGCCCGCCGTCGAGCGCGGCGGTACCGGGCCCGGCCCGCACCACCTGGAGGTACCCGTGGACAGCGCCGACGGATGGGGAGACGACGTCTACCAGCCCGACGGATCCGAGGTACAGGACGACGCGGGGCTGCTCGACGCCGAGGACACCCTGGACACCGACGGCGTCGGTGATCCCCTCGACCGTGGCTGGTCCCCGCCGGAGCGGCCGTGGGCGGTGGAGCACTCCGGAGTGACGGCCGAGGAACGCCAGCGGGGCGAGAGCCTGGACCAGCGTCTCTCGGAGGAGCTCCCCGACGTCGCCGAACCCGACGGGGACGGCATCGGCGACTGCGAGGGCACCGACGGCGAACCTCGGGACAACGAGGTGGGCGCCCTCCGATCCGGCCGTCTCGTGGCCCCCGACGAAGGGGCGCACGAAGACGAGGAGAGCGGGCTCATCGCCACGGACGTAGGCATCGACGGCGCAGCGGCCTCCGCCGAGGAAGCCGCTATGCACATCGTCGACGAGGACACCCTGTCCGGCTGACCGGCCCCCGTCACTCCCCCGCAAGGAGCATCGACCATGCAGAAGGACAAGCAGCCCGACTACCACGCCGTGGTCTTCCGCGACCGCACCGCCGGCTACGCCTTCCTCACCCGCTCCACCGCGACGAGCGACAACACCATCGACTGGGACGACGGCGAGACCTACCCCGTCGTCGACGTCGAGATCTCCTCGGAGAGCCATCCGTTCTACACCGGGAAGGCACGGACGGTGGACTCGGAGGGGCGGATCGCTCAGTTCGAGCGGCGGTACGGGGGTGCGGGGCAGGGAAGTGGCGAGGCCGGCACGGAGTGACCACGCGGCACGGTCACTCAGAAGACATTGAGCGCCGCCGCACACCCCACCCCGCCCAGCAGTATGAACACCGGCATCAGCACCTTGAGCTCCACCCAGCTGCCGGCCCTGAAGCGCAGCGCCTTGGGCGGACCGATCGGGTACCAGCGCTTGCGGCCGACCGGGATGGGCCACAGGATCGGGCAGCCGGAGACCGTCAGGGCGTCCCCGATGTCGTGTACCAACGCGCCCAGGACGATCGGCAGACCGAGCCACAGGTACTCCTGGCCCGGGGCTGTGAAGAGCCAGTCCGCGCCGTTGCCCGGCTTGTCCAGGGTTCCGGCGAGGATCCAGGCGCTGGTCGCGGCCAGCAGCCAGACCAGGACGTCGGCGCTGGAACCACGGGTCGCCCGCCAGAGCAGCCCTTCGATGGCGAGCACCAGGTGCACGAAGAGGATGGCCAGGACCGCCCAGCGGCCTCCCGTGATCGCGGCGACCGAGGTGCCCGCGCCGAGCAGCACAGCCCACAGCCAGGTGTGCGTCAACGTCCGGTGTCCACCGGAGCGGCGCGGGTCGCCCGGCTTGCGGGTCCCCTTGTAGACGGCGTACGAGAGTTTGTCGACGATCTCGCACAGGGCCCGTGAGACCGGTCCGAAGGCCCGCGAGATCGTGGCCGCCTTGTGGTCCAGGTCGGGGGCGAGCGCGGCTCCCGCGCAGATCAGGGCCCCGACGAGGAGAACCGGCCAGGGCATCGTGTGACCGGCCGCGGCCGCCGCCGCTCCGACGCCGAGCCAGGCCGCAGCTCCCGACAGTGAGTGTGCTGGTCCCATCATGGCCGTTCCCCGCCCCATTCCTCTTGTGCCGCTGTCCAGTTGCCCGCATGCGCTGACGCTTCGTCGGCGCCACAGCGTAGCGTTCGTGATCTTCGGACGAGCATCCGATTCCCCCATCGAGTGGGTTCACAGGCAAGATGGGGGCGTGACCCTTATCGATCAGCTGCCGCAGACCGCAGACCCCGACGCCCTCTACGAAGCCTTCGAGTCGTGGGTCGGGGAACGCGGTCTCACCCTCTATCCCCACCAGGAGGAGGCGCTGATCGAGGTGGTCTCGGGTGCGAACGTGATCGTCTCGACGCCCACCGGCTCGGGCAAGAGCATGATCGCCGCGGGCGCGCACTTCGCGGCTCTCGCTCGCGACGAGGTCACCTTCTACACGGCGCCGATCAAGGCTCTGGTCTCGGAGAAGTTCTTCGAGCTGTGCAAGATGTTCGGCACCGAGAACGTCGGCATGCTGACCGGCGACGCCTCCGTGAACGCCGACGCCCCCATCATCTGCTGCACCGCCGAGGTGCTGGCCTCCATCGCGCTGCGCGACGGCAAGCACGCGGATGTCGGCCAGGTCGTGATGGACGAGTTCCACTTCTACGCGGAGGCCGACCGCGGCTGGGCGTGGCAGATCCCGATCCTGGAACTGCCACAGGCGCAGTTCATCCTGATGTCGGCGACGCTCGGCGACGTCTCGATGTTCGAGAAGGACCTCACCCGCCGCACCGGCCGGCCCACATCGGTGGTCCGCTCGGCGACCCGGCCCGTGCCGCTGTCCTACGAGTACGTGCTGACTCCGCTGACGGAGACCCTCACCGAGCTGCTGGCGACCAAGCAGGCCCCCGTCTACATCGTGCACTTCACCCAGGCGCAGGCCGTGGAGCGGGCGCAGGCCCTGATGAGCATCAACATGTGCACGCGTGAGGAGAAGGACAAGATCGCCGACCTGATCGGCAATTTCCGCTTCACCACCAAGTTCGGCCAGAACCTCTCCCGTTACGTGCGTCACGGCATCGGCGTGCACCACGCGGGCATGCTGCCCAAGTACCGACGGCTCGTGGAGAAGCTGGCCCAGGCCGGTCTCCTGAAGGTCATCTGCGGTACGGACACCCTCGGTGTCGGCGTCAACGTCCCCATTCGCACTGTGCTGTTCACGGCTCTGACGAAGTACGACGGCACGCGGGTCCGGACCCTTCGTGCCCGCGAGTTCCACCAGATCGCGGGCCGCGCCGGGCGCGCGGGCTTCGACACTGCGGGTTTCGTCGTCGCTCAGGCGCCCGAGCACGTCATCGAGAACGAGAAGTCGCTCGCCAAGGCCGGCGACGACCCCAAGAAGCGCCGCAAGGTGGTGCGCAAGAAGGCTCCCGAGGGTTTCGTCGGTTGGACGGACAACACCTTCGAGAAGCTCATCGCCTCCGAGCCCGAGCCGCTGACCTCCCGTTTCCGGGTCACCCACACGATGCTCCTTTCGGTGATCGCCCGGCCGGGGAACGCCTTCGAGGCGATGCGACACCTGCTGGAGGACAACCACGAGCCGCGCAAGCAGCAGCTGCGGCACATCCGGCGGGCGATCGCCATCTACCGCTCGCTTCTCGACGGCGGCGTCGTCGAGAAGCTCGACAAGCCGGACGCCGAGGGCCGCATCGTGCGTCTCACCGTCGATCTGCAGCAGGACTTCGCGCTCAACCAGCCGCTGTCGACCTTCGCGCTCGCCGCGTTCGACCTCCTGGAGCCCGAATCCCCTTCGTACGCCCTGGACATGGTGTCGGTCGTGGAGTCCACGCTGGACGATCCGCGGCAGATTCTCGCGGCCCAGCAGAACAAGGCGCGCGGTGAGGCCGTGGCGGTGATGAAGGCGGACGGCGTCGAGTACGAGGAGCGCATGGAGCGGCTCCAGGACGTGTCGTACCCCAAGCCGCTGGAGGAGCTGCTCTTCCACGCCTACAACGTCTACCGCAAGAGCCATCCGTGGGTCGGTGACCATCCGCTGTCGCCGAAGTCCATCATCCGTGACATGTACGAACGGGCGATGACCTTCACCGAGTTCGTCTCCTTCTACGAGCTCGCCCGCACCGAGGGCATCGTCCTGCGCTACCTCGCCAGTGCCTACAAGGCCCTTGAACACACCGTCCCCGACGACCTCAAGTCCGAGGACCTGGAGGATCTGATCGCCTGGCTCGGCGAGATGGTGCGCCAGGTCGACTCCAGTCTCCTGGACGAGTGGGAGCAGCTCGCCAACCCGGAGGTGATGACGGCCGAGGAGGCCCAGGAGAAGGCCGACGAGGTCAAGCCGGTCACCTCGAACGCCCGCGCCTTCCGCGTCCTGGTCCGCAACTCCATGTTCCGCCGCGTCGAACTCGCCGCCCTCGACCACGTGAACGAGCTCGGCGAGCTGGATGCCGACTCGGGCTGGGACGCCGATGCCTGGGGCGAGGCGATGGACAAGTACTGGGACGAGTACGAGGACCTCGGCACCGGTCCCGACGCCCGCGGCCCCAAGTTGCTGTCGATCGTGGAGGAGCCGCAGAACGCCCTGTGGCGCGTCCGTCAGACCTTCGCGGACCCGAACGGCGATCATGACTGGGGCATCAGCGCGGAAGTCGACCTCACGGCTTCCGACGCCGAGGGCCGTGCGGTCGTCCGGGTCACCGACGTCGGCCAGCTGTGAGCACAGGAGAATCCCACACATGACGAACCCAGCCGAGAGGCTTGTCGACCTGCTCGACCTGGAGCAGATCGAGGTCAACATCTTCCGTGGCCGCAGCCCGCAGGAGTCACTGCAGCGGGTGTTCGGCGGCCAGGTGGCCGGCCAGGCCCTGGTCGCCGCCGGGCGCACCACGGAAGGCGACCGGCCGGTGCACTCACTGCACGCGTACTTCCTGCGCCCGGGCATCCCGGGCGTGCCGATCGTGTACCAGGTCGAACGGGTCCGCGACGGGCGGTCGTTCACCACGCGTCGTGTCACCGCCGTGCAGCAGGGCCGCACGATCTTCAATCTGACCGCCTCCTTTCACAAGCCTGAGCAGGGGAGCTTCGAGCACCAGTTGCCGCCGGCCCGCGAGGTCCCGGATCCGGAATCGCTGCCGACGCTGGCGCAGGAGATCAAGGAGCATCTGGGCGCGCTTCCCGACGCGTTGGAGCGCATGGCCCGGCGTCAGCCCTTCGACATCCGCTATGTGGACCGGCTCCGCTGGACCCCCGAGGAGATCAAGGACGCCGAGCCGCGCAGCGCTGTGTGGATGCGCGCAGTCGGGCCACTGGGCGACGATCCGCTCGTGCACACCTGCGCGCTGACGTACGCGAGCGACATGACCCTTCTGGACGCCGTCCGCATTCCGGTGGAACCGCTGTGGGGTCCGCGAGGTTTCGACATGGCCTCGCTGGACCACGCCATGTGGTTCCACCGGCCGTTCCGCGCGGACGAGTGGTTCCTGTACGACCAGGAGTCCCCCATCGCGACGGGCGGGCGCGGGCTTGCCCGCGGACGCATCTACGACCTGGAGGGACGCCTGCTCGTCTCGGTCGTCCAGGAGGGGCTTTTCAGGGCCCTGTAGCCAGTCCGGGAGCTGTGGGAAGTGCCGGGCCCGAGGGAAGTGCCGGGCAGTCAGGGGTTCTTGCGGCGCAACCAGCCGAGCAGCCTCCGTGGCCGCTCGGGCCCCTCGGTCGCGGGCCGATTCGGCGGTCCGACGGCCGGTCCCGGGCGTGGGACCTTCGGCTGTGAAGCCCTCGGCGCGGGACGTGGAGCGGGACGGAGATCGCGGGCTTCGGCGAGCAGCTGCCCCAAGTCGACCCGGAGCCAGCTGATCTCGTCGGCGTCGTCGGCTGTCATGATCCGCGAGGCGGTGTGCGCGGCGGGAGAGTCGGGGGCGCCGTGGGAGGCGCGTTCGGGCCGGCAGCGGTTCAGATGGGCGCGCTCGTACGGATCCCTGACGATCTCGGCGACCTGGACCGGTTCGAGCAGGGACGCCACGACCGCGGCCCGCTCCCACGGGTCTTCGGTCTGTCGCAGCAGGAACCCCATGTGGCGCCCCCGCCAGTTGCGGGGACGGAGGTCCAGCCCTTCGTCCAGCTGGTCGCGGAGCCCTTCTGGTGTGCGGCCGCTCAACAGCCGGGCGTTGTCCGTGTCGGCCGCGAACTGCCGCAATTCCTCCGCCAGATACAGCCACACGACCGCTCGGTACCTGTTGAGATAAAACTTCACCGGCACCACCAGGCCCAGGCGCGCGAGGCGCGTGAACCTGGCGGTCGTCACCTCCATGAGGGCGGCACCCTCCCTGGTACCCACGGCCTCGACGCGGTCCCGCAAGGCCTCGGGATAGCCGGGCTCGGAGCGCACCCGGTCGATCTCCGTCCGGGAGACCCGGCGTCCTCCTCCCCCTTCATCCGGGATGGTCCGTACGCACCCGAGTTGTACGGCGAGGTCGAACTCACCTCGCTTGAGATCGAGTTCTCGTGCGGCACGGCTGAGCGCGAGGGGCGGTCGGCGCGCCCCTGCCGAGGCTGTGGCAGGAGTGGCGGACACGGAGATGCCGGCCGCGGACGTGGCGGATTGGTCAGTGGTCGTGATGGTGTTGCCGGACATGGTTCTCCCCCGTCGCAGAAGTTGCTCGCGCTGGCGTGCGCTTGCTTCGGGAAAAACCGTAGCCGGTTCGACGGATCTCGCGCCGAGCCTGTGGATAACTTCGACCGCGGCGACGTATGCGCAGGTCAAAGGTCTTCGACGGGTGTGCTCCCCGGATGTCGCGCATCGACGCCGAGGTGCTCGCCGACACGGTTCACGAGCAAGGTCATCTCATACGCGATGTGGCCGATGTCGGCCTCCGCGGCGCTGAGGACACACAGACAACTGCCGGCGCCCGCCGCGGTGACGAAGAGCACCGCGTCGTCGAACTCGATCATCGTCTGGCGCACCTGGCCCGCGCCGAAATGGCGTCCGGATCCCTTGGCGAGGCTGTGCAGACCTGACGACACGGCTGCGAGATGTTCGGCGTCCTCGCGCCGAAGTCCCGTACTCGCACCGGTCACCAGCCCGTCGTTGGACAGCACCAAGGCGTGCCGTACGTGTTCGACCCGCTCTGTGAGGTCGTCCAGCAACCAGCCGAGTTGCGTGTTCTGCGCCATGATCCGGTCTCCCCGTGGTGTCGATCCCCCTGACCGGAGGATCTGACCAGCCAGCCTTCACCACAGCCGGAGCCCGGGCAAGGAGGATGGGGGCATGGCACAGAAGATGACCGAGGAGCAATGGCGGGCGTTCGTCTCGCACGGAACCCGCACCGCAAAGCTGTCGACCGTCCGGGCCGACGGAAGTCCGCATGTGGCGCCGATCTGGTTTCTACTGGACGGTGACGACGTGGTCTTCAACACCGGGAAGGAAACCGTCAAAGGACGGAATCTGGCCCGGGACGGGCGGGTCGCGTTGTGTGTGGACGACGACCGGCCGCCCTTCGACTTCGTTGTGCTGGAGGGGCGGGCCGAGCTTTCGGAGGATCTCGACGATCTGCGGCACTGGGCCGCTCGGATCGGCGCCCGCTACATGGGCGAGGAGCGCGCCACGGAGTTTGGGGAGCGCAACGGGGTTCCCGGTGAACTCCTCGTACGAGTAAGGATCAAGAAGGTTCTTGCCTTCGCCGCGCTGGCCGGCTGAGAGTCCCGATCCTCGCCCGACCGGGCCAAACGGAGCGGGCGCGACGTGTCTCAGCCGACGGAGTCGAGCAGCCGGGCGGTGTGTACCCGCCCGGCGTACTCGACCAGACGAATCAGCACCTCCTTCCCGGAGTCCCGGTCACGGGCGTCGCAGAGCACCACAGGCGTACCCCGGTCGAGGTCGAGGGCGCGGGACACGTCCTGAGCACCGTAAGTACGGGCGCCCGTGAAGCAGTTGACGGCCACCACGAACGGGATGTGCCGGTGCTCGAAGTAGTCCACGGCGGGGAAGCAGTCCTCGAGCCGCCGGGTGTCCGCGAGGACGACGGCTCCGAGGGCGCCCTGTGACAACTCGTCCCACAGGAACCAGAACCGGTCCTGGCCCGGGGTCCCGAAGAGGTAGAGCGAGAGACCGGACCTGATGGTGATGCGACCGAAGTCCATGGCGACGGTCGTCGTGACCTTCTGGTCCACGCCATCGGTGTCGTCCACCGACTGACCCGCCTCGCTCAGCAACTCCTCGGTGCGCAGCGGCCGGATCTCACTGACCGCGCCCACCAGGGTGGTCTTGCCCACGCCGAATCCGCCGGCGACCAGTATCTTCAACGCCAGGGCGGTCATGTCGCCATCCGAGGCATCGGAGTTCTCGGAGACCATTGATCACTTCTCTCGGGTGTGCCGGCAACGGTCGACGTGGGTACGTCCATACGGATTACAGGTCGGTACATCTGTGCGGGTGCGCGGAGTCAGCATCATGGCAACTGCGGGCCCCTTTCGAGGGATTGGACCGCTATTGACCGTTGCGGCCGACAGACACCCCATTTGGTACCCGGATGTGTCGGCAAAAGCGCACAGGACAATCCGACTTGGTTCATCTAGAGCGCCCTCAGTCCCTCGATCACCTCGCGGAGGATCCGCTCGTCGGGCAGTTGGGCGGGGGGTACCGGGCGGCTCACGGTGACGCAGCCCAGTTCCAGGAGATCGCCCAGAAGCACCCTGACCACGCCCACCGGCAGGTCGGCGTCGGCGGAGAGTTCGGCCACCGATTGCGTCTCGATACGGCACAGCTCGATCAGGGCCCGGTGCTCCGGCCCCAGTGAGGTGTCGTCGTCGATACCGGGTGCACCCGTGTCGAGCGTGACGAGGGCGATCAGATCGAAGCGCACGCCCGTGGGGCCGGATTTGGTACGGCCACCCGTCATCGCGTAGGGGCGGACGAGAGGTCCGGCCTCGTTGTCGTACCACTGGCTGCCCTCCTGCGGAGAGGCGCCCGGCATGTTCTCGGTCATCTGCACCGACCGTCCTCGGTCATCCGGCGGCAGGCGGTTGTGCGCCAACGCGCGGCGGTGTGTAGAGGTGTTCGCCGACGCGCTTGACCAGCAGCGCCATCTCGTACGCCACCAGGCCGATGTCGGCAGTCACCGCGGTCAGGACAGCGAGGCATGAGCCGTCGCCAGCGGCCGCCACGAACAGGAAGCCGTCGTCCATCTCCACCATCGTCTGACGCACGCCTCCGGCTCCGAAGTGGCGGCCGGCGCCCTTGGCCAGGCTGTGGAAGCCGGAGGCGACGGCCGCGAGGTGTTCGGCGTCCTCGCGCCGCAGGGCGGTGGACGCTCCCACCGCGAGTCCGTCGTTGGACAGCACCACTGCGTGCCGCACCTCAGCCACACGCAGCACCAAGTCGTCCAGCAGCCAGTCGAGTTCGCCGGACTGCTGGGCGGCCCTCATGCTCGGATCCTGGATCATGCGGGGTCTCCTTCGCTGCTGTCGCTGCCCGCTTCGGGGTCGGGTGTGGCACGGAGGCCGGGTGACCTGCCGCCCCCGCGCACCCAGCCGTCGCGGTAGGCCGACATCCGGTCCCGTACGACTTCGGGGGTGCGTTTGCCATCGGCCTGGTCATCCGCCGTTTGTACCGGCTCCTCGGCACGCTGTTCGCGCAGTTGCGGTGCGAGGTTCGCCTGCCGCACACGCCGAGGGAGGTCGTCGGACTCTTCGGCGTCGTCCGGGGGCCGGTGCAGCCGCAAAGTGGTGACTCCGGGAGGGGGATTTTCGGGCGAACCGTTCGCCGGGGCTTCGACGGCGGTCTGGATGGGGGGCACCAGCGCCGGCCGCTCGGTGACGGCCTGGACGGATTCCTGCTCTGGGGCGGCCGTCACCCGCGCGTACTCGCGTTGCGCGGGCCTTTCGGTGTCGCCCCTGCGGGGGGAACGTTCCGCCGCGCCGCCGTGCAGCAGGGCGGTGGGCAGCAGAACGACCGCGGTGGTGCCGCCGTAGGGCGAGGTCCGCAGGTGCACCTTGATGCCATGGCGGGCCGCGAGCCTGCTGACCACGAAGAGGCCGAGCCGGTCGCTGTCGAAGAGGTCGAGGGTTTCGGACTGCTCGATCCGGCGGTTGGCCTCGGCGAGCGTCTCCTTGCCCATGCCGAGCCCCCGGTCCTCGACCTCCACGGCGTAGCCGTTGCCGACCGGCTCTCCGGTGACCCGGACTCGGGTGTGCGGCGGCGAGAACTGGGCGGCGTTCTCGACGATTTCCGCAAGGAGGTGGGTGAGGTCGGCCACCGCGCCGCCCACCACCAGCGCTTCGGGGAGTTGTCGCACCTCCACGCGCGCGTAGTCCTCGACTTCGGAGACTGCCGCGCGGACCACGTTCGTCAGCGAGACCGGCATCCGCCAGGCCCGTCCGGGCGCGGCCCCGGAGAGGATGATCAGGCTCTCCGCATGGCGCCGCATCCTTGTGGTGAGGTGGTCGAGCCGGAACAGGTCACTCAGCTCGTTCGGGTCATCGGACCTGCGCTCCATGCTGTCCAGCAGGCTCAGTTGACGGTGCACGAGAACCTGGCTGCGGCGAGCGAGATTGACGAAGACCCCGGAGATTCCGCTGGCGAGTTCGGCACGTTCGACGGCGGCGCGCAGGGCGGCTCGGTGCACGGTGCCCAGGGCTTCCGCGACCTGCCCGGCCTCGTCCTCCGCGGGCGGTCCGGGCGGGGCCTCGGCTCGGACGTCGATCTCCTCTCCCGCGCGCAGTCTGCGCATGGCTTGCGGGAGTTTGCGGCGCGCGATCTCCAGGGCGCTGTTGCGCAGGCTCACCAGCTCGATGACGAGCCCGCGTCCGATGCGTACGGAGATGACGAGCGACGCGACGACGGCGGCGAGTCCGAACAGAACCGCGGCGCCGGCCGGTGTGAGCAGCCCGCGCGTGAACGGGTCCGCCCGGTCAGCGACACCGCGGCCCGCGTTCGCCTCGATCGTCCGCATTCCGTCCTGCACGCGCGCGTGGGCGGTGTTCCAGTCGGCCTCCGGAGCGGCGGAGATCGCCTTGCCGCCGGATGGGGACGCGAGCACCTTGTCCTCGACGGCGCCTACGTCGGCGTACGCGCTCCCCTCCACGAGGTCGTGCCAGGCGGCTCGTTCCGGCCCGCCGAGATCCGCCACAGCCGCGTCGGTCAGCGTGCGGCGGGTGTCGACAGCCCCTGCGAACAGCCGCAGTCGCTCGCCGTCGAGAGTCCTGGCGAGCCGGGCGCTGGCCAGGACCGTGTCCTCCTGGGCGAGCGCCTCCCCGGCACGGGAGAATTCGAGCAGCACGCGCGCGTCGGAGCCCAGATCGGCGTCCTGGATGCCGGTGAGCGCGCCGCCCACGGCGAAGGCCGTCGAAATGGTCCTGGTGTACGTCCTGTAGGTCTCGTCCCATCCCGTACGGCGGTTCAGCACGGCGGTGCGCAGGGTCCGCAGTTGCTCGGCTCCGGTGACGAAGGTCTCCAGGCGCGTGGCCACTCCGGCGGGCAGGTCCGCGCCGTCGGCGACGGTGTGCTCACCGAGTCGCAGCTTTGCCACCGCCCGGTCGGTGCGCCCGGCCAGCTCCTTGAGGTCGCTCTCCTGCACGGTGCCAGGGGCGGTCGCGTACCGGACGGCGGCCGCGCGTTCGGTCTGGAGTGCGGCGACGGCGGCGTCGACCGGGGCCCGGACCGTCGAGTCCACGCTCTGCAACTGCCGTAGCCGTGCGACGTCCTGGGCGGTGGTCACTGTTGCGTACGCCCACAGCGCGAGCAGCGAGACGACCGGCACCATCAGCAGGCAGACGATCTTGGCCCGAACGGTGCGGGGGCGGATGCGCCACGTGCCGGCGCGAGGGGGTGCCTCTGGCGGTGCCCCGGTGTCGGTCTCCTCGGTGTCCGCGCGCTCGTCCGCCGGCGGACCCGCGTGCGCACGCCGACCGCGCGCCGGGGCCTGGGGCGGCTCGGCGCCGGGTTTGGGGGTCCTACGGGGTGTACGCATGGCCTCCTCGCTCGGTGGTTCGGGACGTGCCTTCCGGTTCGTCATGGCTCCGGGGCCGCCGTTAACGGGCGACGCTCTCGACCGGCCGCTGGGCCGATGCGGACGCCTCGCGCTCACCGGTCGTCGGCGACAGCGCGACGAAGGCCGATGTCAGAAAGAGATAGGACCCGAGGCCGACGGCGAGGGGGAAGATGAACTGCATCGCCGTGGCCCCGGGCAGAACCTCGCCGGAGGGGCTGACGCGCACGCTCACCGCCATCATTCCGGTGTAGTGCATGCTGCTCACGGCCCCTCCCATGACGAGGGAGGCGACGGCGACGGCTACCGGCGACTTGATGTTGAGTGCCGCCCACAGGGCCGCGGTCGCCGCGACCACGGCGATCGCGACGGAGAGCCCGACGAGCGCCGGGTCGTAGTGCACGTCGCCGTGCAGCCGCAACGCGACCATGCCCAGGTAGTGCATGCTCGCGACGCCCAGCCCTGTGGTGAGCCCGCCGAGGACAAGGGCTCGGCCCCGGTCGCGGCCGTAGCCGACGGCGAAGACGCCCGCGCCGACGACGACCATGGCGACGAGCAGGCTGAGGATGGTCAACGGCACGTTGTAGCGCATTTCCGTACCGGTGACGCTGAAGCCCAGCATGGCCACGAAGTGCATCGTCCAGATGCCGGTGCCGATCGCGGAGGCCGCGGTGAGGAGCCAGTTGCGGCGCGACCGGCCGGTGGCGCCGAGTGCGCGGACGGTGCAGCGCAGCCCGAGGGCAGCGCCGATGCAGGCCATCGCGTACGACAGCACGGGGGTCAGCCAGCCGAAGGCTGCGTGGTCCAGGTGTCCCATGGCTCAGGGACGCTAGTCCGGGCAGGGGCGCACAACGGGGGCGCATTTCGAAAGGTGTTGAAATATGACGGAAAGGTGCAACTGAACGATCGCGGCCCGCTCGAACATGTGCGCCGCGTCGTACTTCGTGTCGGTGAGGGATCATGCGGAACATGAGCGACCACCACACACATGTCCAGGATTTCTTCGGGGCGCGCGCGGCGGACTGGGACACCCGGTTCCCCGACGACGGCCCCGCGTACGCCGCAGCGGTCGCCGAAATCGGGCTGCGCAAGGGCGACCGGGTCCTCGACGCGGGCTGCGGCACCGGGCGCGCCCTGCCGCCGCTGCGAGCGGCTGTAGGGCCCTCCGGAGTGGTGCTCGGGGCCGATCTGACCCCGGCCATGCTGGAGGCCGCCGTACGGGCAGGACGGGACCGCGAGGGACAGTTGCTGCTCGCCGACGTCGCCGCGCTGCCGTTGCGCGCCCAGTCACTGGACGCCGTGTTCGGGGCCGGACTCATCGCCCATCTGCCGAACCCCGCCGAAAACCTGCGCGAGTTGGCACGAGTCGTACGGCCCGGCGGGACTCTGGCGCTCTTCCACCCGATCGGCCGGGCGGCGCTCGCGGCCCGCCAGGGTCGGCGGATCACTCCGGAGGACCTGCGCGACGAGGCCAACCTCCGCCCCCTGCTGGCCGGCTCCGGCTGGGACATGACCTCGTACGTCGACGAGGACGCCCGCTTCCTCGCGCTGGCCGTACGCCGCGGCTGACGCCTCAGGCCCTTCCGGCGACCTCCGCCACGAAGGCGTCGGGGTTGTCGAACATGACGTTGTGCCCGGCGCCGGGCACGGTCACCACCCGTACACCGGCCGCCTCCAGACCTTCCTTGCCCGGGAGTTCGCCGCTCAGCTCGCCCTGGAGGTAGACGCGGTCCGCCGTCAGCTCCCGGAGCATGTGGCGCATCGTGGGGTTCGTGCCGCGTATGAGTCCGGTCGCCGTGCGGTGCAGGGCACGGGGGTCGGCGAGGCGCATGGTGGCCGCCCAGGAGGGGCCGACCTTGTCGAGCACGCGCGCGTGGCCGCCGTTTTCGACGTAGTCGTCCTCCTCGTACGAGGCGATGCCGCTGCTGCCGGCCTTGACCGGGGGGTGCGGGTCGAGGTTGGCCTCCGTGAGGACCAGCCGTGAGACGAGGTCGGGTCGCCGGTGGGCGAGCACGATGGCGACGGCGCCGCCCATGCTGTGCGCGACGAGTTCCACCCCGATGAGGTGGGCGGCGTCCAGAACCGCCGCCAGCGCGTCGGCGTGATCCTCCAGTGTGTAGCCGAAGTCCGCGGGCCTGTCGCTGATGCCGTGGCCTGGCAGGTCGACGAACAGGGTCCGGCGGCCCGCCAGTTCGGGCCGGGCCGCGATGTGCGCGTTGTAGACGGTCGATGCGGCTCCCAGCCCATGGACGTACACGCGTGCCGGTTCGGCGCCCGTCGTCTCCGTCCAACGGATGTGGCTTCCCTTGCCGTCGAACTCGGCCTGCTTCATCGCACTCTCCTCATGTGTCACGTCATCGTTCCTCGCGGCTTCAGGAGAATACATCGGAACCGATGTATAGAAGATGCGATGTACAGCGAGTGTGCGGCAGAATGTGAGCATGCTCGAGCTGGCCATCCTTGGTTTCCTGTGCGACGCCCCGCTGCACGGCTATGAGCTGCGCAAGCGCATCACCGCACTGACAGGCCATGTGAAGCCCGTGGCCGAGAGCACGCTGTATCCCGCGATCAAGCGCCTGGAGAAGGCCGGCCTGCTGGCGCGGGCCACCCAGCCCGGCTCCGTGGCGGCCCCACGTCATGTCCTGACGCTCACGGAGGAGGGCAGAGGCGAGTTGCGTCGCATGCTCGCGGAGCCGGTGCGGCGCGACATCACCGACGAGAACCGCTGGTTCACGGTGCTCGCCTTCCTCAGGCATCTGGAAGACCCGGTGGCGCAGGCCATCGTGCTGCGGCGCAGGCTCACCTTCCTGGAGGAGCCCGCGAGCTTCTTCTACGACGGTGACAGGCCGCTGCGTGCCGAGGAGTTGGACGACCCCTTCCGGCGTGGCATCCTCACGATCGCGCGGGCCACCAGCCGGGCCGAACTGGCCTGGCTGCGGACCACCATCGACTCACTCGACAGGAGCGGCGGGCGAGGCCGGTGAGGCGGGGCAGCCCCGCACGCCGGGCACCGGACGGGTGCCCAGCTCGGTGACGCGGTAGCCGTCGGGATAGCCCTTGATCTCCCAGTTCTGCCGCGCGAAGTGCGGGGCGCGGCGCGGCGACATCAGGCGCACCAGACGCCCGCGCATCCGCACCACGCGGCGGACCAGCGCGCGCGTGGCGGCACCTGGAGGCTTGTACCGGAAGGCTTGCAGCAGCGGCTCGTCGAGCAAGGCGAGCGTCGACACCCGCAACAGCGGCGCGAGTGGGCGCGGGTACCAGGAGGTCATCAGCGACAGGGTCGCGTCGGAGACTCGGCGCGCGCTCTCGTCCCATCCGAAATGGGCCTCTTCGTAGGCGTCGAGACAGGTCTCGAAGTCCTCATAAGCCTCCGGAGTGTCCTTGATGCCCATGTGCCGCCCCAGCGTGCGGTAGTACACGCTGGACGCGACGATCTCGTGCCGCGACATCCTGCGCCACCCGTAGAGGTCGGTCCAGCGTTTGGGCATCACCACGAACGTGCAGAGCACGTACCGCATGTCTTCATTGCTGATGTCGTAGCTGCGGTGCATCTCGTTGATCCGGCGGATCGCGGTTCTGCCCTCGTCCCCGTCGAAGCCGTGCTCGACCACGGTGTCGAGGAGCAGCACGGTGTCGTCGTAGCGCTTCTGAGCGCGGTCGGTGAGCTCCGCCGTCTCGGCGAGCAGCCGGCCGATACTGGGAACGGCGTAGGTGCGGTAGAGAGCCAGTTCCAGAGCTCGGGTGAAGTCCCAGGGGAACTCGTACGTGGCGGTGAGCCGGTAGATCTTCGACGCGTCCGCCACCGGGTCCATTCGCCGGATCCGTTCGAGTCGCTCGTAGCGCTTCACCGGGCCGACCCCCTTCTGCCGCCGAGGCTCCAACTCTACGTTGAGTAGCATTAGTTGACCGATGAGCTACTGCCCGTACGGGCTCCACAGGGGGAAGGCGGCCAGATGTCCGGTATGTTCGGCAGACTCCGCAAGACGTGGCGCAAGAAGACGGCCGAGCGGCCCGAGGAAGGGCAGCCCGCGATACGACGGCCGGAGAAAAGTACGCACAACTTGTTCGAGGCGGCCGCTGTGTACGTGTCGGCGTGCGCGGAGGACGATCAGGACCAGATCGAGGAGGCCGCGGCCTGGGTGTCGCCGGAGGCACTGTCGTTCGGTGTGAACGAGCTGGCCTGCCGGGCCGTCATCGCCCTCGCGCGGGAACGTGACGAGTCGCCGCAGACAGTGGCGCGGACGCTGCTCGGACTACCCGCCGTGTGACCCGCGACCGCCCCGGAAGGTCGATTCGCCCCTGTCCAGCCGGATAGCTGCAGCTCCGCGTGTACTTGGGCCTCGTGACAAGGGCCTTCCGGTCGCATTAGGGTGCGCCGACGGATGTAGCAATGGGGAGGCTGGGATGGCCGGGACGGACGATGACGCCATCGCCACCGTGGACGACGACGCGCTGTACGTGCTGACTGCCGTGCTGCTGACACCGGCGAAGTTCCCCAGTGTGCTGGGGGACGACTACCCGGCGGCCTGCGCGGCACTCGACCTGGCACCGCTCGCCGACGGATACGGCCTGGTACTCGGCCAGGACAGCGAGGGCGCCCGGTGGACGGTCGTCATCGACGACGTCTCGCTGGTCGCCGTCGCCATCGCCTCCTGGGACTGCGGAATGGAGCACGATCTGTCGCCGGACGAGCGCACGGTCGTCTCCGCACTGCCCGGCTGGCCCCTTGATGTCGCCGTATCGGCTCCGGGAGTGCCGGCCCCGCACGACCCCGGGCCCGAGCTCACGGAACGGCCCCCGCTGCGCCCGCCGGACACCACCATCTGGGGCCCGGCTCAACGGCGTCTCGGCGCCGACGAGATCGCGCTGCAGTGGGCGATCTGGCGGGAGCAGATCAACGACGCGGATTTCGCGAAGTCGGACGCCAGGACAGGGACCGAACCGGACGCCGGGGCGCAGACCGAAAACGCCTCTGAGGATGCTCAGGAGCGCACCGAGAGCGCCGACGGCGAGGCACCCAGCGGCATTCGCCGGGTCCTGGCGGAGGCGCGCTCCTACGTAGACACGCCACCCCCGCTCGGCCGCGTCCGCTCGTCCTTCGCCACGACCGACGCACGGACCCTGCGCGCCGACGGCCCCGGCTGGTCCTTGGTCGCCAGGACCGACGACATCGCCTTCGTCCTCCTCGACGAGGAGCCCGGAGAAGTCCTGCCCGTCGGCCGCGGGCCGGAGCTGCCCGGCCTCCTGGAGGCCCTCGACAAGCTGGCGGTACGCCCCAGCTGAGCGGCCGCGCCGAGCGATGCCCCGGTTGCGCGGCCCTTTGTCAGTGGGCCATGTCAGCGGCTCTCGTTCAAGTTGACGGGAAAAGCGCCCATCGCGATGTCATGGCCCTCGCGCGCGCTGAGCGTCGAGGTCGGCCCGCCAGGAAGTGCGCTCGGCTCACCCCGTCGGTGAGCCGAGCACGCATCACCGCTCGCGGATCATGCCGATGGCAGGCCCACGAGCGGCGATGCGCTCGACTCCGGCGCGCTGGGCGGAGACGTACCAGGTCGGTGGCGCCTCAGCGGCCGATCTCCTTGCGTGTGACGCGGCGCAGCCTGCGCCGCTGCGAGGGGTCCAGCGCCAGGTATGCGGCCGCCGGGACTCCCAGCACGATCAGGAAAGCGGCCCACCAGGGCAGCCAGATCAGCAGGATGAGCCCGACCGCCACACCCCCTGCGGCGATCTTCGCGTTCTTCGACATGTGTCGCCTCCTTTGCGGCTACTGCCGCTCTCTGTCCTGAGAACGGGTCCGTGCCTCCCACGGTTCCGGAACGAGACCCTGATACGACCCTGAGGCCTGACCCCTAGCCAACCCTGAGAGGTTCTCCGACCTCGTGCATGTGGCCCAGGGCCTGCCGGTAGGAGTCGACGAGCCCGGTCTCCACATAGGGGATACCCAAGTCTCGGCAGTGTGCGCGCACCAGCGGCTGCGCGAGTCGCAGATGGGGGCGGGGCATGCTGGGGAACAGATGGTGCTCGATCTGATAATTGAGGCCACCGAGAAACCAGTCCGTCAGGACGGCACCGCGGACATTGCGCGAGGTGAGCACCTGACGGTGCAGATGTCCCCAGCGATTGCCCTCCGGGTCGGGCATCTCCATGCCCTTGTGGTTGGGCGCGAAGGCCATGCCCAGGTGCAGACCGAACAGTGCTTGGTGGAGGGCGGCGAAGGCGAGCGCCTTGCCCAGGGACATGGAGGTGAGCAGCAGGGCCGCGTACGCGACGACGTGGATCACCAGCAGCAGTGCTTCCACGGTCCGCTCACGCGGCGGCTGCCGACGAAGGTCCTGGAAACCGTGCACCTTCAGGGCGACGCCTTCGAGAAGGGTGAGCGGAAAGAAGAGCCAGGCCTGGTTACGAGTCAGCCAGCGCCGGAAACCGGCCCTCCCCCGGGCCTGCTCGCTCGTGAAGACCAGGATGTCGGCGACGACGTCCGGGTCCTTGTCGATGTGGTTCGGGTTGGCGTGGTGGCGGTTGTGCTTGTCGTTCCACCAGGAGTAGCTCATCCCCAGCAGCAGATTGCCGTGGAGCAGGCCGATCAGACGTCCGGCGGGCTTGTTGCCGGTGATCTGGGAGTGGCCCGCGTCGTGGCCTATGAACGCCGTCCGGGCCGAGAGGACGGCCAGGAGCGGAGCGAGGAGCAACGTCCACCAGGAGTTGCCGGTCAGGACGACAGCGGTGACGACGGTGGCCAGGGACAGCGCGTTGACGGTGATCGTGAGCGCATACCAGCCATGGCGCCGCTTCAGTAGGCCCTCGCCCTTGACGGCTCGCAGGAGGGGCGCGAAGTCACTTCCCGGGGCCGTCCCGGGCGGATGTTCCGCGACGGCTGCGGCAAGCTGGGGCATGGCGGGTCTCCGGTCTCTGGAGAAACGGGTTGACCTGATGAAACGTACGAATCGGTGACCATCGGCGACCATGGCGCCACCACCCGGGTTGGTGCGGGGGTCTCCCCCGCACGTCAGGGGGGTTGCCTACACCCCCTGGCATGTAGTGACCCACGCCACGACTCCACCGTGCTCGCCCGTCGCCCGGAGTGCTGTACCCTCGGCGACCGGCCCCCGGTAGTCAAATTTGAGGAATGCATCATCGCTGTGCAGAGGATTCCTGCTGCAACTCCCACCGAGATCGCTGAACTGGCCCGCTGCTGTGCCGTGTTCGTGCCCGCCGATCCGTCCCGCACCGGCTGCGTCGCCTTCTGGCACCCGGACGGCGACGCTCCTCCCGTGGTGGCGTCCGGCTCCGCCGAGGATCTGGCCGTCGTCCTGCCCGCGGGTGAGGGCGTCGACCTCGTGACCGTGCCCGCCGTGCTCCTTCCCGTGCGCGCCGCGCTGCCGGTGCTCACACGCGCGCGTGCCGCCGCGCAGGCTCACCGGGCGACCTCGTTCTGGGGCGCGGCCGCCGTGCTGGCCCTCCAGTTCGCCGCGCGCGGACTGCTGTTGCCCGGACTGACCCCCGACGACCACGACGCGTGGCGCGCAGGCCCGCTGTCGGCGGACGACCTGGAGCGGATCCGTGAGCTGGCCGCCGCGATGCCGCCCCAGGCGCACGCGGTGCCGTTGGACGGAGCCGGACCGCTGAGGCTGCCCGATCCGGAGCGGCTGTTGCGGGCCTTCCTCGACGCGGTCGCCGACGCACTGCCCCGCTCGCCCGCGGCGGCGCTCGTGGCGGGCGGTCGGGCCTTCGCCGCGCCGGAGCCGCAGCACGTGCCCGAAAAGCGCGCCTGGGCCGCGGACATCGCCGCGGGGCACGACGCGGACGTACGGATCTCCCTGCGCGTCGAGGTACCGGGACTCGCGTCGGCCGTGTCGGACGAGACCCGCCTGCAGTTCCACGTGGTGCTGCAGGTGCACAGCGTGAGCGATCCGACCCTCGTCGCGGACGCATCCGCCGTCTGGGCCGGGTCCTCGGCCTTCGGCCCGCGCGCGCGGATGGACGCCTTGCTCGCACTGCGCCGCGCGGTCCGGGCCTGGGCCCCGCTGACTCCCCTGCTCTCGGCAGCCGTGCCGGACGCCGTCGAACTCGCCGACGAGGAGGTCACTGAACTACTCGGCGAAGGCGCCCGCATGCTGGCGTTCGCGGGCGTCGACGTGCACTGGCCGAAGGAGCTGGCACAGAAGTTGACCGCACGCGCGGTCATCGGTCCGCCGGACGAGGACAAGGGCCCGGTCAAGGCCTCGTCGGACACGCCCTCGTTCCTTTCGGCAGACGCGCTGCTCGCCTTCAACTGGTGGTTCGCGCTGGGCGATCAGCAGCTCACCCGGCAGGAACTGGACCGGCTCGCCGAAGCGAACCGGCCCATGGTGCGGCTGCGCGACCAGTGGGTGCTGGTCGACCCGCAGGAGGTGCGCCGCGCCCAGGCCCAGCAGGACCGCAAGGTCACACCCATCGACGCGCTGAGTGCCGCCCTGACGGGCTCGACGGAGGTCGACGGCCTCCGGGTCGACGTACGGCCCACGGGGTGGCTGGCGACGCTGCGCGAGCGGCTGGCGGACCCGGAGTCGCAGGAGCCGGTCGGGCAGCCCGCGGCGCTCGCCGCGACGCTGCGGGACTATCAGCTGCGGGGGCTCAACTGGCTCGCCCGGATGACCTCTTTGGGACTGGGCGGCTGTCTCGCCGACGACATGGGCCTGGGCAAGACGATCACGCTGATCGCCCTGCATCTGCACCGGCAGAGCGACGATTCGGCCGCGGGCCCCACACTCGTGGTCTGCCCGGCCTCCCTGATGGGCAACTGGCAGCGGGAGATCGAGAAGTTCGCCCCCGGCATCCCCGTACGGCGTTTCCACGGCTCTCGGCGCAGCCTGGAGGGCCTGGCCGGCGGGGAGTTCGTCCTCACGACGTACGGCACGATGCGGCTCGACGCGCCACGGCTCACCGAGGTGACGTGGGGCATGGTCGTCGCCGACGAAGCCCAGCACGTGAAGAACCCCTACTCGGCGACGGCACGGGCACTGCGCACGATCGGCGCACGCGCGCGTGTGGCGCTCACCGGCACCCCGGTGGAGAACAACCTCTCGGAGCTGTGGGCGATCCTCGACTGGACGACTCCCGGACTGCTCGGCAGGCTCGGCACGTTCCGTACGCGGTACGCGCAGGCCGTCGAGGGCGGCCAGGACCCCGCGGCGGCAGAGCGGCTCGCCCAGCTCGTACGACCGTTCCTGCTGCGCCGCCGCAAGTCGGACCCGGGCATCGCGCCCGAGTTGCCGCCGAAGACCGAGACCGACCGTGCCGTGTCGCTCACCAAGGAACAGGCGGGGCTGTACGAGGCCATGGTGCGCGAGACGCTCGCGGAGATCTCGGGCGCGGACAGCATGGCGCGGCGCGGACTGATCGTGAAGCTGCTGACCGGACTGAAGCAGATCTGCAACCACCCGGCGCAGTTCCTCAAGGAGGACCGGCCGAAGATCCCGGGCAGGTCCGGGAAGCTGGAGCTGCTCGACGAACTGCTGGACACCATCCTCTCCGAGGGGGCGAGCGTTCTGGTCTTCACGCAGTACGTGCGGATGGCGCGTCTCATCGAGAGTCACTTGGCAGCGCGCGGAGTGTCGACCCAGTTCCTGCACGGAGGGACTCCCATCAACGAGCGTGAGGCGATGGTGGACCGCTTCCAGGAGGGCGAAATCCCTGTCTTCTTGCTGTCGTTGAAGGCGGCGGGGACGGGGCTGAACCTGACGCGGGCCGAGCATGTCGTGCACTACGACCGCTGGTGGAACCCAGCCGTCGAGGCGCAGGCCACGGACCGCGCGTACCGCATCGGGCAGAGCCGGCCCGTGCAGGTGCACCGGTTCATCACGGAGGGGACCATCGAGGACCGGATCGCCGACATGCTGCGGCGCAAGCAGCAGTTGGCGGACGCGGTGCTCGGGGCCGGGGAGGCGGCGCTCACGGAGCTGACCGATGCCGAACTGGCCGACCTGGTGGAGCTGCGAGGGGGCACACGATGACGGATCGGAACAAGGAGCGCACGTTTGCCGCGCTGCCGCCCGCGCCCGGGCGGGGTTTCGCGCAGACCTGGTGGGGCCGGGCCTGGCTGCAGGCCCTGGAGGACGCGGCGTTGGACTCAGAGCCGGTGAAGACGGGACGCAGGCTCGCGCGCGGGGGTGCGGTGGGCGCCGTCTCGGTGCGTCCGGGGCGCATCACGGCCGTCGTACAGGACCGCGACGGCACCGCGCACCGGGCGGACGTGCTGCTTCAGGAGCTGTCCGAGGATCAGTGGGACCGCTTCCTCGGCATGGCCGTCGAACGCGCCGGGCACATCGCCGCGCTCCTCGACCGCGACATGCCGCCGCACCTGGTCGAGGACGCGGCGGCCGCCGGTGTCGAACTCCTGCCGGGACTCGGCGATCTGGAGGCGGAGTGCGGCTGCGGCGCCTGGGACCACTGCGGGCACACGGCCGCGCTCTGCTACCAGACGGCGCGGCTGCTGGACCAGGATCCGTTCGTTCTGCTGCTGATGCGGGGGCGGGACGAACGCACCCTGCTGGACGAGCTTCAGGCGCGCGGCAGCGCCCTCGCACAGCCCACGGAAGCGCCGGACCTCCCCCTGGAGGGCGTGGACGCCACCGAGGCGTACGCGGTCGGAGGCATCCTTCCGCCGCTGCCGCCCCTTCCGGTGTTGCCCGAAAGGCCGGGGCAGTCGCCTTCCCTGGACACGGAGGCCGCTCCGCCGGCCGAAGTCGACCCGGCTGCCTTGGAGTTCCTGGCAGCCGCGACCGCGGGCGAGGCGTATCTGCTGCTCGCCGAGGCGCTCCGTTCCGGGCACGGACAGCAGGCTGTCGAGGCGGAACTGACGCTCGCCCAGGATGCGGTGCGGCTGGCCGCCGGCCGCCCGGAGAGAGCGATCGCCCAGCGGCTCGCCGACGGCTCGGGTCGCGACCGCGAGGAGCTGGAACTCGCGGTACGGGCCTGGCGGTACGGGGGTGTCGCCGCACTGTCCGTCCTTGAGGACGACTGGACCGTGGAGGCCGAATCGCTCGCACGCGCGCGTGCCGCCCTGGAGTCGGCCTGGGACGAGGGCGAGCGGCCGCGGTTGCATGCCGCGCGCAACCGCTGGACCACGGTCGCGGCGGCGACGCAGTTGCGGCTGGGGCGCGACGGACGGTGGTGGCCCTACCGCAAGGAGCGGGGTCGGTGGAGCCCCGCGGGACCGGCTGCCGGGGATCCCGCGACGGCTCTTGCCCTGATGGAAGGGGACCCGAGCGGCGACCCGATGACTGGTTGACGCGCCATGTTCACCCTGGGGTCACGCGGCGTTCGGTGCCGGGGCGAACTGTGGCCGCTGTCACCGAACTTGTGCCCCAGGAGGCCAGATGTCCCCGCACGCCGTCGGCCGGCGCCGCGTCCACCGATCCGTCGCCACGGGCCTGCCGCTCGCTGTGGTGGCCGCCCTCGTGGTGGCCGGTACGGCGAGCGCGGAGGGCTACCCGTCGCAGCCGAGGGTGACGCGTACCGCGACGCTCGGTGACATCCCGCTGGGCACGTTCAGCAACGCGCTACTGCCCGGCACCGTCACTGACGACCGAGGTGTGGACCTCGGTGGCATCGGCAGCGACATCTACCCTGCCGGGCGCAAGGGCGAGTTCTGGACGGTCACCGACCGCGGGCCCAACGGCCAGATCAAGGTGGCCGGCACGAAGCGCCGCACGTTCCCGGTGCCCGGCTTCGACCCTGCCATCGTGAAGATCCGGGTCTCGGGTGACACAGTGAAGGTGCTCGACGCGATCCCGATCACCACGTCCGGCGGGAAGCCGGTCACCGGGTTGCCCAACCAGGCGGGGCGCGACGAAGCGCCGTACTCCTATGACGCGCAGACCCCGCTCTCGTACAACCCGAACGGTGTCGACACCGAGGGCATCGTGCGGGCCGAGGACGGCACGTTCTGGCTCGTCGACGAGTACGGCCCCTCGCTGATCCATGTCTCCGCGCGCGGGAAGGTGCTTACGCGCTACGTGCCCAAGGGGCTGAATCTGACCGGCACGGACTACCCGGTGGTCGAAGCGCTCCCGTCCGTTCTGCTGCACCGGAAGATCAACCGTGGCTTCGAGGGGCTCGCCCTGCTCCCCGGCGGTGACCTGGTGGTGGCCGTCCAGAGCCCGCTCTCCCTGCCGGACGGCGACTCGGGGGACGCCTCGCTCACGACGCGGCTGATGCGCTTCTCGCCGAAGAAGCGGGCCGTCACCGCCGAGTACGCGTACCGCTTCGACCCGGTGAACGTGGTCGACCCGAGCGAGGACGACACCTCCGAGCTGAAGATCTCCTCCGTGGTGGCCGTCGGCCGCGACAAGCTGCTCGTCGAGGAGCGCACCGACAAGGCGGCGCGCCTGCAGACGGTCAAACTCACCAGCAGCGCGAACATCCTCGGCGGCCCGTGGGACAGCGACACGACGTCCCCCTCCCTGGAGCAGCTCGACGACCCGGCGGCCTCCGGCGTCCCGGTGCTGCGCAAGAGCCTGGTCGTGGACCTCGGCACGGTCGACGGAGTGCCCGGCAAGATCGAGGGCGTCGCACGCGTGAACGACAACACGCTCGCCCTCATCAACGACAACGACTTCGGGATGACGGACGGGACGGGCGCGTTCAACGCGCAGGGCCGACTGGTGGACAGCGGAATCGAGACGACCGTCACCTACGTGCGGCTGCCTCGCGGTATCTGACCTCCAGAGAGCCGTTTTCGTGCGGCACGCGCGCGTGAGCCATGAACAACGGCCACGCACGCGTGCCGCTCACGCCAGCGGCTTGGTGAGCTTGTGGGTGCCGCTGCCGATGTCGGCGGCCAGGCTGCAGGCGACGTTGTCTATGCCGATCTCGTAGCCGCCGGGGTCCGGGTACTGCACGAGGGTGCCGCGTACGGTGCCCGTGGGCTGCTGGGCCGCCTTGCGTTCCAGAGGGGCTTCGCACAGGGCCGACGCGGCCTTCTTGAGCGCGGCCTCCGTCGTGTAACTGCCGTTGAGCTCAGCCACCTTCACGACCTCGGCGTCATGCGGTGTGCCGCAGGAGCGCTTGGCGGCCTGCCCGGGCAGGCTGTCGTTCGTGTCGAAACAATCGCCTGTCCTCAGCAAGTAGAACGGCACTTCGTCGTCCGCCAGGCTCGGAATGAGCGACTCCAGGCCGCTCGGCAGCTCCGAAGGCAGGGACGGCAGTTCGCTGGGCAGCTCCGAGGGTAGCGACGGCAGCTCGCTGGGCAGCTCGGACGGGATGCTGAACGACGGAGTGGGCGACCCCGTGCTCCCGCTGCTCTCGGTGGGTGACTTCTTGTCCTGATCGCCATCACCACCAGTGGCCACCAACGCCACGGCGATGATGATTCCGACGCCCACGATCACGGCAAGCAGGAGGAACAGCAAGTTGCGGCGGCGCCCTCCACGATGACCGCCGGACCCACCTGGTGACCCGGGCGGTTGTGGTGGCTGCCAGCCGCTCCCACCCTGTCCGGGCGGCCAACTGCCACCCTCCGAAGGCGGACCGTAGCCGCCGGAGTCACCTGGAGGCGGGCCATAGCCGCCGGAGCCGGCGGGTGGAGGCCCGTAGCCTCCTGACGACGGTGGGCCGAAACCACCGCCTCCGGGGGGCGGTGTTTCTCCCGGCGGCCGAGGAGGCTGGGGCGGTAAGGGCGGCATGGCCATACCGTCAAGAGTCGCCTCGAACCGGTCATGAGGCGACCCCTGTGCGGAAGTTGATACGGACCCATGCCATGGATCGCACGATTCCGGAGAATTGCGCGCAGAGATCACGCGCAGAGATCAGCACGCGCGGAGATCAGCAGAAGGAAGCGGGGGCCCGCACCCACCAGGATGCGGCCCCGCTCTCCCCGCGGTTCAGCCTCGCGCACCCAGCAGGTGGTCCATGGCCAACTGGTCCAGATGCTCGAAGGCCATCCCGCGCGCGGCGGCCGCCTCCACGTCGAAGTCCTCGAAGGACGCGCGGTCCGCGAGCAGCCCCTTGATGCCGTCCGCGGCGGTGGGCTGCGCCAGCTCGTCCAGGCGCGAGGCGCGCAGCGCGTCCTGGACCTCGGGGTCGGCACGGAAGGCAGCCGTGCGCTCGCGCAGGATCAGGTAGTTGCGCATGCAGCCCGTAGCCGACGCCCATACGCCGTCGAGGTCCTCGGTCCGCGGCGGCTTGAAGTCGAAGTGCTTCGGCCCCGCGTAACCGGCACTCTCCAGGAGGTCGACCAGCCAGAACGCGGAGCGCAGATCGCCCGCCCCGAAGCGCAGGTCCTGGTCGTACTTGATGCCGGACTGGCCGTTGAGGTCGATGTGGAATAGCTTGCCCGCCCACAGGGCCTGCGCGATGCCGTGGGTGAAGTTCAGCCCGGCCATCTGCTCGTGCCCGACCTCGGGGTTGACGCCGTACAGCTCAGGACGCGCCAGGCGCTCGATGAACGCCAGGGCATGGCCGACCGTGGGCAGCAGGATGTCGCCGCGCGGCTCGTTCGGCTTCGGCTCGATCGCGAACTTCAGGTCGTACCCCTGGTCGATCACGTACTCGCCGAGAAGATCGAAGGCCTCCTTCATGCGGTCAAGGGCCACGCGTACGTCCTTGGCCGCGCCGGACTCGGCGCCCTCACGGCCGCCCCAGGCGACATACGTCTGGGCACCCAGTTCGACGGCCAGGTCGATGTTGCGGATCGTCTTGCGCAGGGCGTAGCGGCGTACGTCGCGGTCGTTGGCGGTGAACGCTCCGTCCTTGAAGACGGGGTGCGTGAAGAGGTTCGTGGTGGCCATCGGCACCTTCATGCCGCTCGCGTCGAGGGCCTGCCTGAACCGCTTGATGTGGGACTCGCGCTCGCTGTCCGAGGACCCGAAGGGGATCAGGTCGTCGTCGTGGAAGGTCACTCCGTAGGCGCCGAGCTCGGCCAGGCGCTGCACCGACTCGACCGGGTCCAGGGCGCGCCGGGTGGCGTCGCCGAACGGGTCCCTTCCCTGCCAGCCGACGGTCCACAGGCCGAAGGTGAACCTGTCCTCGGGGGTGGGCTGGTAGTTCATATCGCGGCTCCTCAGCTTGCGCCGACTATTTCGTCATGGCGCTTAACAAATTAGTATGCGGAGGCGTCTCTGGGAAGAGACAAGGTGTCTCAGCACAAGCACAAGGTGCGAAACCCGGGCCACAGTGGTCCGGAGCACCCGAAAACAGGCCGATCCCGCGGAGCCGCGGAAGAGGGAGAACCCGATGTCAGCAGCCGAGGGTCCGCTCGTCGTCGGGGTGGACTCGTCCACCCAGTCCACCAAGGCCCTGGTCGTCGACGCGTCGACCGGACAGGTGGTGGCGAGCGGACAGGCGCCGCACACCGTCACCACCGGATCGGGCCGCGAGAGTGACCCACGGCAATGGTGGGACGCGCTCTGTGAGGCGCTGCACCAGTGCGGCGACGCGGCGCGCGAAGCCGCGGCGGTGTCGATCGGCGGCCAGCAGCACGGGCTGGTCACGCTCGACGCCCAGGGCGAGCCCGTACGCCCGGCCCTGCTGTGGAACGACGTACGGTCGGCGCCGCAGGCCCGCCGGCTGGTCGCGGAGCTGGGCGGCCCGAAGACCTGGGCCGAGCGCACCGGCAGCGTGCCGGGTGCCTCCTTCACGGTCACGAAATGGGCCTGGCTGGCCGAGAACGAACCCGCCGCCGTCCACGCGACCGCGGCCGTGCGCCTGCCCCACGACTACCTCACCGAACGCCTCACGGGACAGGGCACCACCGACCGCGGCGACGCCTCCGGTACGGGCTGGTGGGCATCCGGGACAGAGGCGTACGACGACGAGATCCTCGCCCACGTCGGCCTCGACCCTGCCCTGCTCCCCCGCGTCGTCCGGCCCGGCGAGGTGGCCGGAACCGTGCACTCCAGGGGTGAGCTGCCCTTCTCCAGGGGCACGCTGGTCGCCGCCGGCACCGGTGACAACGCGGCCGCCGCGCTCGGGCTCGGGCTGCGCCCCGGCACTCCGGTGCTGAGCCTCGGCACCTCCGGCACGGTGTACGCCGTCTCGACGAGGCACCCCGCCGATCCGACCGGCACCGTGGCGGGCTTCGCCGACGCACGCGGCGACTGGCTCCCGCTGGCCTGCACGCTGAACTGCACGCTCGCCGTGGACCGCGTCGCCGCGCTGCTCGGCCTCGACCGCGAGGCCGTCGAACCCAGTAATGGCGTGACGCTGCTCCCCTACCTGGACGGTGAGCGCACCCCGAACCTGCCGCACGCCTCGGGGCTGCTGCACGGCCTCCGACACGACACGACCGGCGGACAGCTGCTCCAGGCGGCGTACGACGGCGCGGTCCACTCCTTGCTGGGCGCCCTCGACCTGGTGCTCGACGCGGACGCCGACCGCTCCGTGCCGCTGCTGCTCATCGGAGGTGGCGCCAAGGGCGCGGCCTGGCAGCAGACCGTACGCCGTCTGTCGGGGCGGCCCGTTCAAGTACCGGAGGCCAAGGAACTGGTCGCCCTTGGCGCCGCCGCTCAGGCGGCCGGCCTGTTGACCGGTGAGGACCCGGCCGCGGTCGCCCGCCGCTGGAACACGGCCCGTGGGCCCGTGTTCGACACCGTGGAGCGGGACGAGGAGACGCTCGCGAGGATCGCCGGGGTACTCTCCGACGCGGCCCCGCTGCTGGAGCGGGAGCCGGACAAGCACTGACGAGGACCGCCCCGACGACATGGCTGGGGACCGGCCGGACGAGGACTGACGGAGGCATGACCGCACCGCTGCACGAGGCTCATCCGACCGGTTCCGGCCGCCTGCCCGACACCCAGCAGGGCATGCGCCGCCGCAACCTCTCCCGGGTCATGCACACGGTCAACGCCGAGGGGCCGCTGTCGCGTGCCGCGGTCGCCTCACGCATCGGGCTGACGCGGGCGGCCGTCTCGACGCTGGTGGACGAGCTGATCCGCTCGGGGCTCCTCGATGAGCTGGGACCCGAGCGGCCGGGGCGGGTGGGGCGACCCGGCTCGGCGCTCGCCGTCAGCGGCCACGGTCCCGCGGGGATCGGCGCGGAGGTGGGCGTCGATCATCTCGCGGTGTGCGCGGTCGATCTGCGCGGTGAGGTGCGGGCACGTGCCGTACGGCATGGGACGAACCGCGGCCGGGCGCCCGAGCCCGTGATCGCGGAACTGACCTCGCTGATCCGCCAGGTCATAGCCGAGGCTGAGCGGGAGGGTCTGTGGCCCGCCGGCCTCGCTGTCGCCGTGCCCGGTCTGGTGGCGCGGGACGCCCGGACCGTGGTCCGCGCCCCCAACCTCGACTGGCACGACACGGACCTCGGCGCGCTGCTGCCCGGGGACCTGCCGCTGACCGTCGACAACGAGGCCAACTTCGGCGGCCTCGCGGAACTCTGGCTGGGCGACGCGACTCCGCGCGACTTTCTGCATGTGTCGGCGGAGATCGGCATCGGCGCGGCGGTGCTCGTGGACGGGCGGCTGCTGCGCGGAACGCGCGGTTTCGCGGGCGAGTTGGGGCATGTGCCGGTCCGGCCGGAGGGGCCGCAGTGCCCGTGCGGTGGACGCGGCTGCCTCGAGCAGTACGCGGGTGAGGAGGCCGTCATGCGTGCCGCCGGCCTGGAACCGGGCGCGGACCGGGTGGGTCTCCTCGCCGCGCTTGCCGCCCAGGGCGACGCGGACGTAAGACGCGCGCTGCGCGGAGCCGGGACCGCACTCGGCATCGCGCTGACCGGGGCGGTCAACCTGCTGGATCCGGAGACTGTCGTGCTGGGCGGAGCACTGTCCGGCCTCGCGCCGTGGCTGCTGCCGACGCTGGAGCGCGAGTTGGCGCGGCGCACGGCGGGCCCCGCCTGTGCCGTGTCGGTCTCGCGGCTGGGGCCGGAGGGACCGCTGCTGGGCGCGGCGCACTCGGTGGTACGGGCGGTGCTCGACGATCCCGCGGCGGTGGCGGAACGGTCATAGCGGGGCGGGGGCGGTTGTCGCGCGGGCAGTCGCAGCGGGGGCGGTCGCGTTCGTGACGCGAGCCGTCGCATCACGGACGGTGGGACGGTGGCAGGGCAGTCGTCGTGGCGCGGGCAACGGTGCTCGGCGTAGGCGCTGCCGCGGCCGGCACACGTCAGGACGTGCGCCGCTGAACACCAGTACCCCCTTTCGGGTGACCGAGTTGTCCACAACCTCGCGCCTGTCCACTGATTCATGCGCGTCTTCCCTGCTCAACCGACAAGCGCCGTACCGTGATTCACGCGAGGCACGGCCGTCGGACCGATGGCAGTGTGTCCGGCACCAACGCACCCTTGGCAGAGCGGAGCTGTGCAGACATGAGCGACCCCCGAATCCTGACCGTGCGGCCCGAACCGGGCGAGTACGCGTGGACGTTCGGCGGCGCGCCGCCCGTCGCGCGCATCACGCCCGGCACCGTCCTCGACCTGTACACGGAAGACTGCTTCGCCGGCCGGGTGCGGTCCGAGGAGGACCTGGTGTCCGAGGTCTGCGAGTTCCCCTTCCTCAACCCGCAGACGGGACCCTTCCACGTGGAGGGAGCGGAACCGGGCGACACGGTCGCGGTGCACTTCGTGTCGATCGAACCGGCCCGCGACTGGGCGGCGTCGACGACGGTCCCCCTCTTCGGCGCGCTCACCTCCACACACACCACGGCCACTCTGCAGCCGCCGCTGCCGGAGACCGTGTGGATCTGGCAGCTCGACCGGGAGCGGCGCACGGCGTTGTTCCGCGCGCGTGAGAGTGACATCCAGATCGAGCTGCCCATGGACCCGATGCACGGAACCGTCGGTGTGGCGCCCGCGAACCTGGAGGTGCGCTCCGCGCTGGTGCCCGACGCGCACGGCGGGAACATGGACACTCCGGAGATGCGGGCCGGCGTCACCTGCTATCTCGGAGTGAACGTCGAGGGCGCCCTGTTGAGCCTCGGAGACGGGCACGCGCGGCAGGGCGAGGGCGAGACCTGCGGAGTCGCCGTCGAGTGCGCGATGAACACGGTGGTGATCGTCGAACTGCTCAAGGGGATCGCCACCCCCTGGCCGCGCATCGAATCCGACACTCACATCATCTCGACCGGGTCGGCACGCCCGCTGGAGGACGCGTTCCGGATATCCCAGCTCGACCTGGTGCGATGGCTGGTGCGCGACTACGGATTCAGTGAGCTGGACGCGTACCAGTTCGCGACCCAGGCGGTCGAGTCGCCGCTCGCCAACGTCTGCGACACCAACTACACATGCGTCGCCAAGCTCCGCAAGGAATGGCTGCCCGCACGTGAGACATACCGCGGGCTGCACACAGAGCTCCGCGGAAGGGCCGCGGCACTCGGGTTGTGAGCCAACGGACCCCCGGCATTCGCTCCGCCACCACCGAAAGGCAGATCCCCCATGGAACGGGCCAGATCGTTCCCCAGTCGACGACGTCTCCTGAAGGGCGCCGCCCTCGCCGCCCTCCCCTACGCGTTACTCCCCGACGCACGGGCCACGGCACAGGCCTCGGCCGTCGACTACCCGCTCGCCGAATGGACTCCGGCGACCACGTCCAACTACACGGCGTCCAGTCGGCCGACGAGTTATCCGCTCGACTACGTGGTCATCCACGTCACACAGGAGAACTACTCCGACACCCTGTCCATCTTCCAGAACCCGCAGAAGAAGGTGTCCGCCCACTACCTCGTGCGATCGGCCGACGGGCATGTGGCGCAGTGCGTGAGAGAGCGCGACGTCGCCTGGCACGCGGGGAACTGGGACTACAACACGCGCAGCATCGGTATCGAGCACGAGGGCTGGGTGGACCAGCCCGCCTACTTCACCAACGCCCTTTACGAGGAGTCGGCCAAGCTCACCGCAGCGATCTGCACCAGATACGGCATCTCCAAGGACCGCGCGCACATCATCGGCCACTACGAGGTGCCGGGCACCGACCACACCGATCCGGGGCCGAACTGGGACTGGACGCGCTTCATCAGGCTCGTCAACTTCGCCTGAGCGCTTGTCCGGGCCCGCACCGGGAGTGACGATGGGTCCCAGCCGCATCGCCTTCCGGGAGGCCGAGTTGACCGATCCATGGGTGGCCCTGGAACCGGGCGCCGATCCCGTCGAGCGGGTGCGGATCCTGCGCCGCGCCCACAAGGCGTTCACCGAGGCGGGCACGATGCCGCGGCCGGTCCGCTCGGTGGTGGCCGATTCGTGGCGGCGTTCGGCGCGGGCCGGGGTCATACCGGACGGCACCGCGAGCGTGGAGCTCACGGACGGTGATCTCGGTTCGTACCGGGCGGAACATCCGCTGGCCCGGGTGATGCCGCTGTTCCGTGAGCTCATGGGGACGTTCGCGGCGGACGGGGAGCATCTGCTGGCGGTGTGCGACGCCCAGGGCAGGCTGCTGTGGGTCGAGGGCCATCCGGCGACACGGCGGCAGGCGGGGCGGATGAACTTCGTGCCGGGTGCGCGCTGGTCGGAGACCTCGGTCGGGACGAACGCGCCCGGCACGGCGGTCGCCTTGGACCGGCCGGTGCAGGTGTTCGCGGCCGAGCATTTCATCCGCCGCGTCCAGCCTTGGACATGCGCGGCGGCGCCGGTGCACGATCCGCGCACCGGGCGAGTACTCGGCGCGGTCGACATCACCGGCGGAGACGGGCTCGCCCATCCGCACAGTCTCGGTTTCGTCCAGGCGGTGGCGCGGGCGGCGGAGTCCCAGTTGGCGCTGCTCGCACCGCCGAAGGCCACCGGCGACACCATCGAACTGTCCGCGCTGGGGCGCGACGAGGCTCAACTGGTCGCGGGCGGCCGGAAGATCAGGCTCAGTCGCAGGCACAGCGAGATCCTGGTGCTGCTGACCCGGCACCCGGAAGGGCTGACGGGCGACGAGTTGCTGTGCGCGTTGTACGAGGACGAGTCGGTGACGCCGGTGACCCTGCGCGCCGAACTCACCCGGCTGCGCCGGCTGCTGGGCCCGGGACTGCTGGACTCGCGCCCGTACCGGCTCACGGCGCCGGTCGAGTCCGACGTCGCGGTAGTCGAGCGGCGGCTCGGTACCGGCGCGGTGACGGCCGCCGCGTCGGCGTACGCGGGTCCGTTGCTGCCGGGGTCGGAGGCCCCGGCGGTGGTGCGGTTGCGGCGCAGGGTCGCCGACGGGCTGCGTGCGGCGCTCATCGCCCGCCGCGATCCCGACCTGTTGGCGGAGTGGTCCCGCGCGCCGTGGGGCGAGGACGACCTCGACGTATGGCGGGCGCTGGCGGCCGTACGACCCACAGCGGTCGTGCGAGCACGCCTGAGTGCGCTGGAGTCCGAGCTGTCGGCACCCCTGACACGCATGGCGCACCCGCCATGGACGCGACGAGCAGCCCAGAGGGAGCCGCGAACGTCCGCAACGTACTTGCAACGTCCCCGCTCCTAGCCTCGCGGCGAGAGCTGCCCAACGGCGGGCAGCGCTTCTCCGGGAGGCAGACCCGCATGACCCGTTACACGGCGCCCGGCACTGATGGCGCGATCGTCTCCTACCAGGCTCGCTACGACCACTTCATCGGCGGAGAGTACGTTCCGCCGGCCCGCGGGCAGTACTTCGAGAACCCGAGTCCGGTGAACGGGCAGCCCTTCACCGAGATCGCGCGGGGCACCGCGGAGGACGTGGAGCGCGCCCTCGACGCGGCACACGCGGCCGCACCCGCCTGGGGGCGCACCTCGACCACCGCGCGCAGTGACATCCTGCTGAAGATCGCCGACCGGATGGAGGCGAACCTGGAGAAGCTGGCGGTAGCCGAGAGCTGGGAGAACGGCAAGCCCGTACGCGAGACCCTGGCCGCCGACATCCCGCTCGCCATCGACCACTTCCGCTACTTCGCGGGGGCGATCCGCGCCCAGGAGGGTTCGGTCGGCGAGTTGGACGACGACACCGTCGCGTACCACTTCCACGAGCCGCTCGGCGTCGTCGCGCAGATCATCCCGTGGAACTTCCCGATCCTGATGGCGGTCTGGAAGCTCGCCCCGGCCCTCGCCGCCGGCAACGCGGTCGTCATCAAGCCCGCCGAGCAGACCCCCGCGTCCATCCACTACTGGATGAGCCTGATCTCCGACCTGCTGCCGCCCGGTGTGGTGAACATCGTCAACGGCTTCGGCGTGGAGGCGGGCAAGCCGCTCGCGTCCAGTTCGCGCGTGGCGAAGGTCGCGTTCACCGGCGAGACCACGACGGGGCGGCTGATCATGCAGTACGCCTCGGAGAACATCAAGCCGGTCACGCTGGAGCTGGGCGGCAAGTCGCCGAACATCTTCTTCGACGACGTCTGGGCAAGGGACGACGACTTCCGCGACAAGGCCCTCGAAGGCTTCACGATGTTCGCGCTCAACCAGGGCGAGGTGTGCACCTGTCCGTCCCGGGCGCTAATCCAGCGCGGAAACTACCGGGAGTTCCTGGAGGCGGCGGTCGCCCGCACCGAACTCATCAAGCCGGGGCATCCGCTCGACACCGACACGATGATCGGTGCGCAGGCCTCCAACGACCAGCTGGAGAAGATCCTCTCCTATCTCGACATCGGCCGGCAGGAAGGCGCCAAGGTGCTCACCGGCGGCGAGCGCGTCGAGTACGACGGAGAGCAGAAGGGCGGTTACTACGTCCAGCCGACGATCTTCGAGGGCGACAACCGGATGCGGATCTTCCAGGAGGAGATCTTCGGTCCGGTCGTCTCGGTCACGTCGTTCGACGACTTCGACGACGCCATCAAGATCGCCAACGACACGCTGTACGGGCTCGGGGCCGGCGTGTGGACGCGCGACATCAACACCGCCTACCGAGCCGGCCGTGCCATCCAGGCGGGCCGCGTCTGGACGAACTGCTACCACGCCTACCCTGCGCACGCGGCGTTCGGCGGCTACAAGCAGTCGGGCATCGGCCGTGAGAACCACAAGATGATGCTGGACCACTATCAGCAGACCAAGAATCTCCTGGTCAGCTACTCCCCGCAGAAGCTCGGCTTCTTCTAGCCGCCGCGGTGGATGCCACCCCTCGCGTGGAGCTGACCCCCGCGGCCGCCGAACTGGTGCGGCGGCTGCGGGACGTCCACGGCCCGCTGATGTTCCACCAGTCCGGCGGCTGCTGTGACGGCAGCGCGCCCATGTGCTACCCGGAGGGCGAGTTCCGTACCGGTGGCTCGGACGTCCTGCTGGCCGAGCTGGACGTCGACGGCGTCGACGAGCCGGTGACGTTCTGGATGGCGAAGAACCAGTACGAACTCTGGAGCCACACGCGGCTGATCGTCGATGTCGTGGCGGGCCGCGGCAGCGGCTTCTCACTGGAAGCACCCGAAGGAGTGCGTTTTCTGACCCGTTCCCGTCTGGTCGGCGGGTAGCCACTGCCACGGCCACCCGCCGTCTGATGAACTCCCCTTGAGTTCTCCGACAGTTGACGAGACATCAGGGGGCACGGTGGCACGTCGTAACCGACGGTTCAGAACGGCACTGACGGTTGTCGCGGCATGGAGTGCGCTGGCCGGTACCGCCCTTGTGGGGGCGGCACCGGCCAGCGGCGCGCCGAGAGTCACGCGCATCGCAGCCGGCGTCCATTACAAGGAGTTGGACATCCCGGCCGCCAACGGTGTGGCGCACGCACATGTGCTGACCATCGATATGCGCAACCCACATGTGCGGGTCGACCTCCTCTACCCCGGAGCCGTCGCATCCCGGGCGCCCGTGTCCCAGCTGGCCGGTGCCCAGGGTGCCGTCGCGGGCGTCAACGGCGACTTCTTCAACATCACGGAAACCCAGCATCCAGGGGTCGCGGCCACGGGCGCCACCGTGGGCCCGGCGATCGCGAGCGGGCACGCGCTGAAGGCGGCGGTCCCGAACGGCCAGCGCTTCGGGCCGGCCCTGCCGCCGGGGACGACCACCAAGGACGTGTTCGGCGTGGGCCCGGACCGCAAGGCCCGGCTGGGCAGCCTGGCCCTCGACGGCTCGGTACGCAGCGCCGAGGGCAAGTGGCCGCTCGGCGGGCTCAACCAGTACGCGCTGCCGGTGGGTTCGATCGGTGCGTTCACCTCGGACTGGGGAAGTGTCTCCCGGGTGCGCTCCACATGTGGCACGGACACCAACCGGGCCGCGCCCTGTAGTACGGACACCTATGAGGTGACGATCAAGAAGGGGCAGGTCGTGTCGTCGGCCAACACACCCGGCAGCGGTCCCATCGCTTCCGGCACAACCGTCCTGGTGGGCCGCGAGGCGGGCGCCCAGCAGTTGCGGAAGTTGTCGACGGGCGAGCCGGTGCGGCTACGGCACCGTCTGGTGGCGGAAACCTCCCGGATCCCGTACCGCTTCGCGCTCGGCGGCTATCCGGTGCTCGACGACGGTCTGCCGCTGCCGGGCCTCGACAACACCACCGCGGCCGTACGGACCGCCGTGGGCATCGCGGACGGCGGACGACGTCTACTGCTTCTCGCCCTCGACGGCGCGCCCGCTTACCGCAGTGGGCTCACCATCGCCGAAGTCGCGGACACCATGCGGAAGTTGGGCTCGGTCGACGCCTTCAGCCTCGATGGCGGCGGCTCCACCACCATGGTCGCCGAGCAGCCGGGGGCCGACGTGGTGAGCGTCCTCAACCATCCCAGCGGAGGCGCCGAACGCCCGGTCCCGAACGGCATCGGCGTGTTCTCAAGCCCCTGACGCCATAGAGCCGCAGGGGCATCGACCGACCTCGCAGGGGCTCACGGTTTGAGGCTGCTCACAATGTCCGCCGTTGCCGTGAGCCCGTCGTGGATGGTCGGCGCCATGCTCGTGCTCGACAGATAGAAGCCGAGCAGAACACAGACCACGGCGTGCGAGAGCTTCAGTGCGCCGTTGCGCACGAAGATCACCGCGAGGATCAGGAGCAGTACCACCACAGAGATGGAAATGGCCATCGTCAACCTCCTCCGCCACGTCGACACCGCGGCTTTCGGCCGCAAGTGTCGCGTAGCAGAGGGTTCGTCCGGGCGGCTGACGTGTCCTCCGAACGTGTGGTGTCTACGACCAATAATGCGACCAGTCATGCGGTCGCTCGTGCGTGTGTGCTGCGGGTCAGTGCGCGTCCAGGAACGCTTCGAGGCCCGCGAGGTCGTCGGTGTTGAAGTAGTCGACGTCGGCGGCGAGGAGTTCGCTCCACAGGGCGTCACGGGCCGGGCCCGCCAGATCCGGCGTCGCCCAGAACCTCACCTTCTGCCGGCGCGCGTGCGCCGCGGCGATGATGCCACGCAGTTTCTCGCGCTCGGCGGCGGGGAACGGGCCGGTGCCCAGCCAGGTGAAGTTGAGCGTCCAGTTGTCGCTGATCAGCGGAATGAAGGAGGCGGTGGCCGCGCTCCCGAGGTCGGCGAGCCGGCCGTCGTAGAAGGCGCGCCGCACCGTCTGGGCCTCCATGGGCGTACGGGCGGCGCGGTCGCCGGAGATCACGGCGGTGACCGCGCCGGGGTACACGCGGCCGTGCTTGTACGTGGTGAAGAGGTTCTTGTACCGGCGCAGGTGGCGGTCGAGTTCGAGGTACGTCGAGGAGCCCTCGGTCTTGATGTCGATGAGGAGTTGCAGGGGTGTGCGGTAACCCCGGTACACCGAGCCGTGGTTGGCCTTCACGCGGGCGGCGAGGGGGTCGAGGTAGAGGGATTCGATGGTCCGGGTCGGGTCGAGGTCGACGGGGTCGTGGGCGACGAGAAGCTGGTCGCCGACGAGGTAGATGTCGACCTCGACGCTGCCGAAGCGGTGGTCGAGGGCGTCGAAGAGGGGCCGCGGGTGGTCGTAGTCGTTGTGCGCGTGGGCGCGCCACAGCGGGCGCGGGCGGTGC
This sequence comes from Streptomyces sp. NBC_00554, assembly GCF_041431135.1. Lineage (NCBI taxonomy): Bacteria > Bacillati > Actinomycetota > Actinomycetes > Kitasatosporales > Streptomycetaceae > Streptomyces > Streptomyces sp. NBC_00554. The sequence goes on along the minus strand of NZ_CP107799.1, from coordinate 8,982,954 downwards.
TTCTGCTCCCCCGCCAGTGCGGACGTTGCGGGCAGCGCGACGGCGCCCGCGAAGGCGGCGCCGAGGGTGGTGAGGGCTCTGCGTCGGGTGGTAAGGGCCATGCTCTGCCTCCCTGGAATGCCGTACAGGACCTCAGCGAGTATGCGATCCATCGGCGCCCAAGGAGCAGGCCCGTGCGGGGAGTTGGCTGGACTGCCTCCGTACGTTCACCTCGTCGGCCGTACGTTCAGACGCAGGCCGCACGACGGGGTACACGAAGGCCCGCCCCCGGAATTGGGGGCGGGCCTGTTGGGAACTACGGCCTACGTCAGGGCATCTGGAGGTCGACGAGCCCCGCCAGCGCCTCGCGATGCGCGCCCGCCGTGCCGTACGCGATCGAGTCCGCCTTGGCGCGCTTGAGGTAGAGGTGGGCGGGGTGCTCCCACGTCATGCCCAGGCCGCCGTGCAGCTGGACGGCTTCCTCGGCGGCGTGGACGGCGACGGGCGCCGCGTACGCCTGGGCGAGTGCGACCGCCACGTCGGTGTCCTCGCTGCCGGTGGCGAGCGCGTCGGCGGCGTTCCGGGCGGCGGCGCGCGCGTGCACGACTTCCAGCCACAGTTGTGCGAGCCGGTGCTTGAGCGCCTGGAAGCCGCCGACGGGCCGGTTGAACTGCTTCCGCTCCTTCAGATAGCGGACGGTCTCTGTCAAACACCAGTCGGCCAGGCCGAGTTGCTCGGAGACAAGCAGTCCGGCACCGGCGCGCAGAGCCCGTCGTACGGCAGGTTCTGCAGCGCCCACACGACGGGCTCGCGCTCCGTCGAAGGCGACCGTGGCGACCGGCCGGGTGAGGTCCAGGGACACCTGCGGCGTGACGGTGACGGCGTCCGCGTCCACCGCGTAGAGACCGCCGTCCGCTGCCGGAACCAGGAACACATCGGCCGCCACCGCGTCTGCGATGCCGGTCAACTCCCCGTACAGGGCCCCGTCTTCATGCCGTACGTCCTTGTAGGCGCCGCCCGGTGCGACGGACAGGGAGACGGCGAGCGCACCCACCGTCCGTCCGGACGCCAGCGCGCCCAGCAGTTCCGCGGACTCATCGCCCTCGCAGGCGAGCAGTGCCTCGGTCGCGACGACAGCGCTCGTCAGATACGGCACGGGTGCAACCGCTCGGCCCAACTCCTCCAGAACCACGGCGACTTCGCGGTGCGTGGCGCCCTGGCCGCCCTGCGACTCGGGCACGAGGAGACCGGCGAGGCCCATCCCGTCGGAGAGCGCCTTCCACAGTTCGCGGTCGTGCGGCGCGTCCGACTCGGTCCGCACGATGACGCCCGCCGCGTCGCAGTGGTCCGTGAGAAGGTCGCGAACGGCTGCCCGCAGCGCCTCTTCCTCCTCCGAATACAGCAGGTCGCTCATCGCGCCAGGTCCTTCCATGCGACGTCCTTGTCGGTGCGCGGCTCGGAGGGCAGGCCCAGCACGCGTTCGGCGACGATGTTCAGCAGTACCTCGCTGGTCCCGCCCTCGATGCTGTTGCCCTTGGAGCGGAGGTAGCGGTAGCCGGCGTCGCGGCCGGTGAAGTCGACCAGCTCCGGTCGGCGCATGGTCCAGTCCTCGTACAACAGGCCCTCCTCGCCGAGGAGTTCGACCTCCAGGCCGCTGATCTCCTGGTTGAGGTGGGCGAAGGCGAGCTTCAGTCCGGAGCCCTCGGGGCCGGGCTGGCCCGCCACGAGCTGCTGGCGCACCCGCTCGCCGGTGAGCCGGGCGACCTCGGCCTCGACCCACAGCTTCAGCAGCCGCTGGTGCAGGTCGTGGGTGCGCAGTTCGGGGCGCTCGCGCCAGGTCTTGGAGACCGGGCCGATCATGCCGCCCTCGCGCGGGATGCGCATGCCGCCGATGGACACGCGCTCGTTCATGAGCGTGGTCTGGGCGACCCGCCAGCCGTCGCCGATCTCCCCGAGGCGGTGCGCGTCCGGGATGCGCACGTCGGTGAGGAAGACCTCGTTGAACTCGGCCTCGCCGGTGATCTGGCGCAGTGGCCGCACCTCGACGCCGGGGTCGGTCATGTCGCAGATGAAGTACGTGATGCCGCGGTGCTTGGGTACGTCCGGGTCGGTGCGGGCGATGAGGATGGCCCAGCGGGCGAGGTGGGCGCTGGACGTCCACACCTTCTGGCCGTTGACCACCCAGTTGTCGCCGTCACGGACGGCGCGCGTGCCGAGTGCCGCGAGGTCGGAACCGGCACCGGGCTCGCTGAAGAGCTGGCACCAGACCTCTTCGCCGACCCAGAGCGGGCGCAGGAAACGGCGCTTCTGCTCCTCCGTGCCGAAGCCGAGGATCGTCGGCGCGGCCATGCCGAGGCCGATGCCGATGCGCCGCGGGTCGTTGTCGGGCGCTCCCGCGGCCTCCAACTCGGCGTCCACGACGGCCTGGAGGGAGCGCGGGGCGCCGAGTCCGCCGAGGCCCTCGGGGTAGTGCACCCAGGCGAGTCCGGCGTCGAAGCGGGCCTTGAGGAAGTCCAGCCGGTCGGTCGAAAGCGGCGGGTGCGCCGCCAGCAAGTCCTGTGTGAGGCGGCGCAGTTCGGCGGCGTCAGTCATACGGCTTCTCCGTTCCCGAGCGCGGGGACCACGACGACGCGGCCCGTCGTGACACCGTCGGCGACCCGCTGCACTGCGGCAGCCGCACCGCCGAGCGGCACGCGCTCGCTCACCAACGGCTTGATCGCGCCCCGCGCGGCCAGCTCGGTGAGCCGCTCGTGGCAGTGCTGGACCAGCTTCGGGTTCTTGGTGTTGTAGAGGCCCCAATGCAGGCCGAGGATCGAGTAGTTCTTCACGAGGGCGTGGTTCAGCGCCGGACTCGGAATGGACCCGCTCGCGAAGCCCACCACGACGATCCGGCCCTCGAAGGCGACGACCTTGGTGGACTGGGTATAGGCCTCACCGCCGACGGGGTCGTAGATCACGTCGGCGCCCCGGCCGCCGGTGGCTTCCTTCACGGCTCCGATGACGTCCTCGGCACGCCGGTCGATGACGACGTCGCAGCCCAGTTCGCGGGCGACGGCGGCCTTGTCGGCCCCGCCCACGACGCCGATGACCGTGGCGCCCGCGGCCTTGCCGAGCTGCACGGCGGCGCTGCCGACGCCGCCGGCCGCCGCGTGCACGAGCAGGGTCTCGCCGGCCTCGAGTGCCGCGCGCCGGTGCAGACCGAACCAGCCCGTCTGGTAGCCGATGTGCAGGGCTGCCGCCTCGGCGTCGTCGAGGGCGTCCGGCGCGGGCAGCAGGGCGGCTCCGTCCGCGACGGCGTACTCGGCGAAACCGCCGTACGGCAGCGCGGGGTTGGCGAGCACGCGGCGGCCGTCCTCGGTCTCGCCGCAGATCTCCACGCCGGGCGTGAACGGCAGCGGCGGCCTGACCTGGTAGTGCCCACGGCACATCAGCGCGTCCGGGAAGTTGATGTTCGCCGCGCGCACCTTGAGCAGGACCTGGCCCTCGGCGGGCACCGGCCGCTCCACGTCGTCGAGGCGCATCACCTCGCCCGGCTCGCCGTTCTGGTGCACTTGCCATGCCTGCATGCGGGGCCTCCACGGGACTTCTTCGTCTGACCGGGCTCACAGGCATACTAAGCGGTCGCTTGCCGATCAGGGAACAGTCGCGTCCGTCACGCCCGGGTGGGCCGCGCCCTGACGTGCATCCGCTCCCCCTGCGGACCGAAGAGGCTCAGGAACTCCGCGGGCCCCTCGCCCGTCGACCCGAACCAGTGCGGTACCCGGGTGTCGAACTCCGCCGCCTCCCCCGGACCGAGCACGACGTCATGGTCGCCGAGCACCAGCCGCAGCCGCCCGGAGAGCACATACAGCCATTCGTAGCCCTCATGGGTCCGCGGCTCCGGCTCCATCCTGCGCACGGGTTCGAGCACCTTGAACGCCTGGAGCCCGCCGGGCTGCCGAGTCAGCGGCCAGTACGTCCGACCGTGCCGCACGATCGGCTTGGAGCGGACGCGCGGATCGCCCACCGGCGGCGCCCCGACCAGCTCGTCGAGCGCCACCTGGTGGGCTCGGGCGATCGGCAGCAGCAGCTCCAGGCTGGGCTTGCGCAAACCGGACTCCAGGCGCGAGAGCGTGCTCACGGAGATACCGGTCGCCTCGGACAGGCCCGCGAGCGTCGCCCCCCGCTCCTTCCTGATCCGCCGCAGCCGCGGCCCGACCTCGGCCAGGACGTCGTCCGGCCGGGAGCCCTCCTGGGAGTCCGTCTGGGAATCCTCGCTCATGCCCGCATCACCCGTCCCGCTCATGCCCGCATCACTCATCCCGCTCATGCCGCTCATCCCGACCATCTCCATATTGCAGAATCGGCAAAGCCATTTGTCAATCCTGCCACCTTCGAGGGACGTTCTTCATGGAGGTGGTCACCATGACCGAGAGGTACGAAGCGATCGTCATCGGCGGCGGCGCGGCAGGACTGTCGGCCGCACTCGTCCTGGGGCGCGCCCGGCGCTCCACCCTGGTCGTCGACGGGGGCGAGCCGCGCAACGCGCCCGCCGCGCACATGCAGGGCTATCTCACGCGGGACGGCATGCCGCCCGCCGAGTTCCTCGCCGAGGGGCGCCGGGAGATCGAGCAGTACGGCGTCGACCTGGTCCGGGACCGTGCGGTGGACGTGGTCCCGGACGGAACCGGGGAGTTCGACGTGACGCTGGCGGAAGGGCGCACCGTGCACGCGCGGCGGCTGGTCGTCGCCACCGGCCTTGCCGACGAACTGCCGTCGGTTCCCGGTGTCGCCGAGCGCTTCGGGCGGGACGTGCTGCACTGCCCGTACTGCCACGGCTGGGAGGTCCGCGACGAGGCCTTCGGCGTGCTGGCCACCACCCCCATGAGCGTGCACCAGGCGCTGATGGTCAGCCAGTGGTCGAAGGACGTGACGCTGTTCCTGCACACGGTCGCCGAGGACGAGCTGACCGATGACGACCTGCGCCGGCTCGCTGCTCCCGGGGTCGCCGTGGTGCCCGGCGAGGTCGCGGGGCTGGTCGTCGACGACGACCGCCTCACGGGCGTACGGCTCGGCGACGGCACGGTGCACGACCGCTCGGTGCTGTTCGTCGCGCCCCGCGCGGTGCCGCGCACCGGTCTCCTCGAGCGGCTGGGCGCCGAGCTGCGGGAGACTCCGTTCGGCTCGTATCCCGTGGTCGACGAGACCGGCCGGACGACCGTGCCCGGCGTGTGGGCGGCGGGCAACGCGATGGGGTTCTCGGAACAGGTCGTCAACGCGGCGAGCGGCGGCTACCGGGCGGGCGCCATGATCAACGCGGACCTGCTCTTCGCGGACCTCGACGCGGCCGTGCGGGTGTAGAGCGGCCGGCTCCGTAGCACCATGGCTGCATGCTGCTGAGCCGGCTCGCCCATGTGTCCCAGGAGGTCGCCGCCACCTCGGCGCGCTCCCGGAAGACCGCTCTGCTCGCCGAGCTCTTCCGGGACGCCGACGCGGACGACGTGCCGATCGTGATCCCGTATCTGGCGGGCCGCCTCCCGCAGGGGCGCCTCGGCATCGGCTGGAAGATCCTCAGTACGCCCGTCTCCCCCGCGTCGGAACCGACGCTGACCGTCCGCGAGGTGGACGCCCGGCTCACCGAGCTCGGCGGGGTCTCGGGCACCGGATCGCAGGCCGAACGGGCGCGCCTGGTGGGCGAGTTGATGGCGGCGGCCACCGAGGGCGAGCAGCGCTTCCTGTACGGGCTGCTCGCCGGTGAGGTCCGGCAGGGCGCGCTGGACGCGGTCGCGGTCGAGGGGCTCGCCCAGGCGACCGGCGCACCCGCCGGGGACGTACGACGGGCGGTGATGCTCGCCGGATCGCTGCAGACGGTGGCGCAGGCGCTCCTTTCGCACGGCCCGGCGGCGCTGGACGGCTTCCGGCTCACCGTCGGCCGACCGGTGCTGCCGATGCTGGCGCACACCGCCGCTTCGGTGTCCGAGGCGGTCGACAAGCTCGGCACCTGCGCGGTCGAGGAGAAGCTCGACGGCATTCGCGTACAGGTCCACCGTGACGGCGACGACGTAGGGATCTACACCCGCACCCTCGACGACATCACCGACCGGCTTCCCGAACTCACCGCTGCCGCACTGGAGTTGAAGGGCGAGCGGTTCATCCTGGACGGCGAGGTCATCGCCCTGGACACGGACGGGCGCCCGCGCTCCTTCCAGGAGATCGCCGGGCGCGTGGGCTCTCGCGTGGACGTGGCCACGGCCGCCGAAGCGGTGCCCGTCTCCCCCGTCTTCTTCGACGCGCTGTCCGTCGACGGGCAGGACCTGCTGGACCTGCCGTTCGCCGAGCGGCACGCGGAGCTGGCGCGGCTGGTGCCTGAGCCGCTACGGGTGCGGCGCACGCTCGTGTCGGGTCCCGGAGACCTCCCAGCAGCGGAGAAGTTCCTCGCGGACACGCTCGCTCGCGGGCACGAGGGTGTTGTGGTCAAAGCCCTGGACGCTCCCTACAGCGCGGGCCGGCGCGGTGCCTCCTGGCTGAAGGTCAAGCCCGTGCACACTCTGGACCTGGTGGTTCTCGCGGCCGAGTGGGGGCACGGGCGGCGCACCGGGAAGCTGTCCAACCTGCATCTGGGCGCGCGGAACGAGGACGGGTCCTTCGCGATGCTGGGCAAGACGTTCAAAGGCATGACGGACGCGATGCTGACCTGGCAGACCGAGCGGCTGAGAGAGCTGGCCGTCGAGGACAACGGCCACGTCGTGACCGTACGACCCGAACTCGTCGTCGAGATCGCGTACGACGGCCTCCAGAAGTCCACCCGCTACCCGGCCGGCGTCACCCTCCGCTTCGCCCGCGTCGTGCGCTACCGCGAGGACAAGACCCCTGCCGAGGCCGACACGGTCGCGACCCTGCTCGCCGCGCACCCGGAGGTGACCCCGTGACGACCGCCAAGCGCAGCGCCGGACTGCTGTTGTTCCGGCACACGGACAACGGCCTTGAGGTGTTGCTCGGCCATATGGGCGGCCCCTTCTTCGCGCGACGCGGCGCCGGGGCCTGGACCCTGCCCAAGGGTGAGTACGAGCCGGACGAGACCGCCTGGGAGGCCGCGCGCCGCGAGTTCCAGGAGGAGCTGGGACTGCCGCCGCCCGACGGCGAGGCCCTGCCCCTGGGCGAGGTCCGGCAGAGCAGCGGCAAGATCGTCACGGCCTGGGCGATCGAGGCCGATCTCGATCCGGCGACCGTGGTCCCCGGCACCTTCGAGATGGAGTGGCCACCGAAGTCGGGCCGCCGGCAGGCGTTCCCCGAGCTGGACCGGGTGGAGTGGCTCGGCCTGGAACGGGCCCGGGCGCTGATCGTGAAGGCGCAGGCGGGGTTTCTGGACCGACTGATGGAGCACACGGGGTGAGAGCCGGTGCGACTCCGGTTCGCAAGCACGCCCTCCACGTTGCGCCGCACCCCGGCGCGCGGGAGGGTCGAGGAACAGCCAGCTTCAGGAGGTCGGCCATGCCCATCGCGACGGTGAACCCTGCGAACGGCGAGACGCTCAAGACGTACGACGCCCTGGGCGCCGAGGAGATCGAGCGCAGGCTCGCGACCGCCGAGGCCGCGTTCCGCACCCATCGCAGCACCTCCTTCGCCGAGCGGGCGCGGCTGCTCCACAAGGCCGCCGACCTTCTCGAAGAGGATCAGCAGGAGATCGGCCGGGTGATGACCACCGAGATGGGCAAGCCGGTCAAGCAGGCCCGCGCGGAGGCCGCGAAGTGCGCGAAGGCGATGCACTGGTACGCCGACCACGCGGAGGGACTCCTCGCCGACGAGGAGCCGGCCGAGTCCGACGTCAAGGACTCCGGCGCCTCCCGGGTACTCGTGCGCTACCGCCCACTGGGCCCTGTCCTCGCCGTCATGCCGTGGAACTTCCCGCTGTGGCAGGTGATCCGGTTCGCCGCGCCCGCGCTGATGGCGGGCAACGTGGGCCTGCTCAAGCACGCCTCGAACGTGCCGCAGACCGCCCTCTACCTGGAGGACCTCTTCCGCCGCGCGGGCTTCCCCGAGGGCTGTTTCCAGACGCTGCTCATCGGCTCCGGCGCCGTCGAGGACATCCTGCGCGACCCGCGCGTCAAGGCGGCCACGCTCACCGGGAGTGAACCGGCGGGGCGTGCGGTGGCCTCCGTCGCCGGGGACGAGGTCAAGAAGACGGTGCTGGAGCTGGGTGGCAGCGACCCGTACGTCGTCATGCCGTCCGCCGACCTCGACCGGGCCGCGAAGACCGCGGTGACGGCGCGTGTCCAGAACAACGGGCAGTCGTGCATCGCCGCCAAGCGGTTCATCGTGCACACGGACGTGTTCGACGCCTTCGCCGAACGTTTCACGGCCGGCATGAAGGCTCTGAAGGTCGGCGACCCGCTCGACGAGGACACGGACGTCGGGCCGCTCTCCACCGAACAGGGCCGCGGTGACCTGGAGGAACTGGTCGACGACGCGGTCGAGGCCGGTGCGACGGTCCTCTGCGGCGCGGAACGCCCTGACGGGCCCGGCTGGTACTACGCGCCGACGATCCTCGCCGACGTCACACCCGAGATGCGCATCCACCAGGAGGAGGCCTTCGGGCCCGTCGCGACCCTCTACCGGGTGGCTGACCTGGACGAGGCGGTGGCTCTCGCCAACGACACGCCGTTCGGACTCAGTTCGAACGTGTGGACGCGCGACGGGGCCGAGGTGGACCGGTTCGTCCGTGATCTGGAGGCGGGTGGCGTGTTCGTCAACGGGATGACGGCGTCCCACCCCGCGTTCCCGTTCGGCGGGGTGAAGCGGTCCGGCTACGGGCGTGAACTGTCGGGGCACGGAATCCGCGAGTTCTGCAACATCACCACCGTATGGCACGGAGCGTGAGCGTTCCGCGGTTACGATCCCCTCTGTGAACCGCGAAGTGACCCTGCCTCTGATCGTCGACGACCGCGGCACGTTGCAGGTGGCGGCCGCCGACGTCAGCAAACTGCTGCGCACGGTGGGCGGCCGGTGGCTGCATCTGGTGGAGGCCGGCCAGGACGGGCTCGACGAGGACACAGTGGCGGCGCTCACGATCGAACTCGCCAAGCTCGCCGACCGCATCGACGTGGCCTGCATCGCGCACAGCAGCGGGACGACGTCCGACTGAGCACCCCGAATCGACACGGCGTCAGTCGACGCCGTGTCAGCCCGGTCGCCCGTCGAGTTCCCACAACGCGTGCCAGAACTTCGCCTCGCAGCCCTGCAGCAGGCGGCCGTACCGGTACGCCTCGTCCTCGTCGACCCGCCCGCCGTCCAGCCCCGCCTGCACGGCTGCCAGTGCCTTCCGCTCCAACTCCGGCGCGGGCTCGGCGAAGAAGTCGAAGAAGCCGCAGGCCTCGTCCTCGAAGCCGTAGTGGCGGCGCAGGGCCTCCGCGATCGTCGCGCAATAGCCGCCCCACGCCGCGAAGTTGGCGCTCAGCGCGAGCACCACGTCGGCGGGTGAACCGTTCAGGGCCAGCCAGGCGACGTACGCGGGATAGCTCCGGCAGTCCGCGAGCGGCTCGTACGCGGCCGCCAGTGCCTCATCGGCCCCGCACGCGGCGGTGTACGCGCCCAGCCGGTCCTCGGCCAGAGCCTCACCCTCAGCGAGCATTGCGAAGAAGGCCGCACTCTCGGGCCCGGCGTCCGGCCGCTGCGCCAGATGCAGGAACGCGCGGCGGTCCGCGGCGATCACATGGCGCTGTTCGAGGGCGAGCGCGGCGAGTGTGGAGCGCTGCGCCGCGCCCCGGGCGATCAGGGGCAGAAGCCGGTTGGCATGGGGGTCGGGGGCGAGCTTCCCGGTAATGCTCCCCCGCAGGTCACTGGCCGTCCGTGTCATCGCGTACCCCTTCGGTGCGGCGTTCGCCGAGCTCCTTGGATCAGGATCCCACTTGTCGGGCCATGTCCCCGATCTGGCGTAATCCGACGAGATATCCGCGCCCTGCCGGGTGATCGTGGGGGAACCACCCTTCCGCCGGGGGACGAACGGTTCCCCGGAAGGCGAAAGTAGGCGCTTCCTCATGGCGACTTTGTGCAGACCCGCGGTCTCAGTCCCCGAGTACGTGATCACAATGGAGGAGACGCTGGAGCTGGCACGCTCCCGTCACGCCGACCACCCCCAACTCCCCCTGGCCCTGCGGCTGATCGAGAACACCGGGGTTCGTACCCGGCACATCGTGCAGCCCATCGAGGAGACCCTCAAGCACCCGGGCTTCGAGGACCGCAACAGGGTCTACGGGAACGAGGCGAAGGCCCGCGTCCCCGCCGTCGTGCAGCGGGCGCTGGACGACGCCGAGCTCCTCACCACCGACATCGACGTGATCATCTACGTGTCGTGCACCGGGTTCATGATGCCCTCGCTCACGGCCTGGCTGATCAACGCGATGGACTTCAGCAGCGACACCCGGCAGATACCCATAGCCCAGCTGGGCTGTGCGGCCGGCGGCGCCGCGGTCAACCGGGCGCACGACTTCTGCTCGGCCTACCCCGAGGCCAACGCACTCATCGTGGCCTGCGAGTTCTGCTCGCTCTGCTACCAGCCCACCGACCTCGGCGTCGGCTCGCTGCTGTGCAACGGCCTGTTCGGCGACGGCATCGCCGCCGCGGTCGTCCGCGGAAAGGGCGGCACGGGCATCAAGCTGGAGCGCAACGCCTCGTACCTGATCCCCAAGACCGAGGACTGGATCATGTACGACGTCCGCGCCACGGGATTCCACTTCCTGCTGGACAAGCGGGTGCCGGCCACCATGGAGCCGCTTGCCCCGGCGCTCCACAACCTCGCGCGCCAGCACGGCTGGAATGCCTCCGACCTGGACTTCTACATCATCCACGCCGGTGGCCCGCGAATCCTGGACGACCTCAGCAAGTTCCTCGAGGTCCCGCCGGAGGCATTCCGGTTCAGCCGGGCCACCCTCACCGAGTACGGGAACATCGCCAGCGCCGTCGTCCTGGACGCGCTGCGCCGGCTGTTCGACGAGGGCGGCGCGGAGCACGCCGCGCGCGGCATGCTCGCGGGCTTCGGCCCGGGCATCACCGCGGAGATGTCCCTGGGCCGCTGGAGCAACGCAACCAACGAATCGACGTGACCTGGATGACCGAGAAGACGATCACCGAGGCCCTGCCGCCGGTCCGCCACTGGCCCGCGCTCAACCTGACCGGCGTGGACTTCGACCCGGTTCTGACCGAGCTGATGCGCGAGGGCCCGGTCACCCGGATCCAGCTGCCCAACGGCGACGGCTGGGCATGGCTGGTGACGCGGTACGACGACGTCCGCATGGTGACGAACGACTCCCGCTTCAGCCGTGAGGCCGTCATGGGGCGGCAGGTCACCCGGCTCGCCCCGCACTTCATCCCCTCGGCGGGCGCGGTCGGCTTCCTCGACCCGCCCGACCACACGCGGCTGCGCCGCTCGGTGGCCGCGGCCTTCACGGCGCGCGGGGTCGAGCGGCTGCGCGACAGCGCACGGCGGATGCTCGACGAACTCGTCGACGAGATGCTCGACACCGGTTCGCCCGCCGATCTCACCGAGGCGATCCTGAGTCCCTTCCCCATCGCCGTCATCTGCGAGCTGATGGGCGTCCCGGCCGCCGACCGGCACAGCATGCACATCTGGACCCAGCTGATCCTGTCCTCCTCGCACGGCGCCGATGTCAGCGAGAAGGCCAAGAACGAGATGGGCGCGTACTTCACGAAGCTCATCGGCGAGCGTGCCGGAAGTACGGGCGAGGACGTCGGTTCGCTGCTCGGCGCGGCCGTGGGCCGGGACGAGATCACGATGGAGGAGGCCGTCGGCCTCGCCGTGCTCCTCCAGATCGGCGGCGAGGCGGTCACCAACAACAGCGGGCAGATGTTCTTCATCCTGATGACCCGCCCCAAGCTGGCCGAACAGCTCCGCGCCGATCCGGCGATCCGGCCCCAGGCCATCGACGAGCTGCTGCGCTACATCCCGCACCGCAGCGCGGTCGGCCTCTCCCGGATCGCCATGGAGGACGTCGACGTCCATGGCGTGCGGATCCGGAAGGGCGACGCGGTGTACGTGTCGTACCTGGCCGCCAACCGCGACCCGGACGTCTTCCCGGACCCCGAGATGATCGACTTCTCGCGCAACCCGAACCCGCATGTGTCATTCGGCTTCGGCCCGCACTACTGCCCGGGCGGGATGCTCGCCAGGCTGGAGTCCGAGCTGATGGTCGACGCGCTCCTGGACCGGGTGCCGGGGCTGCGACTCGCCGTACCGCCGGAGCAGGTCCCCTTCAGGAAGGGCGCGTTGATCCGTGGACCCGAGGCCCTGCCCGTGACGTGGTGAGCGTCGGATGACCGCGTCCGAGGGGCTGCTCGTACCGCCCGGTCACGGCCGGGTCGTGCAGACGCCCGCCCAGCACGTGACGTTCAAGGTCACCGGCTCACACTCGCGCATGGCGTCCACCTTCGAGGTCCTGGTGCCCCCCGGCTTCGACGTGGGCGCCCATGTGCACACGCGCAGCGAGGAGTTGTTCTACGTTCTCGAAGGCGAGCTGGACGTCCTCGCCTTCGAGCCGCGGGTGCGCACACCCGACAACTGGCAACGCTGGGAGTCGGGTTCGGGCACCCGGGTGGTGCGGGCGACCCCGGGCACGGTCATCGTCGTACCGCCGGGATGCCCGCACGCCTTCTCCAACCCGACCGAGACGCCCGCGAAGATGTTCTTCCAGGCGTCACCGCCGCCGGACCACGAGCGGTACTTCGAGGAACTCCTGGAGATCCTGGGCACGGGCGGCCCGCCGGACGTCGCGGCGATCGAGGCGCTCCGGGCGCGGTACGACATCGAGCAGCTCACGCCTCTGAAGCACCGCTGAGCGCCGCCTAGCGGATCGGCATCCCCGACAGCGTGCGCGCGATCACGAGCCGCTGGATCTCGCTCGTGCCCTCGAAGATGGTGTAGATCGCGGCGTCGCGGTGCATCCGCTCGACCGGGTACTCCCGGGTGTAGCCGTTGCCACCGAGGATCTGGATCGCCTGCCCGGTGACCTTCTTCGCGGTCTCACTGGCGAACAGCTTCGACATGGACCCCTCGGCCGCGGTGAACGGCTTGCCGTTGACCGCCATCCAGGAGGCGCGCCAGGTCAGCAGGCGCGCCGCGTCGATCGACGTCCGCATGTCGGCGAGCTGGAAGGCGACCCCCTGGTTGTCGATGATCGGGCGCCCGAACTGCTCACGCGTCATCGCGTACTCGAGGGCCACCTCGTACGCGGCCCGCGCGGTGCCGACCGCCATCGCGGCGACCGCCGGACGGGACGCCTCGAACGTGGCCATCGCCGCGTTCTTCACGCGCTCGCCGCCCGACTTGGCGCGCTCACGGGCGCGGGCGAGGCGCTCGTCCAGCTTCTCCTTGCCGCCGAGGAGGCAGGAGCCGGGGACGCGGGCGTTCTCCAGGACGACCTCGGCGGTGTGCGAGGCGCGGATGCCGTGCTTCTTGAACTTCTGGCCCTGGGACAGGCCCGGCGTACCGGCGGGGACGATGAAGGAGGCGTGCCCCTTGGAGCCGAGCTCGGAGTCGACGACCGCGACCACGACGTGGACGTTGGCTATGCCGCCGTTGGTCGCCCAGGTCTTGGTGCCGTTGAGGACCCACTCGTCCTTGGCCTCGTCGTAGACGGCGCGCGTGCGCATGGAGGCCACGTCGGAGCCGGCGTCGGGCTCGGAGGAGCAGAAGGCCGCGACCTTGACATCGTTGGCATCGCCGTACATCTGGGGGATCCAGGTGCCGATCTGCTCCTCGGTGCCGTTGGCGAGGACGCCCACGGCGGCGAGGCCGGTGCCGACGATCGACAGGGCTATGCCCGCGTCGCCCCAGAACAGTTCCTCCATGGCCATCGGTATGCCGAGTCCGGTGGGGTCGAAGTACTGCTGCGCGTAGAAGTCCAGGGAGTAGATGCCGACCTTCGCGGCCTCCTGGATGACCGGCCACGGCGTCTCTTCACGCTCGTCCCACTCGGCGGCCGCGGGGCGGATCACATCGGAGGCGAAACCGTGGAGCCAGTCCCGGACCTCCTTCTGATCGTCGTTGAGCTCCATCGTGAACTCGGCCATGACCCCTCCAGCAATGCACTAAAGTGTTACTTGCGGTAACTGGAGTCTGTTACTGACCAGTAGGAAAAGTCAACTCCCGAACCGCGCTCGGCAGCCCGTTCGATACACATGCGCCATTGAGTGTTAGTTTGCGCAGGCGTCACCGAATCAGCACGGGTGGGGAGAGACCATGGACACCACACAGCGGACCGATCAGCAGAGGTCCGCCGAACGCCGACGGCGCGAGCTGCTGGAGGCCGCAGACAGAGTGGTGCTCCGTGACGGTCCCGGAGCCTCGATGAATGCCATCGCCGCGGAGGCGGGCATCACCAAGCCGATCCTGTACCGCCACTTCGGCGACAAGGGCGGACTCTACGCCGCTCTCGCCAAGCGGCACACCGACGCCCTCCTCGGATCGCTGCGCGCCGCGCTCGACGCGCCGGCCGAGCGCCGCGAGCGCGTCGAGGCCACGCTCGACACGTACTTGGCGGCCATCGAGTCACACCCTCAGGTCTACCGGTTCCTGATGCATCCCACGGAGGGCGGCCAGCCGGGCGACCCCGGCTTCGACGTGGGCAAGCACTCCGCTCCGCTGCTCCGACGCATGGGCGAGGAGTTGGCGGAGGTCATCGAGGAGCGGGTGGACCTCGGGCCCGACAGCCAGCAGCTCGCGCGGGTGTGGGGGCACGGGATCGTCGGCATGATGCATGCGGCCGGAGACTGGTGGCTGGGTGAACGGCCTTGCTCCCGGGCCGAGTTGGTACGGAGTCTGGCCGACCTGCTGTGGGGGCGGTTGGCTGCCGCCGGGGACAGGGTTGGCGGGCCGGGGTTCTGACGGCCGTCTCTCGGCTGCGGACCGATGTGGCTGGTCGCGCAGTTCCCCGCGCCCCTGAAGGGGCGCTGTCGGCACCCGGCGTCTTTAGGGGCGCGGGGAACTGCGCGACCAGCCCCCACTTGCCCGCAGCCGACCGCCAAAGCTCACCGCCCCCAAGACGCCCGCGCCGCCTGCCTCATCACCCGGCGATGGCGCCAACCGGTGAGCCGGTCCACGTACACCCCACCGTCAAGGTGATCGCACTCGTGTTGCAGGCACCGTGCGAACCAGCCGGTGCCGTGCACCCGCAACCGGTCGCCGTCCACGGTGAAGCCCTCGACGACCGCGTGGTCGTACCGCTCGGTCCCCGCCTCGAGGCCCGGCAGGGACAGACAGCCCTCCGGTCCGCGCAGGACCACACCGTCCGCCTCGACGAGACGTGGGTTCACCACATGGCCGACGTGGCGGATGTCCTCGTCGTCCGGGCAGTCGTATACGAAGACGCTGAGGGACTCGCCGACTTGGTTGGCGGCGAGGCCGACGCCCTGGGCGGCGTACATCGTCGCGAACATGTCCTCGACGAGACGGGCGAGTTGGGGACCGAAGTCGGTGACTTCCGCGCACTTCGCGTGCAGGACGGGGTCGCCGAGCAGGGTGATGGGCCGGACGCGCCCTCGGGAGCCCGGGATGGAGCCGTGTCGCATGGCCGCAAGGGTACGGTCCTGGGAGGCGCGCGAATGTCGCGCGGGCACCGTAGAGGTGCCGCGATTCGGGCACGTGAGTGGATCTCGATAGGCTGAGGCCCACACGATGCCGGGGGCAGAGGCGCGGCGCGTACGCAAGGAGGATCGGACACGATGTCAGGCAACTCGGACCCGCTGACGCCGCGGGCCAAGCTGGCCGTGACGGCGGGCAAGGCGGCCGCGGCCGTCTCGCGGGCCGCCGGACGCGGAAGCGGATCGGTGATCGGCGGCCGGGTGGCACTCAAGCTCGACCCCGACCTGCTCGCACGGCTCGCCACACACCTGGACGTCATCCTGGTGTCGGCCACCAACGGCAAGACCACCACGACCCGGCTGATCGCGGAGGCGCTGCGCGCCGCGGGACCGGTCGTGTCCAACGCGCTGGGCGCCAACATGCCCGCCGGTATCACCTCTGCGCTCGCCGGGGGTTCGGACGCCAAGTACGCGGTCATCGAGGTCGACGAGAAGTACCTCTCCGGTGTCGCGCGCGACACCGACCCCAAGTGCATCGCGCTGCTCAACCTCTCCCGCGACCAGCTCGACCGTGCCGCCGAGACGCGGATGATGGCCGAGCACTGGCGCGAGGGCCTGGCCGGTTCCAAGGCCGTCGTGATCGCCAACGCCGACGACCCGCTGGTCGTGTGGGCCGCCTCCTCCTCGCCCAACGTGGTGTGGGTCGCCGCCGGTCAGATGTGGAAGGACGACGCCTGGTCCTGCCCGTCCTGCGGCGGTGTGATGCAGCGCCCCGGTGACGACTGGTTCTGCGGCGAGTGCGGCTTCCGCCGTCCGACGCCGAGCTGGGCGCTCTCCGGCGACCACGTCCTCGACCCGCACGGCTCCGCCTGGCCGATCCACCTCCAGCTGCCTGGCCGCGCCAACAAGGCGAACGCCGCCTCCTCGGCCGCCGTCGCCGCCGTCTTCGGCGTGCCACCGCAGGTCGCCCTGGAACGCATGTACCAGGTGCAGGCGGTGGCCGGGCGCTACGACGTGGTGCAGTTCATGCAGCGCGACCTGCGTCTGCTGCTCGCCAAGAACCCCGCAGGCTGGCTGGAGACGTTCTCGCTGATCGACCCGCCGCCGACCCCGGTCATCCTGTCGGTGAACGCGCGCGGCGCCGACGGCACCGACACCTCCTGGCTGTGGGACGTCGACTACACCCAGCTCACCGGGCACCCGATCTTCGTTCTCGGCGACCGCAAACTGGACCTCGCGGTGCGCCTGGAGGTGGCGAACCAGCAGTTCCAGGTCTGCGAGACCCTCGACCAGGCCGTGCAGCTGGCGCCGCCCGGACGCATCGAGGTCGTCGCGAACTACACCGCTTTCCAGGACCTGAGGCGTCGTGTCGGCAACTGAGCCACGAAGGACGAAGAAGATGAGTGACAACAGCCTGCGTCTCGTGTGGATCTACCCGGACCTGCTGAGCACCTACGGCGACCAGGGCAACGCCCTCGTCGTGGAGCGCCGGGCCCGCCAGCGGGGCCTCGACGTGGCCCGTCTCGACGTACGCAGCGACCAGCCGATCCCCACCTCCGGCGACATCTACCTGATCGGCGGCGGTGAGGACCGGCCGCAGCGGCTCGCGGCGGAGCGGCTGCGCCGTGACGGCGGTCTGCACCGCGCGGTCGGCAACGGCGCGATCGTCTTCTCGGTGTGTGCCGGCTACCAGATCCTCGGCCACGAGTTCATCAACGACCTCGGGCAGCGCGAGCCGGGCCTCGGTCTGCTCGACGTGACCTCCGTGCGCGGCGAGGGCGAGCGGTGCGTCGGTGACGTGCTGGGCGACATCGACCCGCGCCTGGGCCTGCCCCCGCTGACGGGCTTCGAGAATCACCAGGGCATCACCCATCTCGGCCCCACCGCGCGCCCGTTCGCGAACGTGCGGCTCGGCAAGGGCAACGGCACGGGC
The DNA here is from genome assembly GCF_041431135.1 of Streptomyces sp. NBC_00554. Classification (NCBI taxonomy): domain Bacteria; kingdom Bacillati; phylum Actinomycetota; class Actinomycetes; order Kitasatosporales; family Streptomycetaceae; genus Streptomyces; species Streptomyces sp. NBC_00554. The sequence continues at coordinate 8,965,472 of NZ_CP107799.1, read as the reverse complement.
GACGGCACCGAGGGCGCGTACAACGACACCGTCTTCGGTACGTACATGCACGGGCCCGTGCTCGCCCGCAACCCGCAGATCGCGGACCTGCTGCTGAAGCTGGCGCTGGACGTGAACGCACTGCCGCCGATCGACGACCGCTGGTACGAGGCGCTGCGCAGCGAGCGCATCGCGTCGGCCCAGCAGCCCGCCTGACCGTCGTACACCTCCTGTCCGACCTGCCGTAACCAGCCCGTCTGACGGCCCTTCCGCACAGGTGAGCGGGGTCGTCCAGCAGGCGGACGCACAGTGCTGCCCCGCCCCCTCCTGCCGTTAGGGTGGCGGGGTCCAGCCGGACAGCGTGGTCCGGTTCCCGGCCCACGTTGAGAAGGTATTTCGGGCTATGCGCATTGGTGTCCTCACGTCCGGCGGCGACTGCCCCGGTCTGAACGCCGTCATCCGGTCCGTCGTGCACCGTGCCGTCGTCGACCACGGCGACGAGGTCATCGGCTTCCGGGACGGCTGGAAAGGCCTCCTGGAGTGCGACTACCTCAAGCTCGACCTCGACGCGGTCAGTGGAATCCTGGCTCGCGGCGGCACCATGCTCGGCTCCTCCCGGGTCCAGCCCGCGCATCTGCGTGACGGCGTGGAGCGGGCCAGGGGCCATGTCGAGGAGCTCGGCCTCGACGCGATCATCCCGATCGGCGGCGAGGGCACCCTCAAGGCGGCCCGCCTCCTCTCGGACAGCGGCCTGCCGATCGTCGGCGTGCCGAAGACCATCGACAACGACATCGCCGTCACGGACGTGACCTTCGGCTTCGACACGGCCGTCGGCGTCGCGACCGAGGCCCTTGACCGGCTGAAGACCACGGCCGAGTCCCACCAGCGGGTGCTGATCGTGGAGGTCATGGGCCGCCACACCGGCTGGATCGCGCTGCACTCCGGCATGGCGGCGGGCGCCCACGCCATCGTCGTACCGGAACGCCCCTTCGACATCGAGGAGTTGGCCGCCAAGGTCGGCGAACGCTTCGAGGCGGGCAAGCGGTTCGCCATCGTCGTGGCCGCGGAGGGGGCGAAGCCCCGCGAGGGCACGATGGAGTACGACGAGGGCGGCAAGGACGTCTACGGGCACGAGCGGTTCGCGGGCATCGCCCGCCAGCTCTCCCTGGAGCTGGAGGAGCGCCTCGGCAAGGAGGCCCGGCCGGTGATCCTCGGCCACGTCCAGCGGGGCGGTACGCCGACGGCGTACGACCGTGTCCTCGCCACGCGGTTCGGCTGGCATGCCGTGGAGGCCGCGCACCGGGGTGACTTCGGCAAGATGACGGCGCTGCGGGGGACCGACATCGTGATGGTGTCGCTCGCGGAGGCCGTGGAGACGCTGAAGACGGTTCCGGACGAGCGGTACGCCGAAGCGGAGTGCGTGCTCTAAGGATTCTGGCGGCCGCGGGTTCGTCGTGGCTTGTCGCGCAGTTCCCCGCGCCCCTAAAGGGGCGCCCCGGTCACTGTCGGCTGCGGAGGCAGTTCTACTCTGGTCCGGACAGACTGCGCACAACCAGTACGAAACAGGAGCCGGCGGATGGATCACAGCGGGCACGGCACGACCATGGATCTGCCGCCGTTCACGCTGGGGCGGGGGCTCGAGTGGTCCGCGGACCCGTTCTTCCTCGTCGCCTGCCTGGTGGGGCTCGCGCTGTACGGCTGGGGGGTCGTGCGGCTGACGCGGCGCGGCGACAAGTGGTCGGTGGGCCGCACCATCTCCTTCGTCATCGGTGTGCTGACCGTGATGCTCGTGATGTGTACCAGGCTGAACGACTACGGCATGGTCATGTTCAGCGTGCACATGGTGCAGCACATGGTGATCAGCATGCTGTCGCCCATCCTGATCCTGCTCGGGGCGCCGATCACGCTGGCGCTGCGCGCGCTGCCGGTCGCGTCGAAGCGTGGCGCCAAGGGGCCCCGTGAGCTGCTGCTGATGTTCCTGCACAGCCGGTACATGCGGATCATCACGCACCCCGCGTTCACGATCCCGCTGTTCATCGCGAGCCTCTACGGGCTGTACTTCTCACCGATCTTCGACTTCCTGATGGGCTCCAAGGTGGGGCACATCACGATGATGTGCCACTTCCTCGCCGTCGGCCTAGTCTTCTTCTGGCCGATCATGGGCGTGGACCCGGGGCCGCAGCGGCCCGGCTATCTGATCCGGATGCTGGAGCTGTTCGCGGGCATGCCGTTCCACGCCTTCTTCGGCATCGCGCTGATGATGGCGTCCGGGCCGATGGTCGAGACGTACAAGAACCCGCCCGCCTCGCTCGGCATCGACGCGCTCGCCGACCAGAACGCGGCGGGCGGCATCGCCTGGGCGTTCAGCGAGATCCCCTCCGTCCTCGTACTGCTCGCGCTGCTCTTCCAGTGGTACGCCTCCGAGAGCAGGCAGGCCCGCCGCACGGACCGGGCCGCGGACCGCGACGGCGACAAGGAACTCGAGGCGTACAACGCCTATCTGGCCTCACTCAACGCACGTAGTCGCTGAATTCCCTACCGATCCTTTCAGTTCTTCCCGTCGCTGAATTCCCTTCTTTTTTCAGCTTGCGTGAAACGCATTTCTATTCAGTAGCATGGGGGCGAAGCCTCGCGTCCGGTCTCTTGTCCGGCCCGCGAGGTCCACGGGGGAAACCGCAGGGGGAGCGGGCATGACATTTCGCGTGTCCATGCAAAGGGCCGGATTAACGGCGGCCCACAGGATCGCTTTACTGCTGGTCGGCGTGCTGATGGTCAGCGGATGCAGCAAATCCGAACAGTTGTCCGTGGTGCGGGCCATTGCCGCCGGGATATCGCAGGCCAATCCCTTCTTCTCGGAGGACGGCAGCCTCGGCAAGGACATGAGCCTCCCCGAGGCCCGCCCGAGCGGCGGCATACAGGCGAGCAACAGCCCTGGGCTGTACGGCGGCGCGACCGGCGGAGACGACGGCGGGGACGACGGCGCGACGGGCGGGGACGACGGTTCGTCGGGGCAGGGTGATGACGATGGGGCCACCGGTGAATTCGGCGGCTCGACGAAACCCGGCACCTGCGATGCGGAGAAGCTCAAGAACTTCCTCACCGACAGCAAGAACTCCGCGAAGGCGCAGGAATGGGCGCGGGTGCGGAATATCAGCACGGACGAGATCCCGGGGCATATCGATCAGCTCACACCCGTCGTGCTGCGCCACGACACTCTCGTGACGAATCATGAGTACAAGGACGGCAAGGCCGTCCCCTTCGACGCCTTGCTGCAGACAGGAATCGCGATCCTGGTCGACCCGCAGGGACTGCCCGCGGTGAAGTGCTCCTGCGGTAATCCGCTCCTTCCCTACGAGGGAAACGTCGAGAAGACGTCGGTGCAGTTCAAGGACGGAAACAAGAAGTGGGCCGGCTATCAGCAGGACCGCATCGTGGTCGTCAAGCCGCCGCCCGGAGACCAGCAGATCGAGCGGCTCCAGCTCGTCGACGTCGATGACCCCGACCACGGGATCAACCGCCCGATCGGCACCGAGGGCGAGGCGGACAAGTCCTTCGACACCCACGCGGAACTCAGGGTTCCGGCCGTCACGGGGATGACGTTCGCCGCGGCGGCCCAGCACCTGGTCGACGCGGGCTTGGTGATGACGTACGGCGGCGACTCCCTGCCCGCCGACGACGCCCTCGTCACCGCGTCCCAGCCCACCGAGGGCAGCACCCTCGAGTGGGGCGCGGCCGTGACGCTGTCCGTGCAGGGCGGACCCGACGACAGTGGTGGCGGCACGACCACTCCCCCGGACTCCGGAGGAGCCACCACGGGCCCGGGCGGATCGAGCACCGGGCCCGGGGAGTCCAGCACCGGCCCCGGGGAGTCCAGCAGCGGGTCGGGCGGATCCGACCCCAGTCCCGGTACGACGTCACCGGCGCCTTCCAACGGGTCGTCCGGCCCCTCGTCGCCGGGCGGCGGATCACCGTCCGGCGGCGGCTCCGACTCGCCGGGGACGTCGACGCCGCCGGGGTCGGGATCGGGCGGTGGGACGAGCTCGTTACCCCCGCCGAGCAGTCAGACGCCGCCGAGTACGCCTCCGCCCAGCACGCCGACCAGCGCGTCGGCCGTCCCCACGAAGACGGAGTCCGCCTCGGCCGGCCCGACAGCTACCGGGCCGACGGCGACCGCACCGTCATCGGCCGAGCCGACGTCCGGCAGCGCACCGGCGTCGAGCGCACTGTCCTGACCCGCGTACGAACCAGCGCAGAACCCGGGGAGCGACCGGATGGCACAAGGATCACCACAGTCGGGAGTGGGCCGGATCATCGCCGGCCGGTACGAGCTCACGGACCAGGTGGGCTCCGGCGGGATGGGCCATGTCTGGCTCGCCCACGACCGGCGGCTCGACTGCGACGTCGCGCTCAAGGAGATCAGGTTCCGCTCGGCGCCGGGGGCCGGTGAGGAGCACGAGTCCCGGATCGCACGGGCCCGCGCCGAGGCCCGGCACGCGGCGGTGCTGCGGGGGCACCCGCATGTGGTGACCGTGCACGACGTCCTGGAGCACGAGGGTCTGCCGTGGATCGTGATGGAGTACGTGGCGGGAGCGGAGGACCTGCGCGACCGGCTGGCGCGGCGCGGCCCGCTGGCCCCCGACGAGTGCGCCCGGATCGGCCTCGCGGTCCTGGACGCGCTGACCGCCGGTCATGAACGCGGCATCATGCACCGGGACGTCAAACCCGCCAACATCCTGCTCGCGCCGGACCGCACGGGCGCGCCCGGCTCCAGGGTCCTGCTCACCGACTACGGCATCTCCGTCCAGCCGGACTCCGCCGAGACGCGCTGGACCCTGACGTCCATCCTGGTGGGCACGGCCGGATATCTGGCGCCGGAGCGTGCCACGGGCGGGCCGCCGACCGCGGCGGCCGATCTCTTCTCGCTGGGCTGCACCCTGTACTTCGGTGTGGAGGGCTTCGGTCCGTTCGACCGCGACACCGATCTCGCCGCGGTCACCGCCGTGGTCCTGGAGGAGCCGCCGCCGCCACAGCGGGCCGGGGCCCTGGGGCCCGTCATCGAGGCGCTGCTGACCAAGGATCCCGCGCTGCGGATCTCGGCGGAGGACACGGCGGCGGCGCTCGCCCGGATCATCACGCCCCAGCCGCACCCGAGTACCCAGGTGGACGGAGGGTCGCAACCGCCCTGGGCGGGGCTCGTCACCTCAGACGGGACTCCGGCGAGCCTGCTTCCGCCGGGTGCGACACCACCGGGCCGCAGCTCCGGCGGCCCGGCCCAGGACCAGGGCCTCGCCGCACCCGGCCCCTACACCCCGCCCGCCCACGCCACTCCGTCCCCTGCTCCCTCCCCCACCGCCCACCCCGCATACGCCCCCACGTCCCAGGCACCCGCCGCCCCGGCCGCGTACGGCTCACGGCCGGGCCAGGTCTTCGGCCCACCGCCGCCCAGCAACCCGAGCACCCCGCAGCCCGGTCACGGCTACGGCCCGCCCTGGTCCGGAGGCCCGCCCACTCCGGTATCCGGCCCCTCGGGCAGGCGTCGCCGCAAACGCCCCCTCCTGCTGCAAGGCCTTGCGGCGCTGCTCCTCGCGCTGGGACTCGCCGCGGGCGGGGTCTGGTACGCCATGGCGAACAAGCCCGTGAAACCGTACGGCGGCACGGTCGGACTCTCCGAACCGCTCCGGAAGGGCGACTGCGTCCGGGGCGATCCGCCGCCCTCCTCCGTGGCCGGGGTGCCTCCGCTCACGCTCGATCCGAGCTGCAAGGACATGGTCCCGGACGGGCAGGTGATGGCGCTGTACAAGACCGCCTCGTACGAGGAGGCGAGCAAGCGGGGAGCGGCCCGGTGCGAGGAGCTGACGGAGGAGACCGCGGGGAAACTCGCGTGGAACGTACGGAGCATGGCGGTGGTGCCCACGCGCGAGGGCTTCGACGCCACCGGCGGCAATGTCGCCTGCCTGCTGGTCGGGAAGCACGGGCCGGTGTACGGCCCGCTGGGCGAGCTGCGCCCGTACGGGATGACCTTCGAGGACGCGACCCAGATACAGCGGGAGGACTGCCTCGGCCATGTGGACGGGGACGCGCGTGCGAACACGCACTACGACCTGGTCGCCTGCGACAAGGAGCACATGGGGCGGGTCGTGCAGATCACGCACCTCAAGAGCGTCTCGCCCGGCCAGGACCCCGACAAAGAGGCGGACAAGCAGTGCGCGAAGGACGCCCCGCCGGAGGAGTTCGACTACAGCTCCGACCAGTACTGGAGTCATGGTCTGCGCAGCACAGGGCTGTGGGCCAAGAAGTACTACCTCGTGGTCTGCGCCGTCGAGCACCTCGACAAGACCCTGATGCGCGGAGGCGAGTAGGCGGCCCGGCCCTGGCGAATCACGCCCTGCCGGGTGAAAATGGGCCCAAGGCCACGGCCCACGTCGCGGACCCGCCCCGAGGAGGGTGCTGAGATGCCCGGTTCGATGCCCGGTTCTACGCCTGGTTCGACGAAGACGATGGGAGTGCTCACCGTGGGCGGGCTCGTCGTCGTGACGGCCTACACGGTGGCGCTCGGCAGCAACGGCTGGCTGTGGTTCGGCTGGGTCGTGCTCGGCCTGATCACGCTGGGGATGGTGGCCTCGCGCAGCACCTGAGGCTCACTGGCGCGGGAGCGGCGCGGCCGAATGTACGCCCGGCTGGTATTTCGGCAGCCGGGCGGTGATCTTCATGCCCGCTCCCACCGCGGTCTCGATGACAAGGCCGTAGTCGTCCCCGTACACCTGGCGCAGCCGGTCGTCGACGTTGGACAGTCCGATGCCGTCCGAGGGGCTGACCTCTCCGGCCAGGATGCGGCGCAGCCGGTCGGGGTCCATGCCTGTGCCGTTGTCCTCGATGACGACGAGTGCCTCGGCGCCCGCGTCCTGCGCGGTGATGCTGATGTGGCTCTTGTCGGTCTTGCCCTCGAGTCCGTGCTTGACGGCGTTCTCCACGAGCGGCTGGAGGCAGAGGAAGGGCAGCGCCACCGGCAGCACCTCGGGCGCGATCTGCAGCGTGACCGAGAGGCGGTCCCCGAAGCGGGCCCTGACCAGCGCCAAGTAGTGGTCGATGGCGTGCAGTTCGTCGGCGAGGGTGGTGAAGTCGCCGTGCCTGCGGAACGAGTAGCGGGTGAAGTCGGCGAATTCCAGGAGCAGTTCGCGGGCGCGCTCGGGGTCAGTGCGGACGAACGAGGCGATCACCGCGAGCGAGTTGAAGATGAAGTGCGGGGATATCTGGGCGCGAAGCGCCTTGATCTCGGCCTCGATCAGGCGGGTACGGGACTGGTCGAGGTCGGCGAGTTCCAGTTGCACCGAGACCCAGCGGGCGACCTCGCCCGCGGCCCGGACCAGGACGGCGGACTCGCGGGGCGCGCAGGCGACGAGCGCTCCGTGTACCCGCTCGTCGACGGTGAGCGGGGCGACGACGGCCCAGCGCAGCGGGCAGTCGGGTTCCTCGCAGGTGAGACGGAAGGCCTCGCCTCGGCCGGTTTCCAGCGGTCCTGCGAGCCGCGCCATGATCTCGGTGCGGTGGTGCTCCCCCACTCCGTCCCAGGCGAGGACGGTCTCCTGGTCGGTCAGGCACAGCGCGTCGGTGCCGAGGAGAGTGCGCAGGCGGCGGGCGGACCGGCCCGCCGTCTCCTCGGTGAGGCCCGCGCGCAGTGGGGGTGCGGCGAGCGAAGCGGTGTGCAGGGTCTGGAAGGTGGCGTGCTCGACGGGGGTGCCGAGCCCCCCGAGGCTCCCGGGCCGCGCGGTGCGCCTGCCGAGCCAGAAACCGGCGGCGAGGAGCGGGAGTACGGCGACGCAGAGCCCCGCGATGAAGCCGCTCATGACGTGACCTCCGTGCGCACGTGTCGCCTCATGACGTGACCTCCGCGAGCGCCTGTCGCCTCATGGCTCGGTCACCGCGCGCGCATGCCACCCCATGACGCGGCCTCCACGCGCCGTGCCACCTCAATACGTGGCCTCCTCGGGCACGTATCACCCCATCACGCGGCCTCCCCCCGCCGTGCCGCCTCATGCCTTGGCCTCCGCCCGCACCTGGCCCCGGGCCAGCTCCTCCGGCAGATGGAAGCGCGCCAGGATCGCCGCGGTGCCCACCGGCACCCGCCCCGGCGTGGCGAGGGACACCACGATCATCGTCACGAACCCGAGCGGCACCGACCAGAGTGCGGGCCAGGCGAGCAGGGCGTGCAGCGGACCGGTGCCCGGAAAGCCCGCCATGGTCGCGCCGACGGCGACGAGGGCGGAGCCGCCGCCGATCAGCATTCCGGCGGCCGCGCCCGGCGGGGTCAGCCGCCGCCACCAGATGCCGAGGACGAGCAGCGGGCAGAACGAGGACGCGGACACGGCGAAGGCGAGCCCGACGGCGTCGGCGACCGGCAGCCCGCCCACGAGCATGCTCGCCGCGGCCGGCACCGCCATGGCGAGCACGGTGCCCAGCCTGAAGTGCCGTACTCCGCGCGAGGGCAGCACATCCTGGGTGAGCACGCCGGCCACGGCCATGGTCAGTCCGGACGCGGTCGACAGGAACGCCGCGAAGGCCCCGCCCGCGACCAGCGCGCCCAGGAGGTCGCCGCCGACTCCGCCGATCATCCGGTCGGGCAGCAGCAGTACGGCGGCGTCCGCCTGCCCGGTGAGGGTGAGCTCGGGGGCGTAGAGCCTGCCCAGCGCGCCGTAGACGGGCGGGAGGAGGTAGAAGGCGCCGATCAGGCCGAGTACGGCGACCGTGGTGCGGCGGGCGGCGACGCCGTGCGGGCTGGTGTAGAAGCGGACGACCACGTGGGGCAGTCCCATCGTGCCGAGGAAGGTGGCGAGGATCAGTCCGTACGTGGCATACAGGGGGCGTTCCTCGCGGCCCGAGGCCAGCGAGGTGGACATGCCGCCATTGCTGCCGCGGTCGGCCGCCGGGACCGGGTCACCCTTGGTGAAGGTCAGCCGGGTGCCGCGCTGGATGTGGTGGACGCCTGCCGGGAGTTCGACCCGCTCGTCCTCGTACCGTCGACCGTCGACGGTACCCGTCGCGGTGACGCCCAGCGGCTGGGAGAGCTTCAGGTCGAGGCTGTCGTCGACGCGGACGACGCTCTGCTCGCGGAAGGCGGCGGGTTCGTCGAAGGCGTCGCGCGGGGCGCCGTCGCTCTGCCAGGCGAGGACCAGGAAGAGCGCGGGGACCAGCAGGGCGGTGAGTTTGAGCCAGTACTGGAAGGCCTGCACGAAGGTGATGCTGCGCATGCCGCCCGCGGCGACGGTGGCGACCACGACGACCGCTACGAGCACCCCGCCGAACCAGTCGGGCGCGTCTGTCAGCACGGCCAACGTCAGTCCCGCGCCCTGCAGTTGGGGCAGCAGATACAGCCAGCCGACACCGACGACGAAGGCACCGGCGAGGCGCCGCACGGCCTGTGAGCCGAGCCGGGCTTCCGCGAAGTCGGGCAGGGTGTACGCGCCGGAGCGGCGTAGCGGGGCGGCGACGAACAGAAGCAGGACGAGATAGCCGGCCGTGTAGCCGACGGGGTACCAGAGCATGTCGGGGCCCTGGACGAGCACCAGGCCCGCGATGCCCAGGAAGGAAGCGGCGGAGAGGTATTCGCCGCTGATCGCGGCGGCGTTGAGCCGTGGCCCCACGGTGCGCGAGGCGACGTAGAAGTCGGAGGTGGTCCGGGAGATGCGCAGGCCGAACGCGCCGACCAGGACGGTCGCCACGACCACCAGGGCGACCGCGGGGACGGCGTAGTTCTGGTCCACGTTCAGCGGTCCTCGACCAGGCGCACGAAGTCCCTCTCGTTGCGTTCGGCGCGGCGCACGTACCAGCGGGCGAGCAGCACCAGCGGCGGGTACACGCAGAATCCGAGCACGGCCCACTCCAGGGTCGCGCCGTCCGGCATCGCGGCGAACACCAGGGGCAGCGGTCCGACGAGCAGCACCAGGACCGCCAACACCACGAGTGCCACCCGGAGTTGGCTGCGCATGAGCGAGCGGACATAGGTGTGGCCGAGGGTGGTCTGCTCGTCGATCTCGGTCCTGGGCCGGTAGTAGCCGGACGTCCTGCGGGTGCGCCGGGGCACACCGGTGACCGTGACGCGGCGTTCGGTCGGATCCTGCGGCACGCCGCCCCCTCAGCTCGTGGTCCGGCGCAGCAGCAGGTCGCGCAGTTCGCGGGCGTGACGGCGGCTGACCTGGAGTTCGACGGAGTCCACGAGGACGCTCACCGTGCCCGCGTCAAGCCGGAGTTCGCCTATGTGGCGCAGGGCGACGAGATGGCGGCGGTGGATGCGGACGAAGCCCCGGGAGCGCCAGCGCTCTTCGAGGGTGGACAGCGGGATGCGTACGAGGTGGGTGCCCTGGGCGGTGTGCAGACGCGCGTAGTCGCCGTGTGCCTCGACGTGGGTGATGTCCTCGACGGCCACGAAGCGGGTCACCCCGCCGAGCTCGACGGATATGTGGTCCGGGTCGGGTTCGTGCACGGGTATCAGCGGGGCGGCGTCCATGAGCTGGGCGGCCCGGCGTACGGCCTCGGCGAGGCGCTCTCTGCGTACCGGCTTCAGGACGTAGTCGACGGCCTTGAGGTCGAAGGCCTGGACGGCGAAGCCCTCGTGGGCGGTGACGAACACGACGAGCGGCGGCTTGGCGAATCCGGTGAGCAGCCGGGCCAGGTCGAGGCCGTCGAGTCCGGGCATGTTGATGTCGAGGAAGACGACGTCGATCGCCTCCGGGCCGTCCGGGCCGGACTCCAGCGCCCGGTTGATCCGGCGCAGCGCCTCGGTCGCGTCGCTCGCGCCCTCGGCGCCGGCGACCCGGGGATCGGCGTTCAGCAGATACAGGAGTTCCTCGAGGGACGGTTGTTCGTCGTCGACGGCGAGGGCGCGCAGCATGAAGGTGGAGTGTAGGAGGAATTCCCACGTCTGGACATGTGCGGGACGTGGAGGTTGCCGCTGGACGGGCGTGGATGCCGCCGGGGAGCGGCGTGGACGTCGCCGCCGCACGGGCCTGGCGGGTGTCGCTGGATACAGTGCCGCCATGAGCAGCAAGCCCGCGATGTTCGACGACATCGACCGCAAGATCATCACAGCCTTGATGGCGAACGCGCGGACCAGTTTCGCGGAGATCGGCGCGGCGGTCGGGCTCTCGGCCACGGCGGTCAAGCGCCGTGTGGACCGGCTGCGCGAGACCGGCGTGATCACCGGGTTCACGGCCACGGTGAAGCCGGCGGCGCTCGGCTGGCGTACGGAGGCGTACGTGGAGGTGTACTGCGAGGGCGCGGCCCCGCCCCGGCGGATTGCCGAGGTCGTGCGCAACTACCCCGAGATCGCCGCGGCCATGACCGTGACCGGCGGTGCGGACGCGCTGCTGCACGTACGGGCCACCGATGTGGAGCACTTCGAGGAGGTGCTTGAGCGGATCAGGGACGAGCCGTTCATCCGGAAGACGATCAGCTACATGGTGCTGTCCCATCTGCTGCCGGAGGCTCCGGAGGCGGGGGCGACCCACCCCGCCCCGGGTGACGCATCAAACATGCGCTGAGACGTCTGAAGACGCAGCAATCCTGCGCAGACACGCAGCCCTCGTCGCTTGTCGCACGTATCCCCCGTTTCTTACCGTGGAGGCACCGTCAGCCAACACCGCAGGAAGCGGAGGAACCTCTCTGTGCCCGACAGCCGTGTGCAACGCCCCCGGCGTTTTCTCGTCTGCGAACCCAGACACTTCGCCGTGCAGTACGCGATCAATCCCTGGATGCACCCGGACACACCCGTGGACGTGGACCTCGCCCGCGACCAGTGGCAGGCGCTGATCCGCGCCTACCGCACCCACGGCCACACCGTCGACTCCGTCGAGCCGGTCGCCGACCTCCCGGACATGGTGTTCGCGGCGAACTCCGCGCTCGTCCTGGCGGGCCGCGTCTTCGGCTCGTACTTCCATGCCCCCCAGCGCCGCCCCGAGTCCTCGGCGTACGAGACCTGGTTCAAGTCGGCCGGCTTCGACGTCTACCGCCCGGAGTCGGTGTGCGAGGGCGAGGGCGATCTGATCCCCGTGGGCAGGTACGTCCTGGCCGGCACCGGATTCCGTACGACCCGCGAGGCCCATCGCGAGGTGCAGGAGTTCTTCGGCGTCCCTGTGATCAGCCTCCAGCTGGTGGACCCGCTCTTCTACCACCTGGACACCGCGCTGTTCGTGCTCGACGACGAGAACATCTGCTACTACCCGGAGGCGTTCTCGCCCGGCAGCCGCGAGGTGCTCGCGCGGCTCTTCCCGGACGCGGTGCTCGCCACCCGCGAGGACGCCATGGCCTTCGGCCTCAACTCCGTCTCCGACGGCCGGCACGTCTTCGTCTCGCCGGGCGCCGAGGCGCTCGCCGGCCGGCTCGCGGACCACGGTTACGTCCCTGTCCCCGTCGACCTCTCGGAGTTCCACAAGGCCGGCGGCGGAATCAAGTGCTGCACTCAGGAGATCCGCTCATGACCGCTCCCGCGCTCACGCGTACGTCCGAGGAACTGATCCGCGCCGAGGCGCCCGTCCTCGCGCACAACTACCACCCGCTGCCCGTGGTCGTCGCCCGCGCCGAGGGCACCTGGGTCGAGGACGTCGAGGGCCGTCGCTACCTCGACATGCTGGCGGGCTACTCGGCCCTCAACTTCGGTCACCGCAACCCGGTGCTGATCGAGGCCGCGCACCGCCAGCTCGACCGGCTGACGCTCACCTCGCGCGCCTTCCACAACGACCGGCTCGCCCAGTTCGCCCAGTCGCTGGCCGAGTTGACGGGCCTGGACATGGTGCTGCCGATGAACACGGGCGCGGAGGCGGTGGAGAGCGCCGTCAAGGTGGCCCGCAAGTGGGCGTACGAGGTGAAGGGCGTCGCACCCGACCAGGCGACGATCGTCGTGGCCGCCGACAACTTCCACGGCCGTACGACCACCATCGTCAGCTTCTCCACGGACGAGACGGCCCGCGCGGGCTTCGGGCCCTTCACGCCGGGTTTCCGGATCGTCCCGTACAACGACCTCGCCGCGCTCGAAGCGGCCGTCGACGAGACGACTGCGGCCGTGCTGATCGAGCCCATCCAGGGCGAGGCGGGGGTCGTCATCCCGGCCGACGGCTACCTCGCCGGCGTCCGCGAGCTGACCCGCCGCAAGGGCTGCCTGTTCATCGCGGACGAGATCCAGTCGGGTCTGGGCCGCACGGGCACCACCCTCGCCGTCGAGCACGAGGCGGTCGTCCCGGACCTTCTCCTCCTCGGCAAGGCGCTCGGCGGCGGCATCGTGCCGGTCTCCGCGGTGGTCGGGCGCCGTGACGTGCTCGAAGTACTGCGTCCCGGCGAGCACGGCTCGACCTTCGGCGGCAACCCGCTCGCCGCGGCGGTCGGTTCGGCCGTCGTCGAACTCCTTGAGACCGGTGAATTCCAGCGCAGGGCGGCCGAGTTGGGCGTGGTCCTGCGGGACGGTCTGGCCGCGCTCGTGGGCCGGGGTGTCGAGGGCTTCCGCGCGCGCGGACTGTGGGCGGGCGTGGACATCGATCCCGCCATCGGCACGGGCCGCGAGATCAGCGAGGGCCTGATGCGCGAGGGCGTCCTGGTCAAGGACACGCACGGTTCGACGATCCGGCTGGCCCCTCCGCTGACCATCACCGGCGACGAACTGCGGTCGGCTCTCGGGGCGTTGGAGAAAGTTCTGACGCGAGGCGCCTGAAAGCGGCGCCCCGGCCCGGTCGTCGCCCTGACGCAGCACCGGGGTGGGGAACCAGCCGCAGCACGTGCGGCGAGACGCCGTTGGGGCGACACACCGGCCGGTGTGTCGCCCCAGCGGCGTCCCCACCTCGGCCAGCCGAGGCGCCAAGGACATGGCCGGTCCGGCATGATCGGCAGAGGTTCAGCAGGAGGCCGGTAAGGCACCGTTCCAACGGACCACACCTGCCCATACACTGACACCCCACCGCGCGCCGCTGACCTGCTAGAACGCGGCGGTTGAGCCGATCCGCCGGGGCGAGGAGCAACCACATGTTCTACTACGTGCTCAAATACGTGCTTCTGGGTCCGCTGTTGAGACTGGTCTTCCGGCCTCGGATCGAGGGTCTTGAGCACATCCCGTCGTCGGGGGCGGCCATCGTCGCCGGCAACCATCTGTCCTTCTCGGACCACTTCCTGATGCCCGCGATCCTCAAGCGCCGCATCACCTTCCTCGCGAAGGCCGAGTACTTCACGGGCCCCGGCATCAGGGGCCGGCTGATCGCCGCCTTCTTCCGCAGCGCCGGGCAGATCCCGGTGGACCGCTCGGGCAAGGACGCGGGCCAGGCCGCGATCCGCGAGGGGCTCGGCGTCCTGGCCAAGGACGAACTGCTGGGCATCTACCCGGAGGGCACCCGCTCCCACGACGGCCGCCTCTACAAGGGCAAGGTCGGCGTCGCGGTGATGGCGCTGAAGGCCCAGGCACCCGTCATCCCCTGCGCGATGATCGGCACCTTCGAGGCCCAGCCGCCGGGCCGGAAGATCCCGAAGATCCACCCCGTCGCCATCCGCTTCGGCAAGCCCCTCGACTTCTCCCGCTACGCCGGGATGGAGAACGAGAAGGCCATCCTGCGCGCCATCACCGACGAGATCATGTACGCCATCCTCACCCTCTCCGAGCAGGAGTACGTCGACCAGTACGCGGCCGTCGTCAAGGCCGAGGAGGCAGCGGAGCGCGCGGAGAACGCCCGCAAGTTCCCACGGCTGCCGCTGAGTTGAAAGCCCGGCAGCACTAGCCGTACGTCCTGTACATTTTATACGTATGAGACGTGCTGTAGTGATCGGAGCGACAGGGCAGATCGGACGCGCGGCCGTGGGCGCGCTCGCGCGGGACGGCTGGGAGGTGACGGCCGCCTCGCTCGGCGGCGGCCGGGACGGAACCTGGCCGGAGGAAGTGCGCTCCGCGCGGCTCGACCGGGCGGACGACGCGGCGCTGGCCGAGGTGATCGGCGACGGCTGCGACGTGCTCGTCGACATGGTCGCCTACGGGGCGGAACACGCACGGCAGTTGGCAGGGCTCGCCGATCGCGTCGGCTCGGCAGTGGTGATCTCCAGCGTGTCGGTGTACGAGGACGACAAGGGCCGCGGTTTCGACACCCAGTCCGAGCCGGACGGGTTCCCCGAGTACCCGGTGCCGATCCCCGAGAGCCTGCGCACCGTGCGGCCCGGTGACGACACGTACAGCAGCCGAAAGGCCGCGCTGGAGCACGAACTCCTCGCGGCCGCCGACCAGTTGCCGACGACCCTGCTGCGCGCGGGCGCCATCCACGGCCCGTACTGCCGCACACCCCGCGAGCTGTATGTCGTCAAGCGCAACCTCGACAGCCGGCGCAGACGGATCCTCGCGTTCGGCGGCACGAGCCGCTTCCATCCGGCGAGCGTCCACAACATCGCCGAGCTGATCCGCCTGGCTGCCGCGCGGCCGGGGCCGCGTGTCCTCAACGCCTGCGATCCCGAGGCGCCCACGGTGGCCGAGATCTGCGCGGCGATCGACGCCGTGATGGGCGTCGAGACGGAGAGCGTTCTGGTGGACGGCCCGCCGCCCGCTCCGACCGTGGGTGACACCCCGTGGACCGTTCCGGCTCCCATGGTCTGCGACATGTCGGCGGCCGAACGGGAGTTGGGCTACCGCCCGGTGGTGGAGTACGCCGAGTCGCTGCCGGAGACGGTCGCGTCGATCGATCGCCAACTGGCCGGACGGGACTGGCGGGAGGCGTATCCCAAGATGTTCCAGGCGTACGGGGATCTCTTCGACTACGCCGCCGAGGACGCCTGGTCGGCGACATGAGCGAGGGGCGGCCGGAGATCCGGCCGCCCCTGCCTTCATGCGTGGTTACGGCTTGGGCGTGGCGTGCGGCGCGCACGTCACATCGGCCGCGTCCGTCTTCCCGGTGAGCAGGTAGGTGTCCACCCGCGTGTTGATGCACGGGTTGACCAGGCCGGTCACGCCGTGCGAGCCCGCGTCCTTCTCGGTGATCAGGCGGGAGCCCTTGAAACGCTGGTGCAGTTCGACGGCGCCCTCGTACGGGGTGGCGGCGTCATTGGTGGACTGCACGATCAGGACAGCAGGCAGGCCCTTGCCGGTCTTCACGTTGACCGGGGTCTGCTGCTTCGCCGGCCAGGTCGCGCAGGGCAGGTTCAGCCACGCGTTGGCCCAGGTCATGAACGGGTAGTCCTTGTTGAGCCGCGTGTTGTCCCGGTCCCACTTCTTCCAGCTGGTGGGCCACTTGGCGTCGGTGCACTCGACGGCCGTGTAGACGGCGTTGCCGTTCTCCGCGGAGGCGTTGCCCGCGGTGTCCGACAGGTCGGGGGCGGCGGCGTCGACGATCGCCTGCGTGTCACCGGCGACGTACTGGCTGAACACCGTGGCGACCGGCACCCACGAGGAGTCGTAGTACGGGGCGCTCTGGAAGAAGCCGATGAGCTCGGCGGGACCGACGACCCCGCCGATCGGGTTCGCCTTCGCGGTGGCCCGCAGCTTCAGCCACTGGTCCTGCACCTCGGCCCGGGTGTCGCCGAGGTGGAAGGTCGCGTCGTTCTTGGCGACCCAGTCCTCCCAGTCCTTCCAGCGGCCCTCGAACGCGACATCCTGATCGAGGTTGGCCTCGTACCAGATCTTCTCGCGCGACGGGTTGACGACACTGTCGACGACCATGCGCCGGACGTGCGTCGGGTACATCGTGCCGTAGACGGCGCCGATGTACGTGCCGTAGGAGACGCCCAGGAAGTTGAGCTTCCTCTCGCCGAGTGCGGCCCGGATGACGTCCAGGTCGCGCACGGTGTTCGGCGTGGTCATCTGCGGCAGCATGTCGCCGCTGCGCTCGGCGCAGCCGTCCGCGTACTCGGCGGCAAGCTTGCGCTGGGCACGCTTGTCCGCCTCGGAGTCCGGCACGGGGTCGGCCTTGGGCGCCTTCACGAACTCCTGCGGGTCGATGCAGGAGATGGGCGCCGAGTGGCCGACACCGCGCGGGTCGAAGCCCACGAAGTCGTACGCCTTCGCCGTGTTCGCCCAGATCGGGTTCTTGTTGGTCACCCGGGTCGGGAAACGCATGCCGGAGCCGCCGGGGCCGCCCGGGTTGTAGACGAGGGCGCCCTGGCGCTCCGCCTGCGTGCCCGTGTTCCCGATGCGGTCGACGGCGAGCTTGATCTTCTTGCCGTTCGGGTGGGCGTAGTCGAGCGGGACGGTCACCCAGCCGCACTGGATCGGCTTCACGAAGCCCCAGTCGGCCGGACAGTCCTGCCAGTCGATCCCGGCCTTGGCGGCCCGGTCCGCAGCGATCGCCGCTCCGCGGGCCTCGCGGTCCTGCCCGTGGCCTGCGTCGGCGGTGGCCGACGGAGCCGCCACGGCTCCGGCTATCAGGGTCGCCGTGACGAGCGCTCCGGCCGAACCGAGCGCTGTCACCCGTTTCGTCGGTCTGATGCCCCTCAAGTGGGACCTCCCCGTACATCGTTGCGATTGGTACGGGGATCCTTTCGGCTGTGAGGTACCTGAGAACAGATGCCGCGTGGGTTCTTTACTAATCCGATAACCGGTGAGAGCTGCCCCGTTGAGCGGAGACAGCCGCATCACGGGCCTCAGCCGAGCGAACTCAGCGCCTCGTCCAGCACCCGCCGCAGCCGCAGCGCGTCCGACGCCAGCGCGGTCACGAGCACGGCGGGACCGGCGAGCGGCATGAGCGAGGCGTACTCGCCAAGGAGCCGCGCCTGCACCGGTACGTCTGCGAACTCCGGGCGTACGACGAGCAGTTGCCCCAGCGCACGATGCCCTGCCAGGACCGCGGGACCGTCCCAGCCGCCGGGGGCGCCCGGTCCGCAGGACAGCTCCTGATCCAGCAACGGCCGTCCGTCGAGCCGCACAGTGAGACGGCTGCTGAGCCGACCGGGTTCCTCACCCGCTCGACCGAGTACCTGCTCCTCCCGGAAGACCAGCCGGGCTCCCGCCGCCAGCTCGATCCGCGAGGAGACGTACAGATCACTCCCGTTGGCGGAGATCAACTGCTCGGGCAGCCAACGCAGCTCACCCCCGTCGGCCACCTTCAGGCGCACGTCGTAGCGCGACTCGCCCTTGGCCTGCCCCGGCAGGGCGATGGTGGCGGCCGCCGACCCGATGTGCAGCCGGGCCCCGGCCGCGGCCTCCGCCTCCACGGTGAAGTGGTCACCGCCGAGCGGGCCGCTCATCGCGCCGACGAGCATGACCCGCGCCTCGGATCCCACGCCCCGGGTGCGCCGCAGGGCGAGCGGCCCGTCCCCCTCGAGCACCGGCAGGGAGGTACCGCCCCGGCCGTCGTCCCGCGCCCCGATCCGCGCGGTGGCCCGTACCCCCGTCGTCATGCCGTCCACGCGGCGAGCCGCTCCCGCACCCACGCGGCGACGTCCGCGACCCCGCCCTCGGCCCGCAACGACTGGAACACCACAGGCAGTTCGGCCCGCTGCGTCTTCGCGTCGGCCGCCATCCGCCCCAGATCGGACCCGACGTACGGCGCCAGGTCGGTCTTGTTGACCACCAACAGGTCGGCCGTGGTCACCCCGGGCCCGCCCTTGCGCGGAATGTCGTCCCCGCCCGCCACGTCGATCACGAAGATCTGCGCGTCGACCAGCCCCTTGGAGAAGGTCGCGGTCAGGTTGTCGCCCCCGGACTCGACGAGGATGAGGTCCAGCGGCCCGACCTCGTCCTCCAGATCCTCGACCGCTTCGAGGTTGGCGGAGATGTCGTCCCGGATCGCCGTGTGCGGGCAGGCCCCCGTCTCCACTGCAGTGATCCGCTCGGGCGGCAGCACCGCCTCACGCAACAGGAACTCGGCGTCCTCACGCGTGTAAATGTCGTTCGTGACAACGGCAAGGGACAACTCCTCGCGCAGAGCCCGGCAGAGCGCGGCGACGGTCGCGGTCTTGCCCGAGCCGACCGGCCCACCGAGCCCTATACGAAGGGCACGACGGGTGCCATCGGGACGGTGGGCGTCGGCGCTGAGAGCGGAGGGCCCGTCGTGGGAGTGGTCGAGGTGCATGGTGGCGGCTCCAGATGGTGGCTTTTCAGCTCTGGCCAGGGGGTGCTTTTCAGCCTCGGCCAGGGGTAGCGCTCTTCAGCTCCGGCCGGGGAGAGATCTTTCAGCCCGTCCGGCGTTTGAGGACGAGGCCGTTCAGGCCGATACGGGGGTCTGGGGGCGGAGCCCCCAGGAACAAGGGACGGGTAGGGGCGGAGGGGGCGAAAAAACGCTACGACGCGAACAGACGTACAGGCCAGGCCGCATGCGCCTCCGCACCAATCTCCAGCAACGGCGCGGAAGCCGCAGGCAGCGCGTCCACCCCGAAGTCGATCGCAAGGCGAGCAGCGTCGGCAGCAGCCCTCGCCACGAGATCCAGCTCCGGCGCAAGCCGAGCCAACGCCCCGGTGGCATCGAACGGATCCAGACTGAGCAACCGCACCGACGCCGTAGCCGGCCCACTGACCGCCTCGTACACGGAGCAGTACGCGGCATCCTCCGCCCCAAGCCCCGCAGCCCGCGCGGCCAGCCCAAGCACCACCGGCTGATGCGCCCCCTTGGGAAACTCCCGCGCCAGCAAGTCGAGTTCGGCGGAGGGCCACGTCGCCCGAGCCGCCCGCATCAACTGCCGACCAAGACGCCGCGCGGCAACCCGCAACGCGGGCGACGGCGTACGGGCATCCGCGGCCACGTCCAGCGCCACCGGATCGACCCCGATCGCAGCGGCCGCGGCCAGCGAGGCCGACACGAGCCCCGCCGTGTGCAGCCGCCCCCGGCAGAAGTCCTCAAGACTCGCCGCACCCGTGATGCGCCCGGCCTTGACGGCCGCCTCGGCCCCGCCGGAGTGCGCGTGCCCTCCGGCGGGAAAGCGGCCGTCGGCCAGGACGAGAAGCGCTGCCCTGGACATCAGAAGAGGAAGTAACGCTGGGCCATGGGCAGTTCGGCGGCCGGAGTCGCCTCGACCAGCTCCCCGTCGATGTGCACGGCGAAGCTGTCGGGGTCGATCCGGACGTGTGGACGCGCGTCGTTCTCACGCATGTCCGCCTTGGTGACCGCGCGCGTCGACTCGATGGCGACGAAGCGCTTGCCGAGCGAGAGCCGCTCGGGCAGCCCGTCCTCGATGGCGAGCGGGGCGACGAAGTTGAACGAGTTGGACGCCGGCGCCCGCCCGATCGCCCCGAACATCGGCCGCGGCAGCACCGGCTGCGGCGTCGGGATGGACGCGTTGGCGTCGCCCATCTGCGCGTACGCGATCTGCCCGCCCTTGATGACGAGGTGCGGCTTGACCCCGAAGAACGCGGGCTCCCACAGCACGAGGTCGGCGAGCTTGCCGGTCTCGACGGAGCCGACCTCGCGGGCGAGGCCCTGCGCAAGCGCCGGGTTGATCGTGTACTTGGCGACATAGCGACGTACACGGTGGTTGTCCGCACGGCCGTCACCGGGGAGCGCCCCTCGGCGCCGCTTCATCACGTGCGCGGTCTGCCAGGTCCGCATGATGACCTCGCCGACCCGGCCCATGGCCTGGGCGTCCGAGGAGATGATCGAGATGGCGCCGAGGTCGTGCAGGATGTCCTCGGCCCCGATCGTCGACGGCCGGATCCGGGACTCGGCGAAGGCCAGGTCCTCGGGGACCGCCGGGTTCAGGTGGTGGCACACCATCAGCATGTCGAGGTGTTCCTCGGCGGTGTTGACGGTGTAGGGCCGGGTCGGGTTGGTGGAGCTGGGCAGCACGTGCGGTTCGGAGACCACGGTCATGATGTCGGGTGCGTGCCCGCCGCCCGCGCCCTCGGTGTGGTACGCGTGGATGCCGCGTCCGGCGATGGCGGCGAGGGTGTCGCCGACGAAGCCGGACTCATTCAGCGTGTCGGTGTGGATGGCGACCTGGATGCCGGTCCGGTCGGCGACGGTCAGCGCGGCGTCGATGGCGGCGGGCGTGGACCCCCAGTCCTCGTGGATCTTGAGGCCGAGGGCGCCGCCGCGGATCTGGGACATCATGGCGTCGCGCGAGACGGTGTTGCCCTTGCCGAGCAGGCCGAAGTTGAGCGGGTACTCCTCCATCGCCTCCAGCATCCGCGCCAGATGCCAGGGGCCGGGCGTGACCGTCGTCGCCTTCGAGCCCTCGGCAGGACCGGTGCCGCCGCCGATCAGCGTGGTAATTCCGGCGGACAGCGCCTCGTCGGCGATCTGCGGACAGATCAGGTGGACGTGCGCGTCGATGGCACCCGCGGTCAGGATCCGCCCGTTGCCCGCGATGATCTCGGTCTCCGGACCGATGACCAGATCGGGGTGCACGCCGTCCATGGTGTCCGGGTTGCCCGCCTTGCCGATGCCGGTGACCCGGCCGTCGCGCATACCCACATCGGCCTTGATGATCCCCCAGTGGTCGACGATCACCGCGCCCGTGATGACCGTGTCCGGGGTGCCGTCTGCGCGCGTAGCGCGCGCCTGCCCCATGGATTCGCGGATGACCTTGCCACCGCCGAACACCGCCTCGTCACCGGCGAGTCCAGGACCGCCGGAACGATCCTCCTCGATCTCGATCAGCAGGTCGGTGTCGGCGAGCCGGATACGGTCGCCGGTGGTGGGGCCGAACAGGTCGGCGTACGCGGCACGCGAGAGCTCAGGCATCGAGGGCACCTCCGGTCTCCCCGCGCAGTCCGGGCACCACGCGGGCACCGGCGAGCGGAACGAGTTCGACGTCGACGGGGATCCCGGGCTCGAAGCGCACGGCGGTGCCGGCGGCGACGTTGAGCCGCTTGCCGCGCGCGGCGGCACGGTCGAATTCCAGACCGGGATTGGCCTCGGCGAAGTGGTAGTGGGAGCCGACCTGGACGGGCCGGTCGGCGGCGTTGAGGACGGTCAGCCGGGTGACCTCACGGCCTTCGTTGAAGGCGACGGGCCCGTCGGCGAACAGGATCTCTCCGGGAATCATGGCTCTCGCTCCCCCGTCAGACGATCGGATCGTGGACGGTGACGAGCTTGGTGCCGTCCGGGAAGGTCGCCTCGACCTGGACGTCGTGGATCATCTCGGGGATGCCCTCCATGACGTCGTCCCGGTTGAGGATCTTGCGTCCGGAGGACATCAGTTCCGCGACGGTGCGGCCGTCGCGCGCGCCTTCGAGGATGTGCGACGTGATGAGGGCGATGGCCTCGGGGTGGTTCAGTTTCAGCCCGCGGGCCCGCCGCTTCTCGGCCACGTCGGCGGCCACATGAATCAGCAGCCTCTCCTGCTCGTGCGGTGTCAGTTGCACGGCGTCCCACCTCACAGTCCTCGCTCCGGACCGTGCGGGGTCCGGTGGCCGTAGCCACCAAAACCCCTGGTGGCGTGGATGCGCAGGCTAGTTGGACGGAGTTTCAACGACGTTAACCAGCCCTTGATCCACTCATGACCGCGAGCCGGGCTCCCCCATGCTCATCAGACCCCTCAGTCCCTCCCGCAACACCTCGACGGGCACGGCACCGAACAGCGCCATTTGCGCGGCGAACCCCTGAGCCAGGGCGATCATGATCCGGGCGACGCTTTCGGGCGGTACGTCGGCACGCATCATGCCCGCGTCCTGGTAGCCCTCGACCACCTTGACCCAGGCGGCGCGGACCTTGGCGTAGCCCTCGTTGATGACCCTCGACAGGTCCTCGTTGCGCAGGGTCTCGGTCCACACCTGGACCACCAGCCGGGGGAAGACCGACTGCCCCTCGTGCATGAGCCCCGGCTTCATGTTCAGGATGTTGTTCATGACCGATCCCATGAGCACGTCGGGCGGTGGGATCGGGCGCTGCCGGGCTGCCGCCTCGAATGTGTCGCGGATCTCGTCGAGGACCTCGGTGACGATGGCACCGATCAGCTCCTCCTTGCCGCTGAAGTAGCGGTACACGGCTCCCGCGGAGAGGTCGACCTCCTTCAGCACGTCCTGCATCGACGTGGCATGGAACCCGTTGCGGGCGAAGCAGAGGGCCGCGCCGTCGAGGATCTGGCGGCGACGGGCGTCGAGGTGTTCCTGGGATACGCGGGCCATGCCGTTCAACGTAGAACGAACATTCTTTCTTGACAAGGCGGCAGGCTCGCAGGATGGTGGAGGCATCGCTAAAACGAACGATCCTTCTTTTTACTTGCATCGAGGGAGCCCGACCTTGTCCTCCACCTCCGTTCCCCCTTCCGACGTGGCATCACCCCCGCCGCGGCACCGCCGCAACATGGCCGCCGTGGTCGTGCTGGTCCCCGTACTGGTGGCTCTCGCCCTGTGGGCCTTCGCCTGGCCGGCCGCCCGTACCGCGCCCCGCGACCTGCCGCTGGGCGTGGCGGGTTCCGTGTCCGCGACCGCCCCGGTCGAGAAGCAACTCGCCCGGCAGGACGGTGCCTTCGAGATCCACCGCTACGCCGACGAGGCGGCCGCCCGGGAGGCCATCGAGGACCGGAACGTATACGGCGCGATCGTCGTCACCGAGCAGGGCCCCAAGCTGCTCACGGCGTCCGCGGCGAGCCCGCTCGTCGCCCAGCTGCTCCAGCAGGCGGTGGCCGGCCAGGCCCCGGAGGGTACGACCGTGACGACCACCGATGTCGTCCCCGCCCCCGCCGAGGACCCGCGCGGCGCCGCCCTCACCTCGAGCGTGCTCCCGATGGCGCTGGCCGGGGTGGCCGCGGGCGTCGTCGCCACCCTGCTCGGTCTGCGCGGTGTCCGCGCCGTCGGCGCGCTGACCGGAGCGGCCGTCCTCGTCGGCGTGGTGTCCGCCGCGATCGCGCACAGCTGGCTGGGTGTTCTCTCCGGCGACTGGTGGGCCGAGGCCGGCGCGCTGAGCCTGTCGACGCTGGCGGTGAGCGGCGCCGTCGCAGGGCTTGCGGCGCTCGCCGGACGTCCCGGTATCGGACTCGGAGGGTTCCTGATCATCCTGCTCGGCAACCCCTTCTCCGGCGCGTCCTCCGCCCCGGAGATGCTTCCCGAACCGGTCGGCACGATCGGCCAGTGGCTGCCGCCGGGCGCGGGCGCTTCGCTGCTCCGCTCGGTGTCGTTCTTCGACGGCGCCGCCGCGATCGGGCCCGCGCTGACCCTGGCCTGGTGGGCCACGCTCGGCCTGGGAGCGGTACTGCTGGGCGACGCGCTCAAGCGACGCCGGACGACCACCCCCGAGACGGTCACCGCGCGGGAGCCCGCGCTGGTGAACTGACGCGGGGAACCTCGCGGTTGCGCCCACCGTGGGGACGGACGCTCACG
The DNA here is from genome assembly GCF_041431135.1 of Streptomyces sp. NBC_00554. Lineage (NCBI taxonomy): Bacteria > Bacillati > Actinomycetota > Actinomycetes > Kitasatosporales > Streptomycetaceae > Streptomyces > Streptomyces sp. NBC_00554. Next base: position 8,941,297 of record NZ_CP107799.1, on the reverse strand, counting down.
CACCTAGCGGGGCAGCGGGGGCGGTGTGCCACGTAGTTGGCACACCGCCCCCGCCCTCTACCTGCCGCTCCACGCCGAACCACCGCACGGCTACGACACGTTGGGTCCCCGGTGCTCCGCCGCGATGCCGAACCTCTGGCGCTCGCGCGGGGCGGGCGCGACCTCGCGGACGGTGGAGTAGGAGCTGACGACCTGCTCCTCCGCGGGGTTCTGGAGTTCCTCGAGGCGTTCCAGGTCGGCGGCGGAGACCAGGGCGACGAGAGGCTTCCCGTGACGCGTCACGACGACGCGCTCACCGCCGTACACCACGCGGTTGATCAGATCGGCGAGCTCAGCCCTGGCTTGCGTCACCGGAATCTCGTAGGCCATGTCATCCAGCTTAGACCGGGCCTGCGACAACCCACTCGGAGCGGACGATCTCATTCAGCTCCGCCGAAAAGGATTCGTCCCTACGATCAAGTCGCCGCCTCCGGGGGAGGCGTGCATGACAATGAGGAGGGGACCTTGTCCGAACTTTCCAGACGTTCACTGCTGGGGTACTCGGGGACCGCGGCGGCGGGAGCCGTGCTTGCCTCCAGTGGGCCGGCACAGGCCACGGCGACTGAAGCAACGGAGACCGCCGACGCCGCGACGGTCACCTTCCCCAGCGGCACGGAGTTCAGCGGCACGGCGCTTCTCCCGGTCGACGACTACGTGGGCCAGATCAGCCTGAGTTTCAGCATCGGGTTCTCCGAAGCTCCGACAGCGAACACCATCACCCCCCTGGAAATAGCGAACGCCCTCAACGAACTGACCGCGTCCCGCGGTTGGCCCGCCATAACGTTCTACGGCACACCCGCCCCGGCCCCCCTCACCTGACCCTCGCCGTACACCGAATCCCCGTGGAGCACCTAGCTCCACGGGGATTTTCGCTGTCAGCGAGCACCCTCCGAAGGCATACGTACGTCCTGTACATTTTTTACAGAAGCGATGCCGAGGAGGCGTAAGCCATGAACCGCCCGTCCGCCCGCCATGTCCTGCCCGAGTTCACCGAACGCTCCAGCGCGGGCCACCGGACCCTGGACCCGTATTCGAAGCTGCTCGACGAGCGGATCGTGTTCCTCGGGACGCCGGTCGACGACACGTCGGCGAACGACGTGATGGCTCAGTTCATGCACCTGGAGTACCTGGCGCCGGACCGGGACATCTCGCTGTACATCAACTCCCCCGGCGGCTCACTCAGCGCGATGACCGCCGTCTACGACACGATGCAGTTCGTCACCTGCGAGGTGGAGACCGTCTGTCTCGGCCAGGCCGCTTCGGCCGCCGCCGTGCTCCTTGCGGGCGGTACGCCGGGCAAGCGGTTCGCGCTGCCGGGTGCCCGCGTGCTGATCCACCAGCCGTCGTTTCCCGAGCCGATCCACGGGCAGGCTTCTGATCTGGCCATCCAGGCCGAGGAGTTGACGCGTACTCGGAGGATGCTGGAGGAGATGCTCGTGCGGCACACAGGCCAGAGTCCGGAGCGGGTCGCCGCGGACATCGAGCGGGACAAGATCCTCGACGCGCCGGCGGCACTGGCGTACGGACTGATCGACGGCATCATCCCGAGCCGCAAGGCTTCCCGCCCCACACCCGGCGCGAGGTGAGCGGCCGATGCTCCCACCCGAACTGCCCCCGCTGCCCGCACTGACGCGCGCGGAAGCCGAGTTGATCGACCGTTACCTGGACGTGGTCGACCTGCTCGGCCGCATCAACCCGGCCCGCCCCGGGGACACCTACCGAGGCCTGAGGGCCGCTCAGGCGCTGGTCGCCAAGGCGACGGCGCTGCGGGACGCCCTCGCGCTGATGCATCAGCGGGGCGAGAGCGAGGTGCACGCCCCGACCCTGGCGCAGGCCCTGCGTGTCCTCGACGGCGAGCGGCGGGCGGCCCGCGTCACCCTGCCGCCTGGTTCCGACAGTTGACGCACCCCTACCCGGGCCACCGCACGCACCGACCCGTCGGAGCGTCCGGCCCGGGTTTCAAACGGACCAGATGGTGTACCCCCGGATGGCGTAGACACCCGTCCTTCCAAGAGCGCGCAGAAGTTGCGCAACGCGCGTAGCGCGGATGCGTACTTGAAGCCCTCCGTCGCTGGTACGGGCGTCGTCGGCCTACTGGACACTCGCTCGAACGGCGGGGTGTCCACCCGAACGGGTGAGTGGTGAGTAACCCCACAAACCGCCGATTCCGCTCGGATTTTCCGACATCAATGCGTGAAGATCCCTTCCGACGACAAGCCCCCGCCACACCGGCGGGGCGGTCCGGGTCGGACGCCGAGTCCTGCCGCCTCCCGGATGACCGGTCGACAGATGTGCATCGGCAGGAGTGGAGGACCCAGCACGACGGGCCGCCGGAGAGATCCGGGCGGTCCTTGGGGTGAAGCCGCAGCACGCGGCCGGGCTACTTCGCCAGCCCGAATCCGACAGGTCATCCTTCACAGGCGGCTGACGAAGGGTTGCGCATGACTGCGCTCAATCGTGTCCCGTCGCTGTGGACGAGGGCCGGTACGGCCTCGGCTCTCACCATCGCCGCCGTGGGCGGCAGCCTCGTGGTCCCAGGCGTCGCATCCGACGCCGAAGCGGCCACCCTGGCGACGAAGGCACTTCAGGTCGCGGCTTCCAAGAAGGGCTCCCCGTACAAGTACGGCGCCGCTGGGCCGCGCCGCTTCGACTGCTCCGGGCTCACGCTCTACTCGTACAAGAAGGCAGGCAAGAAGCTGCCTCGTACGGCCGCGGCGCAGTACAACAAGACCAACCATGTCTCCGCCTCCAAACGCAAGGCCGGAGACCTCGTGTTCTTCCACTCGGGCCGGAGCGTGTACCACGTCGGCATCTACGCCGGGAAGGGAAAGATCTGGCACTCCCCGAAGACCGGGGAGGTAGTGAAGCTCCAGAAGATCTGGACGAAGAGCGTCTGGTACGGACGGGTCAGCTGACCCGTCCGTGGGGGCGACGGCACGCGCCGTCGCCCCCACGGGACGTGCGGCAGGGCGTGAAACACGGTCGAACCGGTTACTCGTCCACCATGGTGGAACAACGTCCCCGCACGGAACGCGACGAGAAACCTCTTGAGCGCGCCGACCGCAATTTCGCCGAGCTCCTCCAGGAGCTGCGGGTCACCCAGACCGGCGTGCAGATCCTCTTCGCCTTTCTCCTGACCCTGGCCTTCACCCAGCGCTTCCCTTCGCTGGACACGGCACAGCGCGCCACGTACGTCACCACCCTCCTGCTCGCGTTCCTGGCCGCCGCCCTGTTCACGGCGCCGGCCGCCCTGCACCGGTCGCTGTTCCAGCAGAACGTCAAACCCGCCATCGTGCGGGTCTCCTCCTGGCTGACCCACGTCGGCCTATACGTGTTGATGCTGGCGTTCACCGGAGCGGTGCTCCTCGTCGTGGACGTGACGCTGGGGCGCGGCGCCGGGATCGCCGCGGGCGCGGGCACTCTGGCCGTCTGCCTGGCGCTGTGGACCGTTCTGCCCCGGCTGGTGGGGCGCTACATCACGTCCACACAGGGTCGAGGAGAGGAATCGGACCCAGCAGCGTGAGTTCGCTGCGCGGCGCCTTCGGACGCGCCGCCGCGCAGCACAACTGGACCGGGTTTCAGGGCTCTTGCGGACCCCCTGCCGTCACCGGCTCGACCGGTGCCGTCCAGGGCAGTTCGATGGAGATGGTCTTGCCGCCTTCGCGAGTGGGCCGGACGGTGAGTCTGCCGCCGCACTCGGCGGTCAGCCAGCGGATGATCACCATGCCGCGTCCGTTGTCCTGCTGGACGGCCGCGGGCAGTCGTTTGGGAAAGCGTGGGTGGCTGTCGGTGACGCCGAGGCGCAGGTGTTCGTCCCGCTCGAGGCGGACGTCCACTCTGAAGGTGGGCGACTGCCCGAAAGTGTGCTGGACGGCGTTGGTGGCTAGTTCGGACACGATCAGGCGTACGGTGTCGGCGACTTCGGAGTCACCCGGCAGGCCCCATTCGGCCAGCACTTCGGCGACGAATTTCCGGGCCGCGGAGACCGAGGCTGGATCGCTCGGCAGAGTGACGGATGCTTCCTGATGGTCTGCCATGGCGCGGTCGTCCCTTTCCCACGGGACCGGGGTCCGACACGGAGCGGATGGTTCGAGTACGGTCCCGGACTGGTGCTTCGCGCCAGACTGCCATTACCTGGCCGGTCACGGGTGCGATCCACCGAGATATGCATATATCTGTCGCTCGAAGCGGTGAACTCTGCGACGGAGGACCGTATTTGGGCGGCTCGGAAGGAGTAAGGAGTACGGCCATGCAGTACGGTCCCGCAGTACGCCGCCGCAAGCTCGGTGCAGAACTGCGTGCTCTGCGCGTAGGTGCGGGTCTCACGAGCGGGGAGGCGGCCCGTCTTCTCGGCTGGCACCAGTCGAAGGTGAGCCGGATCGAGACCGGCACGAGTGGGGTCAAGCCCTCGGACGTGGAGCGGCTCCTGGACGCGTACGCCGTCGAGGAACCCGAGTTACGGGACCTCCTGGTGGTGCTGGCGGGTGCGGAGGGCAACGGGCGGCACCACTGGTGGCACGCCTACCGCGGTGTGCTGCCACCGACGTACCGCGACTTCATCAGTCTGGAGTCGCAGGCCAGCGGAATGCGCACGCTGGAGACGTCCGTGGTGCCGGGGTTGCTGCAGACACCCGAGTACGCCCGTGCGGTGACTCGGGCCGCCGTGGGGGGACTTGAGGACAGCAAGCTCGACGCGCTCGTCGAGGTGCGCCTGGCCCGGCAGGACGTGCTGCGTTCGAATCCACCACTGGAACTGAGCGCGGTCCTGGACGAGGCGGTGCTGCGACGGGACGTGGGCGGCCCGGAGGTCATGGCACGCCAGCTGCACCGCCTGCGGACGGCCGCCACCCTGCCTCAAGTGCGGCTTCAGGTCCTGCCGTTCACCGCCGGGGCTCACATCGGAGTGACCGGGCCTTTCGTTATCTTCTCATTTCCGAGCACATCTGATCTGGATGTGGTTGTTCTCGACCACTTGACGAGTAGCCTCTATCTCGAACGGAAAGAAGACCTTCAGGCCTACAGCGAGGCCTTCAACGCCCTTCAGATCCAAGCCCTTTCGCCCGAGGACTCATTGGATTACATCGCCGGGATAGGTGACGGCGCGTAAGGAGGCACCATGTCTGCACTGCCTCGGTACGTACCTTCCAGTACTTCGCTGCACGACGCGCGCTGGCTGCGCAGCAGCCGGAGTACGGGAATGAACAATTGCGTCGAGACGGCCCGGCCGGGTCCAGGACCCTGGTCCGGACTCGTGGCCGTCCGCGATTCCAAGAACACCGCAGGCCCCGCCCTGCTGTTCGCCCCTGCCACCTGGGAGGGATTTATCGCCGGACTGAGCTGAGCGTCATCGGACTGGACTGAGCATCACCGGGTTGCGCTGATCACCCGCACCGCGTGCTCGATCTGCGCGTCGGTGAGGTCCGCGCGAGCGGTCAGCCTCAGCCGGGAGATGCCGTCGGGCACGGACGGGGGGCGGAAGCAGCCGACGGCGAGTCCCGCCTCGCGGCAGTCGGCGGCCCACCGCACGGCCCGTTCGGGGGACGGCGCGCGCACGGAGACGACGGCGGCGTCCGGTCGTACCGCTTCCAGGCCCTCGGCCGTCAGGCGGCTGTGCAGCGCCGTGGCCACCGCGCGGGCCCGTGCGGCACGCTCCGGTTCGCGGCGCAGCAGCCGCAGCGCCGCGAGGGCCGCGCCCGCCGCCGCAGGCGCGAGACCGGTGTCGAAGATGAACGTGCGCGCCGCGTTGACCAGGTGGTCGATGACCGGAGCGGGACCGAGGACGGCACCGCCCTGGCTGCCCAGCGACTTGGACAGCGTGACCGTGACGACGACGTCCGGGGCGCCCGCGAGTCCCGCAGCGTGCGGAGCGCCCCGGCCGCCGTCGCCGAGGACACCGAGCCCATGGGCGTCGTCGACGACGATCCCGGCGCCGAACTCCCGGCAGGCTGTGGCGAGGCCGGCCAGCGGCGCCGCGTCCCCGTCCACCGAGAACACCGTGTCGGAGACGGCGACGGCGGGCCCCCGGTGGGTGCTGAGCGCCTTGCGTACGGCGTCGGGGTCGGCGTGCGCCACCACCTGTGTGTTGCCCCGGGCCAGCCGGCAGCCGTCGATCAGCGAGGCGTGGTTGCCCGCGTCCGAGACGACGAGGGAGCCGTGCGGCGCGAGCGCGGTGACGGCGGCGAGGTTGGCCGCGTACCCGGAGGAGAAGACGAGCGCGGACTCGAAGCCGCAGAAGCCTGCCAGCTCGCGTTCGAGTTCGCCGTGCAGTTCGGTGGTGCCGGTGACGAGCCGGGAACCGGTGGCTCCGCCGCCCCACGTTCTCGCGGCTGCCGCGGCGGCCTCGGTGATCTCCGGATGGCGGGCGAGACCGAGGTAGTCGTTGCTCGCGAGATCGAGGAGCGGGGAGTCGGCGGGGCGCGGGCGCAGGGTGCGTACGAGTCCGGCCCGGCGGCGCGCCTGCGCCTGCTCGTCGATCCAGCCGAACGCCATGGGTCCTCCAGACCGTAGTTACTAGTGTGGGGCGGGCGGTGCTTGGGCGCACTGGTTTCCGCGGCCGGCGCAAGCACTGGTTTTTGTAGGCAGTGCACAGACCCTAGCGGGCGGCCCAGCCACCCAGGATGTGGCAATACCCACACGTCGAACCGTCTCTCTTGTACAAACTCTCCTTGGCCGCAAGCGGTCGTATACGCCAGGATCGGACCTCATGGACCTGCTGAACACGCTGGTGGACAAGGGGCTTCGGCGCGAGTTGCCGACCCGTGAAGAAGCTCTGGCCGTGCTGGCCACCTCCGACGACGATGTGGTCGACGTGGTGGCCGCGGCCGGAAAGGTGCGACGGCACTGGTTCGGCCGACGGGTGAAACTCAACTATCTCGTCAATCTCAAGTCGGGCCTGTGTCCCGAGGACTGCTCGTACTGCTCGCAGCGGCTGGGGTCGAAGGCCGGGATCCTCAAGTACACCTGGCTCAAGCCTGAGGAGGCTTCCAAGGCAGCGGCGGCGGGCCTGGCCGGGGGCGCCAAGCGGGTCTGCCTGGTGGCCAGCGGACGTGGTCCGACGGACCGTGACGTGGACCGGGTCTCCGACACCATCAAGGCGATCAAGGACGGTAACGAGAACGTCGAGGTGTGCGCCTGCCTCGGCCTGCTCAACGACGGCCAGGCGGAGCGGCTGCGCGAGGCGGGCGCGGACGCGTACAACCACAACCTGAACACGTCCGAGGGGACGTACGGGGACATCACGACCACGCACACGTACGCCGACCGGGTGGACACCGTCCAGAAGGCGCACGCGGCCGGCCTGTCCGCCTGCTCAGGTCTGATCGCCGGCATGGGCGAGAGCGACGAGGACCTGATCGACGTCGTCTTCGCGCTCCGCGCACTCGACCCCGACTCCGTTCCGGTGAACTTCCTGATCCCCTTCGAGGGCACCCCGCTCGCCAAGGAGTGGAATCTGACGCCTCAGCGGTGTCTGCGGATCCTCGCGATGGTCCGGTTCGTCTGCCCGGACGCCGAGGTCCGCATCGCGGGCGGCCGCGAGGTCCATCTCCGCACGATGCAGCCCCTCGCCCTGCACCTCGCCAACTCGATCTTCCTCGGCGACTACCTCACCAGCGAGGGCCAGGCAGGCAAGGCCGACCTGGACATGATCGCGGACGCGGGGTTCGAGGTGGAGGGCGCGGGCGAGGTGACGCTCCCGGAGCACCGGGTGCCGGAGGGCGGGGGCTGCGGCTCGCACGAGGGCGGCGGCGGGTGCGGTTCCGCTTCCACTCCCGTTGCCGCTTCAGGTTCGGCTTCCGTGGAAACGCCTGTTGAGGCTCGTACGGACCTGGTGGCCGTACGCCGCCGGGGTGCCGGAACGGATCTCGCGCCCAATGCCTGACCTGCCCGTGCCCGGGTCCATGCGCGAGCTGCTCGATCTCGACCAGCGGCATGTGTGGCATCCGTACGGGCCTATGCCCGGTCGGCAGGAACCGCTCGTCGTGGAGTCGGCGAGCGGGGTGCGGCTGCGGATGGCGGACGGTTCGGGCGAGCTGGTCGACGGCATGTCGTCCTGGTGGTCGGCCATTCACGGCTACAACCACCCGGTGCTCAACGACGCGGTGCGCGGCCAGCTGGAACGCATGAGCCATGTCATGTTCGGCGGGCTCACCCACGAGCCCGCCGTACGGCTGGCGAAGCGTCTTGTCGACATCTCACCCGAGGGTCTTGAGCACGTCTTCCTCGCCGACTCCGGTTCGGTCTCGGTCGAGGTCGCCGTCAAGATGTGCCTCCAGCACTGGCGCTCGCTCGGCCGCCCCGCCAAGCAGCGCCTGCTGACCTGGCGCGGCGGGTACCACGGGGACACCTGGCAGCCGATGTCGGTGTGCGACCCCGAGGGCGGGATGCACGAGCTGTGGCAGGGCGTGCTGCCGCGGCAGATCTTCGCGGACGCACCGCCCGACGGGTACGAGGAGTCGTACGCGGATCAGCTGCGCTCGCTCATCGAGCGGCACGCCGATGAACTGGCCGCGGTGATCGTCGAGCCGGTGGTGCAGGGCGCGGGCGGGATGCGCTTCCACTCCCCCGCGTATCTGCGGGTGCTGCGCGAGGCGTGCGACGCGCACGACGTGCTGCTCGTCTTCGACGAGATCGCGACCGGCTTCGGGCGCACGGGCACGCTGTTCGCGGCGGAGCACGCGGGCGTGACGCCCGACGTGATGTGCGTCGGCAAGGCGCTGACCGGCGGCTATATGACGATGGCGGCGACGCTGTGTACCTCGCGGGTCGCCGACGGGATCTCGCGGGGCGAGGTCCCGGTGCTCGCCCACGGGCCCACTTTCATGGGCAATCCGCTGGCGGCCGCCGTCGCCTGCGCCTCGATCGACCTGCTGCTCGGGCAGGACTGGCGGACCGAGGTGAAGCGGATCGAGGCGGGGCTGCGGGAGGGCCTGGAGCCCGCCCTTGAGCTGCCTGGCGTCCGGGACGTACGTGTCCTGGGGGCGATCGGCGTCGTCCAGCTCGACCACGAGGTGGACATGCGGGCGGCGACACGAGCCGCCGTGCGCGAGGGGGTCTGGCTGCGGCCCTTCCGCGACCTCGTCTACACGATGCCGCCGTACGTGACCGGTGACGCGGACCTGGTACGGATCACGCGCGCCGTGTGCGCTGCGGCACGGGAAGGGTGACATGGAGATCCTGGTGATCACGGGGACGGGCACGGAGGTCGGCAAGACGATCGCCACGGCCGCCGTCGCCGCCACGGCCCTCGCGGCCGGGCGGTCCGTGGCCGTGCTCAAGCCCGCGCAGACCGGCGTACGTCCGGACGAGCGCGGCGACGCCGACGAGGTGGCCCGGCTCGCGGGCGCCGTGACCACGCTCGAACTCGCCCGGTATCCCGAGCCGTTGGCGCCCGCTACGGCGGCTCGGCGGGCCTCTCTCGCACCGGTACGGCCCCACGAGGTGGCGGAGGCGGCGGCCAAGCTGGCCACCGAGCACGATGTGGTCCTCGTCGAGGGGGCGGGCGGGCTGCTCGTCCGGTTCGACGACGAGGGCGGAACACTGGCGGACGCGGCACGGCTGTTGAACGCGCCGGTGCTGGTGGTCGCTCCGGCAGGCCTGGGCACCCTGAACACGACAGAACTGACGGCACGTGAACTACGCGCCGGGGGCCTGGACTTCGCCGGAGTCCTCATCGGAAGCTGGCCCAACAAGCCCGACCTGGCATCCCGTTGCAACCTCGCGGACCTTCCGGTGGTGGCGGGGGCTCCGCTGCTCGGGGCGGTGCCGGAGGGCTCGGGTGTACTTGATCCCGCCGACTTCCGTGCAGGGGCCCCGAGTTGGCTGGCACCAAGGCTGGGCGGAAGCTGGGACGCCGCCACTTTCAACGCCGGGTACGCCCCCTAAGGGGCGCGGGGAACTGCGCGACCAGCCACGACGAGCCCGCAGCCAACGAACCACACCAGTCACCCCTCCCCCAGCATCCGCACCAGCTCGATCCGCGACCGGATGCCCAACCGGGCGAAGACACCGCGCAGATGGTGATCGATCGTGCGCGGGCTGAGCAGCAGCCGAGCCGCGATCTCCCGGTTGGTGGCCCCCTCCGCAGCCATGCGGGCCACCATCAACTGCTGAGCGGTGAGGCGAGCGGCGAGATCGTCGACTCCCCGCGCGGGTGAGGCAGGTTCCCCCAGGACGCGGAGCTCGGCACGAGCTTGCGCAGCGCACTTCGGCGACCCGAAGTGCTCGAACGCTTCGAGCGCACTGTGCAGCCGGTCACGCGCTTCCGTGCGGCGCCGCAACCGCCGTAGCGCACCGCCGAACAGCAGCTCCGTGCGGGCGCGTTCGAAGTCACGGGTGCCGGAGGCGTGCAGGTCCAGGGCGGTGCGGTAGTGCTCGACGGCTTCGGGGCCGGAGGCGAGGAGGGCGTGGCAGCGGGCGCTGAGGGCCAGATCGTCGGCGCTGCGGATCGTGCGCGCCCAGCGGTCGTAGTCGGCGTGGGCGGCCCGGGCGACGCGGGTGTCGCCACTGCGGACGGCCGCCTCGACGTAGAGCGGGGTGGCGAGGTGGCGGATGGCGCGGTGCCCGTGCCCGGGGCCGAATCCGGCCAGGGCACGCAGCCGGGCCGCGGAGGCGGCGAAGCGGCCGGCGCCGAGGTCCAGGAAGGCGAGCGCAAACAGGGCCAGCGCGGCGGGGAGTCCGAGCCCGCGGGCCAGGGCGTAGGTACGGGCGGCCTCGGCGCGCTCGAGGCACACCTCCTCGTCACCGGTGAGGGCGGCGAACATGGCCAGGGCGGCCTGGAGATGGCAGGCCCCGTTGTCCTGCCCTGTGGCGTACGCCTGGCGCAGGGCGTCGAGGGTGTCGGCCTCCGCGGCTCGGGTGCGGCCGGTCCAGAACTCGGCGTACACCCTGAACTCCATCGCCTGCGGCACGGTCACGGTCTCGCCCCTGGCGCGGGCCGAGGCGGCGGCCCGCACGGTGGCGGAGGCCGCTCGCGTGTGGTCGCCGAGCATCAGCGCCGCGATCCCGGCGTGGATGAGGAGAGTGGGGTCGCCACCGGGTCCGCACCGCCCGGCCGCCGCCTCGAGCACGTCCCGCGCATCCTCGTAGCGCCCCTCGAAGGCGGCGGCCAGCCCGCCCAGCGTGCCGGGCGGCACAATCCCGAGCCGGTCGGCAACCGCCGCCGCCTCCCGGCACCGCCGCAGGTCGCCGGTGTAGATGGCGGCTTCGGTGACGCGGGCGAGCAGGTGGACGGCGGCGCCGGTCTCCGGGCGAGCCGAGGCCGCCTGCGACTCACCGACGGTGACCGGACCGGCAGTGCCCCGGGCACCGGCACCGCGATCGACCGTGCCGTCGGCACCCCGCGCGCCCCCCGCGCAGCGAACCGCCGCCGTGAGCAGCGCGTCGAACGCGTCGGTGGCGTTGCCCGCACGCAGGGCCAGGAGGCCGCTGAGGGCGTCGTCGGGGGTGGCCGCGGCGAGGCGGCGGGCGCGGTCGGTGTCGCCGGAGTGCCAGGCGTCGGTGGCGGCGCGGGCGAGCAGGAGTGCGCGGTCGTGCGGGTCGGGTGCGAGTGCGGCGGCGCGTTCCACGAGGGCGCAGGCGAGGGCGTGTTCGCCCGTGTCGCGTGCCCGGTCCGCGGCCACTCGGAGCCGCGCCGCCAGCCTGCGGCTGGGGCCGAGCGCGGCGGCGCCGTGGTGCCAGGCGCGGCGCGGCTCCTCACCCTCACCGCGCAGGACGCGCGCAAGGAGCTGGTGGACCTCGCGCCGGTCCGACGGGCGGACCGTCTCGTACGCGGCGATCCGGGTCCACGGGTCCCGGAAGACGATCCCGTCGGCGGTGGCATGGGCGAGCCCGGCCGCCTCGGCGGCGTCGAGAGGCCGGGTGTCGATCCCGGCCGCGGTGACGGCGCGCAGGTAGGCGTGGGTGGCCACCGGGTGCTGGTCGGCCGCCGCGAGGAGCAGCAGGAAGCGGGTGCTGTCGGGCAGGGCGCGGACTTCCTGGCGGTACGCGCGTAGAAGTACGGGCGGCTGGGCCGGCAGCGGGTCGAGGCCGGTCAGTTGACGCTCGGTCAGTACCGAGGCGAGTTCCGTGGCCGCGCGCCGGTCGCCGTGCGCGGCGCGCAGCACCCGTACGCGTACGCCTTCGGAAAGCGAGAGGCCCAGCCCGGACTGTGGGGGAAGTCCGGGCTGTGCTGGGTCGGCGCGCTGCCACGCGTGTGTGAGCGGCGGTGGCGAAGCGGGCGGGATAGGTGGGGGGTTCACCGGAGTCACCACATGAATGACGTTACTGGCGAGTTAACTGGCAAGTAAAGACCGGCGATTACACCGATGCGGCGCGCGTAGACCCCGGCTGACACTCCTGAAAACCCCACCCGTCTCAGGAGGCACCATGCAGCCCCGCATGCGTCGCGTCGCCACGTTCTTCTCCGCCGTGGCCGCAGCGCTCCTTCTGTCGCTCTCCCTCTCCGCGGTTCCCGCTCACGCCGCCACCCACAACCCCGTGATCTTCGTGCACGGGCTGAGCAGTTCGGCGAGCAGCTGGGACGACTGGATCGCCGACTTCAAGGCCGACGGCTACACCTCTTCCGAGCTGTACGCCTGGTCGTACAGCTGGAGCCAGTCGAACGCCACCACCGCCCAGCAGCTCTCCGCCAAGATCCAGAGCGTGCTCTCGGCCACCGGCGCGTCCAAGGTGGACCTGGTCGCCCACTCCATGGGCCCGCTCAGTTCGCGCTACTACCTCAAGAACCTCTCGGGAACCTCGTACGTGGACGACTTCGTGTCGGTCGCCGGGGTGAACCACGGGACCACGACCGCCAGTTGGTGCACCTGGCTCTACACCTCCTGCGCGGAGATGTACACCGGCAGTTCGTTCCTGACGTCCCTCAACTCCGGTGACGAGACACCGGGCAGCGTGTCCTACGCCAGCTACTGGTCCAACTGCGACGACCTCCTCACCCCGGACACCACCGCGATCCTCAGTGGTGCCACGAACGTCGAGGTCGGCTGCGTCTCACACACCGACATGAACAACGACTACGGCGTCTACACCCAGGTGCGCGACTTCATCGCCTGACCGCCGGAGCCCGCTGTGTGGCCCCGGCGCGACCGGGACCACGCAGCGGGGGTGCGACGGACCCGTACGGGGGACAATCGCGGTAAGGCCCGTCCTCCCGGGAGGTCCGTCATGCCGCTCCGTTCCGCCAGCTCCGGCAAGGTGTCGCGGGACACCGTGCACCATCCCCTCTTCGCCCGCTACTACGCCCGTATCAGCGTGGCCGCCGAGACCAGGATGGGCATGGGCGGCGTACGCGACCGGCTGCTCGCCGGGCTTTCGGGGCGGGTCATCGAGATCGGCGCGGGCAACGGACTGAACTTCGCGCACTATCCGAGCACCGTCTCCGAGGTCGTCGCCATCGAACCCGAGCGGCTGCTGCGGCAGTTGGCGGTCGAGGCGGCCCTGCGCTCCGAGGTGCCCGTCGACGTGGTGCCGGGCGCGGCGGAGGCACTGCCGGTCAAGAGCGAGGCCTTCGACGGGGCGGTGGTCTCGCTGGTGCTGTGCAGTGTGCGCGACGCGCCGCGAGCCCTGGCCGAACTGCGGCGCGTACTGCGGCCCGGGGGCACCCTGCGGTTCTTCGAGCACGGCACGGGCGGCGGGCGCGCGATGACGTACACCCAGCGCGGCCTGGACCGCACGGTGTGGCCGCGGCTCAACGGCGGCTGCCATCTGGCCCGCGACCCGATCGCCGCGCTGCGGGACGCCGGGTTCGAACTGGGCCCGTACAGGCGCATGTTGATGCCCGAGAAGGGGCCGCGGCTGCCCACCTCGTACTGCGTCCTCGGCACCGCCCGCCGCCCCGCCGTCAGGGAGAACGAAGCCTCATAGGCTCCACTGGCGCAGCTCCTGCGTGATGTCGTGGACGGTCGCGTCACCGGCCTTCACCAGGCGGGCGAGTTCGCGTACCTGCTCGGGCGAGGTGACGACCTTGAGGCCGCTGGCGACGAGATAGCCGTACGCGACGGCCGAGGCGAACATCGCGTTGGAGCGTTCGAGTGCCGGTACGTGCAGGAGGAGCTGGAGCAGCGCGGCGGCGCGGGCGTGCGGGCTGTCGTATACGGGAATGCCGAATATCTCTGCCTCGTGCCGGCTCACGGCGGCGACGAGGGCTCCCCAGTCGGTGATCTGGGGGTCTCCGGGCGTCTTCTGTTCGGCGATCATGAGGAGCCAGGCAAGGTCGACTCTGAGACTGCTCAAGGGATCAACGACGACCTTCGCGCGCGCCTTCTCGGTCCGAACCGAATTCCTCGGCGAAGACGCTCTCGTACTGCTTCATGAAATCGGCGGCGGCGTCGACGAAGGTGTGGCCGACTTCCCCGGTGTCCTGTCTGACCAGCTCTTCGATGTAGCGGTTCACGCTCATCCCTCGCTCCAGGGCTTTTTCGCGGGCGGCCCGGGCCGTGCCCTCGTCCACCCGCACGTTCAGCTGAGTCTTCGCCATACCTCGAAGCTAGCGCCGAACCGCTAGCACCGGCAAGGGGGCATCCGTGCGCCTGAGGGTGGAGATTGCCCCTTACACGGGAATCAGGGGCACGACCTGGGGCGGAGAGGGCCTGGCACCTCGGGGGGATACCGAGTGTGCCCGGGATCACACTAGGCTCGGCCGCGACAAGGGAGTCGGGACGTCCATCACTGAGGAGGCGGCCTTGTCCACACCTGCTGCGGAGCACGTCGTCGGCCGGGCGGAGGCCGAGGGGACGGCCGCTCGCGCCCGCGGCCTGACCAAGGCGTACGGATCGGGCGAGACGGCCGTGCTGGCCCTCGACTCGGTCGATGTCGACATCTCGCGTGGCCGCTTCACCGCGGTCATGGGTCCCTCGGGCTCCGGGAAATCCACGCTCATGCACTGCCTGGCGGGACTCGACACCGTTTCGGCCGGACAGGTGTGGCTCGGCGACACCGAGATCACCGGGCTGAAGGACCGCGAGCTGACCCGGCTGCGGCGTGACCGGATCGGCTTCATGTTCCAGTCGTTCAACCTGATCCCGACGCTGAACGCGGCCGAGAACATCACCCTGCCCATGGACATCGCAGGCCAGAAGCCCGACCAGAAGTGGCTGGACCAGGTCATCGACACGCTCGGTCTGCGGGACCGGCTCAAGCACCGCCCCTCCCAGCTGTCGGGCGGGCAGCAGCAGCGCGTGGCCTGCGCCCGGGCGCTCGCCTCCCGACCCGAGCTGATCTTCGCGGACGAGCCGACCGGCAACCTCGACTCCCGCGCGGGGCTCGAAGTCCTCGGCTTCCTGCGCGAGGCGGTCGACGAACTGGGCCAGACCGTCGTCATGGTCACGCACGATCCGAGCGCCGCCGCCCACTCCGACCTGGTGCTCTTCCTCGGGGACGGGCGGATCGTGGACGAGATGGAGCGGCCGACGGCGGACGCGGTGCTGGAGCGGATGCGCCGCTTCACGGGGGGACACGGACACCAGCAGGCCCCCGGTTTCGACGGTGCCGCAACCCCTGACGTCGACGCTGGTGCCAAAGCCCCGGACGGCGACGCTCGTGCCACAACCCCTGACGGCGAGGTCCGTGCCGTAAGCACCGACGGCGACTCCCGCGACGTAACCCTCGACAAGGACTGAGGCGGTCGTGCTCAAGGCGACACTGCGGAGTTTTCTCGCGC
This sequence comes from Streptomyces sp. NBC_00554, assembly GCF_041431135.1. NCBI lineage: Bacteria > Bacillati > Actinomycetota > Actinomycetes > Kitasatosporales > Streptomycetaceae > Streptomyces > Streptomyces sp. NBC_00554. The sequence continues at coordinate 8,925,603 of NZ_CP107799.1, read as the reverse complement.
ACAAGGGGCGGCTGCTCCTGTCGGCGCTGGCCGTCGTGCTGTCCGTGGCGTTCGTCGCGGGCAGCCTCATCTTCTCGGACACGGTCACCCGCACCTTCGACCGGCTCTTCGCGTCCACCTCCGCCGATGTGACGGTGGGCCCCAAGGACGATCTCAACTCGCAGATCCCGTCCGGAGCCGCCGAGACCGTGCCGGCCTCGCTGGCCACCCGTATCGCGGGGATCGACGGGGTCGAGTCCACCCACGCGGACGCGTCCGTCGAGAACATCACGGTCGTCGACAGCGAGAACGAGTCGGTCGGGCCGACCACGGGCGCGCCCACCATCGCCACCGACTGGTACCTCACCGACCGCAGCCCCGTGAAGCTGACCTCCGGCCACGCGCCGGAAGGGGCCAGCGAGGCGCTGCTCGACGCGGACACCGCCAAGAGCAAGGACGTGGGCATCGGCGACACCCTGACCGTGCTCGCACAGCCGGGCACGTTCAAGGTGAAGATCGTCGGCATCGCCACCTTCACCACCACCAACCCCGGTGCCGCGCTGGTGTTCCTCGACAGCCGGACCGCGCCGGACCAGCTGCTCGGGTCGCCCGAGGCCGCCACCAGCATCTCGGTGAACGCGACCCCCGGTGTCACCGACGACGTACTGAAGCAGCGCATCGCCGCCGAACTCGGCACGACCACCTACGACTTGAAGACTGCCGACGAACAGGCAGAGGACGCCGCCGCCCAACTCGGCGGATTCCTGGACATCATCAAGTACGTCATGCTCGGCTTCGCCGGAATCGCCGTACTCGTCGGCGTCTTCCTGATCGTCAACACCTTCTCGATGCTCATCGCCCAACGCACCCGCGAACTGGGCCTGTTGCGCGCCCTCGGCGCCGACCGGCGTCAGGTGCGCCGGTCGGTGCTGACCGAGGCGCTGCTGCTGGGCCTCGTCGGATCGACCGTGGGCCTGGCGGTGGGAATCGGGCTGGCGGCGGGGCTGATCGAGCTCATGGGCGTGTTCGGCATGAACCTCAAGTCCACCGAGATGGTGATCGGTGTGGCGACTCCCGTCTCGGCGTACGTCGTCGGGGTCGGCGTCACGTTCGTGGCGGCGTATCTCCCGGCGCGGCGCGCTTCGGGCGTCTCCCCCATGGCGGCCCTCGCGGACGCCGAAGTCGCCGGTGTGGGACGGCCGTTGCGGGTGCGCGCGATCGTCGGCTCGGTCGTCGGGGCGGCCGGTGCCGCCGCGCTCGCGGGCTGCGCCGCCTCGTCGAGCACCTCATCGTCCGCCTCCCTGCTGGGACTTGGCATCGTCCTGACGCTCATCGCCACAGTCATCGCGGGTCCGCTGCTGGTGCGGCCGGTGATCCGGGTCCTCGGCGGGGCCTTCCCCGCCCTGTTCGGCTCGGTCGGCCGGATGAGCCAGCGCAACGCCCTGCGCAATCCGCGCCGCACGGGCGCCACCGCGGCCGCCCTGATGGTGGGGCTCGCCCTGGTCGGCGGGATGTCCGTGGCGAGCGCGTCCATGTCCAAGTCCTTCGACGAGCAGATCGACAAGACGCTGGGCGCCGACTTCGTCATCCAGAACAGCAACTTCGTGCCGTTCTCGCAGGAGGTCACCGACAAGGTGCGCCAAACCGAGGGCACCGGGCTCGTGGTCCGCCAGCGGTTCTCGCCGGTCGCGGTGCGGCTGCCGGACGGCAAGAGGATCGAGACGACCGCCACGGCCTACGACCCGCAACTCGACGACGTCGCCCACGTCACGTACACGCAGGGGGACAGTGCGGCGGCGCTCGGCGACGGGAAGATCGCCATGGATGCGGGCTTCGCGAAGGATCATGACGTAACCGTCGGCAGCACGATCCCCGTCGAGTTCCCCGCCGGACGGAACACCGAGCTGACGGTGGGGGCGCTCACCGACCAGGACGGCTCCGACGGGTTCGGGATGCAGGGCGGGCTGTTCTTCGGCTTCGCCACGATCGAGAAGTACGTGCCGGGCGGTCAGGACTCCGCGCTGTACGTGAACGCGGCCTCGGGCACCAGCCCCGACACGCTCCGCTCGAACCTGGACAAGACGCTCGAGCCCTATCCGCAGGTGCAGGTGCGCGACCTGGCCGACTACAAGAAACTGGTCCACGATCAGATCGCCGTGCTGCTCTACCTCGTGTACGCGCTGCTCGGACTCGCGATCGTCATCGCGGTGCTCGGCGTGGTCAACACCCTTGCCCTGTCGGTCGTCGAGCGCACCCGCGAGATCGGACTGCTGCGCGCCATCGGGCTCTCCCGGCGTCAGCTGCGCCGGATGATCCGCCTCGAGTCGGTGGTGATCGCCGTGTTCGGTGCGGTCCTCGGTCTGGCGCTCGGCCTGATCTGGGGTGTCTGTGTGCAGCAGGTGCTCGCGCTTCAGGGCATGAAGGCGTTCGCCGTTCCGTGGACGACGCTCATCGCGGTCGTGGTCGGTGCGGCACTCGTGGGCATCGTGGCGGCACTGCTGCCGGCGTTGCGTGCCTCCCGCATGAATGTCCTGGCGGCGATCGCGCACGAGTGATCTACTCCCGTCAAGTCACCCATGGCTGAGGAGAGTTCATGCCGCGTCCCTTCCGTTTCGGCGTCAGCATGATGAGCCCCGCACCCGCCGACGAGTGGCGCGAAAAGTGCCGCAGGGCCGAACGGCTCGGCTACGACGTGATCCTGGTCCCCGACCACCTCGGCATGCCCGCGCCGTTCCCGGCCCTGGTGGCCGCGGCCGAGGCGACCGAACGGCTCCGCCTCGGCACGTTCGTGCTCAACGCGGGCTTCTGGAATCCCACGCTGCTGGCCCGCGAGGTGGCCACCACGGACGCGCTGACGGGCGGCCGCCTCGAACTCGGCCTCGGCACCGGCTACATACAGGCGGAGCACGACACCGCGGGCCTTCCCTTCGGCTCCCCGCGTGAGCGGGTGGACCATCTCGAGCGCACGGTCGAGGAGTTGGAGCGGCTGCTCGACTCGGCCGGCCTCCCCGGCTCCCGGGTTCCGCTGCTGATCGGAGGCAACGGCGACCGGATGCTGCGGCTCACCGCCGGGCACGCCGACATCGCGGCCTTCTCGGGGGTGCGGTTGGTGCCCGACAGTACGACGGGAAAGCTGGACCCGCTAACGGCGGAGGAGCTGGACGAGCGGGTGGCGGCGTACCAGCGCCTGGCGGTGGACCGGAAGGAACCCGCCGAGCTGAATGTGCTCATCCAGATCGTCGCCGTCACCGACGACCGCGAGGCCGCGGTGCGGGCACTGCACTCCCGCGTGCCCCGTCTGACGCTGGAACAGGTCCTGGCCCTTCCCATCGTGCTGGTCGGCACGGTGGAGCAGATCACCGCGCAGGTGCGGGCACAGCGCGAGCGGTACGGCTTCTCGTACATGACCGTCCTGGAGCCGTACATGGAGGCGTTCGGAGAGGTGATCGAGGCGCTGCGCGGGGAGTGAAAGCGCCGTCCGGATAATGGAATTCCGCGAGGTGCCACAGCTGTGCGTGATGAGATCGCGGCATGACTGAACTGCGGATACGGGCCGCGACGGCCGACGACCTCGACACCGTGCTGGCCTTCTGGAAGGTGGCCGCCGAGGGGACGAGCATCAGCGACGACCGCGACGGCGTGGAGCGGCTGGTCGCCCGCGACCCCGAGGCGCTGATCCTGGCCGAGCGCGACGGCGAAGTGGTCGGCACGGTGATCGCCGGCTTCGACGGCTGGCGGTGCCATCTGTACCGGCTCGCGGTGCATCCCGAGCGGCGGCGGCTGGGGATCGGCTCGGCCTTGCTGGCGGCCGCCGAGGAGAGGTTCGTACGGCTCGGGGGGCGCCGCGGGGACGCAATGGTGCTCCAGCGGAACGAGACCGCTCAACATGCGTGGCGGGCGGCGGGGTACGCACCCGAGGAACACTGGCGCCGTTGGGTGAAGCCTCTCGGCGGCTGAGCTCGCTTTACCGACCCTTTACCATGGCCTGATCAGCTGGCCCTCCGAAAGGTGCGTGAGCGTCCGCCCATGGGCGAGCCTCCCCGACGCCGACGCCGTGGTCCTCACCGCGTCGGCCGACATCGCGCGATCCCCCCGGCCCTGGCCGATCATGGGACGGAGGTGACCCGATGACCGAAGTGCTCCTCCTCCTGGTGGCGATTCTGCTCTCCCTGGCCTGTGGCGCGTTCGTCGCGGCGGAGTTCTCGCTGACCACGGTCGAGCGCAGCGAGCTGGAGCGGGCCGTCGAACGCGGCGAGGTCGGCGCCGCCGGCGCCCTGAAGGCCGTACGGAATCTGACCTTCCAGCTGTCCGGCGCCCAGCTCGGCATCACCGTCACCAACCTGGTGGTCGGCATGCTCTCCGAGGCGTCCATCGCCAAGCTGATCGCGGGCCCGCTCGAGTCGGCCGGCGTCTCCGCTTCCGCGTCCCACTCGGTCGCGCTGGTCATCGGCACCGGCCTGTCGACGGTCTTCCTGATGGTCGTCGGCGAGCTGGTGCCCAAGAACTGGGCGATCTCCTCGCCGCTGGCGGTGGCCAAACGGGTGGCGACTCCGCAGCGCTGGTTCAGCGCCGCGTTCGGTCCGTTCATCACGCATCTCAACAACATGGCGAACCGTGTCGTACGACGCTTCGGCCTCGAACCCGCCGAGGAGCTGGCCTCCGCGCGCGGACCCCAGGAGCTGGTGGCCCTCGCCCGGCACTCCGCCAAGGAGGGTGCCCTGGAGGCGGACACCGCCGAGCTGTTCGTGCGCACGCTCAACCTCGCCGACCTGACCGCGGAGAACGTGATGACCCCGCGCGTCCAGGTCATGGCCCTTGACCTGCAGGCGACCTGCGAGGACGTGGCGAACGCGACCCGGGCGACCGGCCTGTCCCGGTTCCCCGTCTACCGCGGCAATCTCGACTCGGTGGTCGCCGTCGTGCACATCAAGGACGTACTGGCCGTGGCCGCGGAACACCGGGCCCGCACCCCCGTCTCCCAGATCATGCGTGAACCGCTGTTCGTACCGGAGTCGCTGACCGTGGACCGGCTGCTCGACCGGCTGGCCGGCAAGCGCACGATGGCCGTGGTCATCGACGAGTACGGCGGCACCGCCGGGGTCGCCACGCTGGAGGACATCGTCGAGGAGGTCGTCGGCGAGGTACGCGACGAGCACGACCCGCACGAGACCTCCGACCTGGCTCCGGCCGGCACGGACGACGACGGCCGCGCGCTGTACTCGGCCGAGGGGTCCGTCCGCACCGACCAGCTGGCACGGGTCGGGCTCAGGGTGCCCGACGGACCGTACGAGACCCTCGCGGGCCTCGTCGCGACCGAACTGGGCCGCATTCCGGCCCCCGGGGACAGCGTCGAGGTCGTCGGCTGGCGGCTGGACGTGGCGGACGCCTCGGGACGGCGCGCCGCGCGCGTACTGCTGCACGCGCCGCGCACCGAGGAGAAGGAGGGGGAACGATGACCGTCGTACAACTGCTGATCGGCCTCGCGACGCTCGTCGTGAACGCCTTCTTCGTGGGCGCCGAGTTCGCGCTGATCTCGGTGCGCCGCAGCCAGATCGAACCGCACGCCGAGGAGGGCGACCGGCGGGCGCGCAGCGTGCTGTGGGGGTTGGAACATGTGTCCGCGCTCCTTGCGGCAGCGCAGCTGGGCATCACCCTGTGCACACTCGTCCTCGGCATCGTGGCCGAGCCCGCGATCGCGCACCTTCTGGAGCCGGTGTTCCACGCGGTGGGGGTGCCGGAGAGCGCGGGCCACGCGGTCTCGTTCGTGATCGCGCTCGCGCTGGCGACGTATCTGCACATGCTGCTCGGCGAGATGGTGCCGAAGAACATCGCGCTCGCGGAGCCGGTGCGCACCGCGCTGCTGCTCGGCCCGCCCCTTGTGGGCCTCTCCCGGGCACTGCGCCCGGTGATCTTCACGATCAACGCCTTCGCGAACGCGCTGCTCAAGCTCCTCAGGGTCGATGTGAAGAACGAGGTCGCTGCGACCTTCACGGACGACGAACTGGCCCGCCTCGTCAAGGACTCCAGTGCCGCGGGACTCATCGACGCCCGCGCCCAGGAGCGGCTGCACGACGCCCTGGAGCTGGGCCGCCGGCCCGTCCGCGATGTCGTCCTCCCGCTGGAAAGCGTGGTCTACGCGCGCGTGGGCGTCACTCCCGAGCGGCTGGAGCAGCTGTCCGCCGAAACCGGCTTCTCACGCTTCCCCGTCGTGGACGAGGGGCGCCGCATCGTCGGCTATCTGCACGTCAAGGACGCGCTGGACGTGACTCCGCGCGACCTTCCGTTCCAGGTGCGGGACATGCGGCCCATCGCACGCGTCCGCGAGAGCACCCCGCTGGACGACGTGCTCACGGCGATGCGGCGCAGTCGCACCCACCTGGCGGCCGTACTGGGCAGCGACGGCCGGCTCGCCGGTCTGGTGACGATGGAGGACGTGCTTCGGGAACTGTTCGGGCAGCCGGTGTGAGGGTGAGTCCGCGGTGACAGGGACCGGGACACTCGCCTGATCCGACAGCCCAAGCTACCGATGGGTACGTGGGCGGGTTAACATCTTTTTCGCCATGCAGACGAATGCCACTTACACCAGTCTTGTCGCGATCGGCGACTCCTTCACCGAGGGCATGTCGGACCTGTTGCCCGACGGCTCCTACCGGGGCTGGGCCGACCTCCTCGCGGCCCGGATGGCCGCACGGACGCCCGGGTTCCGGTACGCCAACCTCGCGGTGCGCGGGAAGCTGATCGGCCAGATCGTCGATGAGCAGGTGGACGTGGCGGCCGCGATGGCGCCCGACGTGATCACGCTGGTCGGCGGGCTCAACGACACGCTGCGTCCCAAGGTCGACATGGGGCGCGTCCGCGGGCTCCTGGAGGAGGCCGTCGAGCGTCTGGCCCCCGCTTGCGAGCAACTCGTCCTGATGCGCAGCCCGGGCCGCAACGGTCCGGTTTTCGAGCGGTTCCGGCCCCGCGTGGAGGAGCTCTTCACCCACATCGACGACCTCGCGAAGCGGCACGGCGCGCTCGTGGTCGACCTGTACGGAGCGCCCTCGCTCGGCGACCCCCGCATGTGGGACTTCGACCGGCTGCACCTGACGGGTGAGGGGCACCGCCGCGTCGCCGAGGCGGTGTGGCAGACGCTCGGGTACGACCCCGAGGACACGGACTGGCAGACCCCGATGCCGCCCACGGCCTCGCCCGGCTGGATCTCCCGCCGCACCACCGACGCCCGCTTCGCCAGGCAGCACCTGCTGCCCTGGATCGGACGCCGGCTGACGGGACGCTCGTCGGGCGACGGACTCCCGGCGAAACGGCCCGAGCTGCGGCCGTACAAGGGTCCGCTGGCGTAGGCCGCCGCGGCGCCGGATCATCGGGGGCACCTCTCGGGATCCCAACTGGCCGAACGGAGCCGTGCGTGACCGCCACCGTCATCAATCTCAAGGGCCGTATCCACGACTTCGGCCCTCGGCTCGAGAACGCCCCCGCGGACCTCGTCTACGTCGGCCGCCGCTGGACCATGGGCCACTGGGACCTCCCCCAGCACCCGCTGTACAACCCGTTCGCCTACGACACCCCCACCAAGAAGCGCGACGGCACCCGCGCCGAGATCATGGACAAGTACCGGGCGTACCTGCTCGAACGCCCCGACCTGCTCGCCCAGGTGCCCGCACTACGAGGCAAGACCCTGGCCTGCTGGTGCGCCCCCGAGCTGTGCCACGCCGACATCCTGGCCGAGATCGCGGACGGCTCCGCCCCGGCCTCGTAGGTTCCGACGAAGAACCCCGCGGCGCTGGCCTGCAGGAATCGCCAGTAGAATCCGTACACTGTTCTACGTCGTATCAGATATCTGCAGGTCAGAGGCTATTTGCATGACCTCCTGAGAGATCATTTCTCACAATTTCTCACACAGGGGCTTTTCGATCACCCCCGTGGAAGCTGTCCCAAGTGGTCGCCGCGGCCCTCATGTCCTCGACGTCGACCGTGACGTACTTCCGCTTGGTGAAGCTCGCGTTCGTATGCCCGGCCCACGCGGCGAGGACGACATCAGGGACGCCGTTCACCGCGAGGTACGACAGACAGGAGTGCCGCGCGTCGTACAGCCGCACCCGCCGCATATCCAGCTCACTCATGAGCCGGTAGGCGTGCTCGCGCAGGTGCCGCGTGTTGCGCGCCACCCCGAGCTGGTCGACGACGACGTACCCGGAGTCGGTATAGCCCTCCCCCACGGCCAGGCGCTCGCGGGCCTGGACGGAGCGGAACTTCTTCAAGGCCTCCAGCACCGGACCGGGCAGCGGGAGGACGCGTTCCCCCGCCTCGGTCTTGGTGTCCTTCTCCAGCACCTTCGCGTTGCCGATCATCGTGCGGGTGTTGGCGGTCTCCAGCGTGGCCAGTTTCAGGTCGACGTCCGTCCAGCGGATGCCCACGACCTCAGCCGGCCGGAGCCCCATCAGGCTGAGCAGCAGCGGGGCGTACAGGCGGTCGCGCTCGATGCCCGCGATGAACAGCTTTACCTCAACCGCGGTCCACGGCTTGACCTTGGGCCGCTCCCGCTTGTCGGTCTTCTTGTCTGCGAGGCTGACGCGCACGAACTGCGCGGGGCTCTCCGGGATCAACTTGCGTACGGCCGCGCGCTTCAGCGCTTCCCGGAGCCGGGTAAGGACGCCCTCGGCGGTCGACACGGCGAGCCGCGTGCCTGCCTCGCCGCCCCTGCGTCGCCCCTTGGTCACGATGTCGTCGATGCAGTCCTGCACCTGGTCCTCGGTGAGCTCTTGGAGCCGGACGTGCCCGATGCGGTCGCGGACGTGGACCAGGGCGAGCCGGTAGGTGCGGATCGTCGTCTCTTCGACGTCCCGCTTCTTGTACTCCAGCCACTGGTCAAGCCACTCCCCCACGGTGATTTTGTTGGGGAGGATGAGGCTTCCGGATGAGCGTTGGTGCTGGATCCGGCTGCGCTCGGCTTTGACCTCGGTCTTGGTGTCACGCGTGATGGTGATCTGGACCCGCTTGCCGTTCTCGTCGTGGCCGGCGTCGACCACGGCGCGGTAGCGAATCTTGCCGCTCTGAAGCGTGATCTTCTTGATTTCTGCCATGACTCCCCCCGCGACCGGTCACACCTCGTCGTTGACGATGCCGTCCGCGCGCATCAACTTCACCAGAGCAGCCGTCAACTGGCGCGTGATGTGGCCCTGCTTGGCCTGTCGCTCGCCAACGGGAAGATCACCAAGGGCAGCAACGCGTCGGTCGCGCTCCTCCGTGAGGCTGGCGTTCCACATCTGCTCAGAAGCCTTCACCACATCAAGGACCTCGACGCCGTAGCGGTCAGCAAAGGCAACGTCCGCCTCAACAGGGATGCTTCGCCCCTGCCACCGGAAGTGCTCAAGCGCTGCCCGAACGCTCTCGCTGCCCATCACGATCAGCTCGGAGTCCTCGGCAGATAGCCACGCCCGGAGCTCGGCGCGGGTGGCCTTCGCCCAAGACTGCGGATATTCAGAGCGCGGGGTGAGCATCACATCGCCGTCTCCGGCGAAGAAGTCTCGCAGCTTCACCCCAAGGGCGTTTCCGAGCACGACAAGGGCTCCGATGTCTACGGTCTCGCGCCGCTCGCTCTCCAGGTCAGAGATTTGCGTGCGTTTCCAGTTGAGACCGGACCGAGCGAGTTCGGAGGCCAAGGCCCCCTGGGTGACGCGCCTCTCCTGTCGGAGAGCCTTGAGGTTCTCCCCCACGACCTTCCCCACCGTGGGAGGCGCTTCGGACTCATCTGCCATGTCCCGAGCTTGGCACATCACGTGCGTATTCACAACGCGCGGAATTCGAGTTTCGTCCGCAGCTTGACTCGGCAATCCACCTCGTGCACTCTGGCATCAGATCGTCTGCGTAATGAACCAGACATCGAACTTGAAGACTGATCACGCAACCGAGAGGGCTGCCTGATGACGCCGCCGACGCTCGATGAAGTCCGCGAGTGGCCCGCCACGGTCGACCTGACCCGGGCCGCGCTCGCCCTCGGAATCTCCCGAAGCCAGATGTACGCGCTCGTCAAACGCGGCGAGGCACCTGTGAGGGTCCTCGACTACGGCGCCAAGCGCGTCGTAACCGCATCCCTCGTGCGGCTGCTCGAAGCCGCATGAGAACGGCCCCCAGCAGGCGCGCCAACGCCTGTGATCCGGGGGCCGGAAGCACCCGCCATCCAGTCCAGAACAGCCGAACGGCGGCGCGGGCCGAGAACCCGTATGCGCCGCCGTCGAAAGGAGCTTCACGTGAAGCGTACGACCCTCAGCCGACAGACCGCCAGTAGGCCCGCCATCGCGGCCGCCGCGCTCGCGCCTACCGGCCGCCCGCACCCCCTCCTCGTCGCGGACGCGGTCGCGCAGACCTCGAAGGCCGCCGAGGAGTCCGCGGACCGGTACATCGCCGAGCAACACCCGCGCGTGTCCGAGCTGCTGGCCGACGACGGCGCCCGCGAGCACGTCGACCCCGAGCAGCCCCTCACCGCAGCCCAGCGCACCCCCGTCCTCGACTACGGACTCGGCGGCTGGCGGACCGCCCCGGTCGAGACCGAGCAGCGGGACATCGACGACCAGCGCACCGCCGCCGAGAACTCGAAGACGCCGTTCCTCGCCGCAGAGATGGTGGTGACCGACTACCGGCCGCAGGCGTACGGCCGCCAGACAGAGATCTGGCTGAGCTACGGGATCACCACCGGGTCCATCACCCCGGCCAAGGCCCGCGAGGTCCTGGAAGCGATGCGTGACGACTTCCTGCCCAAGCTGGAGGCCCTCGTCGCGCTGGCAGAGGAGACCGCGGCCGGCGACTTCGAGGGTGACCCGGAGATTGCTCGCCTGGACCGCGCGGCGGAGGACGCCCGGATCAAGACCATCAACGAGGCCCGCGCGTGACCTCCCGCACCGGCTACGGCCGTCCCCGCCTGGCAGTCGCCGGGCGGGGCCCGGTCGTACGCGCCGAGCACCGACTCCAACTTGAGATCCGGGACGGCGTCCTCCAGTCCGGATTCCTCAGCGAGTACTACCGCCCTTTCCCGCCCGGAGCGCACGTCGTCATCGACTGCGGCTCGGCCCACGTCATGACGACCGACACCGCCCGATGGATCGGCCTCGGCCTCGCGCACTGCGGGTCAATCACCGTGACCGGCACCGCTGACCGCAGCGAGGGCGGCTACGTCGACATGGGCGTGATCTTCGGACTCGACGCCATCGCCCGCGTGATCCAAAGAGCGACGGCAGATGCAATGGAGCCACGTACGTGAGTGCACTTGACCGCGTTACCGAAGCCCTTGAGCGCCACGGGTGCAACGTGCGCGGAAGCTCAGCACAATGCCCGGCCCACGAGGACCGGGCCCCGTCCCTGTCCATCGGGCAGCGCAAGGACGGCAACGGCGTGGTGCTCAACTGCCACGCCGGTTGCGACCCGCAGGACGTCATCGGCGGGCTCGGCCTCACCATGGGCGACCTCTTCGACGAGCCCTTGGAGAAGCGCGAGCGCCCGCAGGTCGTCGCGCAGTACCCGTACGTCGACGAGCACGGCGAACTGCTGCTCACCGTGAAGCGGCTGGAGCCTGGCTACGACGGTGAGCGCAAGACGTTCCGTCAGTTCGCCGCAGACGGCACGCCGAAGGTGTCCGGCATCCGACGTGTCCTGTACCGCCTGCCCGAGGTGATCGAGCAGGCGAAGGTCGGCGGCATCGTTTTCGTGGTGGAAGGCGAGAAGGACGCCGACAACCTCGTCAACGCTGGCGTCACCGCCACGTGCAACGTTGGAGGCGCCGGGAAGTGGCGCGACGACTACGTGCAGGCCCTGCATGGCGCCTCCGAGGTCGTCGTCATCGCGGACCGCGACGAGCCCGGAAGGAAGCACGCCGAGGCTGTCGCAGCCTCGGTGGAGAAGGCAGGCATCCCTGTACGCGTCCTGGAGCCCGCCAAGGGCAAGGACATCTCTGACCACCTCGCCGCCGGCCTCGGCTCCGAAGACCTCGTGCCGACCGGCGGTGAAGGGGGCACGGAGGCGACGCCGGAAGACGACGAGCCCCTGCGCGAGCCGGACTTGGTCTTCCGCGTCCTGGCCGACATCGCCGCCGACGTCGATAGCCGCCCCCCGCGGCCGTGGCTGTTCAAGCCCGTCATCGTCTCTGGCGACTACGGCGTCATGTCCGCGCAGGACAAGGCCGGCAAGACCTGGGGCATCCTCGACGCTTCCGTCTCTTGCGCCGGAGGGCTCGACTGGCTCGGCATCTTCCCGGCCGGAGACCCTGGTCCGGTCCTGGTCTTCCTCGGCGAGGGCAGCGACTCCAAGATGCTGCGCCGCATCCGGGCCGTTGCGCTGGCCAAGGGCCTCACCAAGGAGCAGGCGGACGCGCTACCGATCATCGCGTGCTTCCGCGCCCCGCAACTGGGCGACGCGCAGCACCGCCACTACGTCCGCCAGGCGGTGGAGCACTACCGGCCCAAGCTGGTCATCATCGACCCCCTGTACCTCGCCGCGGGTGGCGCGAACGGCGCTGACTTGTACGCCATGGGCGTCCTGTTGGGCAGCATCCAGCACATCGTGCAGTCCGTCGGCGCGAGCCTGCTGATCTCCCACCACTGGAACAAGACCGGCGAGGGCAACGGACACAACCGGTCCAGCGGCGTCGGCCCCGGCGCATGGGGCCGCTTCCTGATCTCCGTGGCCGTGCTCAACTCCCGCACGGACAAGGACACGCAGGAGACCACTGTCCGCCTGAAGTGGATGTTCAAGGGCGACGAGATCCCCGAGACCGAGACGACCATCGTCCGCCGCGTCTACGCCGAGGACCCCGAAGACCTCAACAGCCCCATGCACTACAGCATCGAGCAGGTCGACGACGACACGACCGAGGACGACCAGACCCCGCCCGAACTGGTTGGCCTCCGTCCCGCCGCGGTCCGCGTGCTCGACGTGCTCAGGGCCACCTCGCACCCTGTCTCCGTCAAGGGAATCGGCGACCGCCTCGCCGAGAGCAAGGACGGCAAAGGCCCGCTCAAGGCCCGCACTATCCAGGACGCCCTTCGCCAACTGGCCGAGCGGAAGCTCGCCGACGACACCACGCTCCCCGGTACCGGCGCGCTGTGGCTCGCCCTCTCCCCAAGAGAAGCCACAAATGCAGCCTGACCAGCGCGCATATCCCGCATGCGCCCCGTATGCGCGCCGTGCGCCAACCCCATGCGGAGGCGCGCACGCACGCACGTCGTCTTACAGACGTGCGTGTGCGTGCGCTCCGTGGGGCCGCAGTGACGACAGCGACGAACCACCCAGAGATCCCCCCTGAGACCCCCGTCGCATCCGGTTCCGCCGCCCCTCGCGAAATGGGCGCGCGCGAGTACATCGAACCCCCAGCTCAGGAGCACCATGCAACTCCAACTCGCACAACTCCAGTGGATGGAACGCGTCGCCACGGAGGCCCGCAAGCGCGGCTTCACCGTGTTCGTCCAGGACCGCACGAACCTCCGCCAGCACGAGGCGTCGCTCATCCTCACCCGCGGCCCGCGGATCATCCTGGTGTGGCTGCGTACGGGCCGTCGCAAGCCGCTCCCGCAGGTCGACGTCCACCGGCAGGCCGGCCGTGAGGCGCACGGTTTCTGGCCCGCCGACTGGCCGCTGATCCTGCGCGTGCTGCTGCGGGAGCCGGAGCCTGTCGTGGTGTCCCTGGCGAGCCGCACGGGCGTGCAGGACGGGCCCGACGGTGACGACATCGCGTGAGCCAGAGGTTGCTACCCCCGAGATGTCCCCGAGGAGCCGCCCGATGATGGTGGATGAGTGCGCCGCTACAGCCTCAGAGTTGAACGTCGGTGTTGATCAGGCTGGTGTCCCAGTTCTGCGGTGCCGCAGCAGCGATGCGCTCGACCAGCCGCCCGCAGAAGACCGGCACACTGACCAGAGCTTTGTCGGGGGTGCCAGTGTCGACGGCGAAGGCCGTCGTATCGGGGGTGAGCAGCACCGACCGGCCGTTGACCGCAGTGGGTTTCGGCACGCCGTATCCATGCAAAAGGGAGCAGCGCAGTTTGTAGATGATCTCTGCGTCCTCCTTCGGGACGCCGTGAGAAGTGAGCAGGCGCGCCCACCGATTGCCGACCGGGCCAGAGCCGGACAGTGTGTCCAACACGGTCATCGCCAGGCTCAAGCCGATCCACGACCTATTGCCGTCGCCTGCCCCTGTCACAAGATCGCGTCCGTTGGCTTCACGCATATCCCGCAGCGCGAGGACAAGGCTCGGATAGAGGTTGGAGTCGCGCAGCTCGCACCGGAGCATGGACGGGGCGGGATCGCTCCCGCGATCGAGCTGTGTAGTCATGCTGGCACGGTAGTCCGATCAGGATGGCGCGCCAGATGACCCGTCATGATCCCGAATTCGCTGCGCTGCTGCGGCCGGATGGCTCCGTGACCGTCCCGGCCATCATCGCCGCCGGCGGGGTCTACCTGCCTGCCGAGGTCTGCCACCCCCTGTGGCTCGCCCTCCGTGCCCAACTCGCGCAGCACCGCGCCGAGGGCGGCCGCGTCCGGCCCGAAGTCGCCGCCGCCATGGACACCTTGAGGGCCGCCTCTCTCGCCCACATGTCCACACACGGACCAACCTCGCGGACACCTGCGGACATCGAGCGACCCTCGGACCGCGAGCTGATCAGCACAGAACAGCTCGCCGTCCGGCTCCGCGTGAGTGAACGTCACGCACGTCGTCTGGCTGCACAGGCAGGCGTCACCCCGGCCGCGCGCAACGCGTGGCACCCGGACGACGCCCAGTACCTCGTGAACAGCCACAGGAAGGCCGACGGATGCCCGCCACCGAGACCGCCCCACCCGACGCGCACGCCCTGACCGACGCCGAGGTCGACGCCATCGTCACCGACGCACAGACCGAGGCCAACGACGCAGCCAAGGCCGTCAAGACCGCTGAACAGATCCTCCGCGGCGAGATGTTGCCCGTCACCGGCTGGACCCTGGACGACCTCACCCCGGCCCGCTTCGCCGAACTACGCGCCGCCGCTGAACACGCAGCGCTGAAGGTACCGGCCGCCGTCCGCCGCCAGGCCGAGATCCGCGACGCACGCATGCAGGCCCGGCATGCGGAGATCAAGGCCATGATCCGCGCCGAGGCCGCCTCCGACCTCAACGGCGCCCCCGAACTCCTCTCCGCGTACGACGCGTTCGAGGCGTCCGCGCGGGGCCTCGCCGAGGCAGTCGCCGCCCACAACGGCCGCATCGTGAAGTGGGGCCGGCAGATGGGCGCGGCAGGCATCTCGCCCATCCAAGGCGAGGGCCGCGCCCTCGACGCGCTCGCGCACATGGTGGGCGGGGAGAACGTCACGATCGGCCAGAAGGTCTACCGGAAGATGCGCGCCGGAACGCTCCTCGCAGTCGCCCTGCACCGCGTGCTCGCCGCGTACCCGCGCGAGATGCGCCTGTACAACGTCGGCCAGGAGCTGGCACACGACGGAGAAATGCACGACCGGAGCTCCGGCGAGGCCCTGGACGTCCACGCCCTCATCCGGAGGGACGCGTGACGATGACTACGCCCGAAGCGCCTGCGAACCCGTTCGCCACCCATCCCAACGAGGACCCCGACCACCTCGCCGCGCGGCAGTCCCGCATCGACTTCGCCGCGAAGGCCGAGGAGATCCGCAACGCCGCGCACTGGTCCGACTCGTACAAGGCCGAGCAGCTCGCCGAGCTGTACCAGGAGCACGTGCAAGAGGTCGCTGGAGCGTACGAGCGGGTCACCGAGCGCCGGCGCGCCCGCCTCGACTACCTCACCTCGCTGGTGCCGTCCGGGCCGGGCATCCCAGACGACGTCAGCCCCGCTGACCGTGCGGTCCTGATCGCCGCCTTCCGCACCGCGCTCGACACGGCGAAGGCCGCGCCCAGGGAGCAGCGCGGCCGGCTGCTCGCAGAGGCCGCGAGGTACGGCGACACCGCCATGCAGCGCGCGGTACTCCAGCACGCCTCCGACAGCGGTGACGTCCACCTCGTGAACTCCTGGGTGGCCGAGACGCACGGCGTACGCGGCTTCAGCGACGAGAAGCGGCAGCTCACGAGCGCGCTGAACAGCGGGCCTGGCAAGGGTGGTTGGTCTGGCTGGGACTTCAAGGACTTCCACACCCCGCCAGTGCCGCCCGAGGTCGCCCGGGCGGTGTCGCCCTGACCTCTGTGCCCCGGCCTGCCCGCGGCGATGACCGCGGGCAGGCCGCTTAGACGGTGGCGCGGGCCCCGTACCGCTGAGTGGTGTGCTCCAGCAGCGTCAGGCACGCCTTCGCGAGGCGCTCAAGTTCGTCGTCGTTGATCACCATGCCGACCAGATAGCCGTCAGCCGTCGGTATCGCGCTACGCGGCGTCGCGGCACGCAGGTTGGGCCAGAAACGACCGTGAGCGAAGCCCGAGGCCACCCGCCAGGATGCCTGAACGCGCACCGGGTCGAGGCCCGCTTCCTTGGCGGCTGTGGCGATGATCGAGCCTGCCTTGTGGCCTGGTAGCGGGTTCAAGCCGAGGGTGGTCGCAAGCTGCTCGATCTCCTCCTGCCGCTGCTCGCCCGACTTCCCTTGGCCCGTGACGACGTGCTGGACATCCTTCTCGTGCTGGCCGCGGTTACGCATGTCCTCGCGCCACAGGGCCAGGGCGCGAGCACGTCGCTCAGACCGATCCTTGCCCGACAAGAGCCATACGGAGGTGGCGAAGTTCTCCAGGGCGCCGCGCAAGAGGGTCCATGGGCTGTAGGGATCGATCTGCCCTGTCATGGTGACGTTGCGGCTCAGCGCGTCTACGTGGGAAAGGCCGGCGGTGAAGGACGTGCGGATCAGGATGCTGCCGTCACGGGGCTTCAGCGGGGCATCGTCCGTGGCGAGGCTGCTGTGCGGTGCGGGTTCCGGCAGCTGCCGGTAGTGGCCTTCAGCGCGGTAGGGCTCGACTGCCTGGAAGAGAGGGAGGAGGTACGCGACGTCGTCCGGTCGCTTGGTACTTGTTGCCATGAGATGCAGGCTATGACTGGTTCGTGGTGTCACGCTCCTCATTTCTCGATTGTGACTCGATGCCCGTGGTGTCCCGTGTGCGCGTCACGAGGACCTGCCCCCGGTTTGCCTGTTGTCGACCGTGGTCGTACATTCCCGCTCCACCTCGCCCAAGCGGGGTGGGAAGGAAGCGACATGAGCGAGTCGTTCGAGGAACTGGAAGCGCGGTACAGGGCCGCCCTGAACCGAGTGGGCAAGGCGTACCGGGCCCTGCACGAGGCCATGGGCGACCCCACGCCAATTCCCCCCGGGGAGGAGCCCCCGCTCCTGAGCAAGACCGAGCGCGACGCACAAACCGAAGCCATGCAGGCCCTCCAGGAGTACGTCCCCCTGCGAGACCTGTACTGGGCGACCCGATGGGGTCGGGAGGGAAACCCGCCGCAGTCCTGACGACCGTCCAGCAGCGCACGGCACCCTCACGACGAGGGGCCGGGAGCTTCGTCGTGCCAGGCGCGAGTCAGAAGTTTCCCCCGTTCCCTGTGCAGAGGGGCGTAGGGCACTCGTAGGAGACCGTTCCCACGGGATCGACGGTCTCCTCGAACATCCCTGTGGCTTCACGCCACCTCGGCCGTTTTGGGCGGTGGCACTCATCGCATCGTGGGTGTGGGAGGTTACGGACTTCAGAGCGGTGGCAGGACCGCGGGAGGTCTGTCATGGCGTGACCGTCGCACGGAATTCGCGGGTTGTCTGAGGCGCTTCCCCCGGGCGCAGTTCAGCGGCCACGCGGCCACGTTCAGCGCAGTGCGTCGATGGCCTTCACGATCAGGGCGCGCGCGTCCGCGCCGTACACGGCCATGGTCCGCAGTTCCTCGAACGCCTTGAGGTACAGAGCGATCTCCGTGGGCTGGGTGATGTTCACCTGCGCCGACAGCAACTCGACCGAGACGAGGGTGTCGTCGTACATGTGGAACAGTTCCTGCGGCCACAGGACCCGTTCCTGGGTCGCCTTGGGGATGACGCCGAGCGACACCGAGGGCACCGCCCCCGCGGTGAGCAGGTAGCCGAGCTGGGCGGCCATCGCATCATGGTCGCCCAACTGGTGGTACAGCACGCCCTCTTCGATCAACAGGACGAACCGGTGCCCCGGCTCATGGATGATCTGCGAGCGTTCGAGGCGAGCCACGGCGGCCTGTGCCGCGTCATCAGGGATGTCGAGCAGGCGGGCGTTGGCGGACAGCAGGGCGCGCGCGTACCCCTCGGTCTGCAGCAGGCCGGGAACCAGCGTCGGCGAGTAGATCCGGAACAGGCCTGTCGACCGGAACAACTGCACGTAGCTGTCCTGCAGTTGACGCAGGCCGAGGCGAACGCGGCGCCGCCACTCCGTGTACATGGACTCCGCGTTGAGCGATGCGGCGATCAGGTCCGCCGCTCGGTTCGGTGCCTTGCAGGTGGTGCACCAGAGCCGGATATCGGTGGGCGACGGAGGTGTCTTGGCGTTCTCAATGCGGGAGGTCTTGGCGTGGTGCCAGCCGCAGCTGGCGGCCAGCTCGACGACCGTCAGACCGGCGTCCTTGCGGAGGTCGCGCAGTTGACCGGCCACGTTCTCACGTGCGGCCTGGGCCGAGGACGACGGGGAGATGGGCATGAGCTGACCTGTCCGGTGCTTCCTGTCAGTGGATTTCGTACTGGTCGTGCGGGGTGGCGCGGTCCCATACCGCCTCGAAGGCATCCACGCACTGCTTCACGATGCCGGGCTCGGCGCGCAGTTCGAGGGGTGGATCCGCCCAACCGCCGTCTCCGCTGAAGTGGTTGAACAGCACCCGCGCACCATCAAAGATCCACAGGTCGCAGCCGGGCAGCAGCAGGTCGACGGCGAGGCGGCGCGGCAGCCACCGCACCTGCTCGCCGGCGTACACGTTGACGCTCGTCCCGGCGTGCTCGTAGCGGATGTAGTCGGTGACGGGTTCGGACACGATGCGCGCCCGGCGCACGTCGACGCCGCGGGCTTTCGCCCGGGAGATGCGGTCGACCCAGGGTGCCCAGTAGGCGGAGCCCGGATCAGAGTCGCGCCAGTCCGTCTCCTTCCACTGCTGGAAGTCGTCGGCCTCGTCGCCCACGCCGTACACGTCGCGCATTTCAAGGTGGACGGCGGAGTGCTGCGCGGCTTCGAGCAGGTCGTTAAAGCGCAGCTCGCTCTGCGGCATCGCAGGCCTCCCTCAGCAGTGGCACAAGGTGTACGGGGATACGGACGACCGTTTCGTGGGCGGGGATGCCCTGGTCGTGTCCGGGCGCGGTGTTCTCCACGCACTGGGTTCGCGTCTGGTCGTCGGCGGTGTAGCTCTGGAGCACGATGTCGGCGTTCTCCAGGTCGACCCAGGCTGTGGGAGATCCGCTCTGCCCTGTTTCTGGGTCGATGCCGATGAACTGTAAGGCCATGGCTGCCCTCCGCTTGTGGGTTGTGCTCGGATGTGCACCAACATCACTCTGCAGGTGAGGTCTGGTCAAGACCGCGAACCAGCCACGGCCCGACACTGGTGCACCTACGCACATCGGTGCACATTGCTGGCTGTGCTGCACATCACGCTCCTAGCGTCGGGAGACACAACGAAACCCGGCGGCCGCGTGAACGGCCCCGGGCTTGGCCGACTGGTTGGAGTCGACATGCCGGAGCCTACGCAGACTGCGGGCACCGCGAACAGTCCCACTGGATACGGCTGGTGCGCGTGGCACCAGGGGTTCGCGCGGGGCGTGCGGCTCATTGATGTGATCGAGCACAGCTCCGGGCCGGGAACCGCTGGCAACCACTTCGCCTGCCGCCCCTGCCGCGAGGCCTACGACCTGGTCCCGCTCGCCGACCAGCCGATGCCCGGGGCGGGGGTCGACGCGACATGACTGGCCGTGCCTACATGCGCTATCCCCTTGTCATACGGCCCATCGCGGCCCCGGAGTACGAGGCGCTGCTGACTCACTGCACGGGCTGCGACTCGTGCCGGGCGGTCCCGGAGCGCGAGTGCCCGCGGGCCGGGGCCCTGCGCCGCGAGTGGCAGAGCAGGCGCCGCCAGATCGTCCGCGCGGGGAGGTCGCGGTGAGCACCTCTACGCTGCCCCGCCGGCGCGGTCGGATCTCCGGCTACTGCTGGGAAGAACACCCGCGCACGCACGTCCACTGCACCGACCCGGCCGGGCACGCCGGGAAGCACTGGCACCCTTACACCAAGACCAGTTGGTAGACCGCCCGTCCCGTACCCCGCGCCTGGGGGCGGGCGGGAGCGGCCCCCGTGACGGTTACGCGTCTCCCGTCCGGGGGCCGTTCTGTGCGGGCCGAGCAACTACGCGTGGTTGCTAGCCTGCGGTCCAGTCGTCAGAACCGTGAATGATCGCGTCGAGCCGGGACACATCGAGGGCCCCCACGGGTAGCGCCTCGATGAGGGGAGCCTGCTTCGGTCCCCATTCGTAGCTCCCATCTGGTAGTTCTCTACCGCGCTGCAAGGACCCGTTGCCGCTACGCCGCCACCGAAGGTCGGCGGCATCGGTGAAGTCGAGCAGGGTGACCGCGTGACGGGGCCTGGATCGGAAAAGCGCGGAGGGCACAACCGCCACTCGCGTTAGGCGTGGACTCACATGTTCGGTATCTACGCTGAAGACAAGTTGTACGCCGTCGTATGAGGCGACTACATCGCGCAGCGGCTGGCCGCTGCCGTTGTAGACGAGGAAAAACCACTGGCCTTCCACCCCTTGGAGGCGGGATTCACCTCGGCGGAACATCGCCAGTACGCGTGAGGCGTGCCGGAGGGAGTCCCGCTCATCGGCCGTACGTTCCCTTGCATCGAGCGCTCTCTCTCGCTCGGTCAAACGTGCAGCCTGTTGCCGCTGGAGGCGGTACGCGGCGTAGCTCACGCTCAGTGCGCCAAGGGCAACTAGACAGCCTGTAGCGGCCATTGCAACTTCCCACATGTTGCCGATTGTGAGTTCAGCGTCACCGAGCGTCTACTTGCTTGCAAGAACGGGCCCCGCCGCGAGGGGGATTCACGGCGGGGCCCGGTTCGTTGTGGCGCGGTCACTGCTGATGTCCGCAGTCCTTCACCCACCATCCGCAGACCTTGCAGTAGTCGTAGGTCGCGGCGACGAGGTTCAACAGGCGCTCGATCACTTGTCGTTCACCTCCTCACGCGGTGCGTGGTAGGTGCACAGAACCCCGTTCGGGTCGTACGCCGCTTTCGCCTGCGCACGCCTGCGAGCTGCATCAACGTCGTTTCCGGGGGCAACCCCCCTCGGTGGGGGAGTGGCGGACCAATCGGACATCTGCCACGCCGTGACGGCCCACGCGAGGGGCACTAGGTAGATCAAGTGCGGGGCCCTGCCGAGGAGCTGCGCGTAGAAGATCCCCGCGAGGAGCGACAGCACCAGGCGCAGCAGGCCTGCCACGAAGTCGCCGAGCGTCGACACGACGGGCGCGAGGATGTATCCGGCGAGGCCTGCGACGCTGGACGCAAGTCCGAGGCTGATCCCGGCGAGGATGCCGCGGGCGAAGTCCCACCGCAGGCCGCGGATGCTCGAGATAGCCAGCACGACGACCGTGGCCAGGATGATGACCGCGTGGCCGCCCGGGGTGAGGGCGAGGTGCGTGGAGCGGGTGACGTCCGGCGAGGTGCTGCCGACGCCGTAGACGAGGACGACTTCACCGATCTGGTTCGTGCCCCACAGGGACCAGTCGGCGATGGCGCCGATGAGGCCGCCGGCCGAGAGGATGAGCAGCGTGCCGTAGGAGAGGCAGAGCAGGGTCGGGGCGAGGCGGCGCAGGGCCTTGACCGTGAACCGCTTCTTCGGGTGGCTGGTCCACCATCGGCTGAAGTCCCACGCGAACAGGGACAGTCCGACGGTGACGCCCCCGAGGGAGACGAGACCGTACGTAGGGATGTCGAGCGGAGGCATTGCGGTCCTATCGGACGAGCGCCACGCCGAGCGCGGCGAGGGTGAGGATGAACGCGCACGTGCCGGTGATCGCGGGCACGGTGCGGGGGCCGGTGAGCCACAGGCCGAGGAGGCCGAGCAGGGCAGAGAGCCCGAAGAACGCGGCGAGGATCACGAGCCGATGAGCTCGGCTTGGATGCGTTGCGCGCGTGGCTGGCCGATGGAGTACGTATCCCGAAGGGCTCTGATCGAGGGGGCGCGGCCGTCGGCGAGCAGCTGCTCGAAGTCGTCGCGGGCCTTGATGGTGAGGTCGTCCTCGGAGCCGTCGGCGCGCGCGTATCCGGGCGGGAGCGGGAGCGTATCCGGTGTATCCGTGTCCGTATCCGGGGCGGGTACGTCGTTCTCGGCGCGGTCGTGTTCCGCCTGCTCAGTGTCGGGATACACGTCCGGGTACGCCGGGGTACGCGGTAGCTCTTCCAGGCGCAGGAACGGGCCGAGGACGGGCAGCACGGGCGCCTCGACGACCGGTGCGACGGGCGGTGTATCCCGGCGTACCTCGACGGGCGGGTACGCCTCGGATACAGCGGGCACGGCGTCCGTCACAGATGAGGCAGACGGTGCGGTCTCGCTGAGCCGGTGGACCCGCCACAGCACGAGCGGGGCGATCGCCGATACCGCCACGACGAGGGGCACGTTCACGGGCAGCAGGTCGACCTCGACGAGGTGGCTCGCCGCGTTCACCGCGACGAGCACGACGACCACGACGAGGACGTCGCGGTGTGCCCGGAGCGCGGCGATGGCGTAGATGTCGAGCGCGGCCGGCACGCCAGCGGCGACGTACGGGCCGAACCCGCACGCCACGGCGAGCTGGTACTCAGCGGACGCGAGGACGACGAGGACCGCGACCAGGGCAGCCCACAGCAGCGGGTCGCGCTTCACTGGCCACCCCCGGCGAGGATCGTGGCGAGCTGGCTGCCAAGTTCGCGGAGCTGGACGGCGGCCGCGGTGAGGTCGTCGGCGAGCTGCTCGACGCTTTCCGGGGTGTGGGTGCGGGTGAGGTCGGCGACCTCCACATAGAGGCCAACGCTGCGATCGACGGTGGCGAACGGGGCCTGCGTCAGGAACGCCCGGAACACCTCCCGGCCGCCGGGGGCGATGACGTGTTCGGGCCCGTCGTGGCTGATGTCGACCTTGTATCCGGCGCGGGGGTCGGGGTGGCCGGCGCACCAGTCGGGTTCGTCGATCTCCAGGGGCTTGTGGATGAAGATGTTCACCACGGCAGTGCGGTGCTCGTCGGGGTGGGCGGTACGGTCTTCCACGGGTCTGACTCCTTGATCGAGAAGGATTCGGATCAAGGCCTCGGACCGGGCTCTCACACACCGGTCCGAGGCCGCCCCGTCTCACACGCGTCTCACAGACGATGTGTCGCGGGATGGACTCACAGACCACTGACCGTGGATTTCATGGACGACGTAGACGCGTCAGAGGCGCCATATACAGCCGGTATGCTCCGTACACGTGACTGCCGCGCCTGCAAAGCCCCGTATCCCCAACGTCCTCGCCGGACGCTACGCCTCCGCCGAGCTCGCCACGCTCTGGTCGCCCGAGCAGAAGGTGAGGCTGGAGCGTCAGCTCTGGGTCGCCGTGCTGCGGGCTCAGAAGGACCTCGGGATCGAGGTGCCGGACGCCGCGATCGCCGACTACGAGCGGGTGCTCGACCAGGTCGACCTGGCCTCGATCGCCGAGCGCGAGAAGGTCACGCGGCACGACGTGAAGGCGCGGATCGAGGAGTTCAACGACCTCGCCGGGCATGAGCACGTCCACAAGGGCATGACGTCGCGGGACCTCACGGAGAACGTCGAGCAGTTGCAGATCCGGCTCTCGCTGGAGCTGGTGCGGGACCGTAGCGTCGCCGTCCTGGCGCGCCTGGGCAAGCTCGCGGGTGAGTACGGCGAGCTGGTCATGGCCGGCCGCTCGCACAACGTGGCGGCGCAGGCCACCACCCTCGGCAAGCGCTTCGCGACCGCCGCCGACGAGCTGCTCGTGGCGTACGGCCGGGTCGAGGAGCTGCTCGGCCGTTACCCGCTGCGTGGCATCAAGGGTCCGGTCGGCACGGCTCAGGACATGCTCGACCTGCTCGGTGGCGACGCGGCGAAGCTCGCCGACCTTGAGCAGCGGATCGCCCGGCACCTCGGCTTCTCGCAGGCGTTCACCTCCGTCGGCCAGGTCTACCCGCGCTCGCTCGACTACGAGGTGGTGACCGCGCTGGTGCAGCTGGCGGCGGCCCCGTCCTCGACCGCCAAGACGATCCGGCTGATGGCCGGGCACGAGCTGGTGACCGAGGGCTTCAAGCCGGGCCAGGTCGGCTCCTCCGCGATGCCGCACAAGATGAACACCCGCTCCTGCGAGCGCGTCAACGGCCTGATGGTGATCCTGCGCGGCTACGCCTCGATGACCGGTGAGCTGGCGGGCGACCAGTGGAACGAGGGCGACGTGTCGTGCTCGGTCGTACGCCGGGTGGCGCTGCCCGACGCGTTCTTCGCCCTTGACGGCCTGCTGGAGACCTTCCTCACCGTCCTCGACGAGTTCGGCGCGTTCCCGGCCGTCGTGGCGCGTGAGCTGGACCGCTACCTGCCGTTCCTGGCGACGACCAAGGTCCTGATGGGCGCGGTGCGCGCGGGTGTCGGCCGGGAGGTCGCGCACGAGGCCATCAAGGAGAACGCGGTCGCGTCCGCCCTCGCCATGCGCGAGCAGGGCACCGAGCGCAACGAGCTGCTCGACAAGCTCGCCGCGGACGAGCGCATCCCGCTGGACCGCGCACAGCTCGACGAGCTGATGGCCGACAAGCTGTCCTTCACGGGCGCCGCCGCCGACCAGGTCGCCGCGGTGGTCGGCCGTATCGACGAGATCGTTAAGCAGCACCCGGAGGCCGCGGGATACACGCCGGGGGCGATCCTCTGACGCGGCTCACTCCCGCGGACCTGGAGGCCGCCCGCGACCGGCTCGTGCCGGACGTCGTCGCGGACAACGTCGACGGCGGCCTCCGGGTGCTTTTCTGCGGCATCAATCCGGGTCTGATGACGGCCGCCACGGGTCACCACTTCGCGCGTCCCGGCAACCGGTTCTGGCCGGTGCTGCACCTCTCCGGGTTCACGCCGCGGCTGCTGAAGCCTTCGGAGCAGGGCGAGTTGCCGTCGTACGGACTCGGCATCACGAACGTCGTGGCGCGCGCCACGGCTCGTGCCGACGAGCTGTCCGCCGAGGAGTACCGCGAGGGCGGGCGGCTGCTGACCGCCAAGGTGCAGCGGCTGCGGCCGCGTTGGCTGGCCGTGGTGGGCGTGACCGCGTACCGGGCGGCGTTCGGTGAGCGCAAGGCCGTCATCGGTCCGCAGGAGCGGCTGATCGGGGTCAGCAGGGTGTGGGTGCTGCCCAATCCCAGTGGGCTCAACGCGCATTGGACGGCGGCGACGATGGCGGAGGAGTTCGGGCGGTTGCGGACGGCTGCCGCTGAGACGTAACAGGCTGTGCTCCTCGGAGAGTTCCGCGGAGCACAGCCGAACGATCGTGGCGAGTCGGTCAGGCGTCGCGGCGCCGGATGCTCCACGCGCCGGCCGCCAGGGCTGTCGCCGTCCAGGCCGCGGTCACGGCGAGTCCCGTCCAGGCGCCGAGGGCTCCGTCCCACGTCTCGTGGAAGACCACCTGGCCCGCCTTGTCGGGCAGGAAGTCGGCCACGCCGGCCGACGCGGTCCCGACGACGAAGGAGACGATCAGGAGGAACGGGATCAGGATGCTCAGCGTGGCGACGCCGCTGCGCAGGACGGCGGTGAGACCGGCCGCGAACAGGGCCATGAGCATCAGATAGATGCCGCAGCCGACGACTCCGCGCAGTTCCTCGCTCCAGGTCAGCCCGCTCGCCTTCGTCCCCAGAGCCGCCTTGCCCACCACCAGGCTCACAACTCCCGTGCCCAGGCCGACAGTCAGCGCGGGAATGGCGATCGCCACGGCCTTGGCCGCGAACCACCGCAGCCGGTCGGGCACCGCGGCCAACGACACCCGCAGCGCACCGCCCTGGAACTCGGCCGAGACCGCCTGCGCGCCGAACGTGATCGCCGCGATCTGTCCGAAGCTGACGCCGAAGAACGCCGAGAACAGCGGGTCGAAATCCTCGCCTTCGCCGTCGAGCCCGGCGATGGCCGAGAAGAGCGCGGTGGCGAGGAGAACGCCGCACAGTCCTCCGACCAGCGACCGCAGGGTCCGGATCTTGATCCACTCGGCTCGGAGTGCGGGGGCGAACGTCATGGTCAGGCCTCCTGAGGCTGCGTCGGGGACGGCGTGGCGGCGAACTCGGTCTCGGTGGCCGTCAGATCCAGGTAGGCCTGCTCCAACGTGCCTTCCTCCGCCGCGAGTTCGAGGATGGGCACGCCCGAGGCCGAGGTGAGGCGTCCGATGTCCTCCACGCGCGCGTCGAGCACGGTCCAGCGTCCGTCCTCGCCCTCGACGGCCTCGATGCCGTGGTCCTTGAACAGGCCGCCCAGAGCGCCGCCGTCAGTGGTGCGCACCCGTACGCGGGGCTGCACGCGTGCGTCGATGAATCCCCGCATGGGTGTGTCGGCGAGCAGCCGGCCCCGGCCGAGGACGACGAGGTGGTCGGCGAAGGACGCGGTCTCGTTCATGAGGTGGCTGGAGACGAGCACCGTGCGGCCCTCTCGGGCCAGCTCGCGCATCAACTCCCGCATCCAGATGATCCCTTCGGGGTCGAGCCCGTTCGACGGTTCGTCGAGCAGCACCACGGGCGGGTCCCCGAGGAGCGCGCCCGCGACGCCCAGCCGCTGGCGCATCCCCAGGGAGTACGTCTTCACCCGGCGCCGTGCGACGGAAGCAAGCCCCACCTGCTCGAGGACCGCGTCCACGCGGCGCTCCGGGATGCGGTTGCTCGCGGCGAGCGCCCGCAGATGGTTGCGGGCGGTCCGCGATCCGTGCGGGGCCTGCGCGTCGAGCAGGGCGCCGACGTGGCGCAGGGGCTCGTGGATGTCGGCGTAGGCGCGGCCGCCGATGGTGGCGGTGCCGGACGTGGGCCGGTCCAGGCCGAGCACGAGCCGCATGGTGGTGGACTTTCCGGCGCCGTTGGGACCGAGGAAGCCGGTGACGCGGCCGGGGAGGACGCTGAAGGTGAGCTGGTCCACGGCGCGGGTGCTGCCGTACTCCTTGGTGAGGTCTTGGACGTCGATGCTGGTCATGGGCCCAGCCTGGCCGCCGGTGAGGGATCGTCACCTCCCCCGCGGGGGGACACCGTCTCCCCCGCCCGGGGGAAGCCTGTTGTCGGTGCGGCCTGTCACGATGACGCAATGGCCCGTTTTCTGCGCCCGCTGCTCCGGGGGACGACGTACACGCGTTGGTTGCACCTGTGGGTGCCGATGCTGTTCACCAGCGTGTGGCTGTTCATCGACATGTCGAAGCCGTGGGTGCCCGCCGTGCTGCTGGTTCCGCTGGGGCTGATCCCGGCCGTCCGGCGGGGCGAGGGTGTGCAGGCGCAGTTCATGCTGGCGCGGGGCGGCGGGGAGGCGGCGTTCTCGGTCGCTCCAGCGGCCACGTGGCGGGACCGCTGGCGGACCGTGCTCTGGCTGGAAATCCGGTTGGTGAGCGGGTGGGTGGCTTGCGGGCTCTCTGTCTGGTTGCCGCTGATCGCCTTCGATCTCGTCTTCGCGGCGACCGGCCACGACACGACCGACAACCCCTTCGTGCCGCTCTCGCATGCGCACTGGGCCTACGGGCTGCTCTTCCCGTTCCCACTGCTCGCGCTGTACGGCGCGGTCATCGGCCTCGGCGAGCTGATCACGGCGATAGCCCGCCGCCTCCTCGGCCCCTCCGCCGGCGAGCGGCTCGCTGCCCTGGAGGAGCGCACCGATCAGCTCCTGGAGCGCAACCGCATCGCCCGTGAGCTCCACGACTCCATCGGTCACGCGCTGACCGTCGCCGTGGTGCAGGCGGGCGCGGCCCGGGCGGCCGGCGACCCCGCGTTCACCGACCGGGCCCTGGGCGCCATCGAGGACACCGGCCGGGCCGCTCTGGAGGACCTGGAGCGGGTGCTCGGTGTGCTGCGGGAGGCGGAGCGTCCGGTGAGCAGTCGCCCCACCCTGACCGAGGCCGACCGGCTCCTGGAGTCGGCGCGTGCCTCCGGGGCCAAGGTCGACGCCGAGGTGACCGGTCCCGTGGAGACCGTGCCGGGTCCGGTGTCCCGCGAGGGGTACCGCATCCTCCAGGAATCGCTCACCAATGTCCTGCGGCATGCGGGAAGCGTCCCGGCCCGGGTCCGTATCGAGGTCCAGGACGGCGGGCTGGTCCTGGAGGTCCGCAATCCGCTCACCGCGGAGATATCGGGGCCCGGCCGGGGCAGCGGGCTGCGCGGGATACGGGAGCGCGCGGCGCTGCTCGGCGGCCGGGCGCGGACGGGGCCGGACGAGGGTGACTGGCAGGTGCATGTAGAGCTGCCGCTGCGCTGATCTACGCTGGCCGGATGCCGGTCACCGTTCTCCTCGTCGACGACGAACCCCTCGTACGCGCTGGTCTGCGCGCCGTCCTGGAGGCCCAGCCCGACATCGAGGTCGTCGGGGAGGCCGCCGACGGTGCCGCGGTGATCCCGCTGGTACGGCAACTGCGGCCCGACGTCGTCGCCATGGACGTACGAATGCCCCTGATGGACGGCATCGAGGCCACACGCGCGGTGCTGCGGACCGTGGCCGATCCGCCGAAGATCCTGGTGGTGACGACGTTCGAGAACGACGAGTACGTCTACGAGGCGCTGCGGGCGGGCGCCGACGGGTTTCTGCTGAAGCGGGCGCGGCCGGCCGAGATCGTGCACGCGGTGAGGCTCGTCGCCGAGGGCGAGTCTCTGCTGTTCCCCGCTTCCGTACGGCAGTTGGCCGCCGAGTACGGGGACAGCGCGGGGAATCCGGCTGCGCGCGCGGCCATGGATCGG
This sequence comes from Streptomyces sp. NBC_00554, assembly GCF_041431135.1. Taxonomy (NCBI): domain Bacteria; kingdom Bacillati; phylum Actinomycetota; class Actinomycetes; order Kitasatosporales; family Streptomycetaceae; genus Streptomyces; species Streptomyces sp. NBC_00554. Next base: position 8,896,777 of record NZ_CP107799.1, on the reverse strand, counting down.
GCGGCCCTGACCGAGCGGGAGGCGGAGGTGCTGCGGCTGATGACGCGGGGGATGTCGAACGCCGAGATCGCCGCTCGGATGATCGTCGGGACCGAGACGGTCAAGTCCCATGTCAGCGCCGTACTGGCGAAGCTGGGGGCCCGGGATCGTACGCAGGCGGTCATCGCGGCGTACGAGTCGGGGTTCGTGGCGCCCGGGTGAGTCCGACCCGTCAGTAGGTAACTGGTCCCCGGCACTCGCCGGGGTCCGCCGCGCCGAGTACGATCCGGCCAACACGCGCACGAGCTGGGAGGACGGACGTTGGGGCAGTTGACCGGCGGGGACCCCTCTCTGCTGCGAAGGATCAATTCCGCGGTGGTGCTGCACGCGCTGCGCACCACGGACTGCGCGACCCTCACCGAGATCACCCGGGTGACCGGATTGTCCCGGCCGACGGTCGAGGGAGTCGTCGAGGGCTTGATGGAAGCCGGGCTCGTGGTCGAGAAGGCGGCCGAGGAGGGCGCTGCCCGGCGCCAGGGCCGTCCGGCACGCAGGTTCCGCTTCCGGGCCGAGGCGGGCCATCTGCTGGGCCTGGAGATCGGCCCGCACCGGGTCGCCGCGCTCCTCTCGGACCTGGACGGCCGGGTGCTCGGCGCCATGTCCAAGGACGTGGAGGAGACGGCGTCGGCGGACGAGCGGCTCGATCGGCTGCGTACGGCGGTCGCCGAGCTGCTGCGCCGGGCGGGCGTCGCCCGGAGCTCCCTGCGCGCGGTGGGCGTCGGCAGCCCCGGAATCGTCGAGGCGGACGGCACCGTACGCCTGGGCACGGCGCTGCCGGAGTGGACGGGCCTGCGTCTCGGCGAGCGGCTGAGCCGTTCCTTCAAGTGCCCGGTGCTGGTCGAGAACGACGCCAACGCGGCGGCGGTCGCCGAGCATTGGAAGGGTGCGGCCACCGAGTCGGACGACGTGGTGTTCGTGCTGGCCGGGCTCAGCCCCGGTGCCGGTTCGCTGATCGGCGGACGGCTGCACCGGGGGTACGGGGGCGCGGCCGGGGAGATCGGCGCGCTGCATCTGCTGGGGCGCGAGGTGACGCCCGAGACGCTGCTGTCGACCACGGGCGAGCCGCTGCACCCGCTCGACGAGCAGGCGGTCGCCGAGGTCTTCGCGTACGCCCGGAGCGGCGACCAGCGGGCCATCGCGGCGGTCGACCGCTTCATCCAGCGTCTCGTCCACGACGTCGCGGCGCTCGTCCTGGCGCTCGACCCCGAGCTGGTCGTCATCGGGGGCTGGGCGGCCGGTCTGGACGGCGTTCTGGAGCCGCTGCGGCGCGAGTTGGCGCGCTACTGCCTGCGCCCGCCGAAGGTGGCGCTCTCCCTCCTGGGCGAGGCCGCCGTGGCGACGGGCGCCCTGCGGCTGGCTCTCGACCATGTCGAGGAGGAGCTGTTCGCGGTGGAGGGAACGGTCACCGCGCGGCGCTGAGCGGAACCGGCGTGCAACGCATGCGAAAACGTCCCGCCCCGGAGTCTTCCGGGGCGGGACGCTCGTACGTTGGGCTGCTGCTCGGTGGCAGACCGCTCGGCTCGCGGCTCAGGAAGCCTTGCGTTCCGGGTCGTGGTGGATCTCCACGCCGCCGGAGTCGCCGAAGGTCAGCCGGCAGGTGTCGGCGCGGTAGGTGGCGACGGAGACCGCCGCGGTGCGTCCCTGCGCGAAGAAGCGGGTCGTGACGACGAGGACGGGCGCTCCCGGAAGCCGGTCGAGCTCCTTGGCGTCGTCCGCACGGGCCGAACCGAGCTCCACGGCGCTGTCCTGACCCTCCAGGTCCAGGCGCTGCAGCTCGCGCAGCACTGCACGCGCGCGTGCCGTGCCCGAGGGCGCGTCGATCGCGGACAGGTCGGGCACCGAGGACGCCGGGATGTAGAGCAGTTCGGCGGCGACCGGCTGGCCGTGCGTCACGCGGGAGCGGCGCACCGTGTGCACCTGCTCGTCGTGGCCCGACTCCAGGATTCCGGCCACCCCCGCGGGCGGGACCGCCACCGTGCAGTCCGCGGGCTGCCAGGCGTCGCCGACCGCGCCCGGCCACGTGTGCTGCTCGGAACCGACGGCCACACCCACGCGCGGCGGGGCGACAGTGGTGCCCACCCCGCGGCGGCGCTGCAGACGGCCTTCCAGTTCGAGCTGTTCCAGAGCCTGGCGGAGCGTGGCCCGGGCGACCCCGAACCGAGCCGCCAGGTCGCGCTCGTTGGGCAGGATCTCGCCCACGGTGAAGTCGGAGTCCAATGCCTCACTGAGCACGGTCTTGAGATGCCAGTACTTAGGCTCCGGCACCGTTTCCAACTGCTGGGTCCCCACCCTGTCCTCCGCAATCGCCGTGGCCCGGCGGCGTTTTAGCGCCCTTGTTTATTAAAGGTTCCTGCACTATCCCTGTGACCATAAGTCCGCCTACACCCTTGGTCAAGACCAATCCTCAATCCCTTACGGATTGCACAGGGGTGCTGCCGCAGAGCGTTCACAGGGCGTTCGTGCTGGGTGATGTTCGTGACACAACGCCGAAAGCCCCCGTCCAGAGGACGGGGGCTTTCGGCGGTCCGCACGGGCCGGGGCGGGTTTCCCCCCGGCTACTCCTCGGCTACTCCTCGGCTACTCCTCGGCTACTCCTTGGCGAGCGACACCAGCTTCTCCGGGTTGCGCATGATGTAGACGCACTGGATGCGGCCGTCCACGACGTCGAACTGGAAGACGCTGTCGGGCTTGTCGCCGGACAGGGCCAGCAGCGCGATGCCGCCGTTGAGTTCCAGGAAGCGGAACGACGGGTCGGCGATGCTCTTGCGGGCCGCACCCTGGAGGAAGCGCGCCACCTTGTCGGCGGACTCGATGACCCGCAGCGGGGCCTGGGACAGCCCGCCGCTGTCGGCGACCAGACGCGCGTCCGGGGCCAGTAGGGACAGCAGCCCTTGCAGGTCACCCTCGGCCGCCGCGGCGAGGAAACGTTCGGTCAGCGCGCGGCGTTCGGCCGGGTCGACCTCGTAGCGCGGGCGCCGTTCGTCCACGTGCTTGCGGGCCCGCCCGGCGAGCTGGCGTACCGCGGGTTCGCCCCGGTCGAGGACGACGGCGATGTCCGCGTACGGGAAACCGAACGCCTCTCTGAGGACGAACACCGCCCGCTCCAGGGGCGAGAGGGACTCCAGGACGACGAGGACGGCGACTGAGACGGAGTCGGCGAGGACGGCCTGCTCCGCGGTGTCGGGGACGGTGTCCCCGAAGTCGGTGACGTACGGCTCGGGAAGCCACTGACCCACGTACGCCTCGTTGCGCGACTGGACTTGGCGCAGCCGGTCGATGGCGAGCCGGGTGGTGACCCGCACCAGGTAGGCGCGCGGTTGGCGCACCTCGGCCCGGTCGGCGCCGGACCAGCGCAGCCACGCTTCCTGGACCACGTCCTCCGCGTCGGCCACCCGCCCGAGCATGCGGTAGGCGACGCCCATCAGGACGGGACGGTGCTCTTCGAAGTCGTCAATCGCGATGTCGGTGGCCACGGTTCCATCCCATCCGACTCGTCACGTCCCTGTCCAGGTGGAATCGGTCGGACTGAACGTACCCGCCTGCGGTTCGCGGCAACCGGGGGCTACCCGTCGGTAGTAGTTGCTGACAAGCTGTCTACGAGACGGTCCGTCAGCCTGTCCGCATGTCCTGCGTGTCCCAGTCGAGGAGCAGCATCATGTCCGCCACAGTCTCCTTCAGCCTCCCCTCTCCGCGCGGCCCCAGGACCGTGACGCTGTCCTACGCGCGCGTGGGCACCGGTGAGCCGCTGCTCCTGCTGCACGGCATCGGCCACCACCGGCAGGCCTGGGACCCGGTCGTCCACCTCCTGGCGGCCGAACGCGACGTCATAGCCGTCGACCTGCCCGGCTTCGGCGAGTCGCCGGCGCTGCCCGAGGGCCTCACGCACGACCTCGAGACGGTGGTGCCCGCGCTCGGCGCGCTGTGCGAGGCGCTGGAGATCGAACGACCGCATGTGGCGGGCAACTCCCTGGGCGGGCTGCTGGCCCTGGAGTTGGGCCGCGAGAAGCTCGTACGGTCCGTCACCGCAATCTCGCCCGCCGGGTTCTGGACGCAGGCCGAACGGCGGTACGCGTTCGGTGTGCTGCTCGCGATGCGGCAGGCCGCGCGGCGCATGCCCGTCCCGCTGGTCGAGCGGCTCTCGCGCACGGCGGCCGGGCGGGCGGTGCTGACGAGCACCATCTACGCCCGCCCCGGCCGCCGTTCACCCGAGGCCGTCGTCGCGGAGACCCTCGCGCTGGCCCGCGCCGAGGGCTTCACGCCGACCCTCCGGGCGGGCGGCTCCGTCCAGTTCACCGACGACGTCCCCGGGCTTCCGGTCACCGTGGCCTGGGGCACCCGGGACCGGCTGCTGGTGCGCCGCCAGGGGATCCGCGCGAAGCACATCATTCCGCGCGCGCGGCTGATCAGGCTGCCCGGCTGCGGGCACGTCCCGATGAACGACGATCCGGCGCTCGTCGCCCGCGTCATTCTCGACGGCAGCCGCTGAGCGACGCCCGGCGCGTGCCAACGCACCGGAACCCAGGGCGACTCCGGCGCCGACCAGCGCGCTCCCGACGGCCTGCGCGGCACCGTACGCGCCCGTGCCGACGAGCGGGGCGGTGGCGGCCGCCGCGACGGGGATGAGGCCGGAGAAGAGCGTGGCGCGTTCCGCGCCGATGCGCCGCATTCCCGTGTACCAGCACACGAAGCCGACGACCGTGACGACCGCCGCCTGCCACAGCAGCGCGGTGGCCTCGGTCGCGTCCGGCATCCGAAGCCAGGCGCCGCCGCCGGTGAGCACACCGGCCACCGCCGACTCGACCGCGGCGATCCCACAGACGGTGACCGTCAGCAGCCGTGGACCGAGCGGCCGCACCAGGGGCACGGCCAGGACCGCGAAGCCCACCTCTCCGACGAGCGCGCACACGGAGTACGCGATCCCCGCGCCGTCCGTACGGCCCCAGCCCTGGACGGTGAAGGCGCCCACCGCGACGAGCAACGACCCGTACAGCACGAGACGTTGGGGCCGGCGGCCCTCCCGGAGAGGGACGATCACGGCCACGAGCACCGGGGCGCAGCCCACGAAGACGCCCGGAACCGCGGGCTCCGCCGTCCGTTCGGCGGCGATCACCGCGATGTTGAAGCCGACCATGCCGACCGCCGCGAGCAGTCCGAGGCGCCCCCACCGGCGCGGCGTGAGCTGCCGCAGCGTGGCGGCGCCGCCCCGGCCGACCAGCGGCAGCAGCAGCAAGCAGGCAAGGCCGTAGCGCAGGAACTGGCCTCCCGCGTACGGGTAGTCGTCCAGGACGCTGTTTGCGGTGAAGGAGGCTCCGACGAGGACACAGGCGAGGGCGGCGAGCAGTGCGCCCCGGGCGGGGGTGACGTTCATGGCAGCGACGCTATGAAGGGACGCGGTCCGGTTTAAGGTCCACTTCCATGACGTCATCGGGGACCAATGCGAAGGGCACACCGGCCGGATCCCCGTCCCCTGGATCCGGGTCATCGGGGTCCGCCCCCTGGGCCGCCGCCTGGGAGCTGCTCCTGCCGGCCGCGTCGGCACCGGCACGCGCGCGTGGCCGCACGCTCCAGGAGGCGCTGCGCGAGTCGGTTCGTTCGGGCCGGCTCGCACCGGGCACCCGGCTGCCCGCCAGCCGCGAACTCGCCGCCGATCTCGGGGTGTCCAGGGGGCTGGTCACGGAGGCGTACGAGCAGCTGACCGCGGAGGGGTATCTGCGCAGCGGCCGGGGTGCCGGGACCTGGGTCGGCGATGCCGTGCGGGCGGCCCGGCCAGGCGTACGTGATCTCGCGCCGCGAGCAGCCGACGCCCGGGCCGACTTCGTTCCCGGGACGCCGGACCTGTCGCTGTTCCCGCGTGCCGCGTGGGCAGCCGCGCAGCGCGGGGTTCTCGCCGAACTCCCCCACCACGCAATGGGCTACCCGGATCCGCGCGGGCTGCCCCGGCTGCGCACCGCCCTCGCCGAGCTTCTCTCCCGGCGCCGTGGTGTGGTCGCCGATCCGGAGCGGATCGTCGTGGTCTCCGGGGTCGCGCAGGCGATGACACTGCTCGGATTCGTGCTCCACGCGCGCGGGGTGCGCGATGTCGGAGTCGAGGACCCCGGCAGCCCCGAGCACGCCTCGCTGTACGCCTCGGCCGGCGTCGGCACCGTACCGCTGCCCCTGGACGAGGAGGGGCTGGCCACCGGACCGCTGGGGGCTTCGGGCGTACGAGCGGTGATGACGACGCCCGCCCATCAGTTCCCGTTGGGGATCGCGTACTCCGCGCGCCGTCGGGCCGAACTCCTCGACTGGGCACGGTCGGTGGACGGCTTGGTGATCGAGGACGACTACGACGGGGATTTCCGCTACGACCGTGCCCCCGTGGGCGCGCTGCAAGGCCTCGACCCGGAGCACGTCGCCTACACGGGGTCGGTCAGCAAGTCCCTCGCTCCGGGGCTGCGGCTGGGCTGGCTGCTCGTGCCCGCGTCACTGGCCGAGGAGGCGGTCGAGCGCAAGCGCACCATGGATCTCGGAAACCCTGTCGTCGACCAGGCACTCCTTGCCCGTTTCATCGAGCGGGGCGACTACGACCGGCAGCTGCGCCGCTGCCAACGCGCCTACCGGGAACGGCGCGACACCCTCGTATCCGCCCTTGAGGAGCACTTTCCCGGCACGGAGGTGTCCGGGATCGCGGCGGGTCTGCACGTCATCGCCGCGCTGCCCGAACGGTACGGGCCACGGGACCACTTCCTCGAACGAGCCACCGCGGCCGGAGTTGCCGTACGTCCGCTGGCGCACTACGGGGAGACGGTCGACGACGGCGTACGGCTGGTGCTGGGGTACGCGCACCTGTCCCCCGCACGGATCCGGGACGGCGTACGGCTGATGGCGGACGCGACGGCACACGAGTGATGACAGGCGGGACGGCATACGGCTGATGACGGAGGACGCCGTCCGCTTCTGTCATACGCGTCGCATGCTCACGGGACATCCGTGAGAAGTCGCACACCGGTTCCCTCGTCCCCGCGGTCCGCTGTTCACTCGTGGTTTCCGTGCCCGCTGCGGCGCACCAGTAGTTGTGGCATTGCCCATTGGCCGAATCCGTCCCTGGAGGCGCATTCATGTCACACCGTCCGCAGCATCCGTTCCCCGGTCGCCGCAGCGTTCTGCGCGGCTCCCTCGCCGCCTCCGCCGCACTGGCCCTGCCCACCGCGCTCGGCGCGGCACCGGCGTTCGCCCTCTCCGGGCGGCCGAAGGCGGGGTGGGGCGTCCAGACCGGAGACGTGACGGCCAACTCCGGACTGGTGTGGGTACGGTCCGACCGCCCGGCCCGCATGATCGTCGAGACGTCCGCGACCGAGTCGTTCCGCAACCCCCGCAGGTGGCAGGGTCCGCTGCTCGGGTCCGACACCGACTTCACGGGGACGACGCGGCTGCGCGGGCTGCCCGCGGGCGAGCAGATCCACTACCGCGTGCTGCTCGCCGACCCCGACGACCCGCGCCGCACGGGCGAACCCGTGACCGGCACCTTCCGTACGACACCGCGCGGGCGGCGCGACGGGGTGCGCTTCCTGTGGTCGGGTGACCTGGCGGGACAGGGCTGGGGCATCAACCCGGACCTCGGCGGCTACCGGATCTACGACGCCATGGCGAAGCTCGACCCGGACTTCTTCCTGTGCAGCGGCGACAACATCTACGCCGACGGCCCGATCACGGCAACGGCGGCGCTCCCCGACGGCAGCACCTGGCGCAACATCACCACCGAGGAGAAGTCCAAGGTCGCCGAGACGCTGGCCGAGTTCCGCGGCAACTTCCGCTACAACCTGCTGGACGAGAACCTGAAGCGCTTCAACGCCCAGGTGCCGTCCATCATCCAGTGGGACGACCACGAGGTGCGCAACAACTGGTACCCCGGTGAGGTGATCGCGGCCTCGGACACCCGCTACACCGAGAAGAACGTCGATGTCCTGGCCGCCCGGGGCCGCCGCGCGTTCAGCGAGTACTTCCCCCTCTCGACGCTGCGACCGGACAACCAGGACGGCCGCGTGTACCGGGTCCTGCGCCAGGGCCCGCTCCTGGACGTGTTCGTGCTCGACATGCGGACCTACCGCAACGTCAACTCCCCCGACACGCAGACCACGGACCCGCAGGGCATTCTCGGCGCCGAGCAACTGGAGTGGCTCAAGCGGGAGTTGTCGCGGTCGCGTGCGGTGTGGAAGGTGATAGCCGCGGACATGCCGCTCGGTCTGGTCGTGCCGGATGCCACCGAGGGGAAGCCGAACATCGAGGCCGTCGCCCAGGGCGACCCGGGCGCGCCGCTCGGGCGCGAGCTGCAGATCGCGGAGCTGCTGCGGTTCGTCAAGCACCGGCGGATCACCGGCACGGTGTGGCTGACGGCCGATGTGCACCACACCTCGGCGCAGCACTACCAGCCGTCGAGGGCCGCGTTCACCGACTTCGAGCCGTTCTGGGAGTTCGTCTCAGGGCCGCTCAACGCCGGCGCCTTCCCGGCGAGCGCGCTGGACAACACCTTCGGTCCTGAGCGGGTTTTCGTGAAGGCGCCGACCGCCTCGAACGTCTCGCCCGCCGGTGGCTACCAGTTCTTCGGCGAGGTCGACATCGACGGCGACAGCGGCGAGCTGACGGTGCGGCTGCGCGAGCAGGACGGCACCGTGCTGTTCACACAGGTGCTTCAGCCCGGGCGGGTGGGGCAGTAGCAGCCGGGGCGCGTGACCAACTCCCGTATTCTCGAACTGCTGGGCCGCGCACCGGAGTCATCCCCCGGTGCGCGGTCTCCTCTCCGCGCAGACGGCCGGACGGCTCGGCTCGTTCAGACGACGGAAGCAAAACAACCGCAAAAAGAACATCAAAAGGTACAGAACGATACTTTACCCATCAGTCACAGACCGTTCGTGATCACGCAACACGGTTCCTTCACAGTGGCTGTATGACTCCAGACATGTCTGATGTGACGCGTGCGAAGCACGGACGCCCCGTTCACCACTGGCGGCGGGACGTCGTCGAACTCGCCGCACTGTTCACGGCCGTTGCGGTCGCGGACGCCGTGGCCAACCTGATCGGGCACGGACCCGACGGCACGGCCCTGCTGATCATCTCGGCCGTCGTCCTGGTCGCCACGGCCGGCTTCCACACATGGTGGGCACGCCGCCACGGTCATGCGCCGCCGGCAGACCATACCGGCGCCCGGCCGCTCGCCGGCGGGCGCCCGGCCGGGACCTCCGAGGAATCCACGGCGGTGCCGGAGTCCCTCGCCGGAGCGACCACGCTGTGGCGGATGCGGACGACGGTGAAGGACGCCCCGGGATCCCTGGCCGCGCTGTGCTCGGCGCTGGCGCAGCAGCGGGTCGACATCCTGAGCCTGCAGACACATCCGCTGGCAGAGGGCACCGTGGACGAGTTCCTGCTGCGCGCGCCCGCAGAGCTGGCGGCTTCCGAGATGACCCGCGCCGTCTCGCTGGCGGGTGGCACGGAGACCTGGACGGAGCGGGCCGACGCCCACGACCTCGTCGACGCGCCGACCCGGGTGCTGGGTCTGGCCACTCGTACGGCGCTGGACGCGGCGGAACTGCCGCTCGCGCTCCGGCAGTTGCTCGGCCGGTGCACCATCCGCTCACTGCCCGCCAAGTCGCCCGGATCCGGTCGCGCGGTGGAAAGCGCTCCCGTCGAGGGGGCGCTCGAAGGAACGGTGATGCGGCTGCGGGCGCCCGAGGGCGGGGTGATCACGGTGGAGCGGCCGTATCTGCCGTTCACGCCGACGGAGTTCGCGCGGGCGCGGGCGCTGGTGGAGCTGGACGCGCGGCTCGGTCCGCGGATCCCGCGCAGTCAGGACGTGCTGACGCTGCCGGAAGGCAACGCCATCAGCCTGCGGCGCGCCGACGTCGGCGACCTCGAGGCCGCCAAGGCGATGCACGAGCGCTGCTCGCCCCGCACGCTGAGCATGCGCTACCACGGTCCTGTCGGCGACGCGGACCGCTACCTCAACCACCTGCTCAGCCCGCGTTTCGGACGCACGCTCGCCGTGCAGACGGCATCGGGGCGCATCGTCGGGCTCGGCCATCTCCTCTGGGACGGCGACGAGACGGAGATCGCGCTCCTCGTCGAGGACGACTGGCAGCGGCGCGGTATCGGCGGCGAACTGCTCGGCCGCCTGGTGACGATGGCCGTCGAGGCGAGCTGCGAGAGCGTGTACGCCGTCACGCAGTCCTCCAACACCGGCATGGTCGCCGCCATGCGCGGCCTCGGCCTTCCCCTCGACTACCAGATCGAGGAAGGCACCCTGGTCATCACGGCCCGTCTGGACGCGACTCCGGTGACGTCACGGCTGCCGTACGACGAGGGGCAGCGTGGGGAGCGGGTCGTGCGGGACTAGCGCTCCGCCAGCGCTCCGCCGGACATGCGGCTCGTTCTGCCGCGGGCCGGTGGGGGCTGGTCGCGCAGTTCCCCGCGCCCCTTGCGGGGCGCGGTTGCGCACCCGACTTCACCGGGCACGTCAGGCCAGGGCCCCGGTCCGCCCCAACGCCCCGTCCAGGTCGGCCCACAGGTCGTCGACGTCCTCCAGCCCCACCGACAGCCGCAGCAGCCGGTCGCCGACCCCGGCGTCGCGCCGGTCCGCCGCGTCCACGACGCGGTGGCTGATGGAGGCCGGATGCTGGATGAGGCTGTCCACGCTGCCGAGGCTCACGGCGGGGGTGATCAGACCGACCCCGGCGATGACGGCGTGCGGGTCGCCGTGCACCTCGAAGGCGATCATGGCGCCGCCGATCCGCGGATAGTGGACGCGGGCGACGCGCGGATCGGCGGCGAGGCGGCGGGCCAGTTCCGCCGCGTTCGAGGACGCGGCCCGGACCCGCACGGGCAAGGTCGACAGACCACGCAGCAGCAGATAACCGGCGAGCGGATGCAGGACACCCCCCGTGGCGAACCGCACTTGGCGCAGCCGCCCGGCGAACTCCTCGTCGCAGGCCACCACCCCGGCCATCACGTCGCCGTGTCCGCCCAGGTACTTGGTGGCACTGTGCAGGACCAGCCGCGCCCCCTGCTCGGCGGGGCGTTGCAGCACCGGCGTGGCAAAGGTGTTGTCGGCGAGCAGGGGAACGGAACCGCAGTCGTACGCGAGGGCCTTCAGGTCGAGTTCGGCGAGCGTCGGGTTGGCCGGGGACTCCACCATCACCAGGCCCGTGTCGGGGCGCAGCGCGTCCGCCACCCCCGCCGGGTCGACCCAGGTCACCTCGGAGCCCAGCAGTCCGGCGGTGAGCAGGTGGTCGCTGCAGCCGTACAGGGGTCGTACGGCGACGACATGGCGCAGGCCGAGCGCGTTCCGTACGAGCAGTACGGCGCTCAGTGCGGCCATGCCGCTGGCGAACGCGACCGCGCTCTCGGTGCCTTCGAGGCGCGCGAGGGCGGTCTCGAAGCGGGCGACGGTCGGGTTGCCGAGCCGGCCGTAGACGGGCGGGCCCTGCGGTTCGGCGCCGTCCGCGGCGAACGCGTCGATGCGGGCGGCCTCGCCGCGGCTGTCGTACGACGGGTAGGTCGTGGACAGGTCGATCGGCGCCGCGTGCAGTCCCTGCCGGGCGAGATCCTCCCGCCCCGCGTGCACGGCCTCGGTGGCGAGCGCGCGGGTACGGCCGGCGCCGTGTCTCGTCGTGTCCGGTTCGCGTATGTCGTAGCTGTCCGGTTCACGTATGTCGTAGCTGACGGAATCCATGCCCACAAGCCTGAACAAGGGCCGGGAAGAGAGCGCCGAACCCCGTGCTACGTTCGCGCCATGGCCGATTCTGTCGTACTCGATCCGGTGGATCTCCATCTGCTGCGGCTTTTGCAGAACGACGCCCGGACGACGTATCGCGATCTCGCGGCGCAGGTAGGTGTCGCGCCCTCGACCTGCCTGGACCGGGTGACCAGGCTGCGCCGTGCGGGAGTCATTCTCGGCCACCAGCTGCGGCTGGACCCGGCGAGGCTGGGGCGGGGCCTGGAAGCCCTGCTGTCCGTGCAGGTCAGACCGCATCGGCGGGAGCTGGTGGGACCGTTCGTGGAGCGCATCAGGGCGTTGCCCGAGTCGCGGACCGTCTTCCATCTCACGGGACCCGACGACTATCTCGTCCATGTCGCGGTCGCCGACATGGCTGATCTGCAGCGGCTGGTTCTCGACGGGTTCACGTCCCGGCGTGAAGTGGCGCGCGTCGAGACCCGGTTGATCTTCCAGCAGTGGGACTGCGGCCCACTGCTGCCACCGCAGCGCGAGGGCTGACGGAAGGGTCACGCCCTGAGCAAATCTTGCTGACGGGGACCGCGTCCCCGTACGAGGATGTCCGCATGCCTGAGACGAAGATCCCGCTGCCCCGCGAGGTCGCCGACGCGTATGTCGACGACCTCATCGCCCTCGACCCGGTCACTGGTACCTACCTCGGCGACAAGGCGAGTGCCGGCAAGCTGCCGGATGCCTCGCCCGCAGGTCAGGCCGCCCTGGCCGACCTGGCGCGCAGGACCCTGGAGCGGCTCGACGAGGCGGAACGGCAGCCGGGCGCGGACAGTGACATCGAGCGTCGCTGCGGTCGGCTGCTGCGCGAGCGGCTCACCGCCGAGCTCGCCGTCCACGACGCCGACGACCATCTGCGCATGGTCGGCAACATGCATTCGCCCGCGCACTCGGTGCGCGAGGTCTTCACACTCACTCCCACGGAGACGGACGAGGACTGGGCGGCGGTCGCGGAGCGGTTGCGCGCGGTTCCGGGCGCGCTGGAGGGCTACCGCGAGTCCCTCGCCCTCGGCCTGGATCGCAAGCTGTACGCGGGCCCCCGCCCCACCGCGACGTTCATCGGGCAGCTCACCGAGTGGTCCGACACCGACGGGCAGGGCCGCGGCTGGTTCGAGGACTTCGTGGCGCCTGGCCCCGAGACGCTGCGCGCGGAGCTGGACACCGCCGCCCGTACCGCGACCGAGGCCCTGGTCTCCCTGCGGGACTGGATGCGCGAGGTGTACGCGCCCGCCATCGAAGGCGCGCCGAACACGGTCGGCCGCGAGCGGTACGCCCGCTGGTCGCGCTACTTCAACGGTACGGATCTCGACCTCGACGAGGCGTACGCGTACGGCTGGGCGGAGTACCACCGCCTCCTCACCGAGATGAAGAGCGAGGCCGAGAAGGTCCTGCCCGGCGCCGAGACCCCCTGGGTGGCGCTCGCGCACCTCGACGAGCACGGCACGCACATCGACGGCGTCGACGAGGTGCAGGCCTGGCTGCAGAATCTGATGGACCAAGCGATCGAGGCGCTGGACGGGACACACTTCGAGCTCGCCGAGCGGGTACGGAAGGTGGAGTCGCACATCGCGCCGCCCGGCAGCGCGGCGGCCCCGTACTACACGGCACCGTCCGAGGACTTCTCACGCCCCGGCCGTACGTGGCTGCCGACGATGGGCCAGACCCGCTTCCCCGTGTACGACCTCGTCTCGACCTGGTACCACGAGGGCGTCCCGGGCCACCACCTCCAGCTCGCGCAGTGGGCGCACGTCGCGGGAGACCTCTCCCGCTACCAGGCCACCGTCGGCGGAGTCAGCGCCAACGCCGAGGGCTGGGCGCTGTACGCGGAGCGGCTCATGGACGAACTCGGCTTCCTCACCGACGCGGAGCAGCGCCTCGGCTATCTCGACGCGCAGATGATGCGTGCGGCCCGCGTCATCGTCGACATCGGCATGCATCTGGAACTGGAGATTCCGGCCGATTCACCGTTCCACCCGGGTGAGCGCTGGACGCCCGAGCTGGCGGAGGAGTTCTTCGGGGCGCACAGCAGCCGTCCCGCCGACTTCGTGGAGAGCGAGCTGACCCGCTACCTCTCGATCCCCGGACAGGCCATCGGCTACAAGCTCGGCGAGCGCGCCTGGCTGCTGGGCCGCGAGAACGCGAAGAAGCGCCACGGAGACGCCTTCGACGCGAAGGCTTGGCACATGGCGGCCCTGTCTCAGGGCTCGCTGGGCCTGGACGACCTGGTGGACGAACTGTCCCAGCTCTGACGCTCACCGACGGCGGCCGGGCTCGGACCGGCGACACGAGTCCGGCCGACGTCGGCATCCGCGCCCCGCGCGGCAGGTGCCCGCGGGGAACGTGAAGTCCCGTGGGTCGTCGCTCAGTTCGGCAGCCGCCGGAGCTGTACGAGGCCCACCCACGTCTCGGGTCCCGGCTCCGCGTACGTCGCGCGCACCGCGTACCGGCCCGGCTCCAGCGCGAGCTTGAGGTGATCCGTCCGCTTCGATTCGCTCCCCGGCCAGGCCGCGTCGAACAGGACCACGGGGCCGGGCACGTTCCAGTGCACCTCCGGCTCCCAGACCGCCGCTTCGAGTGCCGCGGGGACGATGGAGAGCAGTTCGTCCTCGGAGTCGGCTGCACACCACCGTACGAAGGTGCCGTGCTCGGGGAGGAAGGCGGTCGAGGCGGGTTCGTCGCCGAGGACCAGGGCCCTGGTGTCGCCGACGGGCACGAGACCTATGTAGCCGTCCACGTCGCACGCCCGGTCGTAGTCGGAGGACGTCTCGTCGCCGTCCGCGCCCGACCAGAACGGCAGCACGACCTCCGGAATCACTATGAGCGGCCCGCCGCCCGACTCCACCCACTCGACCGCACCTGGTTCCGCGTATCTCGCCATGCGGCAGAAGCTACACGGCGGGGACCCGGTGGAGATCCGGTGTCCCCTCCGCTGTCCGATACGCCACCCTCGACACCCATGACCACCCGAACTCCCTTTCCCTCCGCATGCGTTACCGCGACAGCACAGGACAGGACGGGCCCGGCTCAGCAGCCGCAGTCCGCCGCGTCCAGCGGTGCCGTCAGCGGGTCCGCGGTGCGCTGCTGGCGCCCCTCCCAGGTCTCGAACTCGAAGCCCTCGCGCGCCCAGTACTCGAAGCCGCCGAGCATCTCCTTGACCTGGAAGCCGAGTTCGGCGAGGGCGAGGGCGGCGCGGGTCGCGCCGTTGCAGCCGGGTCCCCAGCAGTACGTGACGACCGGCACCGACTTGTCGAGGAGCTGTTCGGCCTGCTCGGGGATGAGCGCGGTCGGCAGGTGGATCGCGCCGGGGACATGGCCCTGGTCCCAGGACTCGGTCGAGCGGGAGTCGAGGACGACGAAACCGGGGTCGCCGTCGGCGCCGAGGGCGGCGGCGACGTCGGACACGTCGGCGTGGAAGGCGAGGCTCGCGCCGAAGTAGGCGGCGGCAGCTGCCGGAGACGCGGGCGCGACGCCCAGAACGGGGTTCACGGCGGTCGAGGTGCCGGTCACGCCGGCCTCGGTGGTCGCTGTCATGGTGTGGCCTTCCCTCCCTGTCCCGCCTGACCAGTGGCTTCTGCGCACCGGCCGCGCGGGGACCTGCACCCGCCCGCGGGACTTCCTGGCCAGAAATCTATGTCCGGTGACCGCGACCTTGAAGTGGCGATCCACGGCATCACTCTTGATCGGCCGGGGATTTTCCTGCTATCCATCACACATGACCGCGTATTCCCCGGACGCCACCGACTGGCGCATCCTCGATGTCCTGCAGCGCGAGGGCAGGGCCAGTTTCACCGACCTGGCCCGTGCCGTCTCCATGTCCGCGAGCGCGGTCACCGAACGGGTCCGCCGACTGGAGGAGGCGGGTGTGATCCAGGGTTATGCGGCCGTCGTCGACCCGGAGAGCCTGGGCCTGCCGATCCTGGCGTTCGTGCGGCTCAGGTACCCGAACGGCAACTACAAACCCTTCCACGACCTGGTCGAGGTGACGCCCGAGATCCTGGAGGCGCACCACGTCACGGGCGACGACTGCTTCGTCATCAAGGTCACGGCGCGCTCCATGAGCCACCTGGAGGAGGTGTCCGGCAAGATCGGCACCCTGGGCTCCGTGACCACGAGCGTCGTCTACTCCTCGCCGCTCCCCCGCCGCCCGCTGGGCCACTGACTCACATCTGGTCGCCCCGCTGCCTTACGACCGAGCCCGTTCTCCCCTTCACGACCTCCAGTTGGGCGTGGATGCGGCGCCGCAGGTCTGCGACATGGCTGACGATGCCGACGCTGCGGTCCCGCTCGCGCAGTGAGTCGAGTACGTCGAGGACCTCGTCGAGGGTCTGGTCGTCGAGGCTGCCGAAGCCCTCGTCGATGAAGAGCGTGTCGAGCCGCACCCCGCCGGCCTCGTCGGTGACGACGTCCGCGAGGCCGAGGGCGAGTGCGAGGGAGGCGAAGAACGTCTCGCCGCCGGAGAGTGTCGCCGTGTCGCGCTCGCGGCCGGTCCAGGCGTCCACGACATGCAGTCCGAGCCCGCTGCGCCCACGCCCGGCGCGGTCGTCGGAGTGGACGAGGGTGTAGCGCCCCGAGGACATGCGCCGCAGCCGGACGGTCGCGGCGGCGGCGACCTGTTCCAGGCGGGCGGCGAGGACGTAGGACTCCAGGCGCATCTTGCGTTCGTTGTCCGCCGACGTGCCGGCCGCGAGACCGGCCATGCGGGCCACCCGGTCGTACGCCTCACGCAGTGGCGCCAGGCGGCGTGCGGACGCGGTGGCGTGCGCGGACAGCCGGTCGAGCTCACCGCAGCGCCGGGCGGCGGCGTCCTGCGCGGAGGCGGTGTCCCGCAGCCGGCGGGCGGCGGACTCGGCGGCCTGTTCGGCGGTCCACAGGTCGGCGGGCGGCTGCTGGGCGGCGGCCGCCGTGTCGGTCTCGGCGAGGACGGCCCGCACTGCCGCTTCCTCCGACTGCCAGGTGTCGAGCCGCCGTTGGAGCTCCCGGTGGGCCGCGTCGTCGAGCAGTGCGGCAGCGGCTGCCCGCGGTGTGTCGAAGCCTGCGCGGAAGGCAGCGTCGGAGAGTCGCGCGTCGGCGTCCTTGAGCCGCTGCGCGGTGTCGTCGGCCGCGCGCACGGCGTCCGCGGCCTCGGTGAGCAGCGCGACCTGCCGCTCCAGTTGCGCGGCCCGCGCGGCTACGCTGCCGGCCGCGCCCCGCGCCTGTTCCAACTCCTCCTCCAGGGATGCTCTTTCCAGGTCGTTCCGGTCGCGGTGCGAGACCCGGGCGGCGGCGCGGAGTGCGGCCTGCTGCTGGGCGGCCACCCGCCGTTCGTGCTCGAGCCCGGCCTGTGCGAGTCGCTCACGCGCGGTGTGCAGCCCGGATGCGGCGGCGCGCGCCTCGGCGTACTCCCGCTCCAACTCCTCGGCCTGCTCAGCGAGTTGCTCGGTGGGCGCGTCCCCCGCCTCCGCGGTGGCGGCGGCCAGTGCCTCCCGTACGACGCCGAGTCGCCGCTCGGCCTCGGCGCGCTCCTCGTCGGCGCGCTGGTAGGCGGCGAGGGCGTGCTCCTCTGCCTCCCGGTCGACATGCCCGGCGATCTTCCGTGCGGGCGCGGGGTGTTCGGTGCCGCCGCACACGGCGCAGGGTTCGCCGTCGACAAGGCCCGCGGCGAGTTCCGCGGCGATGCCCTGGAGGCGCTGTTCCTTCAGGTCGAGCCAGTGGGCGCGCGCGTTCGTGGCGCGTTCGCGGGAGGCGAGGGCGCGCGCCTGGGTGTCGTCCGTGTCGCGGGCGAACGCGTCGCGCTGGCGGGCGGCCCTGAGCCGGGCCTGCGCGGGGTCGCGCTGCACGGCGAGCTGCTCGGCATGTGTCGCCGCTTCCTGCGCGGACTCGATGCGTGCCTCGTCGGCCGTGCGGGTCGCCTCCCAGGTGGCGAGCCAGTTCTCGGCGTCCTGGAGCACTTCCTCGTCGGCACGCTCCTGGCTGTCCAAGTCGGCGCTCTCGGCGGCGAGTTCGGCCAGTTTCCGTTCGGCGCGGCGTGCCGACTCCAGTCCGCCCAGCTCCTCCGCCGCCTTGCGTGCGGCGGAGGCGAGCCCGGGCGCGCCGGCTCCGGCGAATGTCTCAGGCAGGGCGGCACGCGCGCGTGCTTCCTCGGCCGACGCGCTCCGGTGCTCGGCCTCGGCGGCGTCGCGCAGGTCGAGTGCGGGGGCCACCGCCTCGGCCTTGCGGGCACGCTCCATACGCGTCTGGGCCTCGCGGTGGGCGTCGGCGCGCTCCTCCAGGCGGGCGGCTCGCTCTCTCGCCTCCGCGAACCGGCGCTGCAGCCGGGCCACTTCACGCACGTCGTCGAGTACGCGATCGGCCGCGGCCTGCGCTGATTCGGCGGCCGTCCGGGCGCAGTGGGCGATGGTGAGCCGTTCGCGGGCGGTGCTGCGGGCGATGGCGGCGGCGCTCAGGATGGCGTCGGCGAGACCGGGGTCTCCCGGCGCGAGGCCGGGCAGCTCCATGGCGTCGCCCGCGGCCTGCTGCATACGGTGGGCGTCGGCGAGCAACGCCGTGTCCCCGTCGCGTACTTCGGTCTCGGCCGCGCGCCGCCGCTCGGCAAGACGCTTCTCGACCTCGGCGAAGCGGTGGGTGTCGAAGAGGCGGCCGAGCAGCTTGCCGCGGGCCTCGGCGTCCGCCCGTAGGAAGCGTGCGAAGTCGCCCTGGGGCAGCAGCACGACCTGGCAGAACTGCTCGCGGCTCATGCCGAGCAGCTGGGTGATCTCCTCGCCGATCTCCTGGTGGGAGCGGCTGAGGTCCTTCCAGGAGCCCGCCGACGCGTCGTACTCGCGCAGCCAGCTCTGCGCCTTCTCGGTCGTGGTGCCCGTGCCGCGTCTCTTGGCCCGCTCGAAGGGCGGCTGCCGGGTGATCTCCAACCGCCGTCCGGCGACGGTGAGTTCGAGGCTCACCTCCGTGCGGGTCGCGGGTGTCGCGTGATCGCTGCGCAGCGAACCGCCCTGGCGGGCGCCCGGCACCGCTCCGTACAGTGCGAAGCAGACGGCGTCGAGCACGGATGTCTTGCCCGCGCCCGTCGGCCCGTGCAGCAGGAAGAGCCCGGCGGCCGACAGCTCGTCGAAGTCAACCCGCTGGGCGTCGCCGAAGGGCCCGAACGCGGTGATGTCCAGGCGGTGCAGCCTCATCGGGCGCCCTCCGTGAAGTCCAGCGGCCGTACGTTGTCCGGTGGAAGTGATGTCACCGGGCCACCTCCCGTACAGCCTCGTCGGCGCGGACCGCGTCGAACGCGTCCCGTAGCACCGCCTGTTCGCGTGCGTCGGGTCCGGCGCCGCGCACATGGGCGACGAAGTCCTCCGCGATCTGCTGTTCGCCACGGCCCGCGAGCCGCCGGGCATAGGAGAGGTCTGGGTCCTCCGGCGCTCTCTCCGGGTCGAAGGCGAGGCTGAGTGTGTGCGGGAAGCGCTCGGTCAGCCGGGCCATGGGGTCGGCCGGGCGCACCGGGTCGGTGAGGGTCGCCTCGACCCACGCCTCCTCGTGGCGCGCCAGCTTCGGATCGGCGAGCAGCTCCTCCAGTTGCCCTCGGATCCGGGCGAGCGCCCGAGGGACGGGGCAGTCGATCCGCTCGGCGTCGAGCAGACCCTCGGGGCCCAGGTCCACGAGCCACATGCTCTTGCGGTGGTCGGCCTCAGAGAAGGAGTACGGCAGCGGGGAGCCGGAGTAGCGCACGCGCTCGGTGATGGTCTGGCTGCCGTGCAGATGCCCGAGCGCGGTGTAGTCGACGCCGTCGAAGACCCCGGCGGGCACGGAGGCGACCCCGCCGACCGTGATGTCCCGCTCGCTGTCGCTGGCCTCGCCCCCGGTGACGAAGGCATGGGCGAGGACCACGGAGCGGGTGCCCGGCGCCCGCGCGCCGAGGTCGGCGCGGACCCGGTCCATGGCAGCGGCGAGCACCGCCTCGTGGCCGGGCTTCTCCACCCCGAACTCGTCCTTCACCAGGGCCGGTTCGAGATAGGGCAGTCCGTAGAAGGCCACGTCGCCGTGCGCGTCGGCGATCACCACGGGCGTACCGCAGGCCGAGGCCTCGGTCCGCAGATGAACGCCCGCCCGCCCGATGAGACCCGCGCCGACACCCAGCCGGCGCGCCGAATCATGGTTCCCGGAGATCATCACCGTGGGCACACCGAGGTCGGCCAGCCGGTGCAGGGCGTCGTCGAAGAGTTCGACCGCGGCCAGCGGCGGCACCGCCCGGTCGTACACGTCCCCCGACACGACCACCGCGTCCACCTCGCGCTCACGCACGGTCGCGACGAGGTGGCCGATGAACTCGGACTGGGCGCCGAGCATGTTCACCCGGTGGAACGCCCGGCCGAGATGCCAGTCGGAAGTGTGCAGCAATTTCATGAAATCGTTCTGACCTGCACGTTTACCCCCACCAGGCATCTACAACGAACACAAAGCCAGCCCGGGCTCGCCGCCAACACCCACCACGCTAACGCCTTTGACCTCCCGATCCATCACTGACCTCAAATCACCCAGGCAAATAGCACAATCCACGCGCCGGGCAGCCAGTGGATCACCTCGGCGGACTCTCCGGTAACGTCAGAATATGAGCCATCCGCATCCCGACCTGAAAGCCGCCCCTCCCCTGCCCGAAGGAGGGCTGAGGGTCGTCGCCCTGGGCGGTCTGGGTGAGATCGGCCGCAACATGACCGTCTTCGAGCATGCCGGCAAGCTGCTCATCGTCGACTGCGGCGTGCTGTTCCCCGAAGAGACCCAGCCCGGCGTGGACGTGATCCTGCCGGACTTCACCTCGATCCGTGATCGCCTGGACGACATCGTGGCCGTGGTGCTCACCCACGGCCACGAGGACCACATCGGTGGCGTGCCATATCTGCTGCGAGAGCGCTCCGACATCCCTGTCGTGGGCTCGAAGCTGACACTGGCGTTCCTGGAGGCCAAGCTCAAAGAGCACGGAATCCGGCCGCGCACGGTGCGGGTACGTGAGGGCGACCGCCGCAGTTTCGGCCCCTTCGAGTGCGAATTCATCGCGGTCAACCACTCCATCCCGGACGGTCTCGCGGTCGCGATCCGCACCGGGGCCGGCATGGTGCTGCACACCGGCGACTTCAAGATGGACCAGTTCCCGCTGGACGACCGCATCACCGACCTGCGCGCCTTCGCCCGCCTCGGCGAGGAAGGCGTCGATCTCTTCCTCACCGACTCCACCAACGCCGAGGTCCCTGGCTTCACCACCTCCGAGCGCGACCTGAACCCGGCGATCGAGCAGGTGATGCGTACCGCCCCGCGCCGGGTGATCGTCTCCAGTTTCGCCAGCCATGTGCACCGCATCCAGCAGGTCCTGGACGCCGCGCACCAGCACGGCCGCAAGGTCGCCTTCGTGGGCCGCTCCATGGTCCGCAACATGGGCATCGCCCGCGACCTCGGGTATCTGAAGGTTCCCAGCGGCCTGGTCGTGAGTACCAAGGAAATGGAGAAGCTGCCGGACCACAAGATCACCCTGGTGTGCACCGGATCCCAGGGCGAGCCGATGGCGGCGCTGTCCCGGATGGCCAACCGCGACCATGTGATCCGCATCGGCAAGGGCGACACCGTCCTGCTCGCCAGCTCCCTGATCCCCGGCAACGAGAACGCCATCTACCGGGTGATCAACGGGCTGACCCGGTGGGGAGCCCATGTCGTCCACAAGGGCAACGCCAAGGTGCACGTCTCCGGGCACGCCAGCGCCGGTGAGCTCGTGTACTGCTACAACATCGTCAAGCCCCGCAATGTCATGCCCGTGCACGGCGAATGGCGCCACCTGCGGGCCAACGCCGACCTGGCCATCCGTACGGGGGTCGATCCCGAGCGGGTGGTCATCGCCGAGGACGGCGTCGTCGTCGACCTCGTGGACGGGCGTGCGTCGATCACCGGCAAGGTGCCCGCGGGCAACGTCTACGTGGACGGCATGGAGGTCGGCGGCGCCACCGAGGCGTCCCTGAAGGACCGCGTCACCCTCGCGGAGGAAGGCGTGGTCACCGTGGTGGCGATCGTCGACGCCGACACGGGCGCCCTTGCCGAGACCCCCGACTTCCTGGCCCGCGGGTTCGTCCACGACGACACCACGTTCGAACCGGTCATCCCTGTCATCGAGAAGACTCTGGCGACCGCAGCCCAGGAAGGCGTCGGCGACGCACACCAGCTGGAACAGCTCATCGCCCGTGCCGTGGCGAACTGGGCCTTCCGTACCCACCGCCGCAGGCCCCTCATCATCCCCGTCATCATCGACGCCTGACCGGCGGCCACTTTCCCTCTCCCGTTGCTGCCCTGCCGGCAGGGCAGCAACGGTTTCACGCCTGCACAGAGCGGCGTTCGAGGCACCGGCTTCGGGCACCGGCGGTGCGTCAGAAAGGTAAACGGATGAGCGCGCGTTTCGAGGAGATCGACTGGCGCCCGACCGCGATGGGCGACATCAGCCTGCGACGCCGACGCGACCCGGCGTCGGGCACTGATGTGTACGAGGTGAAGCTCGGCGACGAGTTCTTGATGTCCAGCCTGTTCACAGCCGGCGAGATCGCGCTTGCGGAACTCGGACTGGCGGAACTGCCGGGCACCGAACTGGACGTCGCCGTCGGCGGACTCGGACTCGGGTACACCGCCGAGGCCGTGCTGGACGACCCACGGGTGCGCTCGCTGACCGTGATCGACACACTCGCCGAAGTCATCGACTGGCATCAGCGGGGCCTGGTCCCTCTCGGCGCCCGGCTGACTTCGGACCCCCGCTGCCGCCTGGTTCAGGGCGACTTCTTCGCGATGGCGGCCGATTCGTGCGGTCTGGACCCGAGTGAACCGGGCCGCCGCTTCCACGCCATCCTGCTGGACGTCGACCATTCTCCGCGCCATGTGCTCCACCCGCGCCACGCGGCGCTCTACCAGCCTGCCGGGCTCCGCGCTCTCACCGAGCACCTTCACCCCAACGGGGTCTTCGCCCTGTGGTCGAACGACCCGCCGGACAAACAGTTCGCCTCCGCACTCACGGAGGTCTTCCCGCAATCAGCAGCCCATGTCGTCGACTTCGACAATCCCCTGCAAGGCGGCACCTCGACCAACACCGTCTACGTGGCCAGGACAGAACCGGGCCCGGCGTAGGCAAACGGTGGCGCTGCGGGCGCCGAGCCGTCCGAGGAGTGCTGGGCCCCGTCGAAGCCGATCACGGCCACGTCCTCGGGCGCGCGCTGCCCGAGGTCGACGAAGCGCTCCAGGGGCGGAAGCCCCAGGCGTCGGGCGGCTTCCTGCGCGAAGCCGAGGAGGGCCTCGGTGAGCGGGAGGATCTTCTGCGTGGCCTCCGGCGCCGAGTGACCGTGCCGGACGAGAAGAACGTGGTCGTGGTCGGTGAGCTCCTCATCCAGGCCCTGGACGTAGCCGCGAACGGCACCGGTCCGAACCGAGAAGCGGACCAAAGTCGTGCAACCAACGGATATGGCGCGTGGATGCGTCGTTCCGGCGGCCACGCCCCGGACACATCTGCGCAGGAGTGTCACACAGGCTGCACACACCCTTTCTGAAGCCTCGTTACCTTTACTCGCGGCTCGCTCCCCCGTGCGAAATGAACTCAGGAAGATCGCAGATGGACTACTGCTCCGATTGCCGTCGGCACCTCAACGGCGCCCTGGCGTGCCCCGGCTGCGGCGCCTACGCCCCGAGCATCGCTCCCCTCGCCGACGGAACGCCCGCGACGGTCACAGCAGGGTGGCAGGCCCCGTCCCAGCTGTGGCACAACGCGGAGCCCGACGCCGAGGAATTCGACGAGGCACCGCAGGAGCACCCGTACAACGGCCCGGACTCCCCCTTCCCGACGCCGACGGGCCGGGCGGCACGGCGTCGCCAGCGGGAGCGCTGGAGGAAGACCCAGCGCAGGGCCCTGGTGGCCACCGCGGTCGCCCTGGTCGGCGGCGGCCTGACCGTCTCCTTGACGGACCAGCAGTCCACGGATCGGACGCAGGCTGCATCCGCGCCCGACAGAGAAGCCATGGGGATCGCGGAGGAGCAGGTCACGGAGCCCACTCCGGCCTCGTCGACGCCGACCGAGACGCGCCCATCCCAGCGCACGTCGTCCGCCACGCCCTCCTCCACGGCGACCACGGCGAACACACCGGACGAGCAGTCCGCCGCAGCGCCCCAGGCCACGCCAACGACCCAACAGGCCGGCGGCACGACTCCCCTGGCGACGGCGGCGTCCTCTGCCGAGTCGCAGGCCGACTCCACGGTGTCCGATGCCACGGACACCGCTACCGGGACGACTGCCTCGCCCACGCCCTCGGCCACCGACAGCACCGGCACCTCAAGCACGGACACCTCGTCGGCGACCTCCTCACCGTCCGACTCCTCCTCGCCGTCAGGGCTCTGCCTGCTCGGGCTGGTCTGCATCAGCTGATCCGCGCACCTCGGTGGACCGTATCGTCCACGGGGCCCCACCTCATCGCCGAACGTCAGCCGAGGAACTCGCCCAGGTCGACCTTCAGTTGGTAGTCGGTCAGCAGCTCCGCCGGCGCGCCGAGTTCATGCCGGGTGGCGGACGCTTCACGCCCGCATCGGCGAGGCGCACTCCAGTCGGCCCGGATTGCGGTACGCGCAGGGGGCCTTGGGGACATACGGCTTGTAATCCTGGCGGGGCGGGCAGTCCAGGAACGGCAGGGACAGGCCCAGTTGGTGCGTCAGCAGCGGGCTCACGACGCGCGGGACGACGTACGGGTGCTCTCCGGCAGTGATCCGTACGGTCGAGCGGGTAGATCACTCGATCGTGAGTTCTTCGGCTCTCGCACCCGATGGGACGCGATGCTCGGAAGGACGCTGTGTGCCCAGGGCTATTTGGATGTACGACGGGTGGGGGAGATGGCTTGACGCAAGAAGCGGGACGGCGCGGGGGCTTGGACGGACAGACGCTGTTGGTGGCTGTCGGGCTGGCCGATCTGGCGGTGAGCACGGTGGGTTCGGCCTTGGGGACGGTGCGTGGGCTGCTACGCCGGTCGGACGCCGCGGAGTTGGCGGCGGAGGCCGAGAACGAGCTCGTGGCGCGTGGGCGCCTGGTGCTGGACCGGTACGCGGACGTGCCCCCGGCCCACTTGGAGATCCTCGCCCGGCGCGCCCTGGCTCGGAAGGCCGCCGGTGAAGTCTGACCGGTGGGAGTGGGCCGCGTTCAAGGCCCGCGTGGACGAGGTGCTGTGCCGGTTCGTCGCCCGGGAGGCCGACGAGTTCGCGGCAATCGATCCGATGCTCGGCACGGTGGCCGAGAGGCTGGAGGCGGCGGTCGCGGACGGCAAGCGGCTGCGGGCGGCGTTCTGCTACTGGGGCTGGCGTGCGGTGGGACAACCGGACAGCGACGCGCTGGTGCGGGCGGCGGCCTCCATGGAGCTGGTGCACGCCGCAGCGGTTGTGCACGACGACCTCATCGACGACAGTCCGCTGCGGCATGGGCGACCCACGACCCACGTCGCCCTGCGCGGGGCCGTAGGGGCTCGTCCGGACGCCGATGCCGCCGCGCGGTCGTTGGCGATGCTGGTGGGGGATCTGCTGATGGCGCTGGCCGGGCAGTTGTTCGCCACCAGCGGTCTGCCCGCCGCGTATCTCGCCCGGGCCCGCCCGTTGTGGGCGGTGATGGCCCGTGAGCTCATCGCGGGCGAGTGTCTGGAGATCCTGCGGACCGGAGTCGGCCCGGACACCGAGGCGTCGTTGAAGGTGATCCGGTACAAGACCGCCAAGTACACCGTCGAACAGCCTCTGTTGATCGGTGGTGCGCTGGCCGGGGCGGGCGCGCGGCTGCGCGAGGGCTACTCCGCGTACGGGCTGCCACTGGGCGAGGCGTTCCAGCTCCGGGACGATCTACTCGGGCTGTTCGGAGACCCGGAGCACACCGGCAAGGCCAATGCCGACGATGTGCGCGGTCGCCGACCCACGGCCCTGCTGGCAGAGACTTGGCGTCTCGCCGACGACGCGGAGCGCGAACTGTTGAACTCCCTGCTGGGCCGGGACGACCTGGTCGGGGAGGGGCTGGACGCGGTCCGCGAGGTGATGCGCCGGCTGAGGGCGCCCGACCGCATCGAGGACATGATCGGAGCGCGGGTCGAGGAGGCTCTTGACGCCCTCCATGAGTTGGATCTCCCGGCGCACGCCGCCGGCGGACTGACCGCGCTGGCGCATTCCGCGGCGGTACGCCTGTCCTGACCCTCGCATCGGAGTGGCACGGGCTCGTGTCGTTCCGGTCCGCCGCCCCTCCCGCCTGTCGTGGACGATCCCGAGGAAGACGAGGAACCCTGCCATGACCTACACCGACGCATCGATGGACGCCCTGCGGCAGGCCGGCGACGAACTCGCCGATGCCACCGTCGCCGAGCTTTTCGAACGGGGGGAGGTGGGAAAATTCAACACCCTGATGCGCTACGTCTCCACCGCCGGCGCTCCCCTCCCGGACGGACTGCCCGATGTCGCGCGCGAGTACCTGGAAGCCACCGGCACGCCGCCGGCCTGGGTGGACTGGGCGGAGATGGAGAAGGCCCGGCTGTTCTTCATCGACAACAACGTGCACATCTCCACCGCGCTGTCCTTCGCCGCCATGCCCGCCTGCTACCTCGTCCCGCACGTGGCGAAGCTGCTGTCGGCCACCCATGGCCTGAAGTACCCGTCCAAACGGATGGCGGAGACCGGCCAGTTCACCGTCCATCTGATGCAGCCCGACGCCTTCGAGGCCGGCAGCCGCTTCATCCCCGCCGCCCAGAAGGTCCGCCTCCTGCACGCCTCCATCCGCCACCACCTCACCCGCGAAAACCGCTGGGACGCCGCGACCCACGGAACGCCGATCTGCCAGGAGGACATGATCGGCGGGCAGATGTTCTTCTCCCTGCTCGTCCTGGACAGCCTGCACCGCCTCGGGATTCACATGTCGGCCGAGGGCGCGGAAGCGTACTACTACGCGTGGCGCGTCGTCGGCGCCATGCTGGGCGTCGACCAGGACGCCGTCCCCCGAACTCTCGACGAGGCGCGCGGGTTCCTCGACCTGTACATGGTCCGGCACATGGGGCCCTCCGAGGAGGGCACGCATCTGACCCGGCAGCTGATCGACCTCTACGAGGAGGTGGTGCCCGGCACCTTCTTCGACCCGATCGTCTCCACCCTCATCCGCCACCTCATCGGCGACACCTGCGCCGACTGGCTCCACGTCCCGCGCACATCGTGGGACACCGTCGTCAGGGCCGTACCCCACGTCCTCGGCGTCCTGGAGACCATTGAGGACCGCTCCCCGCTCGGCGCCTGGGCCCTGGACCGCCTCGGCCACCTCACCACGGTCCTCGAGCTGTCATCCCTCACCCGTGGACGCGTCATGCACTACGCGATCCCCGAAACCCTCAAGAAGGACTACGGCATCTCCAGCGCTGCACCCCGCACCCACCGGTGGATCCCGCCGGCCGCCACCGTCTGACGGCCCGCGCGCAGAGACCACGGCTCTTCGAGTGACGCGTGGCCCACAGCCCCGTCCGGGAAGAAGACCTCTCCGGCACACGCTCCACCAACAGCCGCGTCGGACATCACGGGCGGCTACTCCCGTATCGGCCCGTGCGCCCCGCCTACGCGTCCCCGTACGCCTCTCCGCCCAGTTCGAACCCCGCCGTCCCGGCGGTGACATCGGCCAGCCACGCCTTGAAGGACTCGACATCCGCGTCCGGCAGTCCGATCTCCATCGTGACCGCCTCGCCGTAACGCACGTCACGCACCTCGCGCCCGGTGGACCGCAGATCGTTCTGCACCTTGCCCGCCCGCTGGTGGTCGACGGTCACCGTCGCCAGCCGGAACCTGCGGCGCGTGAGGGTCCCCAGGGTGTCCAGGGCCTCGCCGACCGAACCGCCGTACGCCCTGATCAGTCCGCCCGCGCCGAGCTTGACGCCGCCGTAGTAGCGGGTGACGACGGCGACGACGTACCGCATGTCGCGGCGCAGCAGCATCTGGAGCATGGGGACGCCCGCGGTGCCGCCGGGTTCGCCGTCGTCGCTCGCCCGCTGGACGGCGGCGTCGGCTCCGATGACGTACGCGAAGCAGTTGTGGGTGGCGTCGGCGTGCTCCTTGCGGATGCCGGCGATGAAGTCCTGGGCCTCCCGCTCGGTGGCGGCCGGGGCGAGGGCGCACAGGAAACGGGAGCGGTTGACCTCGGTCTCGTGCACGCCCACGCGGGCCACTGTGCGGTACTCGTCCTGCATCACGCCAGCGTATGTGCTGCACGCGCGCATGGAGCACGCCGGATCCGCGCACGGCCGCCCCGGCCGACGTGCGCACAAGGAGGTGGTGGATACTCGCTCGTCGTTGCCCACAAGGCCCAGGCCGGGGAACGGTTCGACCGATGCCGGATCGCCGGCCCTACCGATCGCAGGGAGATCGCAGCATGACCGGCACTCAGGTGGAGAGTTCCGACTCGGACGCGCCCGGCCATCCCGGGCCCTCCGCCGCCACGCCCCGCTGGCGGGCGTGGCTCCTGGAGGGCCTGAGCGAGCGGTCGGCCCGTCACCCGGGCCCGCACGCCACGCCGGACGCCGAGCACCAGGGGCACACCTGGTGGCGCGTGATGTGTCTGACCGGCGTGGACTACTTCTCCACGCTCGGCTACCAGCCGGGTATCGCCGCCCTGGCGGCCGGACTGCTCTCGCCGCTCGCGACGCTCGTGCTGATCGCGCTGACCCTGCTGGGCGCGCTGCCGGTGTACCGCCGTGTCGCGCACGAGAGCCCGCACGGCGAGGGTTCGATCGCGATGCTGGAGCGGCTGCTGCCCTGGTGGTCGGGGAAGATCTTCGTCCTCGTGCTGCTCGGGTTCGCCGCGACCGACTTCATGATCACGATCACGCTGTCGGCTGCGGACGCCTCCGCGCACGTCGTGGAGAATCCTTTCGCTCCGCACTGGATGCACGGCGGGAACGTCTGGATCACCCTCGTCCTGGTCGCCGGTCTGGGTGCGGTCTTCCTGAAGGGCTTCAAGGAGGCCATCGGTATCGCCGTGGTCCTCGTGACGGCGTATCTCGCACTTAATGTCGTCGTTCTGGCCACCTCCGCGTGGGAGGTGCTGAGCAACCCGGTCAAGATCGGCGACTGGACGGACATGATGACGGCCGAGCACTCCTCGCCGCTCGCGATGGTCGGCGTGGCACTGCTCGTCTTCCCGAAGCTGGCACTCGGCATGTCCGGCTTCGAGACGGGCGTGGCGGTGATGCCGCAGGTCAAGGGTGACCCGACGGACACGTACGAGAAGCCGACGGGCCGGATCCGCGACACCCGCAAGCTGCTCACCACGGCCGCCGTGATCATGAGCGGCTTCCTGCTCCTTTCCAGCCTGGCGACGACCATCCTGATCCCGCAGGACGAGTTCGAGAGCGGCGGCTCGGCGAACGGCCGTGCGCTCGCGTTTCTCGCGCACGAGCACCTCGGTGAGGCCTTCGGCACGGTCTACGACATCTCGACCATCGCGATCCTCTGGTTCGCCGGCGCCTCCGCGCTCGCCGGGCTCCTCAACCTCGTACCGCGCTATCTGCCGCGCTACGGCATGGCTCCCGAGTGGAGCCGGGCCGTGCGCCCGCTGGTCCTTGTCTTCATGGCGGCCGCGGTCTTCATCACGCTGTGGTTCAACGCGAACGTCGACGACCAGAGCGGCGCGTACGCGACCGGTGTGCTGGTCCTGATGCTGTCCGCGTCCTTCGCCTCGACGGTCGCCGTGCACCAGCGGGGCCACCGGGGCGCCACGATCGGCTTCGGCGCGATCACCGCGGTCTTCGCGTACACCCTGGTCACCAATGTCATCGAGCGGCCCGACGGCATCAAGATCGCGGGGATCTCCATTCTCGCGATCCTGCTCACCTCGTTCGCGTCCCGGGTGCGTCGCGCCTTCGAACTGCGCGCCGCCGACGTCACGTTCGACGAGGCTGCGGCCCGCTTCATCGACGAGGCCGCGGCGAGCGGGCCGCTCCAGCTGATCGCCAACGAGCCGCAGGAGCACACCACCCGGGAGTACCGCGCCAAGGAGTACAGCCAGCGCGAGCACACCCACATCCCCGACGGGCGTCCGGTGCTGTTCCTGGAGGTCTTCGTGACGGACTCCTCGGACTTCACCGCCGACCTCACCGTGCACGGCGAGGAGAAGCACGGCGTACGCAGGCTGCGCGTCGAGGGCGCCACCGTGCCCAACACCATCGCGGCCGTCCTGATGCAACTGCGCGAGCGCACCGGCGAGGTTCCCAACGCGTACTTCAACTGGACCGAGGGCAACCCGTTGAGCCACCTCGTGCGCTTCCTCGTCTTCGGCGACGGCGAGGTCGCCCCGGTCACCCGCGAGGTGCTCCGCCGCGCCGAGCCGGATCCGGAGCGCAGGCCCCGGATCCACGTGGGCTGAACCTCAGGCCTTCTTCTTGCCTCTCGGCACGGCCATGTCCGTCAACAGGGCTGCGCCTGGGGCGAGTTCCTCCCAGTTGGCGCCGTGCCAGGCGAGGATGGCCACGGCCGAGGTCGGGAACTTCGTCCGTACGTCGTCCAGCGCGCCGTCGAGGCTGTCACCGGCCAGTTCGAGGACCAGCTCCTCCAGGCCGGGGTTGTGCCCGATCAGCAGCAACGTGGCCACCTGATCCGGGACTTCACGGACGGCTTCCAGCAACTCCGGTACGTCGGCCCCGTACAGCCGCCCGTCCAGTCGTACGGGCGGCGGGGTGCCCCACTGCGCGGCGGCCAACTCCCAGGTCTGCCGGGCCCGTACGGCGGTGGAGCACAGCGCGAGGTCCGGCAGGCAGTCCGCTTCGGCGAGGGCGCGTCCGGCGGCCGGGGCGTCGCGGCGGCCGCGCGGTGCGAGGGGCCGCTCGTGGTCGGCCACGCCCACCGGCCAGGCGGACTTGGCGTGCCGCAGGACGACGAGCCTGCGCAGCGGGCCGGCTCCCGCGCGCGTGATCACCGCACCGACCCGATGTCGCGGGTGAGTTCGAGCCCGAGGAGACGGTCCGCGTAGGCGTACGTCTCGAAGCGGGCGCCGTCCGGGATGCCCTCGTCGCTCTCCACGCGCCGCAGCACCTCGAGTACGGCGGGCACGTCGAGGTCGTCCTCCCATGCGGCCCGCAGTTCCTGCCGTACGGCTTCAGGAACGGGTTTGGACGGACGGGTCGCCCAGGTGGCGACCGCCTTCCGCCAGCGCGCGAGAGTCTCCCGGGCGCCTTCGAGATCGGCGGTGGCGAGGTCGACGGGCTCCCGGCGCGGGGTCGCGAGCAGGATCATGCGCAGGAGTGCCGGATCGGCCGTGCCGGTGACCGGGGCGACCTCGATCCGGATGTCGTCCGGTCCGGTGTCGTCCAACGCGGGGTCGCCTTCCGTGACCACGTGCAGAGTCGGGCCCGCGCCGGCCGTACCGGCTTCGGCGCGGCGGATGCCGAGCGCGTCGGCGCGCACCCGGAGTTCCTCGGGTGGGTCGGCCGCGGTGACGGCGGGGGTCCCGCCGATTTCCAGGGCCCGGGCCAGTACGTCGGCGACCAGCAGCACCCGCAGCGCGGATGTGTCGGCCGTCGGCACATGCACCCGTACACGGGCCAGGGCCCGTCGGGCGCGGACGGCATCAGTGGGCTCGCCCGTTCGAACATCGGTGATACGCAGCACAGCGTGAGCCTAGGCGTGCGGGACGTCGCACGCAGGGAGGTGGGACCCATTCCGGACAGCGCCGGGGCGCGGCCGCACCGCACCGAGGGGCCCGGCGGGAATCGCAGGGCGGCCTGGGCCGGCGCCCTGCCTTCAGGGGTTGCGCGGGGTGACCAGCCCGGATTCGTAGGCGAGGACCACGAGTTGGGCCCGGTCGCGGGTGCGGAGTTTGGTCATGGCCCGGTTGATGTGGGTCTTCGCGGTCATCGGGCTGATCACCATGTGCTCGGCGATCTGGCCGTTGGACAGGCCCCGTGCTGCCAGGGCGACCGCTTCGCGTTCGCGGCTCGTCAGCTCCTCCAGGGCGGCACTGGTGGCGGGGAGCGGCTGGGCGACGTACCGGTGGATCAGCTTGCGGGTGATGGACGGGGCGAGCAGAGCGTCGCCGCGGGCGGCCACTCGTACGGCGTGCAGGAGGTCCTCCGGCACTATGTCCTTGACCAGGAACCCGGCGGCACCGGCGCGCAGCGCTTCGAAGACGTACTCGTCCATGCCGTAGTTGGTCAGCATGACGACGTGCACGCCGGCCAGGGCCGGATCCGCGGCGATGCGCCGGGTCGCCTGGATGCCGTCCATGACCGGCATCCGGATGTCGATGAGCGCGACGTCGGGCAGATGCTCCTTGATGAGCGACAACCCCTCCTCGCCATCGGCGGCTTCCGCCACCACCTCGATGTCGTCCTCG
Organism: Streptomyces sp. NBC_00554; assembly: GCF_041431135.1. Taxonomy (NCBI): domain Bacteria; kingdom Bacillati; phylum Actinomycetota; class Actinomycetes; order Kitasatosporales; family Streptomycetaceae; genus Streptomyces; species Streptomyces sp. NBC_00554. Next base: position 8,864,642 of record NZ_CP107799.1, on the reverse strand, counting down.
AGGTCGAGCAGCGCGCGGAAGCCGCTGCGGATGAGCGGCTGGTCGTCGACCAGCAGGACACGGATCATGATGCTCGTTCCACGGGGAGTTCGGCCTGGACGGTGAACCCGTGCCCGGTGCGCGGCTGCGCGCGCAGCCGGCCGCCCAGGGCGGTGACGCGTTCGCGCATGCCGAGCAGCCCGAGGCCGTGGGCGGGGGCGTCATCGGGGGCGGCCCTGCCGTCGTCGTCCACCTGGACGGACAGCCCGTCGGGCCGGTACTCGATCCGGACCGCCGCGGTGGTGGCACAGGCATGCCGGGCGGTGTTGGTCAGCGCCTCCTGGACTATGCGGTAGGCGGTCCTGCCAACGGCGGCCGGCACGTCCTGCCGGGGCCCTTCGATCGTCAGCGTTGCGTCCAGGCCCATCGAACGGGCGCGCTCCACCAGTATCGGTACGTGCTCGAGGCTCTGCGGCGGGGTGGTGTCGTCGTCGCGCAGGGCCTCCAGAGTCGCGCGCAGTTCCCGGGTCGCCTCCCGTCCGGCCGTCTGGATCGCCAGTAGCGCCTCGGGCACCTGCTCGCCGCGTCTGCGGGCCACGTGGACGGCGACCTCGGACTGCACCTTGATGATCGAAATCTGGTGGGTGAGGGAGTCGTGCAGCTCCCGCGCGATGTGCAGCCGTTCCTCGTCGGCGCGGCGCCGGGCGGTCTCCTCGCGAGTGCGCTCGGCTTCGTCCGCCCGCCGCTCGGCCTGCCGCAGCGCCTCCCCGGCGGCGAAGGCGGCGATCAGCCAGGCGATCTCCAGGACGTTCCGGGCCTGCGCGAACGCCTCGCGCGCCGGACCGTCGCGGAAGACCAGCGCAGTGAGAGGGAGGACGACGAGGAGAGACACGGACGCCGCCACCGTCAGGGCACGGTGCCCGGCCCGCACGGCGCCGTACACCGCGACCAGGTACGGAACGGCGAGCAGCTCGAAACCGGCCGCCTCGTACCCCACCGCGCACAGGCCGGTGACAGCCAGCACGGCAATCGGAGCCCTGCGACGCGCGATCAGCGCCAGACCGCCCGCCGCCAGCAGCACGGCGCCGAACAGCTCGCGCTCCCCGGCCGGTTGCTTCTCGGGCAACCCGGTTCCCAGCAGCAGTGCCGCCACGCCGACGGCGATCACCCAGTCCATGACACCGGCCGGGACACGAAATCGCCCTGTGTCCATGCGCGCACCCTAGCCGGACGCCGCTGCGGGCGAGTCCGGCCCGCGGAGGAGCGGCCGGCTACCGCGCCCGCGGTACCTGCCCGTCTCCTGCCGCGTGCGCGGTAGTCGACTGCCGTGTCGACGGCAGTCCGAAGAGACCGCGCCTGCCGGACGACCGGCCGTGCCGTCGGCAGGCACGCTCAAGGGACAGCGAGACCACGGAACTTGGCACGCAAGAAGGAGGAGAGCGGCGTGAGCGCAACAGATGTCCTGACGGTGGCCGCCGAGGGCGGAGTCATCGGCGACGGGCGGACCGGGGCCAACCTGGCCCTCGGGGTGGGGCTGATCGGCGTGGCCATCGGTTGGCTGGCCCTGACCCGCGTCGCCGGCCGTATCAGCGTCGGCAACGCACGTACCGCCGCCATGTCGGCCATGGCGGCGGGCCTGGTCGGCACGTCACTCGCGGCGCTGCACCTGGCCACCTCAAGTGGTGGCCCCGGCACCGGCAACGGGATGGTGGGAGCCATCGCGGCCATTCCGTTGGGTCTGATCGGCGTGGCCCTGGGCCGGCGCGCTCTCGCCCGCTCCCGGCGCACCGAGCGGACCGCCGACCGCTTCGAGAACGAGCAGGAGTTCGGGTCGACCTCGTAGGCACCGCCGGGCATGCCCTGACGGTCCGCCCGGACATGTGAGTTCGGGGCGCTCGTACGCGGCCTGCGGCTCCAGGTGGTCCGACAGGCCGCCGGAGGACCCGGGGGCGGCTCTCAGCGAGGAACGATGGGGCTACGCTCCGCCGCCGGTCTCGGGTACCGGCTTCCCCGGCGGTGTGAAGGCGGCGAGCACCGTGGCCGTGATGTGGTCGGCGGCACGCTCGGAAGTGAGACGGCCGGCGCGGATCTCGTCCGCCGCACTGTGCATGACCGCGTGCAGGACATTGATCATCCACGCGATCGGCAGGTCCGTCCGGAAGGCCCCCTCGGCGCGGCCGCGGGCGACCAGCGCCTCGACCCGGGCGGCGGGGCCGGCATGCAGTTCACGGATGCGTCCGGCGGAGAGTTCCCGTTGAGCAGCGACGAGCAGCGCCCGCGCCTGGTCCACCAGGTGCCAGCCGGCCTCGACGTACCGCGCCAGGGCGAGCAGCGGGTCACCGGTCAGGTCGACCGCGCCCAGTACCTCGTTGCCCCGGTCGATGGCACGGCTCATCGCCGCGTCGACGACCTCCGCCCGGGAGGCGAAGTGCGCATACATGGAAGGCGCACGGCGACGTGAGGACGCAGCGTCAGTTCGTGATCAGCGGCGACCGAGGAATCACCGCGCTCCGCCCGCTGTTGTCGGGCACAGCAGCCCTTGCATGAATCCCACGGAGGCCAAGCGTGTACGGCGACTCAGCAACGATCCGCAAGATCCTCACCGAGCTCGGCGACACCTGGGCGGTCGTGGGCCTGTCCACGAACCAGCGGCGCGCGGCATACGGCGTCGCCGACGTCCTCCAGCGCTTCGGCAAGCGCATCGTGCCCGTCCACCCGAAGGCCGAGACGGTCCTCGGTGAAAAGGGATACCCCTCTTTGGAAGCGATCCCCTTCCAAGTCGACGTCGTGGACGTCTTCGTCAACAGCGCACTCGCCGGTTCCGTCGCCGACGAAGCCGCCGCCATCGGCGCCAAGGCCGTCTGGTACCAGCTCGACGTCATCGACGAAGCCGCGTACGAGCGCACCCGCGCCGCCGGTCTCGACATGGTCATGGACCGCTGCCCCGCAATCGAGATACCGAGGCTCGGCTGACCGGCCCGGCTCGCGGGATGCAACGACTGCTCCGACTGCAAGGACCCTCAACTGCCGTGAGCCGCGAAACCAGTTGACACCGGTCGCCGCTCCCGGGTCTCCTGCTCCGGTGCCCACTCTTCGTATCGAGCAGCCGGACGACGAGTCCCGTCTCAAGGACTGGCAGTACGTCCACAATGTGATCGTCCCGCCCGCCGCGATGTCCCTCGACGACGCACGGAAGCGCGCCGGGCGCTACCGCCTCGAGGTCGCCTATCTCGGCGATGTCCTCGTGGGCTGTACGACGGTGCGTCCGCCCGCGGAAGACACCGCCACCGCCACGGTGATCGCCCGTGTGCTCGCCGAGCACCGCGGGCAGGGCTTCGGCGAGGAGCTCTACGCACGCGGCCTCGGCCAGGCGCGCGAGCTGGGCGCCGAGGTGATCGAGACGTGCATTCTGGCGTCCAACGAGGACGGACTGCGGTTCGCCGAGAAGCACGGGTTCGTCGAGATCGAGCGGTACTCGCTGCCGGGCGAGACGGTCCAATGGATCGACCTGCGGCTGACCTGAGGGGTCAGTGCCCCTGGTCGAGGAACGCGTTGACGGTCTCCGCGAAACGGCCGGCGTCGTCGAGCCACGGAAAGTGACCCGCGCCCGGCAGCACGACCGTCTCGGCCGCACGGAACAACTCGGCGATCGCGTCCGCGACGCGGGGAAGCGGGCCACTGTCCAGTTCGCCCGCGAGGAGCAGGACCCGCGCGTCCCACCCCGCGACGACGGCCCGGGCCCCGGCCGGGTCGAAGGCAGCAGGGGACGCGTACAGCTCCGCGGCCTCTTCGTTGGACTGCTCGACGTCGCTCGCCGCGTGCGCCTGGGCCGCCGTGTCCCAACGGCCGTAGAAGAACGGGGCGACCGCGTCCCAGTCGGCGTCGGTCCCGGAACCGGCCCAGATCCGTTCGTACGACTCGTTCGCATCCGCGAACCAGGGCTCGGCCTTGCGCAGCGCGGCCGCCTCCCGGCGGTGCTCCTCGGTGAAGTCGACACCCAGGGCGCGCGCACGGGCGGTGACGAGCGTCAGGGTGCGCACGCGCCGCGGATACCGGGCCGCGTAGAGAAGGGCGAGGTCGCCGCCCGCCGAGTGCGCGAGAAGATCGACGCGCTCCAGTCCGAGGTGCGCGCGGAGGGCCTCGACATCGGTGACCTGCCGGTCGCAGCGGTACGTCGCCGGGTCGGCCGGGATGCCGGAGGCGCCGGTGCCCCGCAGGTCGAGCACGATCAGCCGACGGTGCCTCGACAGTCCGCCGAGATCGCCGAGGTAGGCGGAGGCGCGCATCGGGCCACCGGGGACGCAGAGCAACGGCTCACCCTCGCCCATGACGTGATAGGCGAGTTCGGTCCCGTCGGGAGCGGTGAAGGCAGGCATGCCCCCATCCTGACGACCAGTTGACGATCACGGCAAGCGATTGGCCGGCGACAGCGTGACCTGGTCCGATCCGACCGCAAACACACGCTCACCTTTACACCGCCATACGTAGGCTTTGCCTCCGGTTCGCCATGTGTACAGCTGCGATTGCTTCCATCGAGGAATGGACCACATCACGTTCCTCGTGGCGGTCGTCATCGTCACGGCGCTGGCATTCGACTTCACCAATGGGTTCCACGACACGGCGAACGCGATGGCCACGTCCATCGCCACAGGTGCGCTCAAACCGAGAACAGCGGTCCTGATCAGCGGAGTTCTGAACGTCGTCGGGGCCTTCCTCTCCACCGAGGTCGCCAAGACCATCTCCGGCGGCATCGTCGACGACACACTGGTCACACCGGGCATGATCTTCGCGGGGCTGGTCGGAGCGATTCTGTGGAATCTGATGACCTGGCTCGTCGGGCTTCCCTCCAGTTCCTCGCACGCCCTGTTCGGCGGACTGATCGGGGCGGTGTGGGTCGGCGCGGGCGAAAACGGCGTGCACTTCGACATGGTGGTCCAGAAGATCCTGATCCCGGCCGTGGCCTCGCCCCTCGTGGCGGGCATCGCCGCTCTGCTGGCCACCTACCTCGCCTACCGGATCACCGCACGAGCCCGCGAGAAGTCGGTGACCAAGGGGTTCCGCCTCGGCCAGATCGCCTCCGCCTCACTGGTCTCGCTGGCGCACGGCACCAATGACGCCCAGAAGACGATGGGCGTGATCACGCTGACGCTGATCTCGGCGGGGGCGCTGGGCCACGACGCCGGTCCCCCGGTATGGGTGATCGCGTCGGCCGGTCTGGCCATCGGGCTCGGCACCTACCTGGGCGGCTGGCGGATCATCCGCACCATGGGCAAGGGGCTCACCGACATCCAGTCGCCGCAGGGCTTCGCGGCCGAGGCGGCCTCCACGACTGTGATCCTCACCTCCGCCCACCTGGGTTTCGCGCTCTCCACCACGCAGGTCTGCTCGGGCGGCATCCTCGGCGCCGGTCTGGGCAGGCGCCTGGCCGAGGTCCGCTGGGGCACCGCGGGCCGCATGGTGATCGCCTGGCTGGTCACCCTGCCGGCCGCGGCGCTGGTCGGCGGGGTCTCGGCGAGCGTGGTGACGAACGGCGGGACCGTCGGCACCGTGGTGATCGCCCTCGTCGCCCTGGCCGTCGCGGCCGCCATCGTGATCGCCTCGCGCCGCAACCCGGTGAGCGCGAACAACGTCAACGACGCCCACGAGGTCACCATCCGCAGCGCGACGCCGGCCGATGTCGGCGCGGCCGCCTAACCACGGAGATTTCTGGACATGAATGTCGACTGGAGCGCACTCGGCGAGGTTGCCGCGGTGAGCACGGGAATTACCGTCGGAGTGGTCGTCGTCTTCGCCCTCGGCGTGCTGGGCCTCGCCCGGGTCGAGTCCGCGCGCGATGGCGACGGCGGCACCGACACCCTGGGGTTCGCCCAGGCCGGGCTCTGCTTCCTGGCCTGCGCGGCCGTGGTGGCGTACGGAATCTACCTGATCGTGCCGCAGTTCCACTGACACCGGAACTGACGCACGGAACTGTCGCCCGGCACTGAAGCCGGGCACTGGCACCGACACTGACGCACCGGGAGAAGGGAAGGCTGACATGACGCCACTGATGGCGGGGATGCGGGTCGACTACAGCGACCACGACGACCCCGTACTGATCCGCCCTGACGGCAGCCCGGTCGACACCTGGCGGGAGAACTACCCGTACCCGCAGCGCATGGAGCGCAAGGAGTACGACTGGCACAAGCGGCTCCAGCAGATAGAACTGCTGAAGCTGCAGAGCTGGATAAAGGAGTCCGGGCGACGGCTCGTCATCGTCTTCGAGGGACGGGACGCGGCAGGCAAGGGCGGCACGATCAAGCGGTTCACCGAGCACCTCAATCCGCGTGGTGCGCGGGTGGTCGCCCTTGAGAAGCCGACCGAGCGCGAGCGCGGCCAGTGGTACTTCCAGCGGTACGTGGAGCATCTGCCGACCGCGGGCGAGATCGTGATGTTCGACCGGTCCTGGTACAACCGTGCCGGAGTCGAGCGGGTCATGGGCTTCGCCACGGACGACGAGTACCGGCGCTTCATGCGACAGGCGCCCGCTTTCGAGCGGATGCTGGTCGACGACGGCGTGGACCTGATCAAGTTCTGGTTCTCGGTCTCGCAGGGCGAGCAGCGCACACGATTCACGATCCGCCAGGTGGATCCCGTACGGCAGTGGAAGCTCAGCCCGATGGACCTGGCCTCGCTGGACCGCTGGGACGACTACACCGCCGCCAAGGTCGCGATGTTCCGCGAGACGGACACCGAGCAGGCGCCCTGGACCGTGGTGAAGAGCAACGACAAGAAGCGGGCCCGCGTCGAGGCCATGCGCAGCGTCCTCGCCCGCTTCGACTACACCGACAAGGACGAGGAGGTCGTCGGCAGCCCCGACCCGAGCGTCGTGGGCGAGGCGGCGAACCTGCTGGAGGAGGGCGAGGACGACACGGCCCACGTCTTCTGACGCCGACGCCGACCCGGTCGTGGCGCTCAGTCGTGAGCCGGGCGGTCGTTGATGCGGTGGTCGGCGAGGCTCAACGCCTCGTCGACAACCCGGCGCAGATGGCCGTCGCCGAGTGAGTAGATCACTCGGCGGCCTTCTTTGCGGGTGTTCACGAGCCCGGCGAGACGGAGCCGGGCCAGGTGCTGGCTGACCGCGGGCCGAGCGGCTCCACACGCTTCCGTGAGTGTCGTGACGTCCGCTTCTCCGCCGGTCAGGGCATGGAGCAGGGCGAGGCGGGTCCGGTCGCCCAGGAGGGCGAGGAGTTCTGCCGCGAGCGCGAACTGGTCCTCGTCAGGGGTGCGCGGGTGCGCATCATGTGCAGGTGATAGGTGCATGCGTGCGCTCATACGCACATAATGGTCCCGTGGACACCGCCGCGTCCACTCCCGCGCGCCCGAAGGGGACCCACGTGAGCGACGAGCACACCCACGGCCACTCCCACGAACACCATTCGCCGCCCGGCCGCAGTCGCGACCACGACCACAACTCGCCGCAGGGCCACAAGCACGATCACGGCCACCCCCACCGCCACCGCCCCTGGCACCGCCTGCGCCACCTCCTCACCCCCCACTCCCACGAAACCGCCGACAAACTCGACCCCGCCCTGGAGTCGTCGGCCCGAGGCATGCGCGCCCTCTGGGTCTCGCTGATCGTTCTCGGGGCAACTGCCGCCGCGCAGGCGGTCGTTGTCGTACTCTCGGGGTCGGTCGCCCTGCTCGGCGACACGGTGCACAACGCCGCCGACGCCCTCACCGCCGTACCACTCGGGATCGCCTTCGTGCTGGGCCGCCGCGCGGCGACGCGGCGCTTCACTTACGGCTACGGCCGGGCGGAGGACCTCGCGGGGATCGTGATCGTGCTGACGATCGCCGCGTCCGCCGCCTTCGCGGCCTGGACGGCGGTCGACCGGCTGCTGAACCCCCGGCCGCTGCACCACATCCCGGTCGTCGCCGTTGCCGCGGTCATCGGCTTCCTCGGCAACGAGTGGGTCGCCCGCCACCGCATCCGCGTCGGCCGCGAGATCGGCTCCGCCGCGTTGGTGGCGGACGGACTCCACGCCCGTACGGACGGATTCACCTCACTGGCCGTCCTGGTGGGCGCGGGCGGCGCGGCGCTCGGCTGGCAACTCGCCGACCCGCTGGTGGGGTTGGCGATCACGGCCGCGATTCTGCTGGTGCTGCGCGACGCCGCGCGCGAGGTGTTCCGGCGCGTGATGGACGCGGTCGATCCGGCAATGGTCGACCGAGCCGAGGAGGCGCTTCGGGAGGTGCCGGGCGTGCGCGGGGTGGGTGAGCTGCGGCTGCGCTGGATCGGGCACCGGCTGCGCGCCGAGGTCGCGGTCGTGGTCGACGGCGAGGTGAGCGTACGCCGGGCCCACGACATCGCCGTCGAGGCCGAACACGCCCTGCTGCACGCCGTACCCAAGCTCACCGCGGCCCTGGTCCACGCCGATCCGACCCCGGCACCGGGCGAGAGCGACCCTCACCTGACGCTGGCACATCACAGCACCGCCTGACCCGCCACCAAGCCCCTCCAGCAGCACGACAAAGGCCTCGCCCCGCGCCAGGCGATGGCGACCCTCACCTGACGCCGGCACATCACACCACCGCCTGACCCACCGTCAGGCAACACCACGCCCTCCCGCACCACCACATTCGGCAGCACCACAAAGGCGCCCGCCCTGCACCGGACGAGCCCGGCCCCACCTGACACAGGCACATGACACCACCGTCAGGCGACGCCGAGCCCATCCAGCACCACCACATTGGGCAGCTCCGCGAACGCCTTGCCCGGCACCAGGAGTTTCCCGCGTCGCCGTCCGCTTCCGACCAGCACGTACGGCAGGTCGACTACCGCCGAGTCGACCAACACCGGCCAGTCGCCGGGGAGTCCGATGGGTGTGATGCCGCCGTACTCCATGCCGGTCTCCCCGGTCGCGATGTCCATCGGTGCGAACGAGGCTTTGCGGGCGCCGAGTTGGCGGCGGACGACGCCGTTGACGTCGACGCGGGTCGCGGAGAGGACGACACACGCGGCGAGCGTGGTCTCGCCGCCGCGCTTGCCGGCGACGACCACGCAGTTGGCGGACTGGTCGAGCAGTTCCTTGCCGTAGTGCTCGACGAAGGTGGCGGTGTCGGCCCAGTCGGGGTCCGTGTCGACGTAGACGATCCGGTCGGCGGGGATGTCTCCGCGCCAGTCGCGTACGGCGTCGGCGACCGGGCCGATGAGTTCGCCGAGGCAGTCGGGGGCGGGTGTGGCGTGGTCGAAGTCTCCGATGGGTGCGCGCATGACGGCACGCTAACAGCCGTGCCCGAGCGCCCGGTCGGGTGTCTCAGTGCACGCCCGGCACCGACACCGTCATGATCATTTCCATCGGCACATCGCCGTCATTGCCATACGTGTGAGGGGTGTTGGCCTCGAACGAGGCGCTGGCGCCCGCCGGGACGCGGTGTTCGGCGCCGTCGACGGTGAGGGTCAGCTCGCCCTCCGTGACATGGATGAGTTCGACGGTGCCGGTGGGGTGCGGGTCGGAGGGGCTGCCCTCGCCCGGCATCAGCCGCCAGTCCCACATCTCCAGCGGTCCCGGCGCCTCGGTGCCCGCGAGCAGCCGGTTGTAGCTGCCGGCGTCGGTGTGCCACAGCCGTACGGCCTGGTCCGCCGGGACGATCCGGACCTTGGGACCCTGCTCGTAGTCCAGGAGGGTCGTGATGCTGATGCCGAGCGCGTCGCCGATCTTGACGACGGTGCCGAGGCTGGGGTTGGTCCTGGCCTGCTCGATCTGGATCAGCATGCCGCGGCTGACTCCGGCGCGGGCGGCGAGCGTGTCCAGGGTGAAGCCGCGCTCGGTGCGCCAGCGCTTGACGTTGCGCGCCAGGGACTGGGTCAGGAGGTCGAGGTCCGACACATTCCGTCCAATATTTTGAATGACAGAGTTCAATACAGTGAACTATCGTGTAGTGCACCGGATCGTTCACCGAACTGTACTGCGAGGCACCCCGTGACAGCACTCTTCGCCCTGGCCACCAGCCTCCTGTGGGGCATGGCCGACTTCGGCGGAGGGCTGCTGACCCGACGTATGCCCGCCCTCACGGTGGTCGTCGCCTCGCAGACGATCGCGGCCACCGTCCTTGGCACGGTCGTGCTCGCCACCGGCGGCTGGAGCGAGGCCGGCCCGCAACTGTGGTTCGCGGTGGCCGCGGGCCTGGTCGGTCCGGTCGCGATGCTCGCCTTCTACAAAGCGCTGGCCCTCGGCCCGATGGGCGTCGTCTCGCCGCTCGGCTCGCTGGGCGTCGCCGTGCCGGTCGGCGTGGGCCTGGTCCTCGGCGAGCGCCCGGGGCTGCTCCAGTTCGCGGGTATCGCGGTCGCCGTCGTGGGCGTCCTGCTGGCGGGCGGTCCGCAGCTCAGGGGCGCCCCGGTGCAGCGGCAGGCGGTACTGCTCACTCTCCTCGCCGCCTTCGGCTTCGGCGCGGTGATGTCGCTGATCGCGGAGGCCTCGACGAGCCTCACCGGCCTCTTCCTCGCCCTGTTCGTGCAGCGCGTGACCAATGTGGCGGCGGGCGGCACCGCCCTCTTCGTCTCCGTGAAGCGCGGCGCCCGGGCCCTCCCCGAGGGCGGTTTCCCCTGGGCCCTGCTCCCCGCGCTCGCCTTCGTAGGCCTCGCCGATGTCGCGGCCAACGGCACGTACTCCATCGCCGCCCAGCACGGCCCGGTCACCGTCGCCGCCGTCCTCGCCTCGCTGTATCCGGTGGTCACGGCCCTGGCCGCGCGCGGCATCCTCAGCGAACGGCTGCGCGGCGTCCAGGCAGCGGGCGCGGGCCTCGCCCTGGTCGGCACGGTCCTGCTGGCGACGGGCTGAGTCAGGTCTCGGTGCGTACGTCCCCGGGCGCGCCCTGAGACTCCAGGTCCAGCTCCGCCAGACGCGCCGCCGTCTCCTCGTCGAGCCCCGACAGCGCCGACAACTGCTCCGGCGTCACCCCGTCGGGGATCGGCACCGGCGCCGGCGTCCGCAGCGGCGGCTGCCACCCGTTCACCGGGTCCCAGCGCCGTACGACCCGTGCGGGAGCGCCCGCCACGACCGCGTGGTCCGGCACCTCACCTCGTACCACCGCACCGGCCGCCACCACCACGTTCCGCCCGATCCGCGCACCCGGCAGGATCACCGCCCCGGTCCCGATCCAGCAGCCCGGCCCGATCTCCACCGGTTCCATCCGCGGCCACTGCTTCCCGATGGGCACCTGCGGATCGTCGTACGAGTGGTTCGTGGACGTGACGTACACATACGGCCCGAAGTAGCAGTCGCTGCCGATCGTGACCGTCGTGTCGGCGATGACGTGACTGCCGCGGCCCAGCACCACACCGTCGCCGATGCGCAGGATCGGGTCGGGTCCGAGGTCGAGGTCGGGCATCAGACCGGCGGTCAGTGTGACCTGTTCGCCGACGATGCAGTGGGAACCGAGGTGGATCCAGGGTTCGCCGAAGACCGTGCCGAGCGGGAAGGCCAGCCTGGTACTCGTTCCTATCGCGCCGAAGCGGAGCCGTCCCGGGTGTTCGGCCGTCACCGCACCCGTGCGCTGCACCCAGGCCCAGCCCGCGTGGACGGCACGCTGAGCGAGGTGGCGCCGCCATGATGAGAACGTGTTCTTGCTCGTGGGCACCCGCTCACGGTACTCAGCACCTCGTGCGCCGATGAGGTCGTACGGCTGTGATCTTCGCCCCACCCGGCCCGGCACCGATGGCATACGGTGCCGGAGTACCGACGAGGAGGAGACGGTGATGACGCAGCAGGCGCTGATCGCGGGGATCGGCGGCAAGGATCCGAAGGTGGACCAGGATGCCTTCGTGGCCCCGATGTCCGTGGTGATCGGCGAGGTGACCCTGCACGCGGGGTCAAGCGTCTGGTACGGCGCGGTGCTGCGCGCCGACGGTGGTCCGATCGTCGTCGGCGCCGACAGCAACATCCAGGACAACTGCACGCTCCACGTCGACCCGGGCTTCCCCCTCACGGTCGGCGAGCGCGTTTCCGTCGGGCACAACGCCGTGATCCACGGCGCCACCGTCGAGGACGACTGCCTGATCGGGATGGGCGCGACGGTCCTCAACGGCGCGGTGATCGGCGCCGGTTCACTGGTGGCCGCGCAGGCGCTGGTGCCGCAGGGCATGCGGGTGCCCCCTGGCTCGCTGGTCGCGGGTGTACCCGCCAAGGTCAAGCGGGAGCTGACCGACGAGGAGCGCGAGGGCATCTCGCTGAACGGCGCCTGGTACGTGGAGCGGGCGAAGACGCACCGCGCGGTGCACGAGGAGAAGTGACCGGGTCCGGCCCGGCGTGAACCGGGCCGGTCTGCTGGTCTGGTCCGGTTCGAATCAGTCGGCGGCGGGTGCCGGGACGGCGCCCGGCTCGGCCGCCTCGCGTTCGGCCGCCTCGTGCTGGGCCGCCGCCTTCTTCGCCTTGCGGCGCACGACCAGCATCGAGGCGAGCCCGATGAGCACCGCGGCGACCAGACCGAGGTACGAGAAGCGCTTGAGCCAGTCCTCGGCGACCACGCCCACGTAGTAGATGACCGCGGTGGTGCCGCCGGCCCAGATGATCCCGCCGAGGACGTTGGCGATCAGGAACTTCCAGTACGGCATCTTCAGCACGCCCGCGAGCGGGCCCGCGAAGATCCGCAGCAGGGCGACGAAGCGGCCGAAGAAGACGGCCCACATGCCCCACTTCTCGAAGGACCGCTCGGCCGTCGCGATGTGCGCCTCACCGAAATGCTTGGGGAACTTGGCGCCCAGCCAGGCGAGCAGTGGTCGTCCGCCCTTGCGGCCGATGGCGTAGCCGATGGAGTCACCGACGATCGCGCCCACGGTGGCGCACGCACCGAGGATGACCGGGTTGATCCCGCCGTGCTGCGAGGAGAGCAGCGCCGCGGAGACCAGGATGATCTCGCCTGGCAACGGGATGCCCAGGCTCTCCAGGCCGATGACCAGCCCCACCAGTGCGTAGATGGCGACCGCGGGCACCGTCTCGAGCCATTCCTGGACGTGCAACGCCGGATCCTCCCGTTCGCGTACCTGCATTCCCGGCGTGCGCGCGAAGCGAGCCGCGCGCACGCCGGGAAGCCTACCCGTCAGCGGAGTACGGCCGCGTCCCACAGGTCGCACTGGTGTTCCTGATGGACGGTCGCGCTCAGGGAGTTCCCGCCCCCGGACGCGGTCCGCAGCGAGAGCACCAGCTCGGAGCGGTCGGGCATCGCGGGCTGTCCGTCCGCACGCGGCACGCCTCCGCGGATGAAGGACCCCCAGTACTGCACCATCTGCCGCGACAGCACCCGCTGCTCGGCGTTCAGCGGCGTCTCGAGCCCGAAGTGCTTGAAGAGGTACTGCACCTCGTTGACATGCGTCGCCCCGAAGTCGAAGTCCGTGTCCAGCTCGCGCAGGGAGGCGAAGGGCGGGGAGGTGCGGTCGGCGAACTCGTACGAGTAGACCGGGCCGCGGGTCGCGAGGGCGCCGTTCAGCCGGAGCGCAGGGCACGCCATCAGGTAGTCGCCGAAGGCGGTGCCGTAGGCGATGGTCGGAGAGGGGTAGCCGGCGAGCGGGTAGCGCTGGATCACCCGTTCACCCAGGTCAGCGCCCCAGGCGTCCGTCACCACGGCCGGATACCGCTCGGCCGTGAGAGGCGTCCCGCCCGCGTCGAACTGGGCGAAGGCGAACATCCGGCCCTCGTCCTTGTTCGCCCCGTTCAGTACGGGAACCCCGGAGGCCGCGCCTTTCGCGTACGCCTCGAAGGGCTGCACGGGCAGGAAGTCGCCGCCGACCACGGGACCCCAGTCGAAGCCGGCCTGCGCCGCGAGGATCTCGGCGGAGGACTTGCCGCGCAGACACGCGAGCGAGAGATCGGCGCAGCCCACCTTCTTCGCGAAGGCCGCCCCGGATTCGACCGCCGGCCCGTGGGTGCGCGCCGCGCAGTTCGCGTAGGCGCCGCTCTCGACAATTCCCGCGCGGTACAGGTCCTTTGAGGTCGGCGAGGCCATCTGCGTACAGACAGAGCGGCCGCCGGCCGACTCGCCCGCGATGGTGACGCGGCCCGGATCACCCCCGAAGCGGCCGATGTTGGAGCGAACCCAGCGCAGCGCGGCCTGCTGGTCGAGCATGCCGAAGTTGCCGGAGACCCCGTCGCGCGCCTCGCCGTCGAGTCCTGCCGTGGCGAGGAAACCCATCGCGCCGAGGCGGTAGTTGACGGTGACGACGACCGCGCCGGTCTGCCGGGCGAAGGTGTCGGGCACGATGTCCTCACCGGCGCCCGCGGTGAGCCCGCCGCCGTGCAGCCAGACCATCACCGGACGCCGTCCGGCGCCTTCGGGGACGTACACATTGAGGTCGAGGCAGTCCTCGGTGTGGCTGGGCTGTTCGTAGCCGGGGTCCCAACTCGCCGTCTGGACACACCGGTTGCCGAAGTCCCGTGCGGTACGCACACCTTTCCACGGTTCAACGGGCTTCGGGTTCTTCCAGCGGAGGCCCCCGACGGGCGGCTGCGCGTACGGAATTCCGAGGAACTGCCGCCCCTCGGCGGTGGTTTCGCCACGGACCCAGCCCGCGTCCGTTCGCACGAGAGCGTGCGGCCTGCCCCCGGCCTGGGCGGGCGCCGAGACGGCGAGAACGGCCGCGAGGGCGGTGAGCCCGACGAGCAGTCGACGCATCACGCACTCACCTCAGCGGTCGTCCGCAGCCGCAGATCCCGCGACGACGCCCCCACCCACAGGGTGCGGCGCCCGGTGCCGAGCACCCAGTCGTGCCGCTTCGTGTCCCAGGAGGAGAGCGTGCGCCGCTCGACGACCACGGTGACCCGGCGCCGCTCCCCCGCCCGCAGCGTGAGCCGCTGGTATCCGCCCAACACCCGCACCGCCTGGTCGAGTTGCAGATCCGAAGACGGGCCGACGTAGACCTGCGGGACCCCGACGCCCTCGCGCCGCCCGGTGTTGCGCACGGTGAAGCTCGCTTCGAGGCCGCGACGGGACCGGCGTACGCGCAGGTCGTCGTATGCGAAGGAGGTGTACGACAGTCCGTGCCCGAAGGGGAACAGCGGGCGCACACCCTCGGCGTCGTACCAGCGGTAGCCGGCGTGGATGCCCTCCGAGTACTCCTCCGTGCCGTCGACGCCCGGATAGCGGCGCGGGTCGCCGGCGACCGGGTGGTGGTCGTCGTCCACCGCGAAGGACTGGGTGAGGCGTCCGCCGGGATCGCAGTCGCCGAACAGGACGGCGGCGGTGGCGGCCGCGCCCTCCTGGCCCGGGTAGTACATCTGGAGCACGGCGGCCGTACGCCGCAGCCAGGGCATGGAGGTCGAGGAGGAGGTGTTGAGGACGACGGTCGTACGGGGGTTCACCGCCGTCACCGCCTCGATCAGCTCGGACTGGTGGCCCGGGAGCGCGAGGGTCGTACGGTCCTGGCCCTCCGTGGCGTCCTCGTAGGCGAAGAGGACGACGCTGTGCGCGGCGCGCGCGGCTCGGACCGCCTCGGCGACGTCCTGCGCGCGGGTCGCGCCGGTGCTGCGCCGCAGCCGGAAGAGCTGCCCGCCGGTCCCGCCCTTCGCGGTGATCTCGATCTTGTGCGCGCCCTTGGCCAGGTTCAGCGTCTTGCGGCGCACGGACAGGCCGTCGGGGGCGGCGGTGACGAGTCCGCCCTGGAAGAACTCGCCGTACCCGGGCGCGACGGGGAAGAGGTCCTCGCCGTCGACGAACACCTTGGGCCGCTCGCCCGAGTAGTGGATGACGAAGGTCCACTCGTCCGCGTCCGCGACCGTGAGCGTCCCGTCGTACGTCCAGGTCTGCCCGGCGGCGACGCCCTGCGCCTCGGTGTCGACGCCCGCGGTGAGCGCGCCACCGGGAATCGCCTTGCCGAAGAGGTCCTCGCCGAGCGCGTACGACACCTTCGCGCCGCGTCCCGCGCGGGACTTGATGGCGTCGAGGGGACTGTCGGCGCGGTCGGGGACGACATGGGCGCTGCCGCCGCCGCTGACGAACGGGAGGGAGCCGGTGGGGCCGATCACCGCGATGCTGCCGCCGGTCAGCGGGAGGGTCCGGCGCTCGTTGCGCAGGAGTGTCGCTCCCGCCTTGGCGACCTCCAGGGCGACCGCCGCGCCCGCTTCCGGGTCACGGCCGGGGCGGGGCGGGACGCTGCCGTCGAGCAGCCCGAAGCGGTCCATCACCGCGAGGACGCGGCGTACGGCCCGGTCCACGTAGGTCTCGGAGACGCCGCCGTTCTGCACGGCCTTCTTCAACGCGTCCCCGAAGTAGGTGCCGTCCGGCATCTCCATGTCGAGGCCCGCGGTGATCGCTGCCGCGGTGCTGTGGGCGGCGAACCAGTCGGTCATCACCCAGCCCTCGAAGCCCCACCGGTCGCGCAGGACGTCGGTGAGCAGCGCCTTGTTCTCGCAGGCGAAGGTGCCGTTGACCTTGTTGTACGCGCCCATCACCGCGCCCGAGCGGGCCCCGATGGCCGCCTCGAAGCCGCGCAGTTCGACCTCGTGCATGGTCTGCTCGTCGACCCGCACGTCGACGGACATGCGGTCCTTCTCCTGGTTGTTCAGCGCGAAGTGCTTGACGGTGGCGATGAGTCCCTCGCCCTGGATGCCGCGGATCTCGGCCGCGACCAGGTCGCCGGAGAGCAGCGGGTCCTCGCTGAACGTCTCGAAGTTGCGGCCCGCGTACGGGGTGCGGATGAGGTTGACCATCGGGGAGAGCAGCACGTCCTGGCCGAGGGCGCGGCCCTCGCGCCCGATGACCTGGCCGTAGCGGCGGGCGAGCGAGGGATCGAACGCGGAGGCGAGCAGGACGGGGGCGGGCAGGGCTGTCGCGTGCAGGGTGACTCGGACACCGGCAGGGCCGTCGGCGAGGCGGAGCGGGGGGATGCCGAGGCGGGGGACTCCGGGCACGTATCCGGCCTGGCCGAGGGAGGCGGGGTCGGTGGCTCCGTGCAGCAGGGAGATCTTCTCGTCAAGTGTGAGTTTGCTGATCAAACCCTCTACGCGAGGGCCGGCGCCGGATCTGCTCTCCGCATGGGCGAGCGGGGCGGAACCGGTAGTGGCCGCCGCGGCGACCGCGATGGCGCCGCCCAGCAGCCGCAGGGCCGATCGCCGGGAAAAGGTGTGGGACATGAGCCGTCACTCCTTCGGTGCGCGGGCACGTCGTTGTGGACCGCATGTACACGTGCCAACGGCGCTCGCGTTCAGCCCTTGAACGCACTATGCGCCAGAGCCGACTTGACACGCCGTCAGGCACCACGGGTACGGCGCGAAAACTATGACCGGAGGTGACTCGTGTCAATGAAGTGAACAGAAAAGCCGGGCGGCGCGACAAGAAGCGAACGGGACGGGCGGACGGTGGGCCGCCCGTGGCCTCGCGGCGACGCCGGCGGGCTCGTGCGGAGTACGGCTCAGGGGTTGCCCCAGTGGCCTCGGTGACCGGCGCGAACGAAGTGCCGGTGTCCGTCGTACGCGTGTACTCGACGCGGCCCCGTACGACGGCGAGACGCGACCTCAGCCGTCACCACGCTGGTTCGTGCGGCTGTCGAGGGCGTAACCCAACAGGACCCGCGTGCGGGACGGCGAAGTGACCGGTGCAACCCCCGCACTACCGGAGCCCTGGCCAGGCAGTACTGCCGTACTCCCTGGCCAGGGCTCCACGCATGACGCTCGGCTCAGCTGTTCGGGCGCAGCGTCCAGACGACGGTCATCTCGCCGGTCACCGCTCCGTCACCGCGCCGGATGGCGATGGCGACGGGGAACTCGGGACGCTGGCCGGCGTCGAGTTCGGCGATGACGTCGACGGCGGGGCGGCCGAGCGTCGCGGTGGCCGTGACGGGTCCCATCGCGAGCTTCTTGTACGCGATTTCGGCGCTGACGGCGAGCGGCACGGCGCGCGACAGCTGCTCCCCGAACGCGGCGAGGACGATCGCCCCGCTCGCCGACTCCCCCAGCGTGAACATCGCTCCGGCGTGCGGCCCGCCGACATGGTTGTGGTAATCGCCCTGGTCCGGAAGGGCCACCACGGCCTTCTCCGGCGTGGTCTCCACGAACTCGAGGTTCAGCGTCCGGGCCATCGGCACGGTGGCGGCGAGCATCTCGCCGATCGACATCTGGTCTGCGCTCATAACCAGCATGTTACCCACGAGTAGCAATTCTTGACCAGTACCGGTCGATGATCGCCGTATCGTTGCGCCGCATGTGGCCAGAAGAACAGCCGCCAGGGGGCGGGCGGGGTCCGCACAATCAGCGGAGTCCCGAGCACGGCGAGCAGCCGAATCCGTATCAGCAGCCGGGGTATCACCAACCCGGATACGGGCAGCCCAACCCGTACCAACAGCCCCCGGGCCCCTGGAACGCCCCGACGGTCCCCGCGACCGCTCCGGTCCCACCCCCACCGGAGGACAACGGCGGGCGGACGAAGGTCATCGCGATCGTTGCGGCCGCAGCCGTCGTAGTCGCGTCCGGGGTGACCGGATTCGCCGTACTCGGCGGCGGCGGCAAGGACGACGAAGCCGCTCCCCAACTGACCAACTCCCCGTCCCAGCAGTCGAGTCCGGCGAGTGATCCACGCGGCACCGACGACGAGAAGCCGACCGTCGCCGGGTGGAAGACCGTGGTGAACCCCGAGCGCGGCATCGCGTTCGACGTTCCCCCGGAGTGGGCGCTGAAGTCGACCAGTTGGGTCACCTACGTCGCGGAGGACGACGACCCCGAGGAGAAGCCCCTCATCGGTGTCGCGGCCCCCGCCATCCTGAAGGAGCAGTGGTGCGCCTCCGACGAGAACAAGGACGGACACGAGGACTACTCGGCGCTCGCGGCCGTCGGCACCAAGGGCAACAACGGGGCGAAGAGCCCCGCGGAGGCCGCCCGCGACGACGCGGCGACGTGGGTCTACGGCGCCTACACCCAGCCCGACAAGAAGCTGGTCACTGCCGGTGCGGTGGAGTCGTACACGACGAAGTCCGGTATCGCGGGCAGTCTGGCCACCGCCTCGTCGGCGGGTGTGAAGAAATCGAAAAAGTGTGCCACGGACGGGAAGGCCGCCGTGTTCTCCTTCCTGGCCCCCTCCGGCGACATCGTGTCGTGGGAGTTCTTCGGAGCCAAGGGGGTGTCCGCCGAGGTGCCGGACGCGACGGTACGGAGAATTCTCGCCACCGTACGTCTCCATGACGCCCCGTCGGACTCCTGATCCGGTACATGGCTGACGAGACACAGTGACCGAAACGAGTCACAGGCGGCACTAAGGTGAGGGCCCATGTGGCCAGGACAGCAGCCGCCCGGGGGCGAGCAGAACCCGCAGGACCAGAACCCGTACCAGCAGCCGGGGTACCAGCAGCCGAATCCGTACCAACAGCCCGGATACCAGCAGACGGGGTATCCGCAGCCCAACCCGTACGGACAGCAGCCGGGGCAGCCTCAGTGGGGGGTTCCATCGGAGCCTCTCGGGGCGCCGCAAGCGCCCGGCGGTTCGGGTGCCGGGGGCGGTGGAGGGAACAAAACCAAGATCACGGCGATAGTCGCGGCGTCCGCTGTGGTGATCGCCGCAGGTGTCACCGGCTTCCTCGTCCTCGGCGGCGACAAGGAGGACAACGCCGGTGGCGACCCGTCCAAGTCCCCCACCACCACGGCGTCCGCCTCCACGTCGCCGAGCGCGAGCGGCGGTGACGACAACCCGCGCGGCGGCGACGAGGAGAAGGCGACGATCGCGGGCTGGAAGGTCGTGGTCAACCCCAAGTGGGGCACGGCGTTCGACGTTCCGGCCGAGTGGGAGGTCCAGACTCCCGGTACGTTCATCGGCTTCGAGGACGACGCGAAGGGCGACGGTTCCGTACTGATCGGCATGTCCGCTCCCGCCTTCCTCCAGGAGAAGTGGTGCACCTCCGACGCCGACAAGGACGGCTACGAGGAGGACTCGGCGCTGGCAGCCGTGGGCACCAAGGGGCAGAGCGGCGCCAAGAACACCGACGACGTCGCGCGCAACGACTCGGCCTGGTGGGTCTTCGGCGGCTACACGGACCAGAAGGACGCTTCGAAGAAGCTGCTCACGATCGGCGAGCCGAAGGCCTACACGACGGCTTCGGGCATCAAGGGCAGCCTCGTGACGACGTACTCGTCCGGCGTCCCCAAGAAGGACAAGTGCGACTCCGACGGCAAGGCGACCACCTTCGCCTTCAAGAACTCGGCGGACGACTTCGTGTCCTGGACCTTCTACGGAGCCAAGGGCGTGTCCGAGGAGGTCTCCGACGCGACCGTGCAGAAGATCCTCGGCACGGTACGGCTGCACGGTGAACCGACGGGATGAGTCGCGGGCCGCGCGGAGACGTGATCTCAACTGCCGGACGGCAGTAGCGTCCGCTAGTCCTGACAGCCGCAGCCCGAGGCGGCCTTGGCCTGGGCGACTGTGCTGGTGGGATCGACGGAGGACTCGGCAGGGGTGCAGCAGGCGCTGACGCCGCAGCAGCCGTCTGCCGACTTCGCCGCACCGGCGGGGGTTTCGGCCGGCTTGGTGGCGCGGACGATGGCGGAGTGCATACCGTCGGCGACGGAGTGCGTGGGGGCGATCTCGATGTTCGTGAACCCTGCCGCTTCGAGGCCTTCGCGGTACTCGGCGAAGGAGAGGGCGCCCGCGATACAGCCGACGTAGTCGCCGCGTTCCGCACGCTGGGCAGCGGAGAGGGCGTCATCGGCGACGACGTCGGAGACGCCGATCCGACCGCCGGGGGCCAGGACGCGATAGGTCTCGGCGAACACCGAGGCCTTGTCGGTGGACAGGTTGATCACGCAGTTGGAGATCACGACGTCGATGGTGTTCCCGGGGAGCGGGATGGCCTCGATGGTGCCCTTGAGGAACTCGACGTTCGTCGCGCCCGCCTTCTTCGCGTTGGTGAGGGCCAGGGCGAGCATCTCCTCGGTCATGTCGAGGCCGTAGGCCTTGCCCGTGGGGCCGACGCGGCGGGCCGAGAGCAGCACGTCGATGCCGCCGCCCGAGCCGAGGTCGAGGACGCGTTCACCCTCGTGAAGGTCTGCGACGGCCGTGGGGTTGCCACAGCCCAGGGAGGCGGCAACGGCCTCGGCGGGCAGAGCGTCGCGCTCGTCGGCGGCGTAGAGGGTGGAGCCGAGGTTCTCGTCGATCTCGACCGGCTGCGGCCCGCAACAGGCGGTACCGCCCTCGGTGACCTTCACTGCTGCCGCGGCGTACCGCAGACGGACCGTCTCGCGCAGATCGGTGGACTGCTCGCTCATGACTCACTCCTGGATGACGGGCCTGGCGGGGCCCGAACGGCCTGTATTGACGTTCGTCGATGCAACCTTGCGCCTTGAATCGAAAAACGTCAACATAGAGGAATGTCGAAACAAGAACTTGAGGTGCTCGGCCAGGGCACGGACGGCGGCTGCTGCCAGGCGCTGGCCACCGCGCCCCTCGATGAGGGGCAGGCCACCGAGCTGGCGAAGGTGTTCAAGGCCCTGGGCGATCCCGTACGGCTGCGACTGCTGTCGATGATCGCTTCGCGGGAGGGCGGCGAGGTGTGCGTGTGTGAGCTGACGCCTGCGTTCGAGCTGTCTCAGCCGACGATCTCCCATCACCTCAAGCTGCTGCGCCAGGCCGGAATCATCGACTGCGAGCGCCGTGGGACCTGGGTCTACTACTGGGCGCTGCCCGGTGTCCTGGACCGCTTGGGTGCGTTCTTGACAGCCCCTCAGCCCGCCGGGGCGTCCGCGTGAGTGCCTCGCTGGGACGGCGTGCCGCGGCTGAGGCGGTGGGGACGGCCGCGCTGGTCGCGGTGGTGGTCGGCTCCGGCATCCAGGCGACCGAGCTGTCACAGGACGTCGGAGTGCAGCTGCTGGCCAACTCGCTCGCCACCGTCTTCGGTCTGGGCGTGCTGATCACGCTGCTCGGGCCGGTTTCCGGCGCCCATTTCAACCCGGTCGTCACGCTTGCCGCTTGGTTCGTCGGACGCGGAAGTGGCGACGGCCTCACCGCACGGGACGTGGCCGTGTACGTCCCTGCTCAGATCGCGGGGGCGATCAGCGGCGCGGTGCTGGCCAATGCGATGTTCGCCGAACCGTTGGTGAAGTGGTCCGCGCACGACCGCTCCGCCGGCCACCTGTGGCTGGGCGAGATCGTTGCGACCGCTGGGCTGATCCTGCTGATCTTCGGTCTGGCCCGGACCGATCGCGTCACCTTCACGCCGGTCGCGGTGGCCTCCTACATCGGCGCCGCGTATTGGTTCACCTCCTCCACGTCGTTCGCCAACCCGGCGGTGACGATCGGCCGGGCCTTCAGCGACACGTTCGCGGGGATCGCCCCGGCCTCCGTCACCCCGTTCATCGCTGCCCAACTGGTCGGTGCCGCGGTCGGCCTGGGCCTGATGGTGGCGGTGTTCGGCCGACCGGCTCCAGCCGAAACCGCCGTCGTCGTTCCTCACGGTGAGGCCGAACTCGCCGCCCCTTCCGCCCGTTGAGCCCGCTACCCAGAAAGACACCCGCCATGAGCACTCCCGCCCCGCGTCCATCCGTACTGTTCGTCTGCGTTCACAACGCAGGGCGGTCGCAGATGGCCGCCGCATTCCTCACCCATCTCGCCGGAGACAAGGTCGAAGTCCGCTCGGCCGGCTCCGCCCCCGCCGACACAGTCAACCCGGCGGTCGTCGAGGCGATGAAGGAAGTCGGCGTCGACATCTCCGCCGAGACTCCGAAGGTCCTGACCGTCGAGGCCGTGCAGGCGTCCGACGTGGTGATCACCATGGGGTGCGGCGACACCTGCCCGGTCTTTCCCGGTAAGCGCTACCTCGACTGGCAGCTCGACGACCCCGCCGGGCAGGGGGTCGCCTCGGTCCGTCCGATCCGCGACGAGATCGAACGGCGCATTCGTGGCTTGCTGGTTGAGCTGGAGCTTGGGCTGGACCGCTGACTCCGTCGGTGCATCCACTGCGCGTGGCGCCCATGCCGAACCAGGTACCGGGGTCAGCCGATGCTGAAGGCGCCGTCGGGCGGCTCGGGTGAGGGGACCGCGTTCTCGTCCCGTACGGGCTGCGCCTTGCCGATGAACTCCCGCAGTGCGGGGCCGTGTTCGACACGCGCGGGAAAGGCGTCGGAGGCGGTGCGGCGGGCGAGGGTCGCCGTGTCGAGGGGACGGTGGGAGGCCACGAGCACCGCGTTGCCGAAGCGGCGGCCGCGCAGCACGCCCGGTTCGGCGATCAGGGCCAGCTCCTCGAACACCGCGGCGAACGTGGCGAGTTGGGAGCGCAGGAAGGCGAAGGGCGCGGCGTCGGCGAGGTTCGCGAGGTAGACGCCGTCGGCACGAAGGACCCGCTCGGCCGCCCGCGCGTACGCCACGGAGGTCAGATGCGCCGGGACGCGCGAGCCGCCGAAAACGTCCGCGATCACGATGTCGACGGAGTCGGGTACGGCGTCCTCGATCCAGGTGCGGGCGTCCGCACCGTGCAGTGCGATTCCCGCGCCGTCGGGCACGGGCAGATGCTCGGCAACGAGGGTGAGCAGGCCGAGGTCGGCCTCCACCACGTCCTGCCTCGACCCGGGCCGCGTCGCGGTCACATAGCGGGGCAGTGTCAGCGCGCCTCCGCCGAGATGCAGCACGTCCAGCGCCAGCCCCGGTTCCGCGACCGTGTCCACCACATGCCCGAGCCGCCGCGCGTACTCGAACTCCAGATGCGTGGGCGCGTCCAGATCGACGTACGACTGCGGCGCCCCGTCCACCGTCAGCAGCCACGCCCGCTTCCGGTCGACATCCGGCATCAGCTTGGCGGTCCCGTGATCCACGTCCCGCGTCACGGGTATCGGCTCGTCGTCCACGGGTCCATTGTGCCGCCATGCCCCATCAGCTCCGGCCGGGGGAGATCTCTTAGCCCGTCCGGCGTTTGAGGACGAGCCCTTCGGGCGACCGGGGGTCTGGGGGCGGAGCCCCCAGGTACGGGACGGGCAGGGGCGGAGGGGGCGAAAACCCACGACCCCGCCCCGCCCCCCCGGGTACGGGAGAGCGGGTGCCCGCCCTCCCGGGCAGGCACCCGAACCCCGTCAGCCGACCGACGTCACCGTCCCCGCCCCCACAGTCCGACCCCCTTCACGGATCGCGAACCCCAGACCGGGCTCCAGCGGAACATCCCGCCCGAGCTCCACCGCCATCGTGACGGTGTCACCGGGCCGGGCAACGGCGATCTCACCGAGGTCGACGTCGCCGACCACATCCGCGGTACGGATGTAGAACTGCGGCCGGTACCCGGTGGACACAGGCGTCGTACGTCCGCCCTCCCGCGCCGACAGGACGTACACCTGCGCCGAGAACCGGCGGCTGGGTACGACACTGCCGGGCGCGGCGACGATGTGCCCGCGCCGAACCGCGTCGCGGGGCACCCCACGCAGCAGCAGCGCCACGTTGTCCCCGGCCTGCGCCTCCTCCATCGGCTTGCCGAAGGTCTCAAGGCCGGTGACCACCGTGTCGACGGTGGCGCCGAGCACTTCGACACGGTCGCCGACCCGGATCGTGCCTCGCTCGACCGCCCCGGTGACGACCGTCCCGCGCCCGGTGATCGTGAGCACGTTCTCGACCGGCAGCAGGAACGGCGCGTCCAGGTACCGCTCCGGAATGGGCACATACGTGTCCACCGCGTCGAGCAGCGCGTCGATCGCCGCCGCCCAACGGGGGTCCCCCTCAAGGGCCTTGAGACCAGACACCCGTACGACCGGTACGGAGTCGCCCCCGTACCCGTGCGCGGAGAGCAGCTCGCGGACCTCCAGCTCCACGAGGTCGGTGAGCTCCTCGTCGCCCGCGTCGGCCTTGTTGAGGGCAACGACGATGTGGTCGACGCCCACCTGCCGGGCGAGCAGCACGTGCTCGGCAGTCTGCGGCATGATCCCGTCGAGCGCGGAGACGACGAGGATCGCCCCGTCGAGCTGGGCCGCGCCCGTGACCATGTTCTTGATGTAGTCGGCGTGGCCCGGCATGTCGACGTGCGCGTAGTGCCGGGTGTCGGTCTCGTACTCGACGTGCGCGATGTTGATGGTGATGCCGCGCGCGGCCTCCTCCGGCGCCCGGTCGATCCGGTCGAACGGAACGAAGGTGCCGGAGCCGCGCTCGGCGAGAACCTTGGTGATGGCGGCGGTCAGGGTGGTCTTGCCGTGGTCGACGTGACCCATGGTGCCGATGTTCAGGTGCGGCTTGGTGCGCACGTAAGCCGTCTTGGGCATGGCTGTACCTCGAAGCCTCTTCATGTCAGCGGAGCTGAGTGATGGCCCCGGCGCGTATGTACGGGCCGGAACGGGGACCCCCAAGGACTTGCCGACCCTCCCCCTGCGGGGTCCGCCGGACAATCCGGGAAGGGTCAGCTTCGGGCGCCGTCGACGGCGGCCACGAGGATCGGGACGGCAGCCTTCGGCGCATCCGCGACTGCGGATGCTGCGAGGAAGAAGGCGTACCGGGACATGAGGAGATCTTCGCCGACACGTCTGCCCACGTCGAATGGTTTTTCGCGTCCTGGACGCGTCGTGGAGGCGTCCTGGAGTCAGGTGTTTCCGGTGGTGCGTAAGGAGACTTCAGGGGCCGATGTTCTTCAGAGCCTCGCGCACGGACAGCGGCGCGAACCTCCCACGCTCCCTCGCGAGGAAGTCCCGTACCGCCTCGGGGTCCGTCTTGGCGTACTCCCGCAGACACCAGCCGATCGCCTTGCGGATGAAGAAGTCGGGGTGTCCGGACTGGCGGAGGCAGTACCCGAAGAGGCGTTCCGTGTCGGTGGCGTCCTTGTAGCGGAGCTGGTGGAGCAGGGCCGTACGCGCGACCCACAGGTCCTCGTCCTCGATCCACGCGTCCATGTCGGCCTTCAGCTTCGGATCGGCCGCCACCAGGCCCCCCACTGTGTGGGAGGCGAGCGCGTCGACGGTGTCCCACCAGGAGACCGTGGCGACGAGGTGCCGTGCCACCGGCAGGAAGCCGGACGAAAGGCGCTTCACATGACGACGCAGGTAGTCGACGGCGAAGTAGTGGTACTCGCGTTCCGGCAGCTCCCAGCAGCGCAGTGCGAGCGCCGTGCAGTCGGCCTCGTCGGGGCGCGCCGTGCCCAGGAGGACGGTCCGTGACAGGGCGCGGCGCTCGGGTGTGGTCAGGCCGAGGAAGGGTGCGATGTCCTTCATGTAGGCGCGCATCGACACGGCGCGTTCCGGATCGGCCGCTGCGGTGTAGGTGGCGGTGAGCCGCTCCAACAAGGTGTCCGCAAGGACGCTGTTCGGCACCTCGAACGGCGCACCTGACGTTCCCGAAGCTGTGACGCCCATGAGACGAACCATACGGCGATCACACACGTCGGTCGGTTAGTGTCACCGGATGCTCGATGCCACCAACCGCTCTGGGGGCACCGCCACGGCCACTCCCCCGGCCGCCGCTTCGGAGCTCGCCGCCGCGCCGGAGTTCGCCATCGCCGCGGAGACCGCCATCGCCGCACCAACAGGTCCGGCCGTCGCGCCCACCAGCCTTGCCGCCCGCTGCACACGAGCCCTGCTGTCGCCCTGGTCGCGGCTCTCCCTGCTCGTGGTGCTGCTCGCGGGGGCCGCGTCCAGCGTGCTGCTGTTCGAACCGCAGCGGCTGCTCTCCGACGGCTGGCCGCCGCAGCTCAACGGTGCCGCGGCGGTCGTCGCCTTCGCGGCGGCGTACGGGCTTGTCACGGTCGCGTTCGTGCCCCGGCCGCTTCTCAGCCTCGCCGCGGGCGCCCTCTTCGGCTCCCAGCTGGGCCTCGCCGCCGCCATTGGAGGCACGGTGCTCGGCGGCGGACTGGCCTTCGGGCTCGGTCGGCTGCTCGGGCAGGACGCGCTGCGACCGCTCCTTCGCGCCCGTTGGCTCAAGGCGGCGGACGGGCAGCTCAGCCGCCACGGCTTCCGCTCGATGATGGCGGCCCGGCTGTTCCCCGGCATCCCGTTCTGGGCCGCCAACTACTGCGCGGCCGTCTCCCGCATGGGCTGGCTGCCGTTCCTCCTCGCGACGGCGCTCGGCACGATCCCGAACACCGCCGCGTACGTCGTCGCAGGTGCCCAGGCCTCGGCGCCGACTTCGCCCGCCTTCCTGATCGCGATGGCCTTCATCGCCGTACCGACCCTCGTCGGGATTGTGGTGGCCTGGCGCAAGCGGCACCACCTGCGCGGCCACTGACGCATTGCTGCGGCACCGGCCGCTGAGACGCTGCTCGGCGCCGGTCACTGAGGCGCTGCCGTGGGACGCGCGGCCGCCGAGGCGCACTGCCGCGGTCGTCCGACCCGGCGTTACACGGCTTCCAGGACCATCGCGTTGGCGAGTCCGCCCGCCTCGCACATCGTCTGCAGCGCGTAGCGGGCTCCGCGGGCGCGCATCGCGTGGACGAGGGTGGTCGTCAGACGCGTGCCGCTCGCGCCGAGCGGGTGGCCGATCGCGATCGCTCCGCCGTGCACGTTGACCTTGGCCAGATCGGCGCCCGTCTCCTGCTGCCAGGCCAGGACGACGCTCGCGAAGGCCTCGTTCACCTCGAAGAGATCGATGTCGTCGAGGGTCAGACCCGCCTTTCGGAGCACCTTCTCGGTGGCCGGGATGACGCCGGTGAGCATCAGCAGTGGGTCGGAGCCGGTGACGGCGAAGCTGTGCAGGCGGGCGATCGGGCGCAGGCCGAGGCGGGCGGCGGTCTCGCTCGACGTGATGAGCACGGCCGACGCGCCGTCGTTGATCGGGCTCGCGTTGCCCGCGGTGACCGACCAGTCGATCTGCGGGAAACGCTCGCCGAAGCCAGGGTCGTAGTAGGCGGGCTTGAGCCCGGCGAGTATCTCCGTGGTGCTGGCGGGCCGGACGCACTCATCGCGGGTCAGCCCGTCCAGAGGCGCGACCTCGGCATCGAACAGACCGCCGTCCCAGGCCGCGGCCGCCTTCTGGTGCGAACCGACCGCGAACGCGTCCATACGCTCACGCGAGATGCCCCACTTGGCGGCGATGAGTTCGGCGCTGATGCCCTGCGGCACCAGGCCCTCCGGGTAGCGCTCGGCGACCCCGGGCCGAAGGGGTCCTTGCCCGCCGGCACGTTCGACCACATCGGGACGCGGCTCATCGACTCGACGCCACAGGCGACGACCATGTCGTATGCGCCGGACATGACGCCCTGCGCCGCGAAGTGCACGGCCTGCTGCGACGAGCCGCACTGACGGTCCACCGTGGTCGCGGGCACGGCGTCCGGGAAGCCGGCCGAGAGCACGGCGTACCGAGTGGTGTTCATGGCCTGCTCGCCGACCTGGTCGACGGTGCCGCCGATGACGTCGTCGATCAGCGCCGGGTCCACTCCGGAGCGCTCGACGAGACTGCGGAGTGTGTGGGCGAGGAGTTCCACGGGGTGGACATGGGCGAGGGCGCCGTTCGACTTGCCCTTGCCGACGGGGGTGCGTACGGCTTCGACGATCACGGCGTCACGCATGTCTGATCTCCAAACCCATAGAGTTTGCTTTTCAAACCCGCTAAGTGACTCAAGAGTAGCTCAGTGGGTTGGAACAACCAACCCACCCACTAGACTGGGCGCATGAAGGACGCCCGCCCCTGCTCGATCGCCGCCACGCTCGCCCTGGTCGGCGAGAAGTACTCCCTGCTGGTGCTGCGCGAGGTGTCGCTCGGCGCCACGCGCTTCGACCAGCTGGTCCGCAACATCGGTGCCCCGCGCGACGTACTGACCGCCCGGCTGAAACGGCTCGTCGACGCCGGCGTGCTGAAGAAGGTCGAATACAGCGATCGCCCCAAGCGCTACGAGTACCTGCCCACGCAGGCGGGGCTGGATCTGGAGCCCGTCCTGCTCACGCTCATGGCGTGGGGCGACCGGCATCTCCAGGAGGACGGCTTCCGGCCCATGGTCCTGGAGCACACGTGCGGCAATGAACTGGTCCCGCAGGTCGTCTGCCGGGAGTGCGGCAAGGAAGTCGAGCACGACGACCTGATGGCGCACCCGCAGGCCCCGGGCTGGACCGTGACGGGTCCTGCGGCGGCGTAGCGGACGCTACGGCTACGGCTACGACTACGACTACGACTACGACTACGACTACGACTACGACGCAGCGGTGCCCCTACCGACAGGCCTCACGCGTCTAGTGCGTCCCCTTTGCGGACCTCACGGGTCTAGTGCGTCCCCTTATGGACGTCGTAGACATCGAGCCGTCCGCACATCCCGAACCGGCCGTACGCGGACGGCTGTTCAGCCCGTACGACAGCGTCCGAGAGGTGGGACGCGTCGCCCCGCTCCAGACGGTCGAGCTGGTGCCCCGTAGCCGCGGCGGCAGCTTCGGCACCCCGCTGCCACCGCTCGCGCCACTCGGCGAGCCGGGGCCGAACCAGCGCGGCCGCGGCCCGGTGGAACTCGGCGAGCGGCTCGGGTCCGTCCGCGTCACGCAGCGCCCGGTAGCCCTCGACGGCGAGGTCGCGCCGGGCTCGGGCGACCCGCTCCCGCTCCTCCTCGGGCGCGTCGGCCGGGATGGCCGTAGCGGCCGCGTACGTCTCGGCGTCGGTCAGGTACCGCGGCGGCAGCGTGAGGACGGCGTCCCCCGCCTCCGGCAGCCCGTTGTTCTGCATGAGGACGGTGATGCGCAGATCGTCCTCGTTGACCAGCCGGTGGATGGTGCCGGGCGTGAACCACACGACGGCACCGGGCACGAGCGGCGTCACCTCGTACCCGGACGTCGTCAGCGTCTGTACCGCGCCGCGCCCGCCGGTGACGACGTACGCCTCCGAACAGGTCAGGTGCATATGAGGAGTTCCGCCACAGACGCCGTCTGCCGCGGGCCAGTCGTAGACGCGGAGGTGCGAGACGGCGACGGCCCCCGGAAGCCCGTCGAAGCCCTGGACTGCCGCCGTGCCCGGTACCTCCTGCCCGCTCACCACGGGTGCTCCTCCAGGTACTTCGCGACTTCCTCGCGCTCCCAAACCCCCTCGGCCACGACGACCCGGTAGCGGCGGGTGAGCGTGTCGCCGGGTGCCAGCTCCAGTTCGTCGTAGAAGGCGAGCGACGGGGCGACGGCGGCGAAGGGTTCGTTGCGTACGAACCAGTGGGCCGGGTGGGCGCCGGCCTCCCCGGAGTGGTCGTTCTCGGGGGCGTGCGCGAAGACCATCGTCGCGTGTCCGTCGGAGCCGTCGTACTCCCCCGAGAACGCGAGCCACGGCGCCTGCCGCCCCATCAGTCCGGGCCCTTCGGAGTCGGGCCCGATGATCCGCCCGTCCCGGAAGGCCCGCGGTCCGCGCCAGAACAGGCCCGTGTAGCCCGCCATCTCACGTCCCGCGGTGGTCGGGCTGCCGAAGCGCAGCGGCTCGTCGCGCCGGTTGGTGACCGCGGTGGTCCAGGTCAGCGCCCAGGAACCCGACTCCGGATCGACGTCGTGCACCTCGATCCGGCGCTCCTCGTCGGCCCACAGTTCGCCGTCGTACGGATGCCATGTGAGCCGCTCCACGATGACCGCGCGACTGTCGTCCGAGTCCACCCGGTCGAAGGCGACGTGCGCCATCGACCCGACGCGCTCTGGGAGTTCGACATAGCCGTTTCCGTGAACGTATGTGTTGCCGCCCCACAGGTTCTGGCCGGAGAGGTGCGAGGCCGTCATCTGGAGGCCCTTGTGCCAGCGGTGGTCGTTGGGCCGGTAGTCGGTGACAACGTTGTTCGCCAGCGTCCTGAGCGGGTGCAGATACGGCTTCGGGGCCTCCCACGCCGCCTCGGGACGGTAGACGTAGCTCAACAGCTCGACACCGGTGCCGACTTCACTGATGGTGATGCTCTCGCCGTGCGCGTGGACGATACGCAGGCCACCCTCCGAGGGCGTGGTCATGCCGACACCCCCTGAGACACCTCAGACACCTCGGACGCCTGGGAACCCGCGGGCGCCCAGCCCGCCGCACCCCCGTGCAGAGCCGTGTAGTACGGATCCCCCGGACCGATCTCCCCGGCACGGACGGTCGTGTCCGTGAACGCCGACTTGTACAGCGCGGTGATCAGTTCCAGGCTGGTGCGTCCGTCGGCGCCGCTGCTGCGCGGCCGCTCGCCCGCACGCATGCTCGCCACCAGGTCCCGCAGCTGCTCAAGGTGCGAACTCGGCACGTCCGCACCGAAGTCCCGCCAGGCCGCCACGTCCGCGTCCGGCGCTTCCGGAACCGGGGTGATGCGCCAGTTGTCGTTGCTGTGCCCGTACAGGTGCGTGAGCTCGACGGTGGCGCGTTCGCAGTCGATGCGGATACGGCTGACCTCGTCCGGGCTCAGGACACTGTTGACGACGGTCGCCAGCGCGCCGTTCTCGAAGCGGACGAGAGCGGTCGACACGTCCTCCGTCTCCACGTCGTGCACGAGCCTTCCGGCCATGGCGCGCACCTCGCTCCACGGCCCCATCAGATCCAGCAGCAGATCCATCTGATGGATGCCGTGCCCCATCGCGGGCCCGCCGCCCTCGGTCTCCCAGCGTCCGCGCCAGGGGACGGCGTAGTAGGCGGCATTGCGGTACCAGGTCGTCTGGCAGTGCGCGACGAGCGGACGCCCCATGGCCTGCTCGGCGATCAGGCGCTTCACATGGCGTGCGCCGGACCCGAAACGGTGCTGGAAGACGATCGCCGCGTACGGGCCCCCACCGAGCCCCTCCTCCGCCTCGACGGCGTCGAAGTCGGCGAGTGTCGGGACCGGCGGCTTCTCGCACCACACCCACGCTCCGGCCCGCAACGCCGCCACGGTCTGGTCGCGGTGCAGCGTCGGCGGCGTACAGATGACGACCAGATCCGGCCGCTGCTCCTCCAACATGCGGTCGAGGTCGGTGTACGCGTGCGGGATGCCCACCTCCGCGCAGAACTCCCGAACCGCGTCCTCGGCGATGTCGACCGCGGCGACGATCTCCGTCTCCCCTTCTTCGGCGAGTCGGGCGAGCGCGGGGACATGACTCCCGCGCGCGATGGCGCCCGTACCGATGACAGCAGCCCTGATACGACGGCCGTCGAACGGGGCCGCGGGGCGGTTCGGGGAGGTCTCGGGGCTGGTGTCGTTGCTGGGTGTGGGCATGTTCGTGATCAGCACTCCATCGGACGCGGTCGTCAGACGTTGGCCAACGCATGATGACACCCGGACTGACTCCGGAGGCAGCAAGCGCTTTCCCGCCTGCTGAAACGTATGCGCCGGTCCAGCCGCCGGTCAACACCGAGAACCCTGTCTTCCGGCGGCACGGGACGCCCCCGGGCCGCTCCCGCCCCGTCCGGCTACGAAACCCCTGTGCCGGGACTGTCGGACGGGGACGCTACGCTGCCCTCAACACCACCCGTGATCACCGCGATCAGCGGCACGGTATGCCCGTCGCCCCTTCCACGATCAGTTCTGGGACCACGTAACTTCATGTCTTGGTTTGAATCCCTCATCCTCGGACTCGTCCAGGGGCTGACCGAGTTCCTTCCCGTGTCCTCCAGCGCGCATCTGCGTCTGACAGCGGCGTTCGCAGGCTGGGAGGACCCGGGCGCGGCCTTCACCGCGATCACCCAGCTCGGCACCGAGGCCGCGGTACTGATCTACTTCCGCAAGGACGTCGCGCGGATCATCTCGGCGTGGTCCCGCTCGCTCGTGAACAAGGCGATGCGAAGCGATCACGACGCGCAGATGGGCTGGCTGGTGATCGTCGGCTCGATCCCGATCGGCGTGCTCGGGGTGACGCTCAAGGACCAGATCGAGGGGCCGTTCCGCGATCTGCGGATCACCGCGACGATGCTGATCGTGATGGGCATCGTCATCGGCATCGCCGACCGGCTCGCGGCCCGCGACGAGGCGGGCGGGAAGCACCGGGCCGCCAAGGAGCGCAAGACACTGCAGGACCTGAACACCAAGGACGGCCTGCTCTACGGCCTCTGCCAGGCGTTGGCCCTGGTCCCCGGGGTCTCCCGGTCCGGCGCGACCATCAGCGGCGGCCTGTTCATGGGCTACACCCGTGAAGCGGCGGCCCGTTACTCCTTCCTCCTCGCCATGCCGGCCGTACTCGCATCCGGACTCTTCGAGCTCAAGGACGCCAGCGAGGGCGGCCATGTCGACTGGGGCCCGACGGCCTTCGCGACGGTCATCGCCTTCGCGGTCGGGTACGCCGTCATCGCCTGGTTCATGAAGTTCATCTCGCACAAGAGCTTCATGCCGTTCGTCTACTACCGCATCGCGCTCGGCATCCTCATCATCGTGCTGGTGACGACGGGCGCGCTCAGCCCGCACGCGGCGGAGTCGGCGGGCTGACGGTTCGGCTCCGGCGGGCCCCAAGCGTCGCCGGGGTTCGAGCACGTCACCGCAGAGTCGGCTGACTGTCCGCCCAACTCCAGCACGTCACCGTCGAGTCGGCGGTGCTGTCGGCTCAACTCCCCGGCAGGGCGAGCGCCCAGGGTTCCCCCTCGATCCGCACTCCGTTCGCGACGTACGCGATCGTCCGGTACCAGCCCGCGAGGACCAGCAGCTCCAGGACTTCGCTTTCGTCGAAATGCTCCCGCAACCCACTCCACGCCGCGTCGCTCACCTGCGAGGTGGCGTGGAGTTCGTCCACGGCACGCAGCAGGGCCGTCTGCCGGGCGGACCACGCGGGGTCGTCGGCTTCGCCGGTCGCGGTGAGGGTGACCTGCTCCTCGCAGAGTCCGGCCGTTTCGGCGTACGCCGCCATATGGACGCCCCACTCGTACGCGCATCCGGAGCGGGCGGCGACGCGGGCGATCACGAGTTCGCGGTCGGCGTCGCCGAGCCGGCCGTGGACGAGGAGGCCCGCACCCAACGCCCGCATGCGCGAGGCCAGTTCGGGGTGGCGTTCCAGGACCTTGAAGAGCATCAGGGGTTCACGGGTGACGCCGGGCGGCATCCACCTGTGCAACGCGCGGTCGGTCTCGGGCTCGTAGGGCGGCGTGACGCCGTCGATGCGCTGCTTCATGTCCAGCACCCTTGCGCTTCTGAAATCGAAGCGCAAGGGTAGGAGTTGAGCAACTCCCCGCGAGAGGCGTCCACTTGACCACGCCACCCGAACCCCAGCACTCCGCCGCCGGTATCCCGACAACCGACTCCCCGCCAGTCGACTCCCCGGCACCCGGCCGCCCGGTGCGCGGCTCGACGAGCGGCCGCCCCGTCATGGCGGCGTTGGACCTCCTCGGGCGGCGCTGGACTCTGCGCGTCATCTGGGAACTCCACCGGGGCGGGGGCCCGATCGGCTTCCGCGACCTCCAGCGCCGCTGCGACGACATGTCCTCCAGCGTCCTGTCCACCCGCCTCACGGAACTCCGCGAGGCGGGTATCACCACGTCAACCGCCCACTCCTCCTGGCATCTCACCCCGCTCGGCGACGACTTGGTGACCGCGATGGGCCCCCTCCTTGACTGGTCCCGCAGCTGGGCCGAGCGACAGTGAACGCGGCGGCCGTGACCAACCACATACGGCCTGAGTAGCCGTCTGGTAGCGCACTGTCAGTCCATGCCCTTAGGCTTGCACCCATGTCCCCCGATTTAATGCCCTCTGGTTCCGTGCGGTCTGCCGCCGCGGTGAACGAACAGATTCGCGCGCTGTGGATGCGCGCAGGCGGCTCCCTCTCGGCGCAGGAGCGAGCGGAGTACGAGCTGTTGGTCGTGGAGTGGGCCAAGGCGATACGCGGCGAGGTCATCGAGGCGGCGTGACGTCGCCGATGCGGCGGCGCTCGAACCGCTGAGCGGAACACGCTCGAACCACAAGCTCGAACCGCCGAGCCGCAACACCCCGGACCTCACCGCCCTCCGGACACCCGCAGCACCGCCCCCGTCGTGTAAGAGGCATCGGGTGACATCAACCAGGCGATGGCGGCGGCGATTTCCTCGGCCTGGCCGACTCTGCGGAGCGGAATGGCGGACACGGCGCGATCGGCCCGGCCCGGGTCACCCATCGCCGCGTGCATCTCGGTGTCGACCATCCCCGGCGCGACCGCGTTGACGCGGATGCCGTCGGGGCCGAGTTCCTTGGCGAGGCCGATGGTCAGTGTGTCGACAGCCGCCTTGCTGGCCGCGTAGTGGACGAACTCCCCGGGACTCCCGAGGGTGGCGGCCGCCGACGAGACGTTCACTATGACTCCGCTCCCCCAGGCCGCCATCGAACGGGCCGCGCGGCGCGAACACAGCAGCGTGCCCAGGAGGTTGACCTCCACCACCCGCCGCAGATCTGCGGGGTCGGCGTCCGCGAGCCTGCCGGGCGGGCCGGTCACCCCGGCGTTGTTCACCAGCCCCGTCACCGGCCCCAGCCGGTCCGCCGCCATGTCGAACAACCGCTCCACATCGGCCTCGTCGGAGATGTCCATACGGACCGTGACACAGCGCGCCCCGGCCCCCCGGACGGCGGTGGCGGTCCATTCGGCGGCGGCGCCGTCGCTGACGTATCCCAACGCGATGTCGTGCCCGTCCGCGGCGAGGCGCGTACAGGTCGCGGCACCGATCCCCCGACCACCGCCCGTGACCACCGTGACAGAACGTGCCATAAGTGCCTCCTCGCAGCGCGAACGGATCGCCCCACGATCGCAGATGCGCGAGCACGTCCCCGTAGAGGACGTACGGCCCCTCCTCGGGCAACTGGACTGCCACACAGCCGAGTTGTCCAACTTCGGGACGGCACGCCGGTGTTCTGCTCCGGACCGGTGACGGCACGGACAGGGCCCGGTGCACAAGGATTCGTGCACCGGGCCCTGTCCGACCCTGCCCCTGGCCGGGAAGACCAGTCAGCCAAGCTTCCAGGCCGGCCCCACGGACAGATAAGTCGTGCCGAGCCATGCCCCGCCCGTGACGGCGCCCTTCTCCTGGTGTTCCAGGACGTCACTGGTGTCAGGGTCGACGATGAGGCGGTGGTGCAGCTCCGGGCCTTGCCATTCCACGGCCGTGCCCTGCCGTCCCGCGCTGTCCTTGGCCGGGCCGACGAGCCGTACGCCGTCCATCCCGGCCAGGATCTCGAACAGGGCCGCGCGCAACTGGGGGCTCGACGGTG
This sequence comes from Streptomyces sp. NBC_00554, assembly GCF_041431135.1. Lineage (NCBI taxonomy): Bacteria > Bacillati > Actinomycetota > Actinomycetes > Kitasatosporales > Streptomycetaceae > Streptomyces > Streptomyces sp. NBC_00554. Next base: position 8,828,725 of record NZ_CP107799.1, on the reverse strand, counting down.
CGGTGGCGAGCAGTTGCACGATGCTGTTGTGGAGATTCCCGGTCGTGGCCGTGCTGCCTGCTGAGTCGCCGAGAAGGCGGGTTTTCAGGGCCGCCGGGTCGGTGGGCAGCTTGCCGAGTTCGTCCCAGGTCAGCTTGGTCTTCCCGATCGTCCAGACCATGCCCCGGGGCTCGGGGAAGTAGCAGAAGCCGTCGCGGCAGGCCCCCGAGTCCCGCCCGCCGGGGCCCTGTTCGAGGATGACGGCGGTCCGGCTGAACCAGGTCGACTGGATGTCGGCCTTCCCGCCCGGGTGGGTGTAGCGGACGCGCACCTTCCAGTACGGGACGTCGGTGGCGGGCTTGCTCTCGTCCGCCGCCGCGTCCGCCACGTGCTGCAAGAAGGCCGCCGCGTTCGCGCTCGCGGCCGGCGGGCCGCCGTCGACGGAGACCGTCGGGTACACCAGGACGGCGGCGGTGACCGCCGCCACGGCCAAGGCGGCCACTGCGGACCGGCGCCGGACGCCGCCACGCCGCCGCCGGGGGACTGCCGCCATGTCACGGGCCACGGCCTCCCGTACCGCGGCCTGCGCGGCTGCGACGGTCGACGTGCTCGGCGGATCCACCCGCCCGGCGGCCTCAAGGGTCTCTGCGCCGGGAAAGTCGAGGACATCGGGCTCGGTCGTGGTCATGCGAGGTCTCCTGTCCGGTTGAGGGTGCCGGCACTGGTCGGTGCGAGTGCCGCACGCAGCCGTGCACGGGCACGGTGCAGGCGGGATCTTGCGGTGCCCGGGGGGATTCCGACCGCGGCCGCGGCCTCGGTCGGGGTGAGCCGCTCCCAGGCGACGAGGAGCAGCAACTCGCGCTCCACGTGCGGAAGTCCGGCGATCGTGTGCCGCAGGAACGGCGCGACCGCCGCGGCGTCCAGCCGTTCGTCGACCCCCTGCCACGGGTCGCTGTCGGCACGATCACCGGGCGTTCCCGGCTGTTCCCGCCCGTTCTGCCGCCAGTGCGCGGCCAGTACGTTCCTCGCCACCCCGAACAGCCAGGTACGAGCCGTGCCACGGTCGGCGTCGAAGGTGGAGCGGCTCGCGTAGGCCTGCAACCAGACCTCCGCCAGCAGATCGTCCGCGGCGGCGGGCGCCCGGCGGGCCAGATAGCCGTGCAGTACACCGGCGTGGCGCTCGACCAGTGGCTCGAAGGCCGCCGGGTCACGCGCCGAGCGCGTCAGCAGATCCTCGTCGTCCGACTCCATCGGGTCCCCTTCCGCAGCCGCTCGACCACGGCCACACCCCGTACTTGTCGAGTACCGGCCGGAGCGTTCGCGCTACGCCGCTCAACAGCGGTCGGAGAGCGGAGTCCTGCCGCTCGGCGAAGCCACCGGTCTCACGCACACAGAGGTGGACGGCTCCTGAATATCACCGCTTAGCCCCTTGGCGTGGCAGGCCCCGTGGCCAACACTGATCAAATGACGCAGCGTGTGGAGCTCGCGACCGTGATGGACCGGTTCGCCGTGGACGGACTCGTCACCGAGTACGCGGTGGCCGTGGACGACGGAGACTGGGAGGCGTACCGGGGGCTGTTCGCGCCGGACGGACGTGCGGACTACCGCTCGGCCGGCGGAATCGAGGGAGACGCCGTGCAGGTCGCAGGTTGGCTTTCCCAGAGCATGGAACTGTTCCCGATGCGTCAGCATCTGATCGTCAACCGGCGTGTCCGGTTCGGGCTGCTGGAGCAGGACACCGGCGACACCGCCCGAATCCAGGCGGACTACATCAATCCGATGAGGTTCGCGGGACATGACGACGGTTCCACCGCGCCCGACTTCGTGTGCGGCGGCCGTTACGCCTTCGGGCTGGTGCGTACGCACGACGGCTGGCGGCTGCGCGAGGTGATCGTCCAGGAGAAGTGGCGCCGCACCTCCCAGAAACGTCAGGAGCCCGCGGCCACCTGAGGGTCCTGAGCCCTCGGCGGCGCAGAAGGATGTGATCAGCCGCCACCCGAGCGCCCTGACCGAGAACAGTCGCCACCCGAGCCGATACCCCCTGTCGGAGATCGTCCCCGACGCGCACACTGGAGGCACGCACCGGGGAGGGAGGCTCAGGATGAACAGGCGTGAGCGCTGGCTCGTCTCCCCCTGGCGCCGCGGCGTCGTCGTCGCCCTGGCAGGCGCGCTGCCCGTGTTCGCCTTCCCCGCCCCCTCCTTGTGGTGGTTCGCGTACGTCGCCCTCGTGCCCTGGATCCTGCTGGTCCGCTCGGCCCCGACGGCAAAGCGGGCCGCGTACGACGGCTGGCTCGGCGGGCTCGGCTTCATGTTGGCGGTGCACCACTGGCTGCTGCCGAGCCTGCATGTGTTCACGCTGGTCATAGCCGCGTTGCTCGGCGCGCTGTGGGCCCCTTGGGGCTGGCTCGTGCGCCGGTTCCTCGGCGGTGTGCCCTCGCCGGGGCAGATCGCGGCCGCCCTCGTGGTGCTGCCGTCCGGCTGGCTGATGGTCGAACTCGTCCGGTCCTGGCAGGGGTTGGGCGGCCCGTGGGGCCTGCTCGGGTCGAGCCAGTGGCAGGTCGATCCCGCGCTGCGGCTCGCCTCGGTCGGCGGGGTGTGGCTGCTCAGCTTCCTGGTGGTGACGGTCAACGTCGCCGTCGCCGTACTCGCTTCCGTACGCCAGGCCCGAATACCCGCCGTGGCCGGCCTGGTCGCCACGGCCGCCGCCACCTCGGCGGCCTGGGTGTGGTCGCCGCGCCCCGACGTGGACGGCCGGGTCCGCATCGCCGTCGTACAGCCCGGCGTCATCGACGGCGCCGACCAGCGTTTCGCACGCGAGGAGGCGCTCACCCGCACACTCGCCGGGCAGGACGTCGACCTGATCGTCTGGGGCGAGAGCAGCGTCGGCTTCGACCTCGCCGACCGGCCCGACCTGGCGAACCGGATCGCCGCACTGTCACGGCTCACGGGCGCCGACCTCCTGGTGAACGTCGACGCGCGCCGCTCCGACCGGCCCGGCATCTACAAGAGCTCGGTCCTGGTGGGACCCGGGGGCCCGACCGGCGACCGTTACGACAAGATGCGGCTGGTCCCCTTCGGGGAGTACGTTCCCGCGCGCAGTGTCCTCGGCTGGGCGACCTCGGTGGGCAAGGCAGCCGGCGAGGACCGCAGGCAGGGCACCGAGCAGGTGGTGATGAACGTCGGGAACGGGCTGCGCGTGGGCCCGATGGTCTGCTTCGAGTCGGCGTTCCCCGACATGAGCCGCCATCTCGCCCAGGACGGCGCCGAGGTACTCCTCGCGCAGTCCTCGACATCGAGCTTCCAGAAGAGCTGGGCGCCCGAACAGCACGCCTCACTCGCCGCACTGCGGGCCGCCGAGACCGGCCGCTCGATGGTGCACGCAACGCTGACCGGCGTCTCCGCCGTCTACGGCCCGAGCGGCGAGCGCGTCGGCTCCTGGCTCGGCACGGACGCCAGCAAGACGATGGTGTACGAGGTGCCGCTGGCACGGGGTGTCACGCCGTACGTCCGGTTCGGAGAATGGCCGGTGCACGCGGCCCTGCTGGTGCTGGCAGCCCTGTGCGCGACGGAGGGCGCACGCGCGCTCAGGCTGCGGCGGCCTGCTCCTCCACCGCCCGTACCACCCGCTCGCACAGTTCATGAGTCGCCAGCGCATCCCGGGCACTGAGCACCTTGCCCGCGCGCACGGCGTCGAGGAAGGCGAGCGTCACCTGCTCGATACCGCGCTGCCTGGCCACCGGCACCCAGTCGCCGCGGCGCCGCACGGTGGGCTGTCCCTTGTGGTCGATCACCTCGGCGAGGTTGAGCACCTGCCGCTTGGTGTCCTGACCCGAGACCTCGAGGATCTCCTCCGCCGAACCGCTCAGCCGGTTCATCACACCGAGCGCGGTGAAGCCGTCCCCGGCGAGCTGCAGTACGACATGGTGCAGCAGCCCGTCCTCGACACGCGCCCGCACGCTCACGTCGTCGATCGGCCCCGGCGCCAGGAACCGCAGCGTGTCGACGACATGGATGAAGTCGTCGAGGACCATCGCGCGTGTCTGCTCGGGCAGCCCGATGCGGTTCTTCTGCATCAGGATCAGCTCCCTCGGGTGGTCGGCGCACTGCGCGTACCCGGGCGCGTAACGCCGGTTGAAGCCCACCGCCAGACTGACGTTGCGCTCCTCCGCGAGCCGCACCAGCCGCTCCGAATCGGCGAGTTCGTACGCGAGCGGCTTGTCGACGTACGTCGGTACGCCCGCCTCGAGCAGGCGCGTGACGATCTCGGGGTGCGCCACGGTGGCCGCGTGCACGAACGCCGCGTCGAGTCCCTGGGCCAGCAGCTCCGACAGGTCGCCGTGGCGCTGCCCCTGCGGCAGGTGGAGGCTGTCGGCGACCCGGGCGAGCGTCGCGGGCGTGCGCGTCTGCACATGCAGCTCGACCCCCGGCTGCACACTCAGCACCGGCAGATACGCCTTCTGCGCGATGTCTCCGAGTCCGATGCAGCCGACCTTCACGGGGGTCTCCTCAAGGGGGGTGTTGCGGGTTGTGCGGTACGTTCCGGGTTTTTGACCTCGTCGGGAAGCATACGGCGGTGGCGCCGGGCACCTCGGGGCGTCCGGGTCACCTCACCGACGCCGGCACCCTCCGGAGGGGCGGAAGGATCACCCGTGCGGGGCATCCTCCGCTTGTCCGCTCCCCCAAAGAGAGCCGGACACAGCAGAGTTGCGCGGGTGCATCGATCAACGACGACCGCGACGCTCCTGGTCACCGTGGCTGTCACGGCCCTCTCCGGCTGTGTGACCGTCCAGCGACCGCCCTCCTCCGGCCTGCCGCCCGTACCGTCGGGGCCCTCCGTGCCGCGTCCGGACGGCGAGGCCGAGCCGCAGATCGTGCAGGCACCGGCGCGGGAGGCGCTGGAACTCATCGGCCCGTCCCGTAGGCCCTCGCCCAGCGCGCCCGCACCGCGCCGGGCGACTCCTCCGCCACCCGCCGCGGCCCCACCGGCCGCTCCCCATCGCCCCCGCACCGCCCCGCATCCCAAGGCGTCGCGCCCCGAGCCACGCATCGCCGTCCCACCCGTTGTCCCGGATGTCCCGGCGAGCGCGGACGTGTGCGCCCTCGGCCGGAAGTACGGAGGCTGGTCGGCGGACAGCCCCCAAGCGGTCATCTGCGAGGGGGCGTACGGCCGTTGACGGACGCGGCGCCCACCGCTGAGCGCTCCGCCGGAATTCCGGTGCGTCGCCTGCGGGTCCGTCGTGGCTGGTCGCGCAGTTCCCCGCGCCCCTTTGGGGCACTGCCCGATCAGGACCGCCGTCTCGGCGGCCCCAGCGTCTCCCCTCCGGGCCCGCCGGAGGAACCAGGACCGCCCAGTGACCCGGGCCCCTCGCCCGATCCCGGTGTCCCCTCCCCGTCGAGCCGCAGCTCCAGACGGCCGATCGCCGCCCGGACACCGTCGCCGTAGCTGTCGTCCCCAAGAGCGCCGACCGCACCACGGGCCCTGCGCAGATGCGTGCGGGCGGCCTCGGTGCGGTCGAGCTTCACATAGTCGGCGGCGAGATTCAGATGCAGCGAGGGGTAGAAGACGCGCACCGCGAGCGACTCGTGGTGCTCGGCGATCCTCCCGTCGGTGAGCTCCTCCGCCGCCGACAACGCCCGTAGGTCCCAGGCCAGTTCGTCCGAGGGGTCGTCCTGGGTGTCCGCCATGTAGTGCGCCAGCGTGCAGCGGTGCAGGGCGTCGCCGTCCTCGCCGATCTCAGCCCACAGGTCCAGGAAGCGGCTCCGGGCCTCCTCGCGGTCACCGCCGTGGTGCAGCATGATGACCTGCCCGATCCGGGTCATCATGGCGTCCGGCGCTGCCTGCTCCTGTTGCTCCGCCACCGCGTCCTCCACAGGCTCGTCACTGATCATCACGACGCCAACGACGCTAACGGCAGCCACTGACAATCACGCTCAGGCGCCTCCGTGCACGGCTGGGCCAGGCCGGTGACGGCCCGGCCGGGCTCGCTCTCACGAGCCCCGCCCGGCCAGAGGGACCGAATCTCAGCCCAGGTCCGGAATCCGCCAGTCGATCGCCTCGTGGCCCTGCCGTGCGACAGCCTCGTCGATCTGGGTGAACGGTCGCGAACCGAAGAACTTCTTGGCGGACAGCGGCGAGGGGTGCGCCCCCTTCACCACCACGTGCCGCTCCTCGTCGATCAGCGGCAGCTTCTTCTGGGCGTAGTTGCCCCACAGGACGAAGACGGCCGGGTCGGGCCGGTCGGCGACGGCCCGGATGACCGCGTCCGTGAACTTCTCCCAGCCCTTGCCCTTGTGCGAGTTGGCCTCACCGGCGCGCACCGTCAGCACCGCGTTGAGCAGCAGCACGCCCTGCTCGGCCCACGGCATCAGATAGCCGTTGTCCGGGATCGGGGTGCCCAGCTCCTCCTTCATCTCCTTGTAGATGTTGCGGAGTGAGGGCGGGGTCTTCACGCCCGGGCGGACGGAGAAGCACAGACCGTGCCCCTGGCCCTCGCCGTGGTAGGGGTCCTGACCGAGGATCAGTACCTTCACCCGCTCGTACGGCGTCGCGTCGAGCGCGGCGAAGACCTCGTCCCGCGGAGGGTAGACCGGGCCCTTCGCGCGCTCCTCCTCGACGAACTCGGTGAGTTCCTTGAAGTAGGGCTCCTGCAGCTCCTCGCCCAGGACGTCGCGCCAGGACTCGGGCAGCATGGCGATATCGGTCACGTCAACTTCCTCCGATGTGCGGTCACTTCCAGACCACAGAACCTACCGCCGCCCACTGACAATCGGGTCCAGAGGCCCGCGCTACCAGCTGGTCTTCCGGTACAGCTCCCACATCGTCATGATCGTCGACGGGTCCAGGGCGACCTCGCCACCCGAGATGTCCTCGCTCGCGGCCACGTACTGCTTGCCCTGCCACAGCGGCAGCAGCCGGGCGTCGTCGACGAGGATCTGCTGAGCTTCCTCGAACTGCTTCACCACGGCTCCGCGGTCGGTCTCGCGGCGCGACTCCGGAAGCAGGTTGTTGGTGATGTACGGGGCCGGATAGGGCGTACCGAGCGCGTTGTCCTCGCCCACGAAGGGCGCGATGAAGTTCTCGGCGTCCGGGAAGTCGGGGAACCAGCCACGCCCGAACACCGGGTACTCGCCCTTGCGGTAACCCTCTTCGTAGGTCTTCCAGGGGCGGCTCTTGAGGGTGACCGTGAAGAGACCGGAGTCCTCCAGCTGGCTCTTGAGCTCCCGGAACTCGGGGGCGGTCTCGGAGCCGTAGCGGTCGGTCGTGTACCAGAAGGTGAGGGGGACGCGCTCGTTGATGTCCGCCTCCAGGAGGATCTGCCGGGCCTTGGACGAACTGGGGGCTCCGTAGTCGTCGAAGAAGCCCACGGTGTGGCCGGTCAGCCCCTTCGGGACCATGGAGTACAGCGGCTCGACGGTGTCCTTGTAGATCTTGTGCGCGATCACCGGTCGGTCGATGACCTGGGCAATCGCCTTACGGACGGCCGGTTTCGCGGCCCAAGGGTCCTTCGGGTTGAACACCAGGTAGCTGATCTCGGTGCCCGCGCCTTCGATGAGCTGGATGCCCTCGTCGGGGTCCTGGCCCTGGAGCGAGACGATGTCCGAGGCGGCGAGACCTCGGAAGGTGACGTCGATGTCCTTGTCCCGGAGGGCGTCGACCATCTGGGCCGAGTCCTGGAAGTAGCGGATGGTGACCGCCTTGTTCTTGCGGTCGGCGAAGCCCTTGTAGCGGTCGTTCCTGACGAGCTGGGCCTGCTTGCCCTCCTCGTAGGACCCCAGGCTGTAGGGCCCGGAGCCGGTGACCCGGCCGTCCTTGCGCAGGGCGTCGGCGGGGTAGTCGTCGGGGTCGACGATCGACATGGCGGGCGTGGCCAGGACGAACGGGAAGGTCGCGTCGGACTTGTTGAGGTGGAAGACGACCTCACGGTCGCTCAGCACCTGGACCCGCTCAAGGCTTCCCAGAAGTCCCGCGGGGCCGCCGGCGACAGCGATCTTCCTGATCCGGTCGATCGAGTACTTGACGGCCTGGGCGTCGAGTTTGTCCCCGTCGGAGAACGTCATGTCATCGCGCAGGCGGCAGCTGTACGTGCGGTTCACCGCGTCCGTGAACTTGCACTCGGCCGCGTCGGGGCCGGGCTCGACCGCGCCGTTGGGGTAGCTCAGCAGCGTCTGGTAAATGTTGCGGAACAGCTCCCAGGAGCCGTCCCAGGAAGCCGCCGGATCCAGCGTGCTCGGAGCACTGGTGGTGCCCACGACGATCGGTCCGGCGTCGTCGGAGGAGTCCGAGGAGAGGACACCGCATCCGGCGACCAGGGATATCGACGTGATCGTCGCCAGCTGCCGCAGGCATCGGTTCCGGTTCCGGTTGAACACGCGCTCGCTCCTCGATCTGCCGTACCAAGGGTCGGCAGACCATACCGCAGTGCCCCACCGGCGGAACCGCTTTCCCGGCAGGGCACTTGATCAGCGAGTATGTGACTACGTTGTCATTCTTCTGTGCACCCGAAATGCCTCGACGCGGGCACGATTTCTGTCAACTCGTCACTCGGCGCGGGCGCTCGCTCCGTCGGCGCGCGCCCGCACCGGCGCTCATGTCATCCCACCCCGGCGTTGAGGAAGATGCCACCGTCGACCACCAGCGTCTGGCCGGTGATCCAGTCCGACTGCGGGGAGGTGAGGAACGCGGCGGCGCCGCCGATGTCCGAGGGGACACCGAGCCGGCCGAGCGGGTACGCCGCGGCCGCCTCCTCCTCGCGGCCCTCGTACAGGGCCTGCGCGAACTTGGTCTTGACGACGGCGGGCGCGATCGAGTTGACCCGCACCATGGGCGCGAACTCGTGCGCCAGTTGCAGGGTCAGGTTGACCATGGCGGCCTTGCTGATGCCGTACGCGCCGATGAACGGCGAGGCGGAGATCCCGGCGAGGGAGGCGATGTTGACGATCGCGCCGCCGTTGTCCTTCTGCCAGGCGTGCCAGGTCCGCTGGGCGAACCCGAGCGCCGAGACGACGTTGGTCTCGAAGACCTTGCGCGCCACGTTGAGGTCGAGGTCGGCGATGGGGCCGAACACCGGGTTCGTACCGGCGTTGTTGACCAGGTAGTCGACGCGGCCGAAGGCCTCCATGGTGCGCTCGACGGCGACGGCCTGGTGGGCCTCGTCGTGGGCCTTGCCCGCGACGCCGATGACGCGGTCGGCACCGAGTGCCTCGACGGCTTCCTTGAGGGCGTCCTCGTTGCGGCCGGTGATGCAGACGCGGTCACCGCGGGCGATCAGGGCCTCGGCGACGCCGTAGCCGATGCCGCGGCTCGCGCCCGTGATGAGCGCGACCTTGCCCGAGAGCTCGGGGAGTGTGGTCATGTCCGTGTCCCCCGGCCTTAGTTGAGCGGTCCGCCGGCGACGTACAGCACCTGGCCGGAGACGAATCCGGCCGCCTCGCCCGTGAAGAAGGCGATCGCGTTGGCGATGTCGTCCGGGTTGCCGACGCGCTGTACGGGGATCTGGGTCGCGGCGGCGGCCTGGAAGTCCTCGAAGCCCATGCCGATGCGGGCGGCCGTCGCGGCGGTCATGTCGGTGACGATGAAGCCGGGCGCCACGGCGTTCGCGGTGACGCCGAACTTGCCGAGCTCGAAGGCGAGCGTCTTGGTGAAGCCCTGCAGACCGGCCTTGGCGGCGGAGTAGTTGACCTGGCCCCGGTTGCCGAGCGCGGAGGACGAGGACAGATTGACGATCCGGCCGAACTTCGCGTCCACCATGTGCTTCTGAACGGCCTTCGACATCAGGAAGGCGCCCCGCAGGTGCACGTTCATGACCGTGTCCCAGTCGGACGTGCTCATCTTGAACAGCAGGTTGTCGCGGAGGACACCCGCGTTGTTCACCAGGATCGTCGGCGCACCGAGCTCCTCGGCGATCCGGGCGACGGCCGCCTCGACCTGGGCCTCGTCGGAGACGTCACAGCCGACCGCGATGGCCTTGCCACCGGCGGAGGTGATCTTCTCGACGGTGTCCTTGCACGCGGCCTCGTCGAGGTCGATCACCGCGACGGCGCGGCCCTCGGCGGCCAGTCGTACGGCGGTCGCGGCACCGATGCCGCGCGCGGCACCGGTGACTACGGCGACGCGCTGCTCAGTGGTGGACATTGCTGGTTCTCCTCGCCCTTGAAAAGCCCTGCGGCTGAAAAGCCCTGCGGCCCTGAATTGCCCTGCGGCTCACACGGTACGCCCGTCCGGTGAGCGACCGCTTAGTACCTTCAGCAGACGTGACGCTAGAAGCCCTGGCACCCGGTGTCAACGGCACACCGCGCACGTGTGATCCATTACCTGACCAGCAGCTCGAGCAACCGCTCCACCTCGGCCCGCGGATCCGCGGTGAGCCCCGTGTGCACGGGCCCCGGCCGGACGACCGTGGAGCGGGGCGCGATCAGCCAGCGAAAGCGCCGTCCGGCGTCGTCGTGCGCCGCCTGACCTGCCGCTTCCCCTCCGGCACAGACTCCCTCGACAGCACGGAGCGCAGCCCGTACGCCCGCCACGTCCGCCTCCGGATCCAGTGCCCGCAGCTTGGTCTCGTCCAGATGCGTGCGGGCGGCGACGAAGGACTTGGCGCGGCAGTACACCAGCACGCCCGCGTTGAAGCACTCGCCGCGTTCGACTCGCGGAACCACACGCAGCAGCGCGTACTCGAAGACGTCCCGCTCGCTCACTTGCTCCCCTTGATGCCCGCGGTGCTGTCGATGCCCTTGATGCGCTCATGGATCACGGCGGCGCGCGCGAGCAGCGGCTCCGCGTACGCCCTCCGCAGAGCGTCCGTCGTGTCGAAACCGGGCTCCCCGTCGAGCCACTCGTCCGGAATCCCGGAGGTCACCTCGGTGAGCAGCTCTTCCGTGACCAGCGGCGCCAGATCGGCGGCGGCGGAGACGATGTCCGGGCCGAAGGGTGCGAGCGCGTGGTCGGTGGCGTCGTACGGCTTGGCGGCGGAGGCCTGGGCCCCGGGCCAGTTGTGGTGCCAGATCATCGTGGCGCCGTGGTCGATGAGCCACAGGTCGCCGTGCCACACCAGCATGTTGGGGTTGCGCCAGGAGCGGTCGACGTTGTTGACCAAGGCGTCGAACCACACGATCCGCCCGGCCTCCTCGGGGCTCACCCGGTGCGCCAGGGAGTCGAAGCCGATCGCCCGGGAGAGGAAGTCCATCCCGAGGTTCAGTCCGCCGCTCGACTTCAGCAGTCCCTGAACCTCCTGGTCAGGTTCACCGAGCCCCAGGACCGGGTCGAGGCCGATCGTCACCAGGCCGGGCACGCGCAGGCCCAGCCGACGGGCGAGTTCACCGCAGACGACCTCCGCGACGAGAGTCTTGCGCCCCTGCCCGGCGCCGGTGAACTTCATGACGTACGTCCCGAGATCGTCGGCCTCGACGAGCCCCGGCAGCGAGCCACCCTCACGCAGCGGCGTGATGTAGCGGGTCGCGATGACCTCTCTCAGCATTTTCCCAGGCCACCCGTCTATTTAACCTTGCAATCCACGACCATCGCCGGAGGGGCGCAGTAGCGGGAATACCTCGTCAATGACCCTGGGGAGAATCTGGGGAGTTTCGAGCGGCATGCAGTTCTCCCTGCTCCCCGAGCAGTCCGTCGATGGCGGTTCGCCCCTTGCTTCCAGCCTCCGGCATGAAGTGAGCATAGTAACCGAGGGTGATCGCGGGCGAGGAGTGCCCGAGCCACCGCGCCAAGGTCACGACGGACTCTCCGGCCTCCAGCATGAGCGAGGCATAGGTGTGCCGCAGCACGTGGAAGCCGTCCTTCGGGGCAGCCGCCCACTGCCAGGGTTTCGCTTCCTTGGCGCGCGGCGGAATGATGCCCGCCTCGGCCAAGGCAGGCTTCCAGGTGTAGGTGTTCCACGTGTTCACCGCGACGGCGTTGCCGAATCGTGTGGTGAGCAGCAGCGAGAACTTCCTCCCCTGCCCCTCCGGCTTCCCCCACGGAAGCTCCACTTCCGCTGGCGGGAACGCTTCGACGTGGCGCTTCAACTCCTCGGCAACCGAGGAGGGCATGTCGACAACACGGGTCTTCTTTCCCTTCGGCAGGGTGAAATACAGCGTCCCCTTGATCGCCTGGACTTGGCGGCGGACATGGAGCACGCCTCTCGCGTAGTCGATGTCCTCCGGGCTCAATCCGAACACCTCGCCCTGACGGAGCCCGCAGCCCAGGCCGAGGACGACGGTTATCCGGTTGCGCGGGTTGACGACGTCGCGGACTCGCAGCGCCGTCTCCAACGGCCAGGCATCCCGTCGCTCCTGTGGCGCCTTGGGCCATCGCACGGACTTCGCGTGCATTGGGTTCCCGGCGAGCCGCTTGTCATCTACGGCCGCCTCAAGAATGGAGGAGAGTTCGGAAAGGATGCCGCGCTGGTAGTCGACCGAGGAGACGGTTGACTCCAACTTGGCTATGTACGCGCGCAAATCCGCCGCCGTGATGTTCCTGAGGGGGAGTTGGCCCAGGTGCGGAATGATGTGGAGTCGCGCTCGCCGCTCCTGGTTCTGCTGGGTCTTCGGAGCACCGCCTCTGCCCGGCGCCCAGTGCATCGCGATGTAGTCGGCCAGCGTGATGGATCCATCTCGCGGGTCCACAAACTCGCCGCGCTCCTCGTCCGTGGCTGCCCGACGAAGCCACGCCTTAGCATCCTCCAGGACCTCGAAGGATCGGTCCCGCACCCCGGGTATGCCGGCGACCTTGTACCGCTTCCCCTTGCCGTAGCGAGCGGTTTTCTCCCTTTTCCCGGTGACCGGGTCCTTCCTCTTCTTGATCCATCGGTCTTCTATGTAGCCGGCCAGGTGAGTCTCCTTTCAAGAGGGTGCAAACGGCGCGCGATACGACGTTCGGCACGTCAGGCGCTGGGGCGGCTGCGTTGCTGTGGAGCTGCGCTCAGCGGGTTCAGCACCGGATTGGAGCGGGAGTCGGCCCGCTCCTGCTCACGGATCCAGGCATCGAGGGCTTCCCGCCGGTACATGACGCGGCCTCGGGAGCCCATGCGGAAGCTCGGCGGTCCCTGCCGTCGGTGTCGCCAGACATAAAGCGTGTGCGTTGAGAGGCCGAGGTACGCCGCGGTGTCCTTGACGTTGAGGAATGCGGCGCGTACGGCGCTCGCGGGAACGGGTGCGGCCGATGGGGCGAGTAGCGGTCGGGCAGGCATGAAGGGGTTTTCTGCGAGGCGCGGAAGGGAGCGGGACCGGGTGGGCGGAGAACGGATCCTCCGCCCACCCACTGGCTGTGGTGAAGTGCGAGGGGACTTAGCGGACAAGCCGCAACTGGAGCCGTGCTATGGACGGCGCACAGCTGCCATCGGCTCGCTCGCCAGGTCAGGAAGGTAGTGGGCGGCTGCGAGACGGCCCCAAGGGATCTCAGCCGGTGTCGGCTTCTGAAAGCAGGCAGACGGGTCTGCCAGCCCGGGGCAAAAAAGAGCAGGGGGTATCGCGGATCGGTACATGAGGTGGTGTTCCTTGCGAAGGAGCGCGCGGAGCGACAGAGCGGGATCAACAACGCCGGGAGCCCACGCCGACTCGGCGGAGGAATCGCTGTCTTTCAGCGAACAGGCGCTGCGGACTTCGGGGCAGCAGCAGGCAGGCGCCGCTCATTTCCTCCCTGGATCGTTGCAGCGCTGTCTACTGCGTTCGCTACGGCTCCACCGCCAAGCACAGCCGAGTGCGAACACCATCAATGCTCTGGACGATCCCCGGTTTCGGTAACCGGGGATCGTCTGCTACGTATCGCGCTGCACGACTAGGGATTTTCCCGGCGCCCTGTATCGGCCTCGGCCGGGAGGTCAGCCGGTACGACCGGAGAGCGAGGGTCGCGCAGTCCGTTACAAGCACCAGCAACCCGTCGTCAGCGAGTTGGCGGAGGTTACGGGCCACGACTCGCTCTGAAGCACCAACAGCTCGGGCGACCTGCCGAGTTGGGCTCCGGGGTGCACCGCCACGTGCGCGAGGACCGCTGAATCGCGACGGTAGCCGCGTGCAGCAGGGCCTCGCTGAGCAGCCCGGCCGCGCAGACGCAGAGGCCCGACGCTGGGGAAGGGCGCCATAGTCCTCCCTCTCCTGTGCGGTCCACGCGTTCGGGGCGCTGAGCGTCAAGAGGATGGAGGCAGTGAATCGGGCGGATCGGAGGGCGGGATTCGACAGGTGGGCCTCCTTGGGACGGGCCTCCCGGCAAGACGGAGCAGGACGGGTCACATGCTGCTACGGCGGTCGGCCCCCAGGCGGCCCGGAAGCCCGCATCCTTTCGCTGACCTGGTGTTTTACGGGACGTTGTACGTTGACATGCCCACCGAGCAGGTTCCAGTCCTTGGGGGTTCTTTGTTGTCTGCCATGGGCGAATCCCAGGCACGCAGAAGGCGGCGACTCCTCTGGACCGGATCATCCGGCTTGGAGCGGATGAAGGCGGCATCAGCGGCCTGGACGACCGGCTCTGACGCTGAGAGCACTATGCGCTCGCGGGCCTGAACCAGTCCCGCGTCGCGGAAGGCGCCTCGTTCCGCCAGATCACGGGAGGCTTCCGCGGGGTGATGACCAAGCGAAACCAGGCGCAGAGCCTGATTGGCGTCGTGCAGGGCAGTCAGATAGGCGACGTAGATATCTCTCTGCGCGCCGAGTTGGCGTTCGTCGCGTTCCCGCCCCAAGCGCACCCGCTCCGACAGCAATGCCGACCGACCCAAGCCCCACAACGGCCCCAAGAGCGGTGGACACCAGCGTGATCCATGACATGGACACGAGCCTAGGGGTGCTCAATCTTCGACGGCACACTCTCAAGCTTTGCCGTCACAGGGCAGTTGTGAACCAACTTGCGACACACGAGTCCACGAGAGGCGCCGCGATATCGAGCACACGTGTTTGCGACGGAGCAGATTCCGCACAATCGCGCGATGCGCGCGCCATGGATGATGCATCGACCCTTGGGGCGTACGGATCGACCCCAAGCCCCGGGATGGCCGAAACGCCGAGGTCGATGCGTATGTAACAGATGGGGTTTGCAGGGTTGCCCGAGGGGCCTCCGAGAGCAGAGGGCTACTGCCAGCTGTGCTCAGTAAGACGGCTGGCACTGGGCTCGGTACGCCGAATGGTTCCCGAGTCGAGGTAGGCCGTCTTGTCCTGCTCAAGGGCGTTGAGCGCGGCAAGGGTTCGCCTATGTGCGCACGGGGGCAGGTGCGCGGTCACCTGTCCTAGGGGGATCACGCGGATAGCCGCTCTTGGATCGCGATACGTGAGGCGCACGATGTCGTCGGGAGCCAGCGGCTTTGTGGCGACGATGTGCGTGATGACCTTCCGCCGGCGCGTCGGCTGTCTTTGATCAACCGCAACCCGGCGCAGGACATGTATGCCGTCTGGCTCCAGACGCAGGACCGCTTTGGCTGCTTCCTCTGGCATCTGTCCGTCGTGGACGGCCCCCACAGGAAGGAGGAGACCAGCGTGTTCGATGACGAGCAACTGATCCGTTCCCACCGGCACGAGTAAAGCGACCCCCACGACTGGCGGCCGCCAGTTCTCGTAGGCTGCCCGCTGCCGTATCGCAGAGGCGGGTACGGGTGGGGCACCAGCCGTCGGCATCAGACACCGCCCGCCACAGCGGTCACGAGTTGTTCGAGGTGCCGCGGTTGGCTTGTGCTGGGAATCGGCGCGACGTGGTCACCGCGGTGAAGTAGCCACTGAAGAGGTTCTTCCACACCTCGCGTGCTCGCGAGGACGCCGGCGTCGAGCGGCCGGTACGCCACGTACGGGATGCCGAGGTCCTGGCAGAGTTCGAGCGCGGGGTCGAAGCTGTCCGTCATGTTGAGGACGTTCTGCACGGCTGCGACAGTGAGTTCCTTGCCCGCGTCGCGGATGTCCTCGGGAGTGACCTTCGACAGGCCGATGTGCCCGATCTTGCCCTCGTCTTGGAGCGCCTTCATCACCTCGAACTGGTCGAAAAGCAGAGCCTCCCGGTCGATGCGGTGGAGGTAGCAGAGGTCCAGCCGCTCGACACCGAGGCGGCGCAGGCTTGCTTCAACGCACGCCCGCAGGTATGCCGGGTAGCCGTGCGGGGTCCACACGTCCGGGGCGGGGCGGAGCATGCCGACCTTCGTGGCGATCAGCACGTTCTCCGGATACGGGTGCAGGGCTTCCCGGACCAAGTGCTCGACGGTGTGGGGTCCGTAGGCGTCCGCAGTGTCGATGTGCGTGATCCCGTACGTGTGGACCGCTTGGCGGAGGACGCTGACCGCCGTGTGGCAGTCATCGGGATAGCCCCAGGTGCCGGGGCCGGTCAGGCGCATGGTGCCGAACCCGAGCCGGGAGACGGTCTTCCCGGCGATGGTGATCGTGCCGGCGGGCGGAGTGCCGGTCATACGGCGGCCTCCTGCAGGCAGAGCTGAAGTGCCCGCTCGATGGCGCGTGTCTGACTTTCGGAATCGCTGGTGACGCGCTGGTGCGGGAACTCGTCCTCGGCGAGGAGGCTGTGGACGTGTTTGTCGACCAGGCGGCGGAAGCGATCGTCGTAGTCGTGGCTCTTGTCGACGGGCACGTCCGGGTCGAGCACGGTAGCGAGGAGAAGGTCGTACTTCGGGGCCTGAGTCCCAGCGAGCAACCGAAGACGCTCCAGCTCGCCACGGTGGAGGACTTCACCGCGGTACTCCAGAGCCGCCCGGAGGTATGCGACGGCATCCAAGGAGGCCCGGTCGACGAGGACCACGCCCGCGCCTTGCTCGGCCTCGATCTCGTCGGCGATGCCCCGGGCGATGATCCACTCGGTGGACTGGCCGGTGTGGTGCTGCATCTTCGGGAGCCCGAGTGCGGCGGCACGTTTGGCGAGGCGGCCGGTGCGGGCCACGGTGACGCCGTGGCCTCGCAGTTCCATCTCTATCCGCTTCAGCAGCATCGTCTTGCCGGTGGAGTGGGTGCCGAGCACCCCGATACGGATGGTTGTCTGGGTCACCACAGGGTTGGGTCCTTTTCTGGTTCGGGGGCGCCGGGCAGGCCGGGCGGCACGGCCGCGGCGACGAGCTGGTCCCAGGTGTCGTAGTGGGCGGCCATGGCGATGAGGAGCTGAGCGGTGGCATAGGCGTCGAACGTGGCCCGGTGCCGCTGGGCGGGGGCTTTGCTCAGGTCCGGCTTCATGTGGCAGATGAGGGCGTCCAGGCTGTAGCCGGACAGGTTGGGAACGGTGGTCTTGGCGAGGCGGAGCGTGTCGAGGACTCCGGCCGGCTCCCACGTCGGCAGGTGCGCTTTGAGGACTCGGTAGTCCGTGTGCGCGTTGTGCGCGCAGATCCACGACGTGGCGAGGAAACCGTGCACCTGGTCGGCGATCTCCACCCATGCTGGCTTGTCCGCGAGATCCGTGTTGCTCAGGCCGTGGACCTTGGTGGCGAAGGCCGTGACGGGACGGTTCGGGCGGGTCAGCCACGCCGCGGCGGTGCTCGTGTCGGGGCGGCCCTCGCGGACGGGGAGCGCCGCAACCTCGACCAGGTCGGGCGGCGCGGTGCCGTTCCCTTCGACGTCGACGACGAGCAAGGGGGGCCAGGAGGCAAAGTTCATGGGGTCTCGGGTCCGTCCTCCGCCGACCAGCCGATGGGGGCGCGGCCGTGCTGGCGGTATTGGTGGGGCTTGCCGCGGTCGTGGCACTGGTAGCCGAAGCCGTGCTGGAGGTAGTAGCGCGGCGGTTCGTCCAGTCCCTCCACGACGATGGCACGGTCGTTGACCTCAACCTCGCCGATCGCGCCGAGGGCTCGCGCCTCTTGGGTGACATGCGCGAGACCGGGTGTGACCCAGGCGTTGCGGCACCGCGCGAGCTGTTCGGACGGGCAGATGTCGCACAGTTCGCGGATGCCGTAGTGGCCGTTGTAGTCGGGCTCCCCGTGCGCGTAGGCGACACCGCAGCTCGTCTTGCGGAACAAGGTGCCCCACGGCGCATGGCCGACCACTCGCGCCTCGTGGAAGGCGTCCAGGATCCGCTGCTCGGCGAGCTCCGGCATGATCTTGCGGCGGGCCGTGTCGTCGTACGGCGTCGGCAGGCCGTTCGCCTCGTAGTAGGCCTTGATCTGTTCGCGGAAGAACAGGCCGGTGAACACGGTGGCGTGCGCGTGGAGTGACAGCTCCCGGGCCTGTTCCACGTGAGCGTCGGAGTCGTTCAGGCCGGGCACGATCGGCCGCCAGTACAGGATCGTGCGGTACCGGTCGGCGTGCTCGTAGAGGGTGCGCAAGCTTCCGGCCGCGATGCTGGAGTCCACCGGCTCGATGCCGGGGTGATCGATGCCGGAGTGGGTGACCAGCACGGTCAGGCGCAGGTTCTGGAAGGAGTTGAGGACGGCGCAGTCCTGCGGCGAGACCCGCCAGCGGGTGATGATCAGCACGTGGTTGGTCAGGCCCTGCTCGTCCAGGAGCCGCAGCACGGCGAACAGGTGCGGCTTGACGACGGGGAGCATGGGGTCGGTCGCCCGATTCAGCAGCTGCACCGGCGTCTGGTGCGGCCGGAAGTACGGGTGGCTGACGAGGGAGGCGGCTGCCGCCTCGTCGCTCATGAGCCGCTTGGGCGTTTTCATCTCGAAGTTGTCGAACAGGTGCCGCACGCAGTAGCTGCATTCCAGGGGGCAGCCGACTATCCAGTTCACCGAGAGTCCCGACTTGCGGTACTCGATCACCTCGGACAGCTCCGGCTTCAGGCCGCCGATCTGCTGGTCCGTCAGGATTGGCAGCGGGCGGCGTGGCACTGCGGCGAGCTCTGCAAACACGGTCATGGGAACTCCAAGGGACGGGGACGGGTCAGCGGGCGGCGGGCGTGGGCTGGAGCGGGACGGACGAAGGCGTCAGCCGGAGGCGGCGGTTGGCGCCGAACCAGGTACCGAAGTCGCGGCGTGCGGCGTCCGGGTCGTCCGAGGTGTGGACGAGGTTGCGCACTAGGCGCTTTTCGTCGAGCGCGGCGGCGAGGCTGTCATTGCCGAGGTCGCGGCGGATCGTGCCCCGGGCGGCCCGGGTCGGGTCGTAGTGGCCGAGGAGATTGCGCAGGCGAGCGTGTATGCCGGGCTCGCCGTGGGCGAGTGCCACGCTCACGCGCTGGTCGGCGTACATGGCGTCGAGGCAGGCAGGGATGTCCCGGTCGGGGAACCAGTCGGCATCGACGAGGAGATCCCAGTAATGGACGTGTGCCTGCCACGCCTGAACAGTGACGTCGAGCCGGTTCGAGACTGTGACCCCGGCCGCGCGGATCCGGTCCAGTACGGCATCGACGAGGCCGCGGTCGACCGCGTCGGGCTTGCACAGGATGACGGAGCACTGGTCGAAGGCGGGGACGTCGAACACGCGGCCGGCACCGAACCACGTACCGAACTCCCGCCGGGCGGCGTCCGGGTCGTCTGAGGTGTGGACGAGGTTGCGCACGAGGCGCCGCTCGGCGCGCGCGACGGCGAGGCTGTCGTCGCCGAGGTCGCCGCGGATCGTGCCGGCTACGGCGATGGTGGGGTCGGTGTGGCCGATGAGCTGCCGCAGTCGGGCATGGAGACCGGGCTCACCGTGGGCGAGCGCCACTGCCACGGGACGATTGGTGAACGCGTCGTCGAGATGGGCGGGAAGGTCATGCGGTGCCTGCTTGGTGTCCGTCAGGAGGTCCCGGTAGGCGACGTGCGCCTGCCACGGCCGTGCCACTACGTCCATGCGGCCCGAAACGGCGACGCCCGAGGCTTCGATCATTTCGAGCACGCGCGGGACTAGGCCCCGTTCCACGCAGTCCGGCTTGCAGAGGATGACCGCCCAGTGGTTGAAGTCGATGCCGTCCACCACGGCGCCGCTCGGCGGCTTCCGGGTCACTGCGCACCACCATCCACTGCGGCGGCGCAGGCTGGCCAGCGGTGACCAGCGAGCCAGCGCAGCCCCGGGTCCAGGGCGGCGAGGATGTCCGGGTCTACCGCCTCGGTCTGCTCGTGGCGGATCTGCCGGTACAGCTCGAACAGCAGCACCACCTGCTGCCAGTACGGATGAAGCCCCAGGCCTGCGATGTGGCGGGCGCTGTAGCGGAGTTGGTTCGTGCGCAGTGCCTCTTCGTGCTCCAGGACGTGCTGCACGGTCGCCTTGGTGGTGCTCTCGGGCATGGCCGGGAAAAGGAAGGTGGTCGGTGCCGGGCGGTTGTCCGCCTCGGCGAGGACCCGTTTGACGCGGTCGGCATTGCGGTCATTGACGTGGGCCGAGCCGATGGTGTGGGTGTACGTGCCTAGTTCCAGGCCGAGCTGAATGGCCGCGAATTCGTGGATCATGGTGAAGCTGAAGACGTCGGACAGCAGACCGCAGTCGAGATCGTTGGCCCGCATGTGGCACACCATGTGCAGCCGCCCCTCGCGCGGGAGCAGGTGTAGGCCGGC
The DNA here is from genome assembly GCF_041431135.1 of Streptomyces sp. NBC_00554. NCBI lineage: Bacteria > Bacillati > Actinomycetota > Actinomycetes > Kitasatosporales > Streptomycetaceae > Streptomyces > Streptomyces sp. NBC_00554. The sequence continues at coordinate 8,808,386 of NZ_CP107799.1, read as the reverse complement.
CAGGCACGCCACGTCGGGGTTGTCTCTGACGGCCAGTTCCGCGGCGGAGAAGACGGGCAGGTAGCCCCGCTTGCTGTCCTTCTCGGTCTGCAGCAGCTCCAGGACCCGGTCGAACGGTGACATCGTGTCGCTGCCTGCCGGGTTGAACAGCGTGTACCCGTACGCCGATCCGCTGAGATGGACACCGTCAATGGAACTGGAGCGCATGGACGGGGCGTAGTACCCGATCATCTCCAGGTCTCGGTGGCCGGCGAGGTACCACAGTGCTTCGGCGAACTGGAACACCGGATTGGCCTTGCGCTGGGCCAGGAACGGCAGGCGCTGACGGGCGTCGGAGAGGCGGAAGGTCACACCGATCACTTCGCGAGCCTCGTTGCCGCGTGCGTCAATGTGGTACTCGTGCTGCTCGGTCGCCAGACGGAGCAGCTCCAGGTAGGCGCCTTCGACACTGCCGAAGGTGGGGGTGATGAGCATCTGACCTCCAGATGACAACGGGGAATGTGTTTAGACCCGGCGCGGAGAACTGCCATGCCCTGTCCACGGGGGAACGGCCAGGGACGCCTGGCCCTCCGCGCCGGGAGCCTTATGCGGCGAAAGGAAGGCCTTCGCCGTAGAGATCCCAACCGAGCGCCGGCTCGATGAGCGAAGGAAGCGCGGCACCCGTGTCTTGTACGGGAGAGCGCGTCACGAGGCGTCATCTCCCATCAGATCGAGGACCCCGAGGATGGCCATGGCAAAGCGGACGAGATGAGCAGGTGCTTGCTCTGCTGGAGGCCACTCGGTACCCAGGTCGATCAGGTGCCGCACCTCATTGAGCGGGTAGGGCATCACGAGGTACGGCACGACCTCAAGGAGCTTGGTGGTCACCTTCCGGAACCGCTCCGCGATCTGCCTGACCTCACGCGGGGTAGGGCGTGCGTACTCGTCGAGCACGGCGTTCAGGTCGTCGTACAGCTCCTCGTCGATCGCTTCACGGGCAAGGGAGCGGCGCAGGGAAAAGAGGAGTGTGCCCAGCGTCCCTTCATCGTTGACGGATCGGCGGCTCAGCAGCTGCGCGGCGACGTCCACCGTTACGGCAACCATCACGACCTCCCTTCCGGGATCGCGATGGAACACCACGTCACCGTCCCGTCGGGACTGACACCCCAGCGGTCCATCAGAGCATCGACGAGTAACAGACCACGGCCGCCCTCGTCGCCCTGGTCTGAGTAGCGCAGCCGGGCTCGTTCCTGGCTTCCGTCGGTGACTTCGATGCGCAGTTCGTGGCCGGAGCTCGTCACCCGGAGCCCAACCGGCTTGCCCTGACCGTGCCGCACGGCGTTGGTGACCAGCTCCGAAACGGCAAGCGTGGCGGTATCACTCAGCTCTGCGAGGTCCCAGTCCTGAAGGTGGGCTGTCGTGATCCGTCGCATCTGCCCGACGCGAGAGTCAGCGGGCAGGAAGACCACCTCGAAGCCACACACAGCCGCCTGATCTGCGGCTGGGGTGACTGGAGTGACCTCCGCGGTCAACGCCATCGTTCCTGTGACCGTCATGGTCTGTTCCGCCGTCATCCTGCCTCCGAGAGCACGGGCGGAGGTGCCGACGCGGGAACGGGTGCGAATCCGCGCGGCATGGGAAAACGGGGTTGCCCAAGTGCACGCCAGCAGAGCCGATCGCCGGTGAAGGCGCGTCGTGCGTGCAGCCAGCGTTCGTTGTCCAGCAGGTAGCCCAACCCGGGCGCCAGGATCAGACGCATCTGGTGACGCACGGCTGCGGCCTGGAGCTGTGGCAGATGGGGCTGAACTATAGGGTTCCAGCGCGCCAGCCCGTCGAGCCGCAGGCGAACAGACACCCGCTGGTCGCGATGGACGGTGAACACCTGCGTGGCGTGGCCGTCTCCGGCTCCGAAGAACGCGGTGCGGGGCTGTGCCAGCGCAAGCCCGGCCTCCCGCCCGCTGATGAAGAGGTCGGAGTGCACGGCCTGCCCATCGGTGAGCAGGCTTTCCCCGCCGGTGATTGCGGCTTGCCCACACACGAGGAGCATCAGGCGGGGCGGATTCGGAGTGCCGGAGCGGTCGGTGTGCGGATCGAGTCCGCCGTTGCCGAACCCGGCAAAGCCAGCCCGGTGAGCGTGGCGGCGGGTGTGGTGGATGGTTGTGAGGCCGTCGGAATCGCTGTCCCGGTGCGATGTGAGGCTCATGATCCCGGTGGCAAAGGCGAGGACGGCGGTGCGCGATGTGAGACCTTCGACAGTGACCAGGCCCGTATCCCGCAGCCGTTCCGCGATCGCCTCCACCGCGCGCGGCGCGGTGTGATCGATGAGGTGGCGCGCGAACACGTCGGCGTACGGCTGATGGGCTCGGCGCATCCCGGATCTCCTTCGCTGCGAGGTGGTGCGTCCACTGTTCGGCGCCGCCCGGTCGGGGGTAAAGCGACAGATTGTCGACTCGGGCAATTCGCCCACGCCCGAGTCGTGCCACAGGCGGCGTGCTACGTTCCGAGCACCCCCGGCCGTACGAAAAATCCGAGGAGACCGATGGCGTACACGCCCCCTACCTGGCCCGTCTCCGTCAAGGGCGTGGCCGTGGACAGCCGCCGACGCGTACTGCTGCTGAAGAACGAACGCGAAGAATGGGAGCTGCCCGGAGGCCGACTCGAACCCACCGATGCGACACCAGAGTTGGCGGTGGAGAGGGAGATCGAGGAAGAGACCGGCTGGGCGGTGAAGGCGGGCCCCCTCCTGGACGCGTGGATTTACACGCCCTTGCCCGTGACACTGCCAGACCGACGGGTCATGATCGTCACCTACGGCTGCACCGTCCTCACGCCGGACATGCCCCCCGTGGTGAGCCATGAGCACAAGGAGCTCGGCATGTTCACCGCCGGCGAAGTGCCCGGGCTGACCATGCCCGAGGGATACAAGCAGTCCATTGCCGCCTGGTACGCACGGATGTGACCGGCGATGGACAGCGCGAAGGCGGAACGGCGCTCGCAGCACACCCTGTGGCACTGGGCCACCCCACAGGCCGAGGCGATCCTCGCCACCCGCCATCTCGGCGCCATCCTGCGCTTCCACCGCACCGTGCACGGCATGAACCAATCCGAACTCGGGCAGCTCCTCGGCTACGACAAGACGTACATCTCGCTCCTCGAACTCGGCAAACGGAGACTCGATGACGTCGGCGCCCGCCAACACATCGCCGACTTCCTGCGCCTTCCCCCGCACGTCCTTGGCGTCACCGATCCCGCCGACACCGACCACCGCGCCATGCTGCAATTCGGCGAATCCACCGTCCGCCTCGCCGAGATCGCCCGGCAATCCGGGCACGCCTCCGAGGCTGTCGCCGAACTGTGGCCCCTGGTCGCACGGCTGGAAGCACGGGTAGACGACGGGCACACGGAACGAGACGTCCTCCACCTCCTGGCCCGAGCCCGTGTCGGCCTCGGCGTCGCCCTGGGCAACGTCCTGCCGGAGGAGCGACTGGGCACCGCTGCCCGCTGGACCGCGAAGAGCATCGGCATCGCTCGCTACTTCGATGACCCGACGTTCACTTCCTTCGTGCTGCGGATGCACGGCAACGAACTGCGCAAGGCCCGTCTCCACGGAGCCGCCGTCGACCGACTGCTGCACGCCGTTGCCCTCGCTCCGAACCAGCAGGCAAGAGCCGCCGCCCTCCCCCTCCTCGCCCGCGCCGCCGGCGCACTCCGCAACCAGTCCTTGTTCGACGAGGTAATGCGGGAGACCGACCGACTCCTCGACGAGACCGAGCACACGTCGCTGTTCAATCCCTATGCCCTGCACGAGATCCGGCTGCGCGGCCTGATCGCCACCGGCAGGACCGATGTCGCCATACAACTGGTCGAGCAGGGCAGTCCAGTACCGACAACCACCGTCGCACCGCAGTGGCGAGTGATTGAACTCGTCACCGTGGCCCAAGTAAGGCTCATCGCCGACGACTACGGAGGCGCCGCCCAGTCCCTGAACACCGCAGTCGACGAAGCAGTCCGCCAGCGTCTCCCTCACCAGTTGCAACGCATCATGCGCGCGACGGCCAACCGGCTGCCGGACGTCACGGAGGCCGCGGGCCATGCCCTGGACCGGATACGGACAGAGATGGCCGCTTAGGCTGGTCGATCCGGCAGCTCTGGGTGGCATGGGGGAACTCCCTGGTTCACGACTGTGCTCGATCAGACACTCTCAGCGAGGGCTGTTACGAGCGTTTCAATCGTGGCCGGACGGCTCTACCCCCATTCCCTCCTCGGGTTTTGGTGAGAAGTTGACGGTCGCCCTCGACTCTTCCTCGGAGTTTCCTCGGAATCGCTAAGTACCGTCTGTATGGGGCAAGTTGACGAGGAAAGCGTTCTAACGTCGTGGCAGTGACGAGCTAGGCGGCTGGGATGGGAGGCGTCATGCTGTTCTTCCGACACGTCCTCGAAGGACGCGGCATCCGAAGCGCCGAGGCCTTCCTTCCGCCGTACCGGAAAGCGGCCGCGAGGCTGGGTCTAACGGGCGTCGATCCGGCTCCGAAGACCTTCGAGGGCTGGTTCTACGAAGGACGGAAGCCGCAGACGGTCTTCCGTCAGGTCATCGTCGAGATGCTGAATCACAGCATCGACGACCTGTGGACCGAGGTGCCCGAGGGAACCACGCCGAGCTTCGTACCGCTGACCGGCGCGTCACCCACTGCACCCCATGCCGAACCCGGCATGGATCTGAACGAGATGAAAAGGAATGGCGCGATGGCCGTTCGACGCGCGAGGACGTACGTTCTCCAGCAGGATCGCGACAGGGTGGGGGAGAACACTCTCCCGTTGCTGCACGACCAGGTTGCTCAGCTTGTCAAGGACTACCCGCGTGTACCCCTGGCGGCGATCTGGGACGATCTGCTCGATACCCAGGACCAGGTCATCTTGACCCTGGAGACCGGCAAGCACCGGCCGTCGCAGCTCAGCGACCTGAACTTCATGGCCACCGTGGTGTCGTTCCTCGTAGCCAAGGGGTTCAACGACATGGAGGACCGCGACCAGGCCAGGACGATGTGCCTGCTGGCCTCCGCGTTCGCCAAGGACGCCGAGCACCAGGGACTCATGGCCCTCGTCAGTGGACTTCAGTCCCTCGTCGAGTACTGGGCGGACCGGCCCGGAGACGCCCTCTTCTACGCCCAGAAGGGTGCAGGCCTCGCCACCGACCTCAACGGCACCGTCGGCCTGTGGCTTCTCGGACTTGAGGCACGCGCCGCGGCCGTCCTAGGGGATCAGGAGACCGCTCAACAGGCGAACCGGGCGGCGATCGACCGACGGGAGCACGTCGTATTGGACGACCTCGACCAACTCGGGGGTCTGCTCACCTACTCGCTGGGGAAACAGCTCTACTACACCGTCGAGGCAGAAGCTCTCCTCGGCAACGGCAACGCGGACCTCAACGTGCAGGCGGAACTGGCCGTACAGGGTTTCAGCGACCGCGACAACCCAAACTGGGCATTCGGTGACCTAGCAGGCGCCCGGTGCAATCAGGCCCTCATCCTCCTCCACAGCGGAGACGTGGACGGAGCGGCACAGACCATCCGCCCCGTCCTGGACCTCCCGCCCACATTCCGGAACAACGGCATCATCGTCTCCGCCCAGCGCGTCCGCCAGGAGCTCATGAGGGGCCAGGCGCGGACCGCCGTTGCCGCCCGCGACTTGCGGGAGGAGATCGCGGCATACGGGCCCCGACGGCCGGCCCTTCCCTCCGGAACGCAGCGATAAGGTCCCTGGCATGCACCCGGTCCAGCTTTCCAGCCAGCGACTCAAACTCCGCGAACTCACCGTTGAGGACGTGGACTCAGTGTTCGCGATCTACGGCAGCCGCGAGGCGACAGAGCACCTGTCGTTCGAACCGCGGACCCGCGATGAGGTGGGCCAAATCGTGGCCCGATCGATTGCCTCCGCCACGGCGAACCCCCGCAGCGAGTACGCGCTCGCCCTCACCGAGCGGGATACGAACGAGCTGATCGGGTTCGGCCGGATCGCCATGGATCCGCACCAGCAGCGCGCGGCCACCTTTGGCTTCGCGCTGCGCCCCGACGCCTGGGGTATCGGCTACGGCCTCGAAACTGTGCGCCTTCTGCTCGGACTCGGGTTCGATGACCTTGAGCTGCATCGCATCTGGGGCGCGCGTTCCCCCCTCAATGAGGCCTCTGCGAAGACCATGGGGGCTGGGGGGATGATCGAGGAAGGGAGGATCCGCGAGCACGTCTACAAGGCCGGGCAGTGGCGCGACTCGATCGTGCACGCAATGCTCGATCACGAATGGCGTGCTCTCCAGACCACGGTCTAGCCAAGGTGGTCTGGTCGCGGTCCCAATGCGCGAAGACATCGCAGATGGGAGATCGGCCACTCGGCGGCTTCTTCAACCGTGCGCACGGTGTGGTTCGCCTTGTCGGGGTCACCGTGATTGGTCCAACGGCAGTCGGAGCCGTCAAAGACCTCGACGAAGCTGACGTCGACCTCACGGCTTCTGTTCAGTGTGCCCGTGTTGTACGCCTCCGCGCTCTTGGCGGGCGTTGCCGCCTCTGCCCACGCCCGGACGGGGACGCGCGCCCCGTTGCGGTAGGTGACGTGCGTGAGCGACTGGGCAGGCAGCCCGTCGACTAAAGCGTGTTGCACAAGGCTCTGAGCTGGTCATCTCCCTGGTATGGCTGGGGTGTTAAGGGCTGACCGGGTGTGGGTGGAGACGTTCACTGGGCTGCAAGTGACGCAGTTCGGACACCTCCTAAAGGTGGTGCGGGAGCGGGGCGGCAACGGCACTCTGCGGGGCCGGCCGTGGTCTCTGGCGCTGCCCGAACGGGTGCTGGTGGTCGCGGTATGCTGCCGCACGAACCTGACGATGCGGCAGCTGGCCCGCTGGTTGGCGTCTCCCCATCCACGGTGTGCCGGGTGATCCAACGGCTGGGCCCGCTACTCGCGCTCGAGCCGGTGTCCCGCCCGGCCGATGCCGCAGACCGTTTGTGGATTGTGGACGGCACGCTGATCCCGGTCCGTGACCGGAGTATGGCTGCCTCCAGCCGAAACTACCGGTTCTCGGCGAACATGCAGGTCATCGTGGATGCGGACACGCGGCTGGTGATCGCGGCAGCCCGCCCGGTGCCGGGCACCACCGCGGACGCGCACGCCTGGCGCGCGTCCGGGCTGAGCCGGCACTGCCAGGGCGTGACGGTGCTCGGCGACAGCGCCTATCTCAACTGCGGCATGGCTGTACCCCACCGCAAACGCCCGGGACGGGCTCTCCTCCCGGGCGAGGAGGACGACAACGCGAAGCACCGCAAGGTCCACGCCCGCGTGGAACACGTCATCGGCCGCATGAAGAACTACAAGATCCTCCGCGACTACCGGCAACGCGGCAACGGCCTCCATCACGCAGTCCAGGCCGTCGCCCACATGCACAACCTCGCCCTCGCGTCATGAGCACACAACCCCGCCCGCGAGCTCCGACACGCCCGAACGCAGGCTTGTGCAACACGCTTTAGTCGCTCGATACAGGCGTTGCGGGCGTGACAACCATGAGGCGGTACGAGGGAAGTTCCAGGGGAGCCCCCGCGATGAACCGGACGGAGTATTCCTGGCCTCCTTGCCCTGCCAGGTAGAGACGGCGCGGCCGTTCCGATGCGGGGTGGGTGATGGTGGGCAGGTCAGGTGAATCCCAGAGCTTGCGCGCGACCGGGTCGGCCCGGACTGTTGCGATCACGGCCCTCAGACGCTCGTCGGTGCGCCACTGTTCGGCGTTCACACGCAGCTGAGCCATCATGGGCATGGCCCACTCCTCCTCCCAGTTCACGAGCTGGGTGCGCGCCTCAGGCCAGGTGAGGGCCCATTCCATGACGTTGAGGCCGTACTGCATCCACGGGAAGTACTCCAGGGTCTTGGCGTTGTAGGCCAGAACGTCCCAGCGGTGGTCGCTGAGGTAAACGGCCCAGGTGCGACTCTCCTCGATGAAGGCACGGAACGCGTCGGGGAGCAGAGCGCCGAGGTGGCTGACGGGGGCTGCCGCAGGGGCATGACCGCGGGTGACGCGGTAAACGATGTCCCATTCGTCGTCGTTCAGGTCGAGGATGCGCCGCACAGCGTGGAGAAACGCGTCGCTGTAGTTGGCTGGACGCCCGGCCTCCAGGCTGCCGTACCAGCGGCGACTGACGCCGGCCAGCTGGGCCGTCTGATCCTGCGTGACCCCTGGGGCCCGACGCGTCCCGAAAGCCGCCTCAAAGCCTGGGATGTCCGACGCGTTACGGCGCGCCCGCGCCTGCTGCAGAATGCGGGTGACGATCGGGCTCTGCATCTCACTCTCATTCATAACGTTCACATAACGACAGCCATTGAGACCCAGGTCACATTCCCTGTGTATTCACGACATCCATTTCCCGCCGACCATTCAGCACATCGCTGCCTGCGCGCAAGGGAGTTGACGTCGTGCATCGTGTCCAGCATTCGGAGCACAAAGTACCTTCACCGGGCAGTGGGAACTGTCAGTTCCCACCCCCAGGATAAGCACGACCTTTGCGTTCCTTTGAATCCCACAGCGACGCCCTACTGTCACTGGCACCGCCACGGCGAGGCGATCTCCGCGACGGCGAACTAACTCAGTTGACTCGTGTAAGGGATCTTCATGTCGCGCTCCATTTTGATCATCGGCGGGAACCGCGGAATCGGGCAGGCCACGGTCCGCGCATTCGCCCAGCGCGGCGACTCGGTCGCCTTCACCTACCGCACCGGTGACCCCGATCCCGACCTCCTCTTCCTCGGTGCCATGCCCGTGCGCTGTGACATCACCGACCCCGAACAGGTCGAGAGCGCCTTCAAAGAGGTCGAGGCCGACCAGGGCCCGGTCGAGGTTCTGGTGGCCAACGCCGGTATCACCCGGGACAACCTGCTGCTGCGCATGCCGGAGGAGGACTTCGCCGCCGTTCTGGAGACCAACCTCACCGCCTCCTACCGGCTCACCAAGCGAGCCACCCGCAGCATGCTCAAGGCCAAGCGCGGCGGCCGGATCATCCTCGTGTCCTCGGCCGTTGCCCTCAAGGGCGAAGCCGGGCAGACCAACTACGCGGCATCAAAGGCGGGCCTGATCGGCTTCGGCCGCTCGCTGGCCCGCGAGATCGGCTCACGTGGGATCACCGTGAACATCGTGACCCCTGGCCTGACCGACACCGCCATGGCTGCAGCACTCTCCGACGACCGCGTCAGCGAGATCCTCCGTGACGTCCCGCTGGGCCGGATCGCGAAACCGGAGGAGATCGCCGCCACCGTCGCCTTCCTGGCCAGCGAGGAAGCCGCCTACATCACCGGTGCCGTGGTGCCAGTCGACGGCGGCATCTCCATGGGGCATTAGTCCTCCTCCCCCGACGACCGCGTGCGTCACCTTGCGGTCTCCCTCCGGCGCGAGCAGATCAGGACGCACGATGTGGCGCTCAAAGCTCTTCAGCGGGCGGAGTCCCGCCGCACCCGCCTCCCTGCAAGGCCGGGACTGGGCGGTCATCAGCCGGCGTTCGGTGCGCCGACAGTGCCACGAGGTGATGGCGCAGATGCCCATCCCCCGGCCGTTCAGCTCGCCCGACAGCCGCTCCTTCTCGTCACCGCGCGGCCATGGCGGCAATCTGACTCTTCAGCAGCAGGTTTCCCGCAAGGATCCGCTGGACGCCGGCGTCCCGGAACCAGATGAGCGGCGTGGTGTCTGCGCTTTGGCAAGCGCGCTCAGACCCTCGTCCGGCACGCTCGCCGCCATGCCCGTCCACAGTCGGCACAACAGATCCTCGGTCAGAACACTCCTTGCGGGGCACAGCGAAAGTAATCTCCGAATACATCCAGACGATCAGCCTGCTGCCGGTGTCGCGACCCGCTGCCTCCACCCGTAGGCACAGGTGCCGCCGCTCTCCGCTGCGAATTGTAGAGAGTCCTTTAGCAAGGTCTGGATCTTCCCGCAGGGCCTGCATATGTTCGTCGTCCCCGCAGGGCACCCCGCCCGGCGACAGACGACGCTAGGAGCCATATGCGGAACGCGCGATCCAGCCGCGTGAGATAGCCCGGAAAACAGCGACGGCGCCCCAGGAGCGGTAGCTCCCGGACGCCGAACGCCAAATGGCACTCCTGCCCCGGCAAGGGCGGAGATTTACCCACCTTCACCGCACCGGTCCTTTCCTACAAGGCGCACCGGCGCGGGTTTCACTACGGAGGAGAGTCTTACATGCCGCCTGCCCTGCGCCAAAGGCCGATGTCCCCGGCTCGCGCGGCAGCCGTCCTCGCTTCGCCGCCTGGCTCCCTGACCGCGCACCGGTTGCTCGGCCCCCTCGCGTCGGAGCCGGCCCCCGGCGTCCGCCCCGTTTGGGCGGTGACCCAATGAGCCGGGACACTCGCGAATGGGCGTGGGAGTCCAGCGCCAGCCGCGGAAACGCGCGCCTGGTCCTGCTGTCGATCGCCGACCGGGTCCCCGACGAGCAGTGCGTCGCCTGGGCATCCCTCACCTCGCTGATGAAGCGTACGAACGCCAGCCGCAACGCCGTACGCGGCGCCTTGGCCGCGCTGGCCGACAGCGGCGAGCTGGAGGTGCTCGACGACCTCGACGGCCCGCAGCACAGCACGGTCTACCGGCTGCCGCGCGCCGCCGCGTGGCTGGCCAAGGTCGCGGCGGCCCGGGGGGACGGTCCGGAGGCGTACGTCGAGCCCCTGGCCGAGTCCGATCCGGTGCCCGACCTGGACATCGAGCGGCTGCGCAAGCACGGCATCTGGCCCAGGACCGGGTCGGAATCCGACCCCCGTCGCCAGAACCTGACCGGGTCAGATGCCGACCCCCCTCGTCAGAATGCGACCCCTCCCCGGGTCAGATCCCGACCCCTGCCCGGGTCCGATCCTGACCCCCAGAACCGTAGTGAACCGAAGGTGAACCGTAGGTACAGCAGCAGAAATGCTGCCGACCTCACGTCCGTCGCGGGCTGGCAGATCGACGACGCCAGCCTGTCCTGGGCCCAGCAGCAGGGGCACCTCGCCCGCCTCGGCGAGCACGGCCTCCAGGCCGCCGACGCGAAGTGGCGCCATCACCGCGCTACGTGGGGTCCTCGTCCCGCCTCGACCTGGGCTGCCGACTGGCGGAGCTGGATCGCCCGCGAGCACAGCCCCACACCCCAGCGGCCGAACCTCTACGCCCTGCCCGGCGGCACCCCCGCGCCACAGGCCGGCATGACCCGCGCCGAAGCGCACATGGCCGCTCTGCTCGCCGCCGTCGACAAGCGAACTGGAACGGAGTAACTACCTTGGACCACCGCGAAGTTGCTGCCGTACTCACCTACGCCGGCCGCTTGGATCCCCGTCTCATCCGCACCGACCCGGGCGAGGCCGACAACCAGCTCGACACCTGGCACGAGCTGCTCGGCGACGTCCCCATGACGACCGGCCAGGGCTGGGACGTGCGCGAGATCGTCCGCAAGCGCATCGTGATGTCGCCGTACCCGATCCTGCCGGCCGACGTGGCCCGCGAATGGCACGCGCACCGCCGCGATCGTCTGGCTCGGCACACCGACCCGACCCCGATGGCCGATCCGGACCATCCGCAAGCCTGGAGGGCGGAGCTGCTGGCGGCGCGCGATGCCGTGGCCGCCGGGCAGGCCGCCCCCTCGGCGCACCGCGGGATAACGGCGGGGCGGCACCGGCCGGGTCTCAAGGACCAGCTGGCCGCCGTCGGCTCCTACATCCCGCCCGCCGTACGCGCCGAGTTGGCCCCCTACCGCCCGGCCCGCGCCGCCCGCGAAGCCGCCATCGCCGCCGGAGGTCCCGACGCCCTCGGCGTGCCGTGCGACTGGTGTCACGCCGAGACGGGCGAGCCCTGCCGCCGCCGTCGCATCACCCTCGACGGAAGTGCCCGGGGCAACGCACCACGCGCCACGGCCCACCCCGGCCGCATCGACCGCGCCCTGGCTGCGCAGGCCCAGGCGTCCGCCGCCTGACCGCAGCCCGCTTCTCCACAGAAACGTTCCGCCTGCGGTACGGCCCGGCGCCGTACCCCGAGCCCACCTCGAAGCGCCCCGCCGCACCGCCACCGGTGCCGCGCGGCCCGCACCGACCGAGGCGACTTCCGGAGACTGCCTTGCGCCACATCACCACCAACGACTCCCCCGCCCCGACGATCCGGGGGATCGCCGACCACAGCTGGCAGGAGCGGGGCCGGTGCCACGGCATGCCGGCCAAGGAGATCGACGAGCTGTTCTTCCACGCGGCCCGCGACCGCGCGGCCATCGACGCGGCCAAGGCGATCTGCGGCAGCTGCCCGGTGAAGAAGGCGTGCTTCGACTACGCCCTCGACAACGAAATCAGGCACGGCATGTGGGGCGGGCTCACCGAGGACGAGCGCCGCCCCTGGCACGCCCGGGTCAACAAACGGTTGGACTACAGCCGCGTCAAGGCCGCCTTCGAGGGCCGCGACGTCCACCTCAGCGACACCGAGCGCGAAGCCGTCACCCGCCACGCCTACGTCCGCGGCTGGAGCCCCGAGCGCCTCGCCTACGCGCTGCGGCTCGATCTCGACTGGGCGCGCGACCTGATGCGCAACGCCGCACACGCCGTGGCCGACCGCGACCGCTACTGGGGGCAAGCCGACCCGGGCGAGCCAGCCGACGACGAGTACGTCGGGCCCGACGACGCCGAGGAGGCTGCCTCGCCGGTGCAGGTGCCCCGCCAGGTGCAGACCCACGCCCTGATCGCCGCACTTCGAAAGGCCGCATGACTCACCCCATCGCCATGTCCCTCCCCTCCGGCATCGAGCGCGTCCACCTCGTCGCAGCCGTCGCCGGCGTCGCTGTGCTCGCCATGTTGCTGGCCGGATGGTCGGTCCGGCGTAACCGGGCCTGGGCGGGCGGCCCGCGCGCTGGCACCCCCGCAGTCTGGGTCGCGGCCGTCGCCGCCCTCAACTGCACCGCCTACAGCGCCGATACCAGCTGGCGGTTCGCCGCCGACTACCTCGACATGGCCGGCACGGTGGAGCGGGGCATGATGTTCAGCGCGGCCGAGCTGGCGCTGTTCGCGACCGCGCTGATGGCCCGGCAGAACCTGAAGACCCAGGGAGCCCCCGGCCTGCCGGGCGGCCTGGTCTGGGTGATCACCGGGGTGCAGGTCATCCCGGCGTACGCCGAGTCCGGCACGGTGGGCGGGACCGTGCGGGCCTTCGTCGGCCCAGTCATGGCGGCCGTGCTCTGGCACCTAGCCATGGGCATCGAGCTGCGGCTGCACAAGCCGGACGCCGCCTCCCAGGGGCTCCTGGCCACGCTCGGACGTGAAGTGCGTGAGCGTCTCCTCTCGCGCCTGGGCGTCGCCACCCGCAACCGCGATGCCGCGCAAATCACCAAAGACCGCGCGACTCGACGGGCCGTGGCACTTGCCTCCCTGCTGGCCGGGATACCCGAGAAGGAGCGTGAGAACGGCCGCGGTAGCAAAATCACGCGTCGGCTCCAGTCGTCTCTCGCGCGATCCGGTGTCGGCACCGACCCGCAGCAGCGCCGTGCGCTCCTGGAGCAACTGGCCGCCCGCCGGCACGCCACGGCGCTCGCCACCGTGGCCCTGCCGTCGCCCTGGATTCAGCCCGCGCGCGACCAGGACGCCGATCGCGGGGACCGGTTCCCGCTCGCTGCGTCCGTCGTGACGCGGCCGGCGAACGAGAGGCAGGCGAGTCCGTGGCTGAGCGCGGTCTCCGACGACGGTCCCCGAAGCACCGCACCGATCGGGGACCGGCCGGACGGGGAGCGTACGGAACCGGGGACGGGACACGAGCCCGAGGGGGACCGTCCCCACCCGGACGCCGTCGGCAACGGGGACCGAGCCAATGAGCCCGGCTCGAGCCCGCTGAGCGCGGGCGAAGCAGCAGCGATCGGGGACCAGGACACCGCGCCTCCCGGGACCGAAGACGCTGACGACGGTCCGAGCGGCAAAGCCGCGAGTGTGCACGAAGCCGCAGCTCAGGGGGGCATAGGCCCGTCCCCGGCTGCCATCCCCGGCGGCGACGAGGGTCGGGAGCACCCGGATACCGAACCGGGCGGGGACCGTCCCCACACCGCCCCCAACAACGACGGGGACCGCGAACACCCCGACACCGAAACGGGGACCGAGCCCGACGGGGACCGTCCCCACACCGTCCCCGTACGGCGGAAGCCGAAGGCTAAGTCGCCCCGGAACCAGCCGCGGGGTGGTCAGTCCAAGCGGTCCCGGAAGCAGCCGCAGCTGACCGTCGAGGAGATGGTCGAGCGGGTCCGTCCCCACGTGCCCGCGGTGCTGGAGCGCGACGGAAACGAGTCCCTCACCCGGGTTCAGCTCCGGGGAATTCTCCGCGCCCAGAAGCTCCAGGGCGGCCGTAACGAGCGCCTGACACCGGTTCTGCAGCGGCTCCGCGTCGAGGCGGGCACCACCACGACGAGGAGTACCGCCCGGTGAAGACCTGCCAGCGCTTCGCGCACATCAAGACCGGCTTCGAGCGGGACATCCGCTTCCTGCGCGGTCACGCCGAGCGTCACCAGGGATCCGCGCCGGCGAAGACCAGCGCGAAGAACGCCGTCTCGGTGAAACGGAACATGGCGCGGGCCTTGAACCGGCACCTCGATCGCTGCCCCGAGTGCGGCTGACGCCCGCAAACAAGCAGGTCAAGCGCCTGCTTCCGCCTGCCCTCCAGGTGGCCCGGCCCCGGCCGGGCCACCGCCCCCGCACTGGAGGGATCGCCATTCCTGGCCGTCACCCGCGTACGCACACACCGTCCACCGCCGAGGCCGCCTCCTGGGCGGAGGTGCTCGTACGCCACCAGCTCCTGCACGCAGCCGTGCTGGCCCCCACCGGCCAGTGGCTCTTCCAGCACCGCGCCGAATCCCCCGTCCAACTCCTGGACGACCCGACCGCCGTGGTCGACCTGGCCGCCGAAATCCAGCACGACATCCGCACCAGGAGGAACCACGCCCGATGACGAACCCGACGACAGACCCCACTCCCGCGCACGGTGAGCCGGAAGCCAACTCGGCCTCGGCGCGAGCAAGATGGAGGTTCGGACACTCCCCCGCGGGGGGAGTGTCCGAACCAGACCCCGCCCCAGGGGTGGCGGGGCCCGACCAGCGCCAGGGGGCGCCGGACGGGAAGGCTGCGACCGAGGGCGGATCGCAGCCAAGGCCCACCCGTACGGGGCGGTCCAAGGGGAAGTCGCGCCCGCGTGACAAGACCCAGCGTCGCGCCCACAGTGTCCGCCTCAACGAACCTGAGCACGCTCTCATCCAGGCGGGCGCAGACGCCGTCGGCATGAGCACGGCGGGCTTCCTCGCTTACGCCGGCCTGGCTATGGCCCGCGATCAGTCGCGCACCGCCGTGGCCATTGCCACCGAACGCGATGTGCTCACTGAGCTGTTCGCCATGCGCCGCCAGCTCGGCTGGGCTGGCAGCAACCTCAACCAGGTCGCCAAGGCCCTCAACTCCGGTGGCGAGGTACCTCACCTGACGGCCGTCATCGCCGACATTCAGCGCGTGGCCAAGTCGGTGAAGGATGCGGCTGACCGGGTCGCCAACCGGCAAGAGGGCGGGGCGGCTTGATCCCCCAGGTCCACAAGCAGGGCAGCAAGACCCTCGGCCTGCTCAACTATCTCTACGGCAAGGGCACCCGCGAGGAGCACATCGACCCCCACCTGGTCGCCTCCTTCGACGGCATGGCCCCCGACCCCGGCCGTGACCCGGGCGCGACAAAGAGGGACCTCCAGCAACTCCTCGACCAGCCCTTGCAACTCCTCGAACCAGACCAGCGCCCCGAGAAGCACGTGTGGCATCTGTCGGTACGAAACGCCGCCGAGGACCGCATCCTGACCGACGAGGAATGGAGGCAGATCGCCCACCGCATGGTGGCCGCGACCGGTATCGATCCCGACGACGGAGCTGGCTGCCGCTGGGCGGCCGTCCGCCATGCCGATGACCACATCCACATCATCGCTACCCTCGTGCGCGAGGACGGCCGCCGTCCCAACCACCACCGCTCCGGCAAACGCGCCCAGGCCGAGGCCCGTCTCATCGAGGCCGAATACGACTTGCAGCGGGTCAATCCGGGGGATGGCACCGCCGCCAGGAGGCCCACCAGCGCCGAACGCCACAAGGCCGAACGCCAAGGCCGAGAGCGGCCCGCTCGCGAGGAACTGCGCGAGACCGTGCGCCGCGCCGTCGCCGGCGTCGAAAGCGAAGGGGAGTTCTTCGACCGCCTGGCCGCCACCGGCGTTCTGGTCCACAAGCGCGTCGCGCCCTCCGGCGACCTCCTCGGCTACAAGGTCGCCCTCCCCGAGGACCTCAACAAGGACGGCGAGCCCGTGTTCTTTCCCGGCTCGAAACTCGCCCCTGACCTCTCCTTGCCCCGCATCCGCGAACGGTGGTCAGGTAACGCCGTCGGCCACGGCCCCGACACCGCCACCGACCGCTCCTCCGGCTCGGCGCGTGTCAGCCCGTCGACCGCGCGACGCCAGGCGACGTCGGCGTCCTGGCAGGCCGTACTCATCATCGACCAGGGCGACGATGGGCAGATCGCCGCCCTGATCGCCGCGGGCGGCGAGATGCTCGACGCGCTCGCCAAGACCTCGGCCGCACACACCCGCCGCGAACTACGTGATGCCGCTTGGGCGTTCGAACGGGCCTCCCGCTCTCACATCCAGGCCGAACGAGGCCACGACCGTGGCCTACGACAAGCCGCCCGCGACCTCGTCTACGGAGGGCCGGCACTCGGCCGCGGAGAGGAGGGCGCCACCACCGCCATGTTGATCGACATGGCGATCTTCCTCGTCACCTCCGCCGCCCACTGGCACGGGAAGAAGGAGCACGCCCAGCAGGCCGCTGCTGCCCGCGAGGCCGCCGAGCACCTGCGCGCCGCCTACCAAGCCGCCGCGCCGATGTCCCTGGGCGTCATGCACCAGCGCGGTCGGCGCCTGTCCCAGCCCCTGCAGCGCAAGCAGACCGCCTACCTGCGCCAGGCAGTGCCGGAGCTGGCCGGGCAGATCCTCACCGAGCCGGGCTGGTACGCACTGG
This sequence comes from Streptomyces sp. NBC_00554, assembly GCF_041431135.1. Lineage (NCBI taxonomy): Bacteria > Bacillati > Actinomycetota > Actinomycetes > Kitasatosporales > Streptomycetaceae > Streptomyces > Streptomyces sp. NBC_00554. Next base: position 8,791,361 of record NZ_CP107799.1, on the reverse strand, counting down.
CCGCCACCCTCGCCGACGTCGAGAGCGCCGGGCACGACCCAGCGTCGCTCCTGGCCGTGGCCGCCGAGGGACGGGAGTTGGACACCGCCGACTCCACAAGCGACGTGCTCGTGTGGAGGCTGCGACGCATTGCCGATCTGCCCGCCGACGCCTCCGCCATGCCCGAGCACACTGCCACCGCGCCCACCGCCGCCCGCGGTGCTACACAGCGCCCGACCCAGCACACCAGCCTTCCCGCCAAGTCCCGCTGAATTCAATATTCTTAGAGTTGCAGCAGGTCAGGGACTTGCGGCACTCTCCTCATGCAGGCGAGACGACAGAGATGGAGACGGCATGTTCCGACGCAACCGTGCGGACCGAGAGTTCCGTGAAGCCCAGCGTGCCGGCCAGGCGGTGCTGGCGATGCACGCCGAGTGGCCGCTTCCGGACTCGCCCGGCCCGGTCGCTGCGCCGGCTCCGGCCGCGCCGACCGCCACGGTGGTGCCCGACTTCCTGCCGCCGGAGTTCCGGGCGCCATGCCGCCAGGACGTCTCGGGGTTCATGATGCGCTGGGACCTGCCGCTCGTCATCGACGGCGAGGTCCACGAGTGCCACTGCGGTGCGTACCGGAACTGGATCGTCTTCAACATGCGCGACGACTCGGTGTGGCTCCGCTGCCCGGCCGACCACGAAACGGAGGAGACCCGACTGGACACCGCCTGGTACAACCGCAACTCCGGTCCGGTCGACCACTTCCACCCCACTCTCGAAGACGGCCTGCGCCACCTCGGCCACTGAAAGCGCGAGACCCCTTCCCCCACCCCTGCGTTCGTCGGCGCCCGGAGGACCGACCCGGTCAGACCATTCGTCTCGCATCACCAAGGGGTTCAATGTGCCGCTCCACCACGACCGCCCTCTGCCTCAGCGCCGCCTTCACCGTCCTCGCCTTGACCGGCTGCGCCAACCGCACCGAGGCCGCCGACACCTCGGCCGCCGCCTCCTCACCCGCGCACCGGGGCGGCAGCACCCCCTCGGCATCCGCGCCGCCGTCCTCGGCCGAGCTGAATAGGCGCCTGCTGAACGAGAGCGACCTGGGCGAGGGCTACACCCGCAAGGCCGAGACCGCTCGCCGGAACGACGACGTAACCGTCATCGGCTGCCCGGCGCTGGAGAAGCTCGGCACCGACGCGGCCACCGGCTCCGGCCTCGACTTCACCCGCAAGGCGAAGGCGTCCTTCAGCTACACCGGCAGCAGCACCTCCGAGGTGAGCGAGGAGCTCTACAGCGACAGCGCCGCGAAGCTGTCCAAGGGCATCGGGAAGGTCTTCGACGCGATGCTCTCCTGCCCCTCCTACCAGGTGACGTCGGGCAGCACCGTCGTCGACATGGGCACCGAGAAGACGGCCGCGCCGGACCTCGGCGACGAGCAGTGGAGCCAGCTGCTCACCTACTCCGCCGGCGGAGCGCGCAGCGTCGTCAAGCAGACAGCGATCCGCGCCGGCAACATCCTGGTGATCGTCTCCGGCTCGCCGGGCCTCGTGGACACCCACCTGGACAAGGCGCTCGCCAAGGCGCGTACCGCACGCTGACCCGCTCCCTCAGCCTGCCCCGGTGTCCGGGCCTGTCCGTCCGACAGGCCCGGACACCGGGGTTTCGTCGTATGCGGAGATCAGCCGTCGAGACGGAGTTCGCCCGGCTCGTAGCGGAGTTGGAAGGTCTGCGCGTGCTCCCCGTGCATCCAGTACAGGGTCATGGTCGACAGCATGCTGCGCTTGATGTACCGGGTTCGCGAGGGCATTCCTTCGTCCTGTTCGACGATCCAGGCTTCCACCCGCTCCGGCAGCCCGAACCGCAACGCGTATGCCTCTGGGTGCTCCGCGGAGCGCAGTTCCCAAACGGGATGTGACGCTGTCTGATTGATGCGACGCAGGCGCACTGCATGCGTGGGGTGCGCTCTCGCATACTCCACGAAGGCGTACAGATCATCCGAGGCCAGTCCCAAGACGAACGGCGCCGCAGGAAAGGCCAGAACCAGACCCAGCTGAGATCGGCTGTACAGCGCCTGCGCCAGGTAATCGAGCGGCGCGCGAAACGTATCGGGCAGTTCCACATCGTAGTTGGGCATATCCAGCAGCGGGCCGCGAAGGTACGCCCGTATCTCGCGCACCTTCGGCCGCTCGGCCGCCGGAGTCGCTTCGAGCGCTGCGTGAATCGTGTCGGCCGCGGTCCTGACGAGACTCCGCAGTACAGCGAAGTCCGGTGCGGAGAGGTCGATCAGGGATATCTGGTGGGCCAGCGCGTAATCCTGCGCCTCCGGGCTGAAGCCGGACGTAGAGAAGATCGCGTAGCTATAGCGGTATCGCGTCCGCGGCCGGCCGGTCCCTGGGGCGGTGAGGGTGGTGGTCTCGCCCTCGTTCACGTCGTGGATCACACCGTGGCCGTTGCGCACGGTGGGCAGACCAACTGACGTGGTGGTCAGGTACTTTGCCTCGACGAACAAGCGGACCGGCAGGGAGAACGGCGGGACGTACCGGAACTGTCCGAGCGCGTCGACCTGGTGCCATGCTCCACGCCCACGGACCAGCAGACCGTTCTTGTCCTCCTTCAGCACCTTCCACGGCTCTTCGTCCTTGTCGTCTTCGGCCGCGAGGACTTCGAAGCCGCTGGAGCGCAACAGCCAGGCCAGCACCTCCTCCAGGAGATAGCCGCGCAAGGGTCCTTTGCCGATTACTTTGCCTGCCACGACGGCGATCCTATGCACGGCCTGGATCTTGGTTCCAGGGTGCCGTCAGGTTCGCTGATGCCGAAGGCACGGCGAAGGCCCGGTGGTTCCGCTCCCGTGAAGAGAGTGGAACCACCGGGCCTGGAAGAGGGGCATCACCCCGTCGATCCCCCGCCTCGGCCGCGGGCTCTGAGCAGCCCGTCAGCCGCGGCGTACGACGGTGAGACGGTCCTCCGCTCCCTCGGGGAGTATGCGGCGCGGTACCGGGCCGGGCGCGGCGAGCGAGGAGGCGAAGGCCGCGACCAGCTCGTGCGGGGCGCTCGCGCTGAAGCTCGCACACCACAGATACGGCGCCCCGAGCACGGGCTCCGCCCACGCCTGCCACCCCAGAAGGTCATCGCGGGGGTCGGCGTCGTGGATGAGCGGCGGCAGCACCTCCAGCGAGACGTTCGTGGAGAAGCCCGGGTCGGTGGCGGCCGTACGCGGGCGGTCCATGTCGCGCAGCCAGCCCCGGGCGCTGAGCGCGGTGAGCACCGACTCGGCGTTCTCGAGCCCGGCATCGGGGGTCTCGCTGGCATCGAGCGCGAGCAGGAGGTCGGTGAGCGCCTCGTGCGGTACGCCGACGGTGAAGTACGCGTTCCACTCGGTCAGGGCCGAGGCAGGGTGTGGACGGGCCGACAGCTGCCAGGCCACCGGGAAGCCGCCCAGCTCGAACGGGTAGGCGGCGAGGATCCACTCGGCGCCACGCAGGCCATCGGGGCTCACATAGAGCAGGGTGCTGCGGGAGGTCGGCCACATGCGCCAGCCGAGGTCGGTCAGAGTGTCACCGATTCGCTCGGCAAGGACGCCGTCATCACCGGCCAGGTGGCGCGGGGTGACCCAGTACATCGGGTCCGGGGAGCGGGGGTGGGAGGGATCGATGGGGTGGTGCGGGTGCAGGGGCGCCTCCGTCAGTTCGAGGTTGGATCACTGGCCGGCGTTCGGCCCGGTCGCGCCGCGTCGACGGCGCGCGGGTCCCTCGGCCGGCGGCTGCCAGGTCAGAGCGACGGCCACGGCGGGCGGCAGAGCGCCGAACTGCTCGGCTTCCGGGGACTCGGCGATGTAGACCATCGGCCGGCCCTGCTCGTCCCGCGCCTTCTCCACACCGCCGAGGCGGTGGGCCATGGGGAAGAAGGGGTTGATGGCGAGACGGACGGGCGTGTCGCGGTCGCAGGTGGACAGCAGGTCGAGGATGTCGCCGACGGTCATCTCTGGCGAGTGCGGGTCCAAGGCGTTCTCCTAGCGGTAGCGGACGAGGCCGCGAGAGCAGGGGCAGGGTACGCGGCGCGTATGCAGACAAGGGGACGCGCTCGTCACAGGGGCCGGGAGGTTGACAGGATCCGTGCCACGACATCGGCGACGATCTCCGCAGGCGTGTCCGTGCCGAAGGCCATCCGGTAGCCGGGGACCTTCGCGGTGCCGGTGACCGCGATCACCCAGCCCTCACCCGTCACCCAGTCCTCGTCCGCGCCGCCGGGCCGGCCGTTCGGGAAGTAGCCGAGGTAGAACCGGCCGTCGCGCGAGCTGACGTGCACGTCGGCGCGGTCGTCGACGATGTGGGTGAAATCGGCCTCCGAGAACTGGTCAATCACCTCCATCGCATGGCCGGCACCGAGCTTCCAGGAGCGAAGCCGCAGGGCCGCGACCGTGGTGGCGAATCCGGGTTGCGTCGCATCCAATGCCACAGTCTCACCTCTCTGACCTGGGGTTTTTCGGAAGGTCGTTCAGGTTGACATGCCGTTGCAGCGTCTGCCAGTCCTTTGGGCGATCTTCCTTGTCTGCCACCGGCGAACTGCTGTCGCCTGTCATCCAATCGAGGCGTTCTTGACATTGAACTCAGTCGTTCCGTAAGCCTCATTGCATACGGCGAACGCGCTGGGGCGCTGGACCGCTCTTTCAGTTGGGTGGATCTTGCGGTCGCCGCGCACGTCACCCCACAGGACGGACCCTGCCCTGTGACCACTACTCTCGGTGCCCGCCAAGAGTCGGAACGACCGCATGTCCGCGTCTTTCGCTGGTGCTGAGGCTGCGGCCGAATAACAGGAAGAAGATCAGCCATTGAGCTCCAAGGACATGACGGAGGCGCTGGCTGCGCTGCGAGCAGGGAACCCTGGAGCTCTCCTAGGGCAGAGAGAGTGTTCCTGGCTCGACGCGAAGGAAGGCATCTACCAGCTCAATGATCCGATCAAGGCGGAGGAACTGGCCAAGGACGTCGCCTGCATGGCAAACAGGGCCGGAGGGCTGCTCGTTGTCGGTATCCAGACCCGCAAAGAGCACGAGGGCGAAGTTCTCGATCGAGTCAGCCCCGTCCCAAGGGATCTGGTTCACCTGGCACGCCACCACGAAGTCGTCGAGTCCCGCGTCCTGCCACCACCACTCGGTGTGGAAATCGAGTGGCTGGAGCACGACAGCACTACCGGCCTCCTCTACATCCACGTTCCCGAGCAGCCTCCGGGAAGGCTGCTCCATGCGGTCGTCATTCCGCAGAAATACCGCAAAGGCCCTCCCACGATCGCAGTGCCGATCAGAGTCGGGGATCGAACCAGGTGGATGGAACCACACGAGATTCAACAGCTCTTGGTCCAGGGGTTCGCCGCTGCGACCGGATCGGAATCGACCCAAGGTACCCAGACCACCGTACCCAGCCGTTTCCCGATCCCACCCGAGGACAGTGCGAAGTTCGCAGTCGGACACGGTGTTCCGGGCCTCGCAACCCGCTGGAACCTCGCCTATCAAGCCCTGGGCGGAGCACACGTTCTCGGGGAGCCCATCGGCGAGGTCTATCGCGAGGGCCCTGGCCTCGCCCAGCATCTAAGCGGTGCCTCTGACTCCACCTGGGTGCTGTGCGAACCGGAACACGCCGGCCTTGTGGCGGTGCCCGGAGATGTTTGGGAGGCCCTCCGAACCGCCGGCAGCTACGCCACTGGTATGGACGCCTTCACAGCCCTCGGCCTCCCATGGCTCGACGTCACCGTTCCGGCGGAGGAACGCATCATCGACCCCGCCAGCGCTCGGGTCCCGCTGGACGAAGGGGCCTGGGGCCGCGGCACCTTGGTCCGTACACGACCTGACAGTGAATGGACCTGGGAGCCCCGACTCGCCTGCAGTTTCAACATCACTCCGTACTCGCGCTACTGGGAACCGCACCTGCCTGACGAACTTCCAGCGCTCAGGCTGCGCACACTGGTCTCCCTGCCGCTGACTGGGGCCGACGCGTGGGAAATCGGCGAGGAGAACCGACGTTTCGTGACCATGGACGTGATGGGATCCCCGCTCAACGGCTTCATCACCAGTCTCGGAGCAGAGTTCGACGCGGAAAACAACAACCTGTTCTGGTCCCCGGGCCCTCACCGCAATGACCCCTGGCAGCTGAGCATTCATCAGACTCACATGCACAATGATGAGCAGGTCTTCACCACCGAGCTGACCGTGGCACTACCGCGCGGATCTCAGTCCGCCATCGTGGCGTGCGTCGATCTGAAACTGGCCGAGCGTGGGACACACCTGTCGGTGGGTGACCTGGTTCGTTTCTTCACCGTGTCATGGGCAACCGTGGCCGAGCTAGTTCCGGCTACGGTGGATGAGGATGTCGCCGAAACACCGTGGACCGCACCACCCCACGTGGAGTTTCGGGGCTATGCGGAGCAGAACCAGGGGGACACCGTCGACGCGTATGTTGATTTCTCGGCATTCGGCACCCGCCGCAACGACCGGCAGCTGCGTGAGATCGGAGTGACTCTCACCGCACCGCTGCTCATGCCCGAAGACGCTCGCCAGCGTGAAGTCGCCGAGGCGGCGGCGTGGATGGCTCGGGGCTTCGAGTACCCGGAAGCGTCAGCAGACATGCTCTGACCCCCTAGGGTGACTGGCCTCGGTCCCCGTTCGTCAGCTCAAGAAGGCCAACTTCGAGAGCGCCGCTGGATTCCCTGGGATGTGCCGGAAATCGCCTCGTCCAAGGCTTGTCCCGTTACTCGGGTGCCGGATGGGGCACCTGGCATGATTTGGTACGGTTGTCTGCATTTGGATGGCCTGGCTATAGGGCCTCAGATCTCCTGGAGGCCGGTCAGTGCGGTTCGCTTGCCGAAACTTCGGGTTGTCGGATCTGTCGCGGCGTGGTCTCGCGCCGCAGGAGGCTCCCCTGGAGGTCCTTCTCCTCGACATCGAGGCAGAGCTGTCCATCCGGGAAGACGGACGGGTGGTGTGGTCCGAAGAGGCGTTTCCCGTGGCCGAGCTGGCGTACCACCTTTCGCTCTGGCTCCAGTGTCCGGATGCCGGCCGAGCGGACTTCGAGCTCGACTCGATGCAGGCGGATCCGGGACTGATCCGCATCGTGCACTCTGGTGAGGGCTGGCGGATCGGCTCGATCTTCACGCCGAACTTCTGGACCTCACCCATCCCCTGGGACGGTCTCGTGGCAGAGATCGAGCAGTTGGACCGTTCCGTGCGCGAAGGCATTGCCGCGATGGGCATCGATCCCGCCTTCATTCCAAAGCCCTGACGGCTGTTCCGGCGCGGTTGGCCGGAGTGGGATGATCATGCGGTGGCTGGTGTGATCACGGCGTCGGAACCGTCTTGGATAGTCCCGTTCACCGGGCTGAGCCCGCGCCAGTTCACGAAGGTGGTCACGGCGCTGCGTCGTGCGGGGGTCGATGCCACCCGCCGCGGCAGGCCGTGGAGTCTGCCGCTGGAAGACAGGACACTACTGGTCACGGCGTACTGGCGCACCAACTTGACGATGCGTCAACTCGCCCCGCTGTTCGGCATCTCCAAATCCGCTGCCGACCGCATCATCGACCACCTTGGTCCGCTCCTCGCGCTGCAGCCTCGGCGCCGTTTCGCCAGAGATGCCGTGCTCATCGTGGACGGCACCTTGGTACCTACCCGCGACCACACGATCGCCGAGCAGTCCAAGAACTACAGGTACTCCACCAACCACCAGGTCGTCATCGACGCCGATACTCGCCGGGTCGTCGTGGTCGGCCAGCCTCTGCCGAGCAACCGCAACGACTGCAGGGCGTGGGAGCAATCCGGCGCCAAAGCCGCCGTCGGGAGGGCGATGACAATCGCCGACGGCGGCTATCCGGGCACCGGTCTCGTCATGCCCCACCGCCGCCGTGCAGGCGAGGAACTCCCCGACTGGAAACAGGAGCACAACCGCGTCCACAAACAGGTCCGCGCCCGCGTCGAGCACACCTTCGCCCGCATGAAGACCTGGAAGATCCTCCGCGACTGCCGCCTCAAGGGCGACGGCGTCCACCACGCCATGCTCGGCATCGCCCGCCTGCACAACCTCAACCTCGCCGGATGAACGAGCGAGCCCTCAGAGGCCGACCCATCCACCTCGACTCGAAGATCTTTTGCGGGACAAGCCTCAGGAACCGTCACAACGGCGAGTGTCCTTGAACAGTGAATGTGGGATCTCTATCTCCGTGGCCGAATCTCACGACCGATGGCCAAGCGGTGGCCGATCGGCCACGGATCTGAGATTGGTTGGTCAGCCCCTGTCCCGTCTCGCTGCTGGGACATGCCGTCTGTGCCAGGCGAGAGCGGATGGCCCAGGACCTGTGGAAGAGCCACCGCGGTAGCGAGATACTGAGGTCGTGAAGAGCGGACAGGTTCGCACGCTGCACTTCGCGGTCGAGTGGGTCGATCAACACCCGGTGACCTGGCTCGAAGGTGCCTTCCCCGCCTTGTACGAGGTCGAAGGTTGGAAGCTGACACTCACCGAAACGAGGCTCGCCGCCGCGCCAGCCGCGCCGATGACCGAGGACGAGGCCCGCTCGGCTGTCATACCGTTACTGGATACTTGGTCGGCCGAGCTTGAAGTCGATCAGCGCCTCGTCGTGATGCTCTACTACCTCGGCGCGGACGTGGAGCCGGATACAACTGGCACGAAGGGAACAGTTGCCAGCGCGGACTGCGCGACTGCATCGGCCACGGCCTTCGACGCAACCATCGTCATTCAGCGCGACACCCCTCCGCCGCCGGACTGGTCCTGGAGGGAAACAGACGTGACCCAGGCGGCGCGGACGATGTGCCTGCGTCCTCTTCGGAGCGGGACCCGACCAATTGCTGACGCCGCCTACTGGCTCTCGACCCACCTGAAGAAGTGGGCGGCCGACGGGGATCAGACTGCAGCCGAGCGACTCAATGTGTCCTCGGGCTACTTCAACAAGGTCAGTCAGTTGGGTGCAAGAAGCGACGAGCGGAAGGTCTCCCCAGCCTCTCTGACGCTGTCCGCGGAGGACAAGGAATCACTCAGGAGCGCAGTAGAAGAGCTCATCCGGCGGCTGCACTTGGCAGAGAGCGACATCTCCCCGGGCCAGCACCTGGACCTGTCCGACTGGCCAGCTTCGTAGCGGTCCGGACGCACCCGGTGATCGACTCGGAGACGGCCCACGGGGAGCACCTTGGTTCGGGTGGGCAGAGGCGGTCAAAACCGCTGGTGGGTTTGGGGATGTAACCGGGACAATGGCCCGGTGCCTGTGAAGTTGACCGATATGCTGCCTGACCGGCTGGATGCGCTGATCAAGCATCCCTTCCACCGGGAGAACGCCGAGCGGCTGATCGGCTTCATCCGCGATCTGCGGGAGTGTCACGGTCCCGATCACTTCGTGGCCTTTCAGCACGAGCTCCTGAAGGCCACGCTCGAAGCGAGCCATGCCCGTGCCGCGCGGAATCGGGTGATCAAGCGGCTCAAGCGGGGAGAAAAACTCCCCACGGACGCGCCCGAGCTGGTAGCGGGCGACCGGCACGACGTGGACGACTGGCGGCTGGAGTCGGATGTCCTTGAGCGCATAGGCCGACAACTGCGTTCCGTGGGGGATGCCATGGCATGGCGGGCATTTGGCTACGACCGCCGCTACATCCTCACCCTGCGACGGAACGAAGCGCCCGGTCCGATGACCCTTGCTAAGGAAGGCACCGTCCACGAGGTCCAGTTCATGCAGGAGCAGTGGAGCGAGCACCGGCGCTTCGCGATGTTGCATGACCTGACGAACTGCCTGCGCATCGGTGACGCGACTGTCTTCGACACCCCCGACGAGAACAACCTGCAGACCGTCTACCTGCATGAGCTCAAGACAAACCCGAAACGGCGTGAGGGCGCCCAGCTCACGCGGACCCGCATGGCGGCCGAGGCACTGGACGTGAACGGGCCGCTGCCCGGACCCGACAAAGCCCGTCTCATCGAAACCGGCGTGCCTTACGCCAGCCACCTGTCGGCCCTCCGTGACGCCTTCGCCTACGCCCACCGAGAGGGACTGAAGACGATGCGCGTGCCTGGGCAACGCGCACTGCTCGCGCTCGACATCCCGGCGGCCGGCAACCGCTGGGGTCTACAGGAAGCCACGCGGCAGTTCCACGCCGCGTACGCGGCATTGCTGCGCCGCACCCGGCTGACCGGACAGCAAATCTGCTTCGGCAGCGGTGACAACACCGCCCGCAACACGTTGGCCCCGCCATGGGGCATCTATCCCTTGCAGCCTGCGGAGTGCGCCGGCCTGATCGCCGACGTTCTGGTGTTCACCGTGACGATGTCTTCCGACAACTTCATCGAGGAGCTGCATAAAGCCGGCCTGAATGCCGAGTGGGTCCTGGCCGAAGGCGCCGACATGACGCCCCTCCAGCCCATCGTGGCGATCTACGGACATGGCCGCCGCGTCGTGATGGCCCGTGCGGAAGTCGAGCGGCTACTGCTAGAACTCACCGACCTTGGCACGTGGGCACGAGGAGTAGAACGTCTCCTTCAGATGGGCGTTGCAGGCTGGCAGCCGTGGCCTTACTTCACCGACGAACACAACGTCTGGGCATGACTCGGACCGGCCATGCCGTGTGTAACCGAGACTGATCCGTCGCCGGATCGGGTGGGGTGCCGGACCAAGAGCAAATGTCACCCGTCTTGAGACGAGAGCGCCCGGCCGCCCTGAGTTATCCACAGGCATCAGCAGCATTCCGGAACGTCCTCTACCGTGCCGCACCTGTGGATCACAAGGGGGCGTTATGCACAGGTGCGGGACCGTGTTCGAGGAACTTGCGGTCGAGGTCATGGCGGAGCTGCCGACGGACGAGGCACGACGCGAGGTGCTCGGCCTCGTCGGGTTGGTGCGCGCGGACCCGCGTGCATGGCCGGACGTACGAGACCCCGGCAGCATCGAGGAAATCCGAGAGCCGTTCGGGACGCGCTGCTGGATCCAGTACATGCCACACGCCGGGGCCATCGAGGTACGCGAGATCGGGTGGGCCAGCTGACGGCGCTCGACCCTGATGCGGCCATCGGTGGCGCCACAAAGTTTCGAGGCGGCGTGAGGCGGCCCCGCCACGGCCGGACGTGACGTGACGTGAGACAGCAGACGGAAACGGCAGGTCACAGGGCAGCCACACGGCACCGGCCCTGAATGCCTACAGGCTTTCAGGGCCGGCGCGGTCACCCTCGCTCACTCCTGTGACGGTGCGGACGTCGCGCTTTTCCAGGAGGCGCCGAGTTCCGCAAGCCGCCCTCGAAGTACGCCGCGCTGCTCCTCCAGGTCCTGCGAGCTGGGCGAGAGGAGATAGATGTTGTCGCGGTACAGGCGGAATCCGATGCGCTCCCACTCTTGGGCGATCTTGGCGTTCACGCGGTCCCACTCTGATCGGTCCGTCAGACGCTGACTGCTGAGGTCGGTGATACCGGGTGAGCAGGCGATGGCCCGGCAGCCGGGCATGAGCCGGTGGATCGCCTCGATGCCGAGTACGGCCGCTAGGCCGTGCCCGCGCCACTGCGGATCCAGTGTCACCCGATCCATGACGAGGAGTGCGGAACCGACGTTGAGATGCACCCGGTAGGAGGTCATCTCCCCGACGGCGACATCCTCCGTCGTGCACGACGGGGATCCTGCGGTGGCGCAGCCCCTGCCCTGCTCCGGGCTCTGCCCGCCGTCATGCGTACGCCGGCGGTGCAGGACGGCGACGTTCCAACGCTCCAGCGTGTCGGCCTGCGGGGTGTCCCGGAGTTCGTCGTCGTACGAGATGCACAGGTGCAGCTCGGTGGGGTCGCCGGGCAGCGACGGGGACTCGATCACTGCGGCAGCGTAGCGAGGCACGCACGGTTCGCCTGCCCTTACGTCCGCTCCGCGGGAGGTGCCGCCCGCCGGCGAGATGTGCCGGGCGACTTCGGACACGGCGAGGCGGACCGGCCGACGCCCGTCGTGGTCGTCCGAAACCGCTACTGCTCTGGCCGGAGCAGCCGACCGCAGTCGGTCGCGAAGGCTCGTGCGAGTGGCATGGCCCTCACCCGCTTGCATTTCTCGCACAATAAATCGAACATGTGTTCATGCACGTCGTTTCGCCTGGTGAGCGAGGGACTCCGGAGGCGACCGGAGCCAAGTCCGGCACGCTCTCCAGCCTGCTCCCAGGCGGGAAGCTGCCCCACGGCGCGGTGGTGAGCGCCGGGGACGACCTGCCCCTGCTGATCGCGTTGGCCGCGGAGGCCGCCGCCGGAGGCGGGGCCTGGGCAGCGGTCGGTCTGCCGCAGCTCGGTGGGCTGGCTGCGGCGGATGCCGGTCTGGACCTGGCGTGTGGGCTCGCCGTACCCGAGCCGGGAGGGCGGTGGCCCGAGGTGCTGGCGACGGTGTGCGAGGCGGCGCCGGTGGTCTTGCTCGGCCCCGTGGGGCAGGTGGCCTTGCGTACGAGCCGTCGCATTGCGGCCCGCCTGCGGCGCTCCGGCACGACGCTGCTGACCTGGCAGGACTGGCCGGAGGCGCAGCTGCGGCTGCGGGTGACCGAGGCCCGCTGGGACGGGCTCGGGGACGGCTTTGGTCTGCTCGCCGGCCGGCGAGCCCGTCTGGTGGTGGCTGGTCGGGGTGCTGCGACGCAGCCGCGGCATGCCGAGGTGTGGCTGCCGGGGCCGGACGGCTCGGTGCAGCTCATCGCCGAGCCCGCGGCCATCGCCGGCGCGGATGTGGTGCCGCTGCGGCCCGTCACCGCGGGGTGAGGCAGCAACTGGCGGAGTCGATTATTCGAACCGCCGACAGTTCCCGCCCGTGGCTTCGCCAGCAACACAACACTCCGGTCGGCCCGTACGCAGGCCGCGTCGCTTGGCGCGGAGGATTTCGATGGCGGTCTGGTGTGACTCGCGCTACCTGGCCAGCCTGGCCAACTGTCGAGCTAACTGGTCGCCTTGGAGGTGGGCGGCCATGTGGCCGAAGGAACGCACGTGCCAGGAACGTGCTGTCAGTTCGGGGCAGTTGGCAAGGACGGCTTTGAGCTGGAGGCAGTCGACTTCGGGCAGGGTGTCGGGGTGGGTGAGGATCCAGCGTGTGACGGCGCGGGCCGACCGGTTGGGGTTTGCCGCGAAGCGTCCTGCTGGCGTAGTCGCGGACGCTGGCGTAGCCGTGGGGATAGCCCTGTTCCTTGATCTCCTCCCATAGTATCCAGGCGTTGGTGCCCCCGGCTCGAGGTCCTGGTGCTCACGCGCCGGCATGCAGGTAGGCGGCCCACAGTAGGGGGGCTCGTCTCCGGTCGAAGGGGGCTCGCAGGCCGTGACCGTCGCGTACCTTGCGTACGGCGCTATGGAGAGCGTGCGCCGCCTGGGCAGGATCCAGACGGGAGTCGGTCTGCAGGTTGGCGTAGAACAGGTCAGCGATGGTGACGGCGATCTGGTCGTCGATCTCCCACAGGGTGCCGATCACATGGGGGAACCCGGCGAGTTGGAAGGCGGAGGTGAGGTGGATGGCCTCGTCGAGTAGGTCGGACGTGTCAATGGCCGCAGTGCGGCAGGCGGACAGGTAAGCCAGTCTGGCCCGGCCGAGTGCGACGGGTGCGAGGCTGGCAACGGTCAGCGGATCGTCCATGTGGTCGTGGAGCAGCAGATGGCTCTTCGAAGGATCGGTGGGGTCGCTGGCACCGTGGCAGGCAAAGTGCACGATCGCACATTCCGGCATGTGCTCCAGCACATTGGCTTTCGTCGGCATGGACCTAGTTGGATCCAGAAACCCGTCGGTGGGGGCCGGTTCCCGGAGTAGCACTGGGGCGAGCAGGCGGGTCTGCAGCATCGTGGCTTCGGCCTCAACGAAGCGCAACCGGCCGTGGTTGGGTAGCCCGGGTGTGGTCGGCATTGCGACGATCAGACTTCGCACCGCTGCGGGGGACAGGGTGCGCTCGCGGGCGTAGCGCAGCGCGCGCACGGTGGGGGTGTACGAGGAGATGACCCGGTCCATCACGGTACGCCGGTGCGGATCGTCAGCCGAGTCAGTGTGGTAGCCCGCCGCATGTAGTGGCAGCAGGCTCAGCAGTCCGCCTGGTGCCCACCACACCCGCGGCCATTTCTCCTCGCAGTCCCCACCGTCTACCGCGGGCACACTCTCATGTCCCAACTCTTCCAGCACGGGGCCGGCGGCCGCGTCCCACAGCCACTGCAGGACTTCGACGAGCGTGGCCTGCGCTCCCTCCCGCTCGGGCAAGTCAGCCCCGGACACAGCCAGCTGCAACGCCCGCCGGAAAGCGTTCACCTGGCCGATCACCCTATCCGGGATGAGGTGGGGCAGTTCCAGACTGGTGATGCCCTCTGTGGTGAGCAACAGGGCGTCGCTGCGGAGATCGCTGATGTTGAACACCACCACAGGGCCCTTTGATGCCTGAGATAGGAGTTGGTCCGTGGTGGGCGGAAGAGCGAAGGAGGAAAAGCCGTCCAGGTTGCGGATCTCGGTCAGGAGGGCAGTGAACTCATCCGCCGTCTGGTGCCGGTCCCTCACCAGGCGCTCCTGCTGCGGCCTCATGCCGCGGACTTCGATATCGGCTTCCGGGGCCGTGGTGCTCGTGGGCGCATCGAGCCGTTCACGTAGCTCGGCGAATCGGCGCGCGAGCCCAGGATAGTGCTCACGCAGATCGGTTAGATCGCTGCGGATCTCCAGGGCCTGACTGAGCAGCACCGCCCGGCCCGAATCCAGCAACTGCAAAGCCCGCTCCGCCCGGCCTGCAGCGGTTCCACCTGGGTCAGCGAGCGCCAAAGCAGCAGCCGTGGCGGCCAGCCCAGCAAAACTGCCGACCGCATACTCCTGGTCCCCGCGCTCCAGACGGCGTGGGGCCACTTGGGCCAGCAGCCGCACCGCCGCCTCCGCTGTCTCTGCTGCCTGCCCCACATCGCCGGACTGCGTCAGGAGGCCAGCCGCCGCCAGCCCCGCCCGGACACGGACTGAGGGAGCCGCCGCACTCACCTCCGACGCCTCCAGCCAACAAGACGCCGCTTGATCCATATCCTCTGTCGTGCCAGTCCGCCCGAACCGGGCCCGCAGCGAACCGGCGAGGTTGGACAGGGTCACAGCGCGGTCGGGGTGATCGACGGGAGTAGTGGCCACAGCCTCCTGCCCCACGGTGATGGCGGTGTCCAGGTCCCCTTGCGTACCGGTCCGTTCGAACCGCACCCGCAGAACATTCCCGAGGTTGGACAGCCTCCTGGCGCGGTAGGGGTGATCAACCGGTGTAGCGGCCAGCGCCTTCCGGAGGTGGTCGATGGCGGTGTCCAGGTCCCCCGGTGTACCGGTCCGTTCGAACCGCACCCGCAGGACATTCCCAAGGTTGAACAGCCTCCTGGCGCGGTAGGGGTGATCAACCGGTGTAGCGGCCAGCGCCTTCCGGAGGTGGTCGATGGCGGTGTCCAGGTCCCCCGGTGTACCGGTCCGTTCGAACCGGGCCTGCAAGGCACCCCCGAGGTTGGACAGCATCCTGGCGCGGTCAGGGTGATCGACGCGAGCAGCGGCCACCGCGTCCCGTCCCACGGCGATGGCGGTGTCCAAGTCACCCTGCATACCGGTCCGTTCGAACCGCACCCGCAGGACATTCCCAAGGTTGGACAGCCTCCCGGCGCGCTCGGGGTGATCGACGGGGGTAGCGGTCACCGCCTCCTGCCCCACGGCGACGGCGGTGTCCAAGTCACCCTGCGTACCAGTCCGTTCGAACCGGGCCTGCAACGCGCCCCCGAGGTTGGACAGCATCCTGGCGCGCTCGGGGTGATCAACCGGGGTAGCGGCCACTGCCTCCCGCCCCGCGGCGATGGCAGTGTCCAAGTCACCCTGCATTCCGCTCCGTTCGAACCGCACCTGCAACGCACCCCCGAGGTTGGACAGCATCGTGGCGCGCTCGGGGTGATCGACGCGAGCAGCGGCCACCGCGTTCCGGAGGTGGTCGATGGCGGTGTCCAGGTCTTCCTGCGCACCGGTCCGTTCGAACCGCACCCGCAGGACATTCCCAAGGTTGGACAGCATCCTGGCGCGGTAGGGGTGATCAACCGGTGTAGCGGCCACCGCGTTCCGGAGGTGGTCGATGGCGGTGTCCAGGTCCCCCGGTGTACCGGTCCGTTCGAACCGGGCCTGCAACGCGCCCCCGAGGTTGGACAGCATCCTGGCGCGGTCAGGGTGATCGACGGGGATAGCGGTCACCGCCTCCTGCCCCACGGCGATGGCAGTGTCCAAGTCACCCTGCATACCAGTCCGTTCGAACCGGGCCTGCAACGCGCCCCCGAGGTTGGACAGCATCCTGGCGCGGTCAGGGTGATCGACGGGGATAGCGGTCACCGCCTCCCGCCCCACGGCGATGGCAGTGTCCAAGTCACCCTGCACACCAGTCCGTTCGAACCGCACCTGCAACGCGCCCCCGAGGTTAGACAGCCTCCCCGCGCGCTCGGGGTGATCGACGGGCGTGGCCTGCACGATGCGCTGCCACAGGTCTGCCACGGCGGAGAGCCGGTCCATGCTCGGTGAGACCAACGCGTTTTGGAACATGCGCACAGCCAGCGGGGCTGCGGCATCGGCGAGGAGCGGCAGCAGCGGTTCCGGCAAACCAGCGATGCCGGCAGCGAAACACACGGTGAATGCTTCAACGGCAGCCGTCAGGTCTGCTTGGTCTTCGCCTTCTGGTAGCGCGTGGTAGCGATACCAATGGAACCGGCCGAGCGTGAACTGGGCTTCCAGATCGCCCGCGCTGTGATTTTCGGCGAGTTCCTGGGCTTCGCGGTGGGCTTCGGGTTCCAGTACGGGTGACAAATCATGGCTCTGGTCGATCAGCTGCAGTCGTGCCTCTACCGCAGCCAGTCGTTGGTCGCGCACTGCCTCCCCCGATCACCGTCGCGTTGCGATGGTAGTAGCACAATCCGCAGAATAGTGGGGAGTTGCTCTAGAATGCTCATTGTTGTCCGGACGGTCTGCGCAGTGAGCAGTGGTGGCAGGAGCTGGAGCAGGTCAAGTTGGGGGAGCACGTGGCTCATTCTGATGAGACGGCGCAGAGGCTGGCGGCTGTCTGTTCAGGAGTGGAGGACATCCGCAGGCGTCTGCGCGGTCACCCGGCAGGGGACGACACCGTTCTCGAGGAAGTGCTGACCGCGGCGCGCAGCGGCGGGGAGATGGCCGGCCCGGTGGATGCGCTGCATCTCGTACTGCAGGCCCTCGGCGATGTCCAGGGCCTCTACGCCTACAGCAACAGCGGGCGTACGGCGGATCGCGGTGTTCATCCCGCGGGCGTCGACCACGAATGCCCGGCTGAGCCGGTGTACTTGTGCCCGGCCGGGCGGTGCGCACGCTTTTGGTGGCCACAGGGACCCGTCCCCGTGCCCCGCTGCGCGATCAGCGGGGACGCGCTGCGCCGGGACCGGTTGTAGCCGATGGGCGGGATGCTGGCGGAACTCGGCAAGAAGCTCGCCGAACGATGGCTGTCCCTGCTGGTCCTGCCCGGCGCCCTCTACCTGGCCGTCGCCGCCACCGCCCGCGCTCTCGGCCACAGCCACCCCTTCGACCTGCACCGGCTCACCGACCAGATCACCGAGTGGGCCAACGCCCCCGCCGCCGGAAGCGCCGGCGGCCAGGTGGTGCTGCTGGCCTCCGTGCTGGGCGGCGCCGCCGCAGTGGGACTGGTCGCACAAGGTCTCGGTTCCGTGGCCGAACAGCTTCACCTCGCCGCCGACTGGCGCACCTGGCCCGCCGGGGCCCGCAGCCTGGCACGCCAGGCCACCGCACGGCGGCAAACCCGCTGGGGGGCAGCCGCCGAAGCCTGGCGCCGCCACCGGGACGGAGCCGCCCGAGCCCGCACCCGCGGCCCGCGGGTCGACCCCGCTGCACGGCACGCCGCCCGTGCGACTATGATCCACATCTCCCCCGAACGCCCAGACCGCCCCACCTGGAGCGGCGACCGCATCCACGCTGTAGCCGTACGCCTGGAGCGCGACTACCACCTCGATCTGGCCGCCCTGTGGCCGCACCTGTGGCTGGTCATGCCCGACACCGTCCGCACTGAGATCACCGCTGCCCGCCAGGCCCTCACGCGGGCCACGACCCTGACCGCCTGGGCCCTGCTCTACCTCCCTCTAGCCGCATGGTGGTGGCCCGCCATCACCATCACGGCAGTCCTCGCCGTCACCAGCTGGCGCCGCACCCGCTGTGCCGCCGACACCTACGCCACCTTGCTGGAGGCCGCCGCCCGCCTCCACGCCCGCGACCTCGCCGACCACCTCGGCCTGGATCCCGCCGGCCCCTTTACCCACGAGTCCGGCGGCGCCCTTACACGCCACCTGACCCCCAGCCCGCCTCCCCTGCCACCGGATGACACCCCTGTCATCGGCGCCTGAAAACCGGCCGGTTCGTCCTGTGCCGCCGGGAAGGCGGCAGCACTGCGGCCAGGACCGGGATCGTCGGTGACGATGGTGTTGTCACACGCTCCCCTTCCTACGGCTTGGGTCACGGACAGGAGTCGTACGAGGGCCCTGTACCTGTGGGCCACACTGCACACCGGCCGGGCGATTTTCGGGCTATCTCAGCCACCACCACGAGAAGATCGACGGTCACGCCGCGTACGCGACCACACGAAGTGGACCAGAGCCAATTCGCATCGACATCGATCACCCGAATGCGCGTCAGATGACTCCCGAACTCGCGTCGATACGACGTCCGCGAAAAGCGGCACAGCCAGGAGATGCACCTGCCCCGCGTCGTCCTGGGTCACGAAGCCAAAGTTCTTTCTCGGTGCTGTACCAGTCCACCGTGCCAGTTGCCATGCGGTTCCAGGGTGAAGGCGCCACCAGGTCGCAAGCGAAGCCGCCCGCTGATCAGCACACATAACGCAAGGTACGGGTGTGCACACCCAGTGAGATATGTGGAACTCGGCCACCCGGAGCCGGCTGCAGCCGGAAAGCGACGCCCGGCACTCGTCCGTTCGATTTGCGCCGTGCGCCACGCCCTCGACGTGCCCCCTCGCCAACAGCACGCATCAGAAGGTCAGTTGGATCGACCCGTGGCGCTGGCCTGTCGCCGATCAGGTGAATACCGGCTGGTCACCTTGCTCACATCGAACAAATATCCGATTCTTGTGCTGTGAGAACGCGATCGCTGAGACAGGCTGTCCTGCGGCGGCAGGCGGGCGCCCTACGAGTCCGTGCTGTCGCGCCGGTCTGGTCGGTGTGCGTATCAGATGAATAGTCCGGAGAGAACTGGTGGAGCGGATTATTCGAACCGTCGACAGTTCCCGCCCGTGGCTTCGCCAGGAACGCAGCACTCCGGCGGTCAGCCCGTACGCAGACCTCGTGGCTCGGCACGGAGGATTTCGATGACGAGTCGGGCCGCGGACTTGCCCTGCTCGACCAACTGGCCTTGACCTGGGGCACCTTGCTCGCCGAGGAAGGCAAAGCCGTGTGGTTCTCCGTTCCCTTGCCCGACTCCGCTCACCATCAAGAAGCGAACACGTCGGGCAATGCCGACGGGCTCGCCGAAGTAGCCCCTGCGGCATGCCATGGCCTTTCACCGACGTGCGCCGCCGGGTGGCCCGATGAGCGAGCGCCGCACGGGGACAGCCGAGCCGGCAGCTGCCAGTCCCGCGAGCACCGAACCCGCTCCGGGTGCTCCGCTGAGTGCTGCCGCTTGGGGCCACGTCGCATGTCGGCAGGGCACGCGGTCCGTGCTGGAACGCAAAGCTCGTCGAAGGGTGGTGGGCGGTCGATTCGCCTCCAATGGGTTGAACGCACGGTTAGCCTGTGTGGCTCGGGGTTCGCGTTCGGGGGTGGGTGCGATGGCGCGGGTTGTGCTTGTGCATGGGATCGGCCAGCAGTACGAGGGGCCGGAGTTGCTGTCATTGCGGTTGGGGACAGCGCTGCGTGACGGTGTGCGCTTGGCCGCTGGGATTCGGTTGGCGCCCGACGATGTCGTGTGTGCGTTTTACGGGAACGTGTTTGTCGAGTCGGGTACGCGGTCCGATGAGCTGCCGCCCTGGGATGAGCACGATGTCGAGGATGGGCTGGAAGCGGACCTGCTCGACGCGTGGTGGCAGCAGGCTGCGGCGATCGACGACGAGGTTCCTCCCGCCGAGGAGGAGGACACCCGCGGGGCCGTGGCGTTCGGTGCGTCGCGGCTGCTGTTGTCGCAGCGGGTGCGGGCGGCCCTGGACGCGTTGTCGGGGGCACGGTTTTTCAAGCCGGTGACGGAGCGGATGCTGATCGGTGAGCTGAAGCAGGTGCGCCGCTACCTGGACGAGCCACCCGTCTGGCAGGCGGCGCGCGCCGCGGTAGCGGCGGAGATCAGCGCGGATACCAGGGTGGTGGTGGCGCATTCGCTGGGGTCCGTGGTTGCGTACGAGGCGTTGTGCGAGCATCCGCAGTGGCCGGTGACGGACCTGGTGACGGTGGGCTCGCCGCTGGGCCTGCCGGTGATCTTCCGCCGTCTCAGCCCGCTGCCCGCTCAGGGCTGCGGGGTGTGGCCGGGGAGTGTGGTGCGGTGGACGAACATCGCTGATCCTGGCGACGTCGTCGCCCTCGTGAACACTCTGGAACCTCGCTTCGTGCCCGGGCCTGCCGGAGCAGTGGCCGACCGGACGATCACCAACGGGGTGCAGATGCATGATCTCCAGCGGTATCTGACGGCACCGAAGACCGGGTCCGCGATCGCCGCCGGGCTGCAGGAGTAGCGATGGTTTCTGCACTGCAGCCGACCGGCCCGCCGGGCCGGGGGGACGGGCGCCGTTTCCTGATCACTGCCGGGGTGGAGACCTACCAGGACTCTGGGATCACTGATCTGCCCGGTGCGGTGCGGGACGCGAAACGAGTGCGGGAACTGCTGGAGCCCATGGGCTACACCCACGTGCTTCCCAGCCTCGTCCGCAACCCGACACGGGCCATGCTCGCCGAGGACATCGAGAACTGGGCGGAGCAGACGCTGCTCGGCCCGCAAGACATCGTGGTCGTGTACTTCGCCGGCCACGGCATCCGTGGCCAGGACCGTCACTATCTCCAGTGCACCGACAGCCAGGCCGGCCGCCGAGCACGGGCCTTGCCGGCTGAGGACCTGGCACGCCCGCTGGTGATGAGCGGGGT
This sequence comes from Streptomyces sp. NBC_00554, assembly GCF_041431135.1. NCBI lineage: Bacteria > Bacillati > Actinomycetota > Actinomycetes > Kitasatosporales > Streptomycetaceae > Streptomyces > Streptomyces sp. NBC_00554. The sequence goes on along the minus strand of NZ_CP107799.1, from coordinate 8,770,302 downwards.
CGGGCATCTGCTGGTCATGCTGGACACCTGCTACGCCGGGGCCGGCACGCAGGACATCAACCGGATGGCCGGGGACCTCGCCCACCTTCACCGGGAGAGGGCGAACCGGTGGCACTTGGCGGCTGCCCGGGCGAAGGACCGCGCCAAGGACCATGCGTTCGTGGATGCGCTCACCGATGCGTTCACCAACCTCCGCCACGGTGCGACCCAGCAGTTCATGAGCGTGCGGGAAGTCACCGACCGCGTCAACGCGTATTTCGCCGAGCACCGCCCGCTCCAGCAGGCCCGTCTGACCACGTCCGAGACCGACGGCAAGGACCCTTTTTTCCCCAGCCGCATCTTCATCCCCGGCTTGCCCGAAGACGGCATCGACCTCGCCGCCCTGGCCCGACTGCGCCGCCGGCACGCGGGGTTCTTCGGTCCGCGCAGCAGGGGCGTGGAGCATGCCGGCGAGCACGGCGACTACTTCACCGGCCGGACCCGCGCGCTGGACGAACTTGAGGCGTTCCTCACCACGCCCGCAGCTGAGCACGACCGCAAGGCCCGCGTCGTCAGCGGGAAGCCCGGCTCCGGCAAGTCGGCCCTGCTGGGCCGCCTGCTGACGCGCTGCGGCCCCGCACACCCGCAACCGGCCGCAGCGCCCCCGCCCGCGGCGCCGCACCGTGCATCATCGGCGAACGGGGGCAGTCAGCTACGCCCTATCTCCCTGCCGGTGATCGTGCTGCACGCGCGTCGTGCGCCGTTGGAGGATCTGACAGCCGACCTCGCCGCGGCCCTGGGCCTGCCCGCCGATGCTGGCCGTGACGACATCCTCACCGTCCTGGGAGCCCGCACCGACCCGGTGGCTGTCGTGGTCGACTCTCTGGACGAGGCCGGAACAGCCGGCGATGCCCGCGAGAGCCTGCGCGTGGCCCGTGAACTCCTCCAGCCCCTGTCCGTGCTGCCGTCCGTGCGGCTCGTGATCGGCACCCGTCACCCGCAAATCCGTGCTCTTGGCCACGCCGTCCATCTCATCGACCTCGACGAGCCGGCCTACCTCACCACAGGCGACATCTCCGCCTACGCCCAGGCCCTCCTCGAAGACGCCCAGGACCCCCACTCCCGCTCGCCCTACCGTGACCGGCACGATCTGGCGGCTACCGTCGCTGAGGGCATCGCCCGGCGCGCCGGTTCGTCCTTCCTGGTGGCACGGATGACCGCGCGTGCTCTCGTCCACGGCCAGATCCACATCGACACCGGCCAGCCCGGCTGGCGCGAACACCTGCCCAGTGACGCCGGGGAGGCATTCGACGCCTACCTCGACCGCTTCGACACCCACCGTCCCAAGGTAGAACGGCTCCTGCGCCCACTCGCCTACGCCCAGGGAGCGGGGCTGCCCTGGTCCACCCTCTGGGCACCGCTCGCCGAAGCCCTTTCCGGCGTGCCGTGCTCCAACGACGACCTCGACTGGCTCCACACCCACGCCGGCGCCTACATCACCGAAACCGCCTCACCGGACGGATCCGCCTACCGCCTCTTCCACGAGACCATGGCCGAACACCTGCGCCGCCCCGGTCGCGAAGCCGACGACCATGCCCTCATAGCCCGCACACTCGCCCGCATGGTCCCCACCGACCCAGCAACCAACCTCACCGACTGGCCCGCGGCCCACCCTTACATCCCCCGCCACCTCGCCACCCATGCCGCCGCCGGAGACATCCTCAACGACTTCGTACGGGACGCCGAGTACCTGATCCACGCTCACCCCGCCCACCTCCTGAACGCGTTCGCCCTGCACACTCCGGCCATGCAAACGGCCGACGCCCGCCTCGCCGCCGCCATCTACCGCGCCTCCGCCAACATCCACAGCACCCTCACCCCCAACCAGCGCCGTGACATCCTCGCCATCGACGCCGCCCGCTACCAGCAACCCCACCTCGCCGCCCGCCTGTCGCGAAGCCGCCCCTGGACACCCCGCTGGGCCACCGGCACCCTCGTCAACCCCGCCCACCACGCCACCCTCACCGGCCACACCGCCCCGGTGCGCGCGGTGGTGGTGGCGCAGGTCGATGGCCGCCCGCACGCTGTCACCGCCAGCAGCGACTCCACGGTGCGGGTGTGGGACCTGGAGGCGGGAACCGAAGGCCCCATCCTCACCGGCCGCACCGCCTCGGTGCGCGCGGTGGTGGCGGTGCAGATCGACGGCCGCCCGCACGCCGTCACCGCCAGCGCCGATCGCACGGTGCGGGTGTGGGACCTGGTCGATGGCCGCCGGCAGGCTGTCACCGCCAGCGCAGACTGCACGGTGTGGGTGTGGGACCTGGAGGCGGGAACCGAACGCGCCACCCTCACCGGCCACACCGACTTGGTGACCGCGGTGGCGGTGGCGCAGATCGACGGCCGCCCGCACGCCGTCACCGCCAGCGAGGACCGCACGGTGCGGGTATGGGACCTGGAGGCGGGAACCGAACACGCCACCCTCACCGGCCACACCGACTCGGTGACCGCGGTGGCGGTGGCGCAGATCGACGGCCGCCCGCACGCCGTCACCACCAGCGAGGACCGCACGGTGCGGGTATGGGACCTGAAGGCGGGAACCGAACACGCCACCCTCACCGGCCACACCGACTCGGTGACCGCGGTGGCGGTGGCGCAGATCGACGGCCGCCCGCACGCCGTCACCACCAGCGACGACTCCACGGCGCGGGTATGGGACTTAGGGGTGGAAGCCGAAGGCGCAATCCTCACCGGCCACACCGACTCGGTGACCGCGGTGGCGGTGGCGCAGATCGACGGCCGCCCGCACGCCGTCACCACCAGCGAGGACCGCACGGTGCGGGTATGGGACCTGGAGGCGGGAACCGAACACGCCACCCTCACCGGCCACACCGACTCGGTGACCGCGGTGGCGGTGGCGCAAATCGACGGCCGCCCGCACGCCGTCACCACCAGCGAGGACCGCACGGTGCGGGTATGGGACCTGAAGGCGGGAACCGAACACGCCACCCTCACCGGCCACACCGACTCGGTGACCGCGGTGGTGGCGGCGCAGATCGACGGCCGCCCGCACGCCGTCACCACCAGCGACGACTCCACGGCGCGGGTATGGGACTTAGGGGTGGAAGCCGAAGGCGCAATCCTCACCGGCCACACCGACTCGGTGACCGCGGTGGCGGTGGCGCAGATCGACGGCCGCCCGCACGCCGTCACCACCGGCGAGGACCGCACGGTGCGGGTGTGGGACCTGGAGGCGGGAACCGAACACGCCACCCTCACCGGCCACACCGACTCGGTGACCGCGGTGGCGGTGGCGCAAATCGACGGCCGCCCCCATGCCGTCACCGCCAGCGAGGACCGCACGGTGCGGGTGTGGGACCTGGAGGCGGGAACCGAACACGCCACCCTCACCGGCCACACCGACTCGGTGACCGCGGTGGTGGCGGCGCAAATCGACGGCCGCCCCCATGCCGTCACTGCCGGCGACGACTGCACGGTGCGGGTATGGGACCTGGAGGCGGGAACCGAACGCGCCACCCTCACCGGCCACACCGGCTGGGTGACCGCGGTGGCGGTGGCGCAGATCGACGGCCGCCCGCACGCCGTCACCGCCAGCGAGGACGACACGGTGCGGGTATGGGACCTGGAGGCGGGAACCGAACACGCAATCCTCACCGGCCACACCGGCTGGGTGACCGCGGTGGCGGTGGCGCAGATCGACGGCCGCCCGCACGCCGTCACCGCCAGCCTCGACTGCACGGTGCGGGTGTGGGACCTGGAGGCGGGAACCGAACGCGCCACCCTCACCGGCCACACCTACTCGGTGAACGCGGTGGCGGTGGCGCAGATCGACGGCCGCCCGCACGCCGTCACCACCAGCGACGACTCCACGGCGCGGGTATGGGACCTGGAGGCGGGAACCGAACACGCCACCCTCACCGGCCACACCGACTCGGTGACCGCGGTGGTGGCGGCGCAGATCGACGGCCGCCCCCATGCCGTCACCGCCAGCGACGACCGCACGGTACGGGTGTGGGATCTGGTTTCAGCCCGTCCCATAGCAGTGACCTACACACCGCTGCTGCTCTACGCGCTTGTTGTGCATGGCAGCGCCACCATTTTAGGGATGACAAGCGAGATTGTGGTCCTTGAGCGAATGCAGGAATAGTGAGAATTTCGGCGCCTGAGCCTGTCCCACACCGGCCTGGCAGGCGTCAGGGGGTGGGCGCCGACCAGTCGATGAGGGGAGGTCGGACGGCCGCGCACAGCGGGTGGCCACGCTGATCGGTCAGGCCGAGTCGGCCGACGAGCAGCCTTGCTCTACTGCGGTGTACAAGACCGCCGGCGTGATGCCGTTGAACCACAGCTTGCCGCGTCGGAACGTCGTGAACACACCGTCGTCCACCGTCCCCCAGGACAGGCAGATGAAACGGCCGCCTGGCCGCCCTTGCACGTACGGGCCACGCAGGTCCCAGCCCGATGCCGTGGCCCTGGCGGTGGCCTCCAGGGCCCGCGTGGCCGCTGCGGCGTCGCCCGGTTGCAGGTCGAGGAATTCCTCGCACCGCTCCCGCCGCTGCACGCCCACATGGATGTTGCGACAACCGGGAAAGCCGGGTGCTTGCCCCCACTCCCGGCCGGGCAGTTGCGATGCCTCGATCCGGATCAGCACACCCCCATCATCCCGCGCGGCTCGCGACTCGCTGCCCGGATCGCTTGGCGGCGAGGCGTCTCACGCACGAGGGCTGATGATGCGGCAGATATCCGCGCCGGTGCACGAGGCCGGCTCGGTGTCGGCGGCTCGTTGCGCCAGCTCGTGCAGGGCTGCGCGGGGTCTGGCGCAGTTCTGCCATACGGCGGTTGATGGAGGCCGCCCGCCGGCCAACAACAACGCTCAGTCCGCGTTCGTTCGATTTGCGCCGTGCACCACTCCCGCGACGCGCCCCCTCGCCAACAGCACGCACCGGAAGGCCAGTTGGATCGACCTCCGGTGCCGGCTTGCTGCCGATCAGGTGAATACCGGCTGGTCACCTTGCCTGGATCGAACAAATATCCGATTCTCGTGCTGTGAGAACACGACCGCCGAGACAGGCTGGCCAGGATCGGCGACGGCAGTTGGGCCGCCAGATGCATCAGGGCGCTGTTGCGTGCGCTGCGGATGCGGGGCATTCCGAGATCGCGAAGGCGCCGGCCCAGGGCGAGATCGGTGAGTGGCCGGCCGGGGGCGCCGCCGGGGAAGAGCCAGGTGCGCTGCTGATCGGGGTAGCTGGAGTGGCCGCGGCGGCCGACCAGGTCGCGGACCAGGTCGGCCAGCGGATCCGGCAGGACGATCATGTCCGTACTGAAGCGGACTTCGACGCGGCGGTCTCCCAGGTGTACGTCCCCGACCGTGAGAGTGCTGATCCGGGACAGCGGCTGGGCGAAGAGCAGGACGAACAGGCCAGCGACGCGCAGCTCGATGGCCGCATACTGGGTGTGCAGCAGCTCGTTCACCAGCGCCCAGCGGTCGTCGTGATCCATCCCCGCGGTCGGCTCGCTCTCCGGCGGCCGGTGCACGGTCACGTCGCCGGTCAGCCGGCGGGAGCGCGCCCAGGTCAGGAACGGCGCTATGTAGTTGCGCCCACCGGGGACCTCGCACAGCCACTGGTCCAGATCTGCCTGCCGCAAGGTGGGCAGATCCTGCCCGCGCTGCTCCAGCCAGGCCAGCAGAGCGGCGGCGCGGCTGATGCAGGAGCGGGCCCGGTGCGCCCGGGCGTAGCTGACGGGCGCGGTAGCGGAGCTGGCGTGCAGCCTTCGCAGAACCTGCCAAGTGGCGTAGGTGCGCACGATGCGAGCCTGCTCAGCCGGCCGGTCGGCGAGCAGACCGTCCAGCCACGGCGCCAGGCGGGCCAGGTGGAGCTGGCGCTCGGGGAGGACACCCACGACGACGAGGAAATCGCGCAGGAAGTCCACCCAGCCAGTGCGCGGCAGGGCGTCCAAGCACTCGTGGCTGATCGCCACGCGTCCGGCGGCCATGTCCCCAAGCAGGACAGCGGCCTTGCTGATCTGCATCCAGTAGATCGTCGACTTGGGCCGCTCCGTGGCCAGGAGCGCATCGAGCGCCGGCCGCAGCCGTGGGTGCACCTCCCCATCCGGGGCGGTGAGCAGCATGGTGGCGCGCTCGGCCAGCACGCACGCCGCGCAGTGGCGCCCGTAGTGGTGCTCCTCGCTGCCGCATCGCCGGCAGGCGAACGGTGAACGGCGCCCGGCGCACCTCGCGCACACCCGCCGCCCCGGTGCCCGCGGGTCGGGGAAGATCACCACGGTGGGCTGCTCGCAGCTCGGGCAGGGGTGCACCGAGCGGCACAGCGCCCCGTAGCAGTGCTTACAGATCGGGCTGTCGGGCAGGTCGACGCGGAAGACCGGGCGCACGTTCCGGCAGCGTGCGCAGCGCACCAGCCGGCGTGGGCTGCAGCTGCCGCACAACGGGCCCTGCGGCGTGCGCGAGTCGGCCCAGCTGCGCCGGCCGCAGCGGATACAGGTCACCTGCACGTCCAGCTCGTGCCGGTAGCAGCGCAGGCACAGCGGCCCCTCGGCCAGGCGCCGGTTCACCGGCCGAAGCCGTCCGCAGCGAATGCACGGCTCCTGGCGCCGCCGCGCGTAGCACGCCTTGCACAACCCGCCGGTCTCGCCGACCAGGCGCAGCTCCAGCCCGTCACGCCGGCACTCTGTGCAGCGCCCGCGGGGCCGCTGGTAGTTCAGCTCGACTCCTCGGGCGGCTTGACGATCCGGGCGCGTACCGGCCGCAGCTCACCGACGCCGGTGCTCCCGGCATGCTGGTCGCCGGCCGCGGCGTCCTGGCGCTGGGACTGCGGGAGTTCGAGCGGCTCGATGAGGTCGTTGGGTGTGCAGGTCAGGATGTCGCACAGGGCAACGAAGACCTCCATGTTCAGCCGCTGGGGCGGCTGGGTGACCAGCCGGTAGACCTGCTCACGGGACAGGTGCACGCCCCGCTCGGCGAGCCGTGGCACCAGATCGGAGGTCTGGAACATGCCCCGGGCGGCCATCAGCTGCCGCAGGTGCCAGTGAAAGGTCATCTTCCGCGTCATCGCGGGCCGCCTCCTTGTGGTGCGTAGACCCGGGCCAGTGCCCGCGCCAGTACCTGGTTTTTGAAGTCGTTGCTCACCGAGGTGTAGATCGCCGTCGCCGACGCACTGCGGTGGCCGACCTGCTCGCGCACGAACTGTTCCGGATAACCGAACTCGATCAAGTGAGTGATGTAGCTGTGGCGCAGGCAATGTGGCACCAGGGCCTTGTCCAGGCCGAGTTCGTCGCGCAGCTCGGCGAACCGCGTGTCCACGTAGTCCACCGACACCCGGCTGGCCCGTTCGGTCAGCCACAACGCCGGATGCCCCGCCCCGCGCATCCGCGGCCGGGCCTCCTCCACCCACTGGGTCAGGCCCTCGATCGCCCAGTCGAACTCCGGCACGCTCAGCACGGTGCGCCGGCGCGGCGGACTGCCGCGCACCGCCTTGCCGTAGCGCACGTGCAGCGACCCGTACCGGCCCCACTCCTGCACGTGTGGATTCGGCCGCAGATCCGGAAGGTCCAGGCGGACCAGCTCCCGACGGCGCAGCCCCCAGGCGTACTTGACCTTGAACAGCATCGCGTCCCGCAACGCCGCCATCGCGCCCTTACGGCCCCTATCCACGATCCGCTGCACCCGGGCATCCGCATGATCGAAGAACGCCTGCAGCTCCTCGTGCGTCATCGGCCGCCGCTCAGGACGGCCCTCGTACTCATTCAGGTGGGCGACGGTGTTGTACTCGTGGCAGATCTGCACCGGGGCCTGGCCGAAGCGTTCCAGGCAAGTCGCCTGCCAGCCGTAGCGGGCATCGACGAGGTAGTCGCAGAACAAGCCCACGTCCATCTGGTAGCCCCGGATCGTCGAGTGAGCTCGCTGCTTGGCGCACAGCGCCACGGTGAAGTCCTCGACATCGCCGGGCCCCCAACTCCACGGGTAGTCGCCACTGAAGTCCCGGAAGCGCCGCAGCAGCGACAACCGCGGATTGATCGTTGCGGGCTGCAGGAACCGGCTCTGCTGCTGCCTCGCCCAGCCCTCCAGCATCGCCTCGAACACCGCTGCGGCCTCGTCGAGGTGGATCACCCCCTCAGCGAGCACCAGGTGCGCCGCGCCCGGCATGTCCACTCGGCGCATACCACCTCCCGCTGTTGCATCAGCCGCAACATTGTTGTGCTAGAGCCAGCGTTGGGGCAACCCCGCAGGTCGTGGCGACAGCACACCGCTCCGCGCCCGACGTCGCGAACCGGACGTTGCAGGAGGGGTGTTGCATCAGATGAATAATCCGGAGAAAGTGCGTGCACTAGCGATCTGGACGATGGACTGGCCCGTGATGGCCGCGGGCGCGGATCACGACGAGCCCGTGGCGATCATCGCGCGGGAGCGGGTGTTGGCCTGTTCGAGGGAGGCCCGCCGGCAGGGCGTAAGGCGCGGGATGCGGGTACGCCAGGCATCCGGACGCTGTCCGCAGCTCAGGCTGCTCGACCGGGACCCCGAGGCGGAGGTGCGGGCGTTCGAGCCGGTGCTGCGTCTACTGGAGAAGCGCGTCGCTCCGCACATGGAAGTCCTGCGGCCCGGCCTGATCGCCGTGCCCGCTCGCGGACCCGCCCGCTATTTCGGCGGCGAGCAGGCCCTGGTGGAGCACATCACATGCGTACTCACCGGCGCCGGGGTCGAATCACGTACCGGCGCGGCGGACACCGTGTTCGCTGCCGCCCTGGCGGTGCGGGCCGGGCAGGTCGGGGACCTGGTGCCAGCCGGGCAGACCGCGGACTTCCTGGCCCCGTATCCGGTGGGGGTGCTGGGCCGCCCACGGCTGTCTCACCTGCTGCCCCGCCTGGGCATCACCACCTTGGGAGCGTTCGCGGCGCTGCCGGGTGACCGGGTGCTGGCCCGGTTCGGACACGACGGCGCCGCGGCACAACGCACCGCCCGCGGCCAGGAGGCCCAGCCGCTCAACACATCCGGGGCGGATAGTGACTACAGCGTGGCCGAGGCGTTCGAACCGCCCGAGGACAATCTCGAGCCGGTCACGTTCATTGCCAAAGCCCTCGCCGAACAGCTTCACGCCCGCCTCGCGCGGGCCGGCGCGGTGTGTGCCAGGCTGCAGGTCGAAGTGGGCCTCACGAGCGGGCTGCGCCTGTCGCGGCTGTGGCGACACGAGGGTCGGCTGTCGGCGCTGGCGGTCGCCGAACGGGTGCGCTGGCAGATCGCCGCCTGGGCCGAGACCGGGCAACTCAACGCCTCCGCGGCGGGGATCACCACACTGCGGCTGGTCCCGGAGGGACTGTCGGCGGCGACCGGGCGGCAGTCGTTGTTGTTCGGGCCGCGGATCGCGCCGGAGGAGCTGGAGCATGCCGCGGGGCAACTGCAGGCGATGCTCGGACACCGCGCGGTGGTACGTCAGGAACTCGCCGGAGGCCGCGGTCCGGGCGAGCGGATCGTGGACATCCCGTACGGCGATGCGCGCTCGCGTCCGTTGGTGGAGGGGACGTGGCCGGGCCGGCTGCCGGCCCCGCACCCGGCCGTCGTCTACCGCACGCCGCGCCCGGCCCAGGTGATCGGGGCAGATGGCGGCCCGGTCGGGGTGAGCGGACGCACCCTGCTCACCCAGGCCCCGGCCGCGCTGTCCATCGACGGCGCCGCGCCGGTGGCTGTGACCGGGTGGACCGGACCGTGGCCGGTGCTGGAGGACTGGTGGATCCCCGCCCAGGCCCGCCGCCTTGCGCGCCTGCAGGTCGCCTGCGCGGACGGCCGCGCCTGGCTGCTGCACATCCGAGACGGCCGATGGGCGGTGGAGGCGCTCTATGGCTGACCCTCGCGGGAAGGTGCTGCACTTCCCCGGCAGGCGCGCCGCGCCGACGCCCGTGGGCGGCGGCTGGGCAGAGTTGCACGTGCACTCCGCCGGCTCGTTCCTCTTCGGCGCCAACCACGTGGAGGCGTTGGTCGCCGAGGCCGTCCGCCTCGGTATCGAGTCCCTGGCGATCACCGACACCAACGGGCTCTACGGCGCGAGACGTCTGGCGGAGGCCGCGGGCGAGTACGGCATCGGCACCATCTACGGCGCCGAACTCACCCTGGACCAGTGCCTCGGGTCGATCGTGGTGATCGCCCGCAGCCTGCTGGGCTTCACTCGGCTGTCCGCGGCGATCAGCGCCGGGCAGCTGGCCGGTGCCAAGGGCGCCCCGGTCTACGACCTCGACGCGCTGTCGGCTGCCGCGCACGAGGGCCAGTGGGCGATCCTCACCGGCTGCCCCGCCGTCGGCGAGGCGGCGTACGACACCGACGCCATCCATGCCCGGATGGACCGGCTGGTGGACCTCTTCGGCCGCACCCACCTGCACGCCGAACTCGTCGATCACCGGCTGCCCGAAGACGGCCCGCGCAACGCCGCCGTGCACGCGGTGGCGCAGCGATGGCGACTGCCCGTGGTGGCCACGAACGCGGTCCGCTACGCGGCCCCGCGTTCTGCGCGGCTGGCGGCGGCGCTGACCGCGCTGCACCGCCGCGAGAACCTCGACACCGCGATCGGGGAGTTGCCGCCGGCCCCGACGGCGCATCTGCGCACCGCCGAGGAGATGCGCATCCTCATGGCCCGCTACCCGCAGGCCATCGCATCCGCCGTCGATCTCGCCCGCAGCAGCGTCATCGACCTGAGCAAACTGCGCCCGCAGCTGCCGGACTTCGAGGTGCCCGCCGGGCACACCCCCGGCAGCTATCTGCGCCACCTCGCGGAGGAAGGCTGCGCCCGCCGGTACGGGCCGCGTACCGCCCCGGCAGCCGGGGCGGCGTGGAAACAGCTCGACTACGAACTGTCCGTGATCACCGACATGGGCATGCAGGGCTACTTCTTGATCTGCTGGGACATCACGCGGTACGCGGCCGAGCAGGGGATCTGGTGCCAGGGGCGCGGCAGCGCCGCCTCCTCGGTGGTCTGCTACGCGCTGGGCATCACCTCGGTCGACGCACTCAAGCACGGCCTGCTCTTTGAGAGATTTCTGCACGCCGAAAAGACCGACCCGGACATCGACATCGATTTCGAGAACGACCGCCGGGAGGAGGTGATCCAGTACCTGTATGCCAAATACGGCCGGTCGCACTGCGCACAGGTGGCGAACCTCATCACCTACCAACCCCGCCTGAGTGTGCGGGATTCAGCACGCGCCCTCGGTTATCCCATGGCACGGATCAATGAGATGACCCGCCATATTCACCACGAACCGCCCGGACCCGAGGTCGACATCCCCGCCGATGTACGCTCCCTCGCAGGACAACTACACACCCTGCCACGGCATTTGGGTATCCATGTCGGAGGGATGGTGCTGACCCGCCAGCCCATCGGGGAAATCATTCCGGTCGAATGGGCCACCCGAGAAGGCCGCTCGGTACTGCAAGGCGATAAAGACGATGTTGCCGCCGCCCATCTTCTGAAAATTGACATCCTAGGATTGGGCATGTTGGCCGCATTGCACACCGCATGCGACCTCATAGCCGAACACCACGGAATCAGACTGGACATGGCCTCGATTCCGCAGGACGACCCGGACGTGTACGCCATGATTGCCGCAGGTCAAACCATAGGCGTGTTCCAGGCCGAGTCAAGGGCGCAGGTCTCGACCCTGCCGCAGCTTCAGCCCCGATGTTTCGAGGACCTCGCAGTGGCCGCCTCAATCATCAGGCCGGGCCCAATTCAGGCCGGCTCAAAACATCCGTATTTGCGGCGACGGGCCGGCCTGGAGCCCGTAACCTATCCGCACCCGCTCGCCGAACCAGCACTTTCCAAAACTCTCGGGGTCGCTTTGTGGCAAGAGCAGGCCATGGCCCTGGCCATCGACTGTGCAGGTTTTACCCCGGGCGAGGCGGACCGTCTCCGTAAGGCGATGGCCGCCAAGCACTCTCCCGAAAAGGTGGCACAGCTGCGCGGACGACTACTTGCCGGGATGACTGCCAAGGGAATCGACCAAGCCGCCTCCGAGCGCATTGTGGGCATGATAGAAGCGTTTTCGGATTATGGATTCCCGCAGTCTCACGCCCAGTCGATGGCGGGCATCATTTATGCCAGCGCCTGGGTGAAGTACCACTTTCCGCACGCCATGCTTGCGGGGATTATGGCGCATCTCCCGATGGGTTTCTACGACTCGCAGACGCTCATCCAGGATGCCAAGCAGCACGGCATCGAGGTCCGGGGTGGCGACATTCAGTGCTCCGGTGTGCACGCCACGCTCGAGCCTCACGCCGATCAGCCGGAGCGACGGCCGGCGATCCGCCGCGGACTGACCTCCGTGACCGGGATCAGCGAGGAGATCGCCGAGCGGATCCTGACCGCGCGCGGCACCGTGGCGTTCCGCTCGGTGGCCGACGTCGCCCGCCGCACGCGGCTGTCGGCGAAGCTGATGGAGCAGCTGGCCACCGCCGGGGCGTTCGATGGCCTCGGCGTGGACCGGCGCACCGCCCTGTGGTCGGCCGGCGCCTATACGGGCGAGATCCAGGACGTCCTTCCGGGGTTGGACGACCTGGCGCCCGCGCCGGAGTTGCCGGTCATGACCACGGCCGAGGCCACTGCCGCCGACCTCGATGCCTCTGGCGCCAGCGCCACCGCCCACCCGGCGCAGCACCTCCGTGCTCTGCTGGCCTCACAGGGGGCGCTGCCCGCACGCGAGGCGCGTGACCTGGCCGACCAGACCCGGGTGCGGGTCGGCGGACTGGCCAAGTACATCCAACGGCCCCCGACGGCCAAGGGGGTGGCGTTCGGTGCCCTGGAGGATGAGACCGGCATGATCAACCTGGTCTTCTCTCCCCCGGTCTGGGAACGCACGCGCGAGGCAGTCCTCGGCGCCCCTGCGGTGCTGCTGGAGGGACACATCGAGCGAGACCGCGGCTCGGTCAACATGATCGTGCACCGCGCGCACGCACTCGCGGGCCTGACCCGGGCTCATCAGCCGGGGCGATTCAGGTGACGATCCGAGGGAATCAAAGCCTCACCCGCGCCCGCGACAGGGCCATCGTGACGCCCGCCGGGCGTCACGCGCGGCGAAGCGGTTCGGCCGCAAGGTCCGGAGCTATCGGAGCCCGACTGCTCGAAGCGCCCGCTCGTCCCCCTCGTACGGGTAGAAGTGGCCGTGGTCGAGGCTCGTCTGGAGCAGCACCCCCTCTTCCTTGTCGGCATGAAACAGCGACAGAGCAGCGCAGTCCTTGCACTTCTCGCAGGTGAGGAACGGGCTCAGCCGATGGAGTCCTTGGTCGCGGTCAGCCAGGTACAGGACGTGGCCGATGCGTTCCGGTCCGGCGTAACACAGGCTCTCTGTGGGAACGACCGGGTGGTCGCCCATCAACCGCCGAAAGGTGACGGTGTCCGACTGCTCGTGGGGATCCCACACCACGTTGGTCACATCGAGCAGCTGCAGGTCAGCGAGGAACCGTGCTCGGTCGAGGAGGAAGCGCAGGCCGTCTTGAGCCTCCTTCAACTTGGCGGCCGAGACAGCGGGAAGGTCTTCACGCCCGTGGGCCCTGCTGTTGCGCTTGGTGCCCAGGCTTCGGCACGCTGCCTCGGCCTCGTCGTCCGCAAGGAAGACTGCGAGCTCATGGAGGGGGTGCTCGGGGGGAAGGCGGGACATTCCCTCCGCTGTTGGAATCTGCTGGAGGATGCGCTGCCAGTCTCCGAAGCCGGGGCCGCCGGGCCCGGTTGCGATCTTCTTGTTGAACGCTCTGATGGCCTTGCAGGTGATGCCGGCCTCATGCGCCAGAGCGGTCGTGAGAAGCGCGCTGTATCCAAGCAGGGTTTCCGCGGCCTTGAGTACGGCCGCGTACTCCTTCGCCTGGGCATCGTCCTGGCCGTCCGCGCTCTTCTGTGCTTCGACGTTCCGCCAGCGCAGGGCGATCGGATAGGGGTATCGCGTGCGGACGATGAAGTCCGGATCGTCGAGTTGGGCAGCAGCTACAGACCGGAGCCGGGTCAGCTGGCCGGTAGTGATAATGCGCCGCCTGGCCTCCTCCGGGCTCCCGTTCCTGTCGAAGACCGACTGCGCAAGCGCGCCGGCTTCGGCCGCCATTTCACCCAGCCGCTGCCCGGCGGCAGCAAGATCTGCCAGAGCTGCGGACAGCGCCTGGTCTTCATTCGGCAGGTCCAGCGCCTTGACCGAGGAGAGCCTGAGGTGCTGTTGCCCGGATGTCCCGGCTTTGAGATCTCCGACGGTATCGGAGCGCAGGAACGCGAGGATTAGACGGGCGTGCTCCGGCGACAAGGATTTGGTCGGGCGGAGCACGAAGAGGCTGCGCACAGCAACGGCCGGTAGATCGGCTTCCTGTACTAGAGCAGCCTTCGGCCGACCGGAAATCACCGATGACAGCAAGATGTCGCCGGCGCGGAGACGAAGCCGCTCCGGCGCATCGTTGCGCCAGTCATCGACTTCCGGATCCGGTTCCGCGATCACACCATCTCGCCCAATGTTTTTCAGCCAGATGAGGCGGACAGCGTCCGAGTCGGCCGGCCCGCAGGCGCCGTCTGCGGCCCGACGGTCAAAAGCCCATCCGTTGAAGACCGTACTGAACACCGATTCGAACGGCAGGCGGTCCGGCGACGACTCTTCGTGCTGCTCTGTGCTGGACAAGGCCCCCCAGGATCGTGATGCCGAGATCTTACGATGTTGGATGAATGCGCCGTCAGGCGTATTGGCCTGGTGCTTGGTTGGCGCATGACCAGCACTCCGCTCCGACACCTTGAGGGTTCTCGATCACCCGGCACCGCCAGCCCCGGTAGTCAACGAAAACTCGCCGGTTCGCTCTGCCCCGGGGCACCCCTCCGCGCCGAGAGGAACGTCAGGAGCGGCCGGATGCCCGCTCCAGAATTGCGCTACGTCTCACGTTCCAGACTTCGGTTCAGCAGCCTCGGTAAGACGGCCCACAGTGGCCGTCCAGGCACCGGCGTCCTTGACTGGTCCACGACGCCCGCTGCCTGCCCGCACCCCTCCACGATCGCGCTCCGAGCGCGAATGAAGCCCCTGCTCGTCGAGCAGGGACTCCCTATGCCGCAACGTACTCAGATGAGCAGATAACGGGCGCAGGTCGGCCCGTACCCGGCCAGACGGGATAGCTCGTCAGTGAGGGGGCGCCCACACTCCCGGCACGACGAGGACAGGCCCCCGCTGGTCGGCTGGCACTGCGGGGACGGCGACGGGCCCCGGCCGGTTGGCCGGCCGTCGTCGCGGACGGAGGAGAACAAGGAGGTGACGGCGACTGCCGCGACGGTGGTGACGATAGGCACAACGTGCGGGCGGGCGACCATGGCGGCCTTCACAGCCTGCTCGCGGACACGGGCGGCGGCGGTCGCCGCGGTAGCCCGGATGCGGACTGCGCGGCCCCGCTTGCCGCCGTCGGCCACATCAGTCGGGGTGGTGCGCGGCGTCCACCGCCGATATCGGGAGGCGTCATCCATGGTGCGGCCCTTCGTGATCTGACGGTTAGTCAAAGCTATTGTGCAGGCACCCCGCACGCGATGTGCGAGGTCCGGAAATCGGACGGGTCTAGCCCTCGCTACCCCCACTTTCGTCCAGACCCTGGACCCGATGATGGATGCCTTCACCACCGGCAAGACCGCGGCGGTCGCCGAGGCATCCACCCGCCTCCTGCTGGACCTGGCTGGCTGGCGTGGCCAGGTCTGCCGGCGGTCATGCAATTCCCCATCAGCAGCGCCGCCTACCCTGGTCACCCGGTCGAGGATTTTGGCCTTTCCGCCCGGAACGTCAGACCAGAGCGTCCAATTGGCGCCTCCATCAGCAGGCCCCACCTAAGCGCCCACGACAAAGCCCCCGGAATCGAACGATCCGATTTCCGGAGGCTTTGCGGAGTGAAGCGGGTGAGGTCAGCTCATGGTGGAGCCGTCGTCGGTGGAGTTGTCCGCGCGCCGGCGACGGGCCGCGAAGAGGGCGCCTCCGCCGGCAGCGATCAGGACTCCGGCCCCGGCGATCAGCCACGGGGTGGCGTCGGCGCCGGTATGCGCGAGAGAGCCCGCAGAGGCGGGGACCGCGGTGCTCGACGCGGTCTCGTCGGAGGCAGGGGTACCCGAGGCGGACGGCGCCGGGTTGTCCTCATCCTTGTCGGTCTTGTCCGGGGTCGGCTGGTTGCTTGGCTTATCGGTCGGCTTCTCCGTGGGCGGCGGGGTGGTGACGGTCTTGGCGTTGGTGACGGTCACGGTCACGGGATCGCCCGGCTTGGCCTTGAATTCCTTCACGGACGTGTAGATCTCGTAGCCAGCGGGCGCCTTCACCTGTTCGACCCAGAAGTCGCTGCCGGTGCGGGAGTTGATAGGTACTTTGCCGCTGGCCGTTCC
Organism: Streptomyces sp. NBC_00554; assembly: GCF_041431135.1. Lineage (NCBI taxonomy): Bacteria > Bacillati > Actinomycetota > Actinomycetes > Kitasatosporales > Streptomycetaceae > Streptomyces > Streptomyces sp. NBC_00554. Next base: position 8,753,944 of record NZ_CP107799.1, on the reverse strand, counting down.
GTCGGAGCCGGTCGTCAGCGTCCGGATGGTCTTGTCGCCGCTGCCGATGTTGACCGTGGATCCAGCAAGCAGCTTGCCGGTCTTGTCGTCCCTGGCCTTCAGCCGAACTGAGGCGGGCTTGAACGGGTCGATGATGGTCAGCGGGGTGTCGGCACCCGGGGTGACGATGACGTCCTGGTCGTCGACGACCTCGTGCAACGGGCTGCCGCTGGCGACTTCCTTGAGCCGGTAGACACCAGGCGCGAGGTCCTGGAAGGCCAGCTGGCCCTCCGCGTTGGTGGTGCCGCCGGCGGCCTGCTTACCGGTGGAGTCGAGCAGGGTGAACGTGGCGCCGGCGACAACATCGCCGCCCGGGTCCTTCTTCAGGATGGTGACGCCGCCGTTCCCGGCCGCGCTCAGCGGAGTGACGGACGTGGACGGGGTCGGCTCGGGGGTGTTCGCGGAGGCGGCTGGGGCCAAGGCCACCGCGCCGGTCACTGTGGCAACGGTGACGGCCACGGCGGACAGGCGGCGGGCGGAACGGGTAGGCAAGAAGAAACTCTCCTGGAGGGGACGCGGGCAGGGCTGCCCGTCGATGCAAGCGGGATAGTGCCGGTCAGCGGGTACGGGCCAGCGACGGCTGGGGCGGCGGGGTCGGACGGGTTTGCCCTGGATGGTGCGCGGGGGCGTCGATCGTGCTTCCGCGGGCGGCGGCCCGGACGAGGTGGTGTTGGTCCTCGATGGGCAGCGTCGCGATGTGCGATAGGCCCTGCGCGACGGAGGCACCGCGCAGTGTGCCCGCCGGTAGGCCAGCGGCATGCACGATCCGGGCCGCGGCCTCGGCTTCGATCAGGAGGCCGAACGCCGGTGGAATTTCGAGCAGTTGGGCAGCGTGCTCGCGGCTGCCGGTCAGTGCTTGACTGAGGGGAAGTCCGTCGTCGAGGACGCTGTCGACGATGTCCAGCCAGAGGGGGGTGGCCTGGTGGAGGCGGGTGAGGAAGTCGGCGTCTGTGAGCCAGCATCCCCGGGACGGCTCAGGATCCGTATCGAGCTGAGCCGGTCGCCGCCGTGCGCTGTCGGCGCTGCTGGGCGGGGACGGTTTGGGCGTCCAGACCTTCAGGTAGTCCTGGATGGCATGGCTCAGGGGTATGACGGCGGCGCCGATCCAGGGTGAGGTGTCGTCGTCGTGCCAGTCCCGTACGACGCCGTAACCGTCATGTCCGGGCTGTTTGCCGAGGCGGGCATCCCGGACGGCGAACGTGCCCTGGTCGGCGAAGGACAGGTACGCGTGGTCGAGGGCGCCGCGGTCCGGGTGGAGGATGCTCAGGCGCAGTCCGCCGTACTCACGTTCTCGGATGGTCTGGGCGAACTCAATGCGCAGCCGCAGCGGCGAGTCGGGCGCGATGACCGCGTAGCAGGCATCGCCGATCACCCGTCGTTCGTGGACGGGCAGGTCGAGCAAGTCGGTGAAGAAGTGCTGGGCGTGCAGGGACAACGGTGGTGGTACTCCTCGGCAGCGGACGGTTCGGCGGGGCGGCTACCTGGGTCGGCCAGCTGGCGTGGCGGGACGAGCGGACGGCGCGGGCCCGGTGGCCGGGGAGCTGGCCCCGGCGTGTGCGGACGGCAGGGTCGGCGACGAGGGTGCCGACGCTCGGCTCTGTGTCGGGACGCCCTGGTGCGCGGCGGCAACGGTCAGAGCGGAGGGGAGGGCGAGATGGAGGCGGGTGTCGGCCGGAATATTCCACACGGCGCGGGCGAGCGGCACGGGTAAGGCCAGGGAGGAGGCGAACGCCGCGACCAGGGAGGCAGGCACGGCGGAGGAGAACCTGGCCTTCCAGAGCGGGTGGTCCGGTAGCCCGCCCCACGCGGACCAGAGGGGTGCAGCCACGTTCTTGTGCACGTAGGCGTGTTGCAGCACGCCGTAGCCGTCCGGGCTGCAGAAGTACTGGACCCCGTCCGTCTTTACCGTGTGGTGCCAGCTGGCGGTGAGGAGCGGCAGGTATACGTCTTGGGGGCGGACGTCGTCTGGGCGCAGCAGATCTCGTTCGCCCCGCCTATCTGCCTCGCACAGCGCGAGCACTTCGGCGTACAGGTCGCGGACGAGTTCGACAGGGGTGCTGGCGTCGAGCGTTGCCGTCCAGGTCGCCGGCCGGAAGGGGTCCTGGTGCGCGGCGACCAGCCACTCGCCACCGCGCACGTGATCCTCGGACGGTACGTGCCCGGCGAGCAGACGCATGCCGGGACTGATGACGATGGCCGGACCGTCTTCGGAGTGGTGGAGGGTCCAGCCCTGATCGAAGGGGAAGGGCCACACGTCGACGAGGTCGTGGATGCCAGGACCGGCCAGGTGACGGGGCAGGACCTCGACCACGTCATGATCGTCGAGATCGTCCAGCGGGCTGAGCGACACAAGAACCGTTCAACAGGCGGGAATCGCTGGTCGCAGGGCAGCATGTGCTGGTGTGTCAGCGGCGCGCAGCTGTCCGCGGAGCGACGGTTGCGGCGGGCGGCGTGGTGGTGGTGCTCCAGCGCGGCACGCTGCGGGCAGTGAGCGCCGGAGGGCGGTGGCCGACGGCTCGACGCATGTCGAGCGGCGTCGGCACGGGCGGCCCGGGAGGAGCGACCGGCGTCAACCGGGCGGCCTCGCGCAGCCGAGGGAGCATCGAATCCTTCCAGCGCGGCAGGGGCGCCGGGTCGGACACACTCCGGCTGATGGCCTTCACCAAGGCGATGGGGGTGTCGGTCGTGGCGGTGGCATACCAGCGGGCGTAGCCGCTCTTCGGCCCGCCCCACAGGTGCCATCGGGCCTCCAGGGTGGTCAGTTCCTTTCCCGGGTCGAGCCGGCCTGTGGTGTATTCGCAGGTGGCCATCCCGTCGGGGGACTGCAGTTCCATCACGCCCCCACGCGGGTGCTGGAACTGCCAGCCGTTCTTGATCAGCGGGACGACGGCGTCGAAGGCGCCGAGTTCGGGATCCCTGAGGTCGGGCGGGGCAAGATAGGTGTCAGGGCCCGCGGCGCATGCCCGGGCGAGGGCGGTGGTGAAGGCGGTCACGAACTCGGTGGGCGCGGAGTCGCTGAAACTCACGCCCCACGCAGGCGGGCCGAAACGGTCGCGGTAGGCGTTGATCCTCCACAATCCGTCGTCGTCTCCCTCCGGCAGGTACCCGAGTCGGACGCGGTGGTCGGGCGCGGTGACGTAGACGTTGCCAAGGTCGTCGTGACGGAGATCAAAACCGAGCGCAAGCAGCGGCTTCAGCGCGGGGTCGCCGGTGAAAGTGCTGCCGGCGAGAGGGCGGGGCGAGACGTAGACGTCACCGTCGATCTCTTCGGTGTCGGGCACGAAAGTCATGGGGTCGGGGTGATGGAGGCGGCGCGGCCTGTGGATCAAGAACGGGTGCTGTTGGCCGGGACGGGCAGCAACTGCTGTTCCAGATCTACGGGTTGGCCGGTGTAGTGCAGGGTGCGCAGGCCCAGCTCGGCGGCGGCCCGGCAGTTGTCGTCACGGTCGTCGACGAACAGCACGCGTGACGGGTCGGCGATGCCGGTGGCTGCTAGGGCTTGTGCGTACGCGGCCGAATCGGGCTTGCACAGGCCCAGGCGGGCCGAGTAGAGGGCGTCGGTCATCAGCTCGCGCCGCCAGTCGGTGGCGTCCAGGACATTGCTGAGGTGGGCCGGGGCGTTGGAGAGCAGCACCATCGTCAGCCCCGCGGCCCGGGCGCGGTACAGGATGTCGAGGACGCGCGGGTCGGTACGGGTCCACATGGCGGTATCGGCGTCGCGCAGGGTGCGCAGCCAGCGCGGGCCGGGGTGGTGACCGAGCACCTTCGCCCAGTAGGCGAGATCACTCAACTCCCCCGCGTCGTACGCGTTCCGGGGAGCCCAGAAGGCTTCTTGGAAAGAGGGGAGATGCAGGTCGGGCCACTCGGCGAGGTCGGCGAGCCGGGTCCACATGCCGGTGGTGGGCTGTAGGCCCGGAACCCCGTTGTAGTCGAGGATCAAGGCGTCCACGCCGGTCGGGGAGACGGAGGTGTGGGTCAAGGGGTGGGTTTCTCCAGGGCTTTGGGGGCAAGGGCGGCGACGGCAGCGGCGAGGAGGGCGGGCAGCAGCAGCGCGTGTGACAGGGCGGTGACGGTGGTGAGGGCACCGATGAGGGCGGGTCCGACAAGCAGGCCGACGTAGCCGGTGACCGCGACGGTGGCGACCGCACGGGGCCCGCCGATACCGGCGGCGGTAATCAGGCTGGGAACGGTGACGGACAGGCCCAGGCCGAAGGCCGTCCAGCCGAGCAGTGCGAAGGCGATGGTGGAGCCTGTCAGGCCGGCGGCGAGGCCGAGCGCAGCCAGGGCTGCGCCGGCGCGGACGACGGCGGGAGCGCCGAAGCGGGTGGTGAGCCGGTCTCCGGCGAGGCGGCCAGCGGCCATGGCGGCGCTGTAGAAGCCGTACGCCGCAGCGCTGGTCGTGGCCGTCGCGCCGAGGTCGTGCAGGTGGATGGCCGCCCAGTCGGCGGCGGCGCCCTCGCCCAGCAGGGTTGCTGCCGCGAGCGCGCCCAGCAGCCACAGTCGGGGCCGCGACAGACCCTCGCGCTGGTCCATGCCCGGTGCCACGCGGTGGTGGACGGGCTCGAGTTCGGGGCTGGCGAGAGTGCGGGTGAGCCGCGCCGTTGCCCCTGCCGCCACGGTGGCGGTGGCTGCGACGCCGGCGAACAGGACGGTGTGTGAGGTGTGGGCGGTGGCCGCGGCCAGCGCGGCGCCGGTGAGGGCGCCGAGGCTGAAACTCGCGTGCAGTCGGCCCATGATGGGGCGGCCGTGGCCGGCCTGGCAGCGGACCGCTGCGGCATTGGCGGCCACGTCGAGGACGCCGTGCGCGGCGCCGAAGACGAACGCCGCCCCGAGGAGGGTGTGCAGGCTGCGGCAGGCCCCGAGGGCCGCGAGGCAGGCGGCGAGGCCGATGGCGCCGCCGGTGAGCAGCGAGGGCAGGCGGGCCGGGTGGGCGAGGCGTCCGCCGGTCTGGAGTCCGGCGACCATGCCGAGGGCGGCGGCCAGCAGGACCAGGGCGAGCCCAGCGGTGCTCACCTCGGCGGTGTTCTGGACGGCGGGTATGCGCGCGCCCCATACGGCCATCAGCACGCCCAGGCCGGCGAAGTAGCCGGTCAGCAGTCGGCGGCTGCGCGCCAGCTCGGGCGCCGCGCTCTGGTTCACGCGGCGTACTCCCCTGTGGCCGGGGCCGTCTGCGTAGCGGCGGCCACCTGGATGTCGAGGTTGCGGTACGCCTCCTGGGCACGGGTTTGAGCAAGGGTGGCGGTCGGCCCGGTGGTGATCAGGTAGCCGATGCGGGCGGTGAACAGATCGCCGCCGTCCTGTGGCAGCACGAGCTGGTCGCCAGCCTGTCGCTGGAAGCGCACGCACTCCACTCCCCCGACGGGTTCGGTGACATGGCGGACGGTGAGGGTGCCGGAGTAGGCGGGGTAGATGAAGCGGATCGCCGCGGCCTGGTGGCGGGTGGGCGTCAGGTCAGGGGTACGGCCGCAGGCGATGTCGGCGGCGGAGCGAGCCAGGTCGACGCCGGTGGCCAGGTGGACGAGGTGGCTGATCATGTCACCGGCGATCCGGGCATTGACCTCGATGAGGCGGGGGCGGCCGTCGACCACACGGATCTCGACGTGGCTGACCCCGTCGGTGACACCGAGGGCATCGATGGCCGCCACGGCGGCCGGGGCCACGGTGGCAACAAGTGGGTCGTTCGCGTCGACCAGATGCGCCAGTTCCTCGAAGTGGGGCGGCATGCCGACGGTCTTGCGGGTGACGGCGACGACGGTGGTCTGCCCCTGATACGTGGCGCACTCGACGCTCATCTCCGGGCCGTCGAGGTATTCCTCGACCAGGACCTGGGTGCTCTCCACTCCGTGGCTGGCGGTCTTGGCGGCGAAGGCGTACGCGACCGGCAGCTCGTCGGCGGTGTCGACGCGGATGACGCCCATGCTTGCGGCGTGCGCGGCGGGTTTGAGGACGACGGGGAAGCCGATGCGCCGGGCGGCAGCTGCCGCCTCGTGCTCGGTGCGCACGCTGACGAACGTGGTGGAGGGCACCCCGTGGCGGGCGAACAGGCTGCGGCTCGTGTGCTTGTTGCGGCAGCCCTGAAGGGCTTCCGGCGCAGTGGTGGGCAAGCCGAGTTGGCGGGCCAGGCGGGCGACAGGGACGAGGTACCACTCGGTCCACGTCATCACGCCGGCGAGCGTGTGCCGCTCGGCGAGTGCGCGCCCGGCCGCCATCAGCGCCGCCTGATCGGCGGGGTCGGCGACCTCGTAGTCGAGGAGGCGCTCTTTCTCCCAGGTCGGTGCGGCACCGGAGATCAGGACGACGTCGTAGTGAGCGGCGACGTTCTCCAGGCAGGTGCCGCGATATGCCTGGGCCTCCATGTCGGCGGCGGCAACGACCAGGACGACGGGACGAGAGGACAACAAGGCTCCAAACAGTGCGAGGGAACGAAGAGTTGAGGCATGGCGCCTGGATCAGGGGGTGCGACGGCGGCGCAGCTCGAACGCGAACGCCCACTGCGGGTGGTCCTCAATCAACTTGCGGGCGTACAGAGCGCTGAAGGAGTTGTTCAGACCACGCACGCCCGCGGGCAGCTGCCAGCGCAGGTTCTCGAACAACGCCTTCAGCCCGACCCGGGAGGTGCCGGCAGCGAGCCGGTCGGCCGTCAGGCGCTCCAGCGCGCGGTAGACGTACGGGTGCTCGGCGTCGAAGGCCAAGAACCGGTCGGTCAGTGTCGGGCGCGAGCCCGCACGAAACGACGGTCGGGTTACCGGCAGGGCGTAGGGGTCGGCAACGGTGTGGGACGTGGGCATGGCAGCGGTCTCCGGGGGTGAGCGGAAGGGTGACCGGGCGGTCAGGCGAAGGAGGTGCGCAGGGCGGGGGTGGTGCGCAGCCGGGCGAAGGCGGCGAAGAGGCCCAGGGCCTGCAGTGCGGCGCAGATGGTGATCACGTGGCCGAGCTGGGCGGGCGGCACGGTGGCGACGAGGACACCGGCGAGGGGGAAGGGCAGCAGGAGCAGCAGGATGGTCAGCGACAGGGTGGCGCCGAACACCTGGGTGGGGATGAGGCGGGAGCGCAGGGTGCGCAGCACGACGGTCATGCCGCCCTCGCCGGCCATGACGGCGGCGATCAGGGTGAGATAGCTGCCGTAGGTGTCAGTGAAGGAGACGGCCAGGCACGCGGAGGCGGCGATCGTGGCGGACACGGCGCCGACCGGCCACAGGCCGAAGCGGTCCATCGACCGGCGGCACAGGGCGACCGCGATGAGAGAGGCGACGGCGGCGACCGACCAGATGAGGCCAACGTCGGCCGTGGAGTGTCCGAGCTGTTTGACGATGATCACCGGGGTGGCTGCCTGCAGCAGGCCGACGGTCAGGTTGGACACGGTCAGTCCGGTCACCAGCCAGCCGAGGGCCGGCAGGGACCGCAGCGTCGACCAGCCGGTGTGCAGCCCCTTAACGACCGGCTGCGGCTCGGCGGGCCTGGCCCGGAGGTACTGGCGCGGGGCCAGCACGCTGGTGAGCAGCGAGAAGACGGCGATCACCGTCAGCATCCCGGCGGCGCCGACCCACTGCAGCAGGAGCCCGGCGACTGCGGGGCCGAACAAGGTGGCGACCTGGTCGATGCCGAGCAGCACCGACTGAACGCGGTGCGCGTGGGCGTCGGCCTGGCGGGCGGCGACCCCGCCCGCAGTCTCGACCGCGATGTACGAGCATTCGGTGAGGATCCCGGTGGACGCCGCGAGCAGCATGACGGTGACCGTCGCGCCGAGGCCCACTGCTTGCGTGGGCAAGATGAACGCGGCGGCCAGGACGACAAGAGCCCGGCCGGCGGAGGCCAAGCGGAGCACCGCGGTGGTGCCGTGGCGGTCGACCAGGGTCCCGGCGAAGGCGAACGCGCCCACGCGAGGGACCCATTCCAGGGCGAAGGCAAGGCCGGTCAGGGCGGCGGAGTCGGTGGTGGCCAGCACCAGCAGCGGGATGCCGTAGGTGGCCATGGCGAACGCTGCGGCGTCCGTGCCGCGCGGCAGGTAGATGCCGCGCAGCAGAGTGGGGACCGGTCGGCGGGCATGCCAGGGTCCGACACGGGATCTCACGCAGCGCGCCCCGATTCCTGCGCCGCGTGGGAGGAGTAGGCGACGTCCTGGCGCAGTGCGTGGGGGTTCGCCTTAAGCCAGTCGGACAGTGCCTCGTGCGGGGCCGACGGTTCGGACGCTGCGCCGGGGTGTTCCGGGCCGCCGTCCTGCATCTGGAGGGCGTGCTGCACGCGCGCGACGAAGTCACTTGTGCGGCTGGGGAGTTGGCGGGTGCGGGCCCAGCGTGCTGCGGTGTCGTACACCTCGGCGAGGTCCTTGCCGCTCGTGGTGAGCTGGTAGCGGGCCAAGGCGTGTCCTCGGGCGTGGATGAGGCCGAGGTCGCGTGCGGTGTCGATGGCGTGGCGCAGTTGTCCGGTGGTGAGGTCGCCGAGGGCGCCCTGCAGGCTGCCGCGTTGGCGGCTGATGGGTCCGTTGTCGTCGATCTCGGTGACCAGCCGTATCAGGCCCGGCAGGGTCAGGGTCCGGATCGCGCGGCATTCACGCAGGAGGCTGGAGGGCCGGGAGGCGGTCATCGGCGCGGGCCTCCTGCCGGGGTGATGGGGCGGGCGGGTATCTGGTGGGAGAAGAGGTCGTTGGACTTCCATGCCGGGCCGTCCGGCGGCGTGGTGGCCAGGGCGGGGCCGGCAGAGGGTGCAGCTGGAACTGCGGGCGCCGGATGGCGGGTCGGGGTGGTCGCCCACGGGCCGGAGCGGGTCTGGGACGGGGCGGGCCCCCGCCGGCGAAGCGGGTCGGTCTCGGCGGGAGGGAGGGCAGCCCAGGAGGAGATGGCCTGGAAGAGGGGGGCGAGTGCCTGGCCGCTGGCGGACAGCTGGAAGTCGCCGCTGCCGGTGGCCGTGACGAGGCCGTCGGCTACCAGACGGTCGAGGGGCTTGTAGACGGCGGTCAGCCCGTAGCCGGGCATGGCTTCGGTGGCCAGGGTCTTGGCGCTCGCACTGCCCCGGGCCTGCAGGGTCATAAGGATCGGGGTGGCGTGCCGCGGGGCGATCAGGGCGAGAGTGTCGTCGATGTTCTGGGCCGGGGGGATTCGCTCAAGCTCCATGGTGCCGGTGGCCTTGCTGGCGACGAGCTTCTTCTCCAGGTGGGTGTCGCCCCAGGAGGCGATCACGGCCAGGACGGGCATCAGCTCGGCGCCGCGGCCGGTGAGGCCGTAGGTGACGTGGCGCGGGGCGTACTCCGTGCGTTCGACGACGCCGGTGTTGGTGAGGTGGCGCAGCCGGGGGTGGAGCTGGCCGTCGGCGAGCCACGGCAGCCGGGGCTTGATCTCGGCGTAGCGCAACGGCTGGGAGGAGAGGGTCATCAGCACCCACACGCTCCAGCGCGGGGCGAGAAGATCCAGGGTCTTGGTGACGCTGGAGAGGTCGTTCGGGGTGGTGTGGGGCAGAGCGGTGGTGGCCAAGGATGGGGCTCCTCAAGCGGTGCGGGCAGATCAGCGGGTGCGGGAGGTGGCGGTCACCGGGGCGGCGGGTACGGGCACAGCCGGCAGTTGGGTGTCCGGGGCCGATGCGCGGCGCAGTCCTCCCAGGACCGCGCCGACGCTTGTGGCGTAGGCGTCGCGGGTGGCGACGGACTCGGCGACGCGGCGGGCGCAGTCGAGGATGTGGCCGGCGGTGAAGCGGCCGATCTCCCGTTCAGGGGAGGTGAGTTCGCGCAGCCTTTCCATCTGGAAGGCGATGTTGCGTTCGGCGAGCGCCAGGTCGCTGTGACTGCCGGTGAGCGCGGCGAGCAGGGTGGCATCGGGGGCGTCGTCGGCGAGGGCTTCGAGCTCGGCGAGCGGCTGTCCGAACAGCGCCTCGATGCGCTGGGCGATGACTTCGGAGATGGTGCGGGCGGTGGCGTCGGGCTGGGGCAATCGGCGTGGCTTTCAGGGGCGGCGGGTCCGCACCGCCCCGGCACGGCGGGCTGCCGGGGCGGGCGGAGCAGCGGCGGTGATCTTCGGTTGGGCGAACTGCACCGGATGCCCGGGGCGTTGATCGGGAGCGGGCATGGTCAACAGGAGGTCGTCGAGGGCGGCGACGTAGCCGTCACGGCCGGCCAGAGCCGCCTCCAGCCACTGGGCGTCCCAGCGCAGGTCATCGGCGGACAGCTCGCCCAGGTCGCGGGCCGAGGACATGGCGTCGTGGACGCGGTCACGTACGCGGGCGACCTGTTCCCCGGCGACTGCGAGAAAGCTGCGCAGCTCAAGCGCGCGGCGGAGTGCGGCGCAGACCTCGGAGTGTGCTGCCTGCGCATACAGCTCGGCGACACAGGCACCGAACGCCTCCTCCAGCGCGGTGTCGCGGCTGGTGGACTTGTCGATGACGCTCATCGCGTCACACCTCGCGTCGGGATACCCCGCGCGCCGGGCAGCGCGGGCGCCGAGGTGGGCAGCGCCGGAGCACGGCGCGCGGCGGGGCTGGCACCTCGCCAGGCGCCGGGCCCGCGCTTGCCAGGTGCGTGCGGGTCGAGGAGGTAGTTCACGACCATGGCGCGACCGTCACGTGCGGTGACCGCGGAGTTGACCTGGTGCGCCAACTCCATGACGGGGTCGTCGAGTTCACCCGGCTGGGTACCGAGCGCCTCGACGAGCGCGTCTTCCGCGGTTTCGAGTGCGTCCTGGGTTTCGGCGAGCAGGCCGTACCAGTGCACGACACTGGTGGCATCGGGGTTGGCCTGTGGTGCCGCCTTGACTGCCCGGCGCAGATCGGCGAGGGGCATCTGGAAGCGATCCTCGATCCGCTCGGTGACGACGCCCATCACGTCCTCGCTGAACTCAGGCACGGAGAGGCTCCTTTCATTCGCGTTTTCGGGGGCGGGAATGCTGAACTGCGAATCCGGTCGGTGGGGAGCCAGTTCGCGAACTCGGATTCCGGACAGGGGAATTGCGGGCCGGTCTGCTAGTCCAGGCACATGGCGACGTCGCGGTAGACGTACGTTCCGGACACCCACCCCTTTACGCCGGTGGTCTTGTCCGTGATGTAGCGCCAGTTCCCGCTGCTCTTGTGGACGGTGAACTTGTGGCTTCGGTAGAGCATGCCGAGCGCCGTGGACTTGGAGGACGCCTTGGAGCGGATCGTCACAGCCTTCGTGTGCACCGTGTACGGGAGCGGCTTGGCCGAGCAGCTGCTGACGGTGGTTGTGGCACTGGCGGTGGGGATGGAGACGAGCGGGATAGCGAGCGCGCCGAGAACGGCGGCGGAGACGGCTACGCGGGTGGCACGCATGGGGAATTGGCCTCCACAGAACGGGGAAGGGAATGCGGAAACGGACCCTGGCTGGTGCCGTGCGGGCCGAGACAAAGAATCCGGAGAATCCCCGGTTTCGGTAACCGGGGATTGCGTGCTATGTTCCGCGCCATCTCGCCCAGGACAGGTTGTATTTCACCGGTCAGGGAAGGGCGGAGCGGGTGGGTAGCCGCGAATTCAGCGGCTCGGACCGCGCGGTGGAGCGGGGTGCGCGGGCAGCGCGGGGACGCTCTGAGCGGTGGTGTGGCGGGCTGGCGGTGACGCGGCGGGCAGCGGGATCGCCTCGCCGTTCCAGTGCGATTCCCACCACTGGGTGGCTGCCTCGAAGGTAGCGAAAGCGCCCTCGCGCAGGGTGTGCGTCCACGCGTCGGTGTCGACCTCTTCGAGCAGTACCCGGAACGGCAGCGGCGCCTTCTGGGCGATGGCGCGCAGCAGCACGGTGGTCTCCATCGGCTCGGTGTCGTGCGTGTAACTGGTCAGCAGGGCGAAACGGTCGCCGTCGCTGCGCAGTCGCTTTTCCAGGGCGCGGGCGGCCTGGTTGGCGGGGGTAGTGCCCATGCCGTCGGGCAGGAGGATTTTGTCCTCGGGGCAGCCGCGGGCGATCAGCCAGGACTGGGCCATGGACGGCAGCGGCAGTTCCTTGTGCGTGAAGCGGAAGGTGCGCGCCGCCGTGTCGCGCTTGAGGTGCAGGGCGATCAGCTGCGGTTCGCCCGGGATGCCCCAGGTGACGGCGCGGTTGTGCATCACGTAGAAGCTGTGCTCAGCGTCCTTGGTGTGGTGCTCGGCGAGCAGGGTGAGCATGTCCTGCTCGATGGTGATGTGCTGCCAGAACTGGTCGGCGACGTGGTCGTTGAGGGCTTCGTAGCCGTCGAGGCGGAAATCCGGTTCGGAGGTGGGCATCGGTGCTTTCGGTGCGACGACGCCATCGGCGCCGTGGGCAGGGCGTGTTGAGTTGTTCAGCGGCGCATGTGTGCGGGGGCTGGTGATGCCGTCGGCCGGGGCGACGGTGTGGTGCCGGGCGGGCCTGCGGGGCGTGGGGCGGCAAGGACGGCCCGGCCGGCGTCGGTGAGGGTGACGGGCTGGCCGGCGTGCACCGGGTGGGAGGTGTCGCGGTCCACGAGGCCGTTCGCCTGCAGGCGCTGCAGCTGGGCGTAGGAGATGCGGGTGCGGGAGGGGGTCGCCACGGCGAGCCGGTGGGTGAGGAGGTTCTCGTGGAGCTTGGCGCCCTGGGCGATGGCGAGCAGGGCCGCGAAGTCTTGCGTCGGCACCTGCCGTGGCGCCTGCCGCGGGGCGTTGGCTTCGATCGGCTCCAGTGCGGCGGCGGCGTTGGCCTGCTGGGCGTCGCGCTCGTCGATGGCGTGCGCGAGCTGGTCGACCGTGCGCTCGATCCGGGCGAACAGTGCCTGATCGACGGGGAATTCGCCGGAAACCAGGCGGGCGAGACGGGCACGGTGGAAGGTGACGTCCCGCTCGGCCCTAACAAGGTCGCTTTGGGCGTCCGCCAGGGCCGCGTGCGGTGCGTCGAGGAGACCGTCCTCGCGGTGCCGCCACAGCTTCTCGATGCTGCAACCCACGGCCTTCTCGATCCGGTGGTCGAGCACGGTGCGCGGGTGGCGGTCTGGCGAGGGTGCGGGGGGTGCGGTCATCTCGGAGCGGTTCGTGTGGGCGGGAGAGTGTCCGAGGCGTCCGCGTCCAGGGCGATGCGGACCTCGACGTAGGGGCCGTCGCGCGTGCGCCGGGTGGGCCCCAGACGTTCCAGGAGCCGGAGCATCGGGGTGTTGGACGCCTGCGTGAACGCGGTGAGGGTGTGCGCCCCGCGCGTGCGGGCGATCCGGGCAGCTTGCCGGGCCAGGGCCGTTCCGATGCCCTGACGGTGGCGTTCGTCGGCGACTTGCAGTCCGAGGTCGACGACGCCCGGCTCCCGGTTGACGGGCCCGACGCAGACGAGGGCCAGTGGCCGCTCGTCCGCGTTGAGTCCGATCCAGCACTGCGCCTGAGCAAGCAGCCGTGTCAGGTCACGGGGCGTGAGACGGGTACGGCCCCAGCGGCGCAACAGGTTCTGTTCGGAACACTGCGCGTGGAAGGCGGCGACCAGGTCCCAGTCCGCCGCCGTCACCGGGCGGGTACATGCGAGGGCGGGGTGGGTCAGCAGGAGCAGCCCGGGAGGACCGCCAGCAGGTCGCCTCGCCGGTAGGCCCGGTAGCGGCTGCCGTCGGCGGCGCGCGGCTTGCGGGACTGAACTCCGTAGGGACGCAGGAGCAGGGCAAGCCGGATCGGAGTGAGGTCGGCGTAGCGCCAGCGTCCATCGGCCTCGCTGGGCAGCTCGCGCAGGCGCGCGACCAGCTCCGCGGTGCTCACATACTCATCTGCGCCCAGGACGTCGAAGACGTCAAGGCAGGCGTGGACGATCGTCCTCGGCCGGCTCGGGCAGGCCAGGAACTCCTCGCACGTGGCCTCGTGGAGGTCGTCGAGGTCTTCGAAGTCGTCGAAACCCTGGAAGTCGGGATCGAGGTCCGGATCGAAGTCGGGCTCTTCGTCCTCCACCGGCTCGTACTCGCTGGGCGGTGCGGGCTCGTACGCATCCGCGCAGCAGCAGCAGCAGGAGGTGGACAGCAGCGCGCTCAACTCGGCTCCGGATGCCATGCGTTCGATCAGCAGGTCGGTGAGCGTGTCGAGCTGCTCGGTGGCACTGACGCCTTCGGGACGTTCTGCGCCGGACAGGTCGGCGAGCTGCCGGTCGAGGTCCTGGATCTCGACGAACACGTCGAGGATGGCGCGGTGGTGCGGGTTCTCGGTGACCTGGGCCGGCGCCAGTACGGCGGCGGCGAGCTGGTCGATCAAGGTGGGGAACTGCGTCAACGAACGGGGCCCTTCAGGGTCGGTGGCAGTGCGGGGCGGGGAAGGCCGGGCATCACGTAGGGCGGTGGTCCTGGCTTGGGGATGGGCTGGCGCGCGCCCAGCTGAGGCGAGCGGGTGCGGGCCGCGTGGGTGCGCTCGCCCAGGGGCCGTCGGGTGATGCCGAGGCGGCCGCGGGCGGTGTCGTACACGTCGTGCGCCTGGCGCGGGCGGACGGCCACGACGTGGATCTCGGTGGTGTGCGTGGAGTTCGCAGGCGCCGGCCGCTGGGCGTAGACGATGCGCCACGCGTTGCGGTGATCGACGTAGACCTTGCGGCATCCGGCGAGATCGCGGGTGAGTTTGGCGCCGAACAGGCGGGCATTGACGACGTCCTGCAGCTGGGCGAGCGCCAGGTCGCGGATGTCTGCGGGGGCCTGGAGAAGGTCGTTCAGGGCTCGCGGGTCGAAGGAGAGACCGAAGGCCGGCCGGTCGTCGCCGCTCATCCGGCCCCCTGGACAGGTTCGCCGTTCTCCTCGGACTCCTCAGTGGCGGCGGTATTCCGGCTCGACGGTGGTGGGCCGGGCAGCACACGGTGGGCGGGCCGGTCTGGATCGGTCATGCACGCAGACAGCGGCCCGCCGGCAGCCCTGACGGTGGCCATGGCGTGGGTGAGGAAGTCCCGGTGCCAGACGAACAGGCCGGACAGCCCGGCCTCGGGATCCTTGTGCTGCTGGTAGGAAAGCCACAGGGCGTGTAGCCAGGCGACGACGTCGGCGTGTTCCTGCCACTGCTCGCACCACGGGGCGGCCGTGGTGACCTCCGCCCCGTAGACCCGGACGAGGAAGTCATCGACCCAGTCACTCAACGAGTCCAGCTCGTCCTCGTACTCCTCGCCCTCCAACTCCAGGATCGGGCGGGGCTCCGGAGGGGCGGGCTGCGGCGGCAGGCCCGCGAACCCCGGTATGCCGAAGGCGCCGAACGGTGAGTCCGAGGGCGGTGGTGCGGTGGAGAGGCTGTCGAGCTGGCGGGCCTGCTCGGCGGATTGGTCCAGCAGTTTGCGGACGCTCGCCTCAATGCTCTCCAGATCGGACTCCGGCAGCCGGACCGGTTCCGTCTCCCCGTCCTCCGGGGGGTTTATGGATTCAGGCACGAAAAGGGGCCTCCTTGAGCCACAGCCGTTGGGCGTGAATTGCGGCTCAAACCATCCGGAGAATCCCCGGTTTCGGTAACCGGGAATGTGCTGCTCTAATGCCGCGCGCGGCGCGGCCATGGGATGACGGGCCACGCACCACAGGCCGTGCCGCGCTGCACCACAGGGCTCAGGACGTGAGCGTCAAGTCGTCCTGGGACAAGATCTGTTGCAGCGTTTCGGTGAGCCGGTCGGCTACCGGTGGAGTGTGGATATTCCTCTCCGGCGGTATTCCTCTCCGACACGCGACGCAGCGTCGGATCCATGCCGAACAGCGGCTCGAGCGGGCGGAGCGTGAGGCTGATGCGTCTGTCACAGCCACCAGCAGCACCCGGTTCTCCTGTGGCCAGGAACGGCCCTCACTTCCTTTGCACGGTATGGGTCACGCCCGCGACGACAGCCGTCGTCAGCACCCAGCCCAAGGCGATCAGTGCGTAGGCCAGTGCCCGGCGGCTGTCGTCCGTCCAGTGCCAGGCCGTGCGCTGACCCAGACCCCCAATGGGGCTCAAGAGGTCAAGCGTGTGGACGAGGGCCTGGAGCGGGGTGCCTTCGCCCGGCGTCACCAGGGTCAGGGGAGATGAGCGCTGAAGGTCAGTGCGCCGAGCAGGGCCAGGACCAGGAGACATATGCCGGCCAGCCATGAGCGATAGCCATAGCCGACGGTCACGTAGAGCAGCTGCCCCACGCACGCGCACTAGGGGTTGGCCAACTGCGGCCTCACCGTTGTTCCCAGCACTCACGAGCATGCACAGTGGTTTAGACCAGCCCGTGGGCTGCGATGGCAGCGAGCAGTGCACTCGATCGGTCTTTGGGATGCAGCGGGGAAACGATCTTCACGTGGATGCCTAGGGCGGCCGCGCCGCCATCGGACTGCTCATCGTCCCCGACCATCAGTGTGTCCTGCGGAGCGATCGCCATGCGTTCGCAGGCGCTAAGGAACATCTGCGGATCGGGCTTGACTGTCCCCTCCACGTAGGACATGAGAACGCTGGAAATCAGATGGGTCATCGAATGTAGATCGAAGACGGTGCGAATGTCCCAGGCGATGTTGCTGGCAACAACGACCGGGATATCCATATCATTCAGCTTGCGTAGCACCAGGAGGGTGTCCTGGTAAGGCTTCCAGTACAATGGATCGATCAGGCGTTGATATAGGAGTTCAGGCACACCGGGCTCACAGGCTCCTGCAGCCTGCAGTAGAGACAGGTAAGCGGTCTTGTGAAACTCCGGATGCAGATCGCGTTTCTCCCATGCGACTCGCGCTTCCGTCGGCAAGTCTTTGCTCAACCGGGCGGGGGTGGCGAAGCGACTCCGGAAATTCTCCCTTTTCTCCGAGTCCCAGGTATCCGTCGATGCAGGCAGCCCTTCGAGCCACTCTGATTCGCGGTCATGCCGGAACAAGGTTCCGGCGAAATCGAAAATCACACCTTTTACGGTCACATGCACAACGTTACCGGAATGTGAGCTCTCGGCACACCACTCAGGCAGGCGAAAAAGTGGCCGCCGTCTGCGCTATCCGTTGTGCGACACTAGGAGCATCACAACGAGCCGCGAGCGATGCACAAGATACTCCTGGTGCAAGAGTTGCGGAAGTGGGAAGCATGGGCGAACGACAACCTCGAACGGTGATCAGTATGTCCGATAGGCGGGTCACACTGCGTAGCACGAGGAACTCGATCATTGCGGACAATCGCATAGTTGTGGGCGATACATTCATCGTGCTTCCTCCCGCTCTGCGGACGTATCCCGAGGCCAGTGAGGCGGCGCTGCCCAGCGATCTTGGGCTGAGAATCGAGCGCCGCCTGATCTCGGAGGTTAACGAACGAGCCATGGTCAATGTGGACATCCTTGAACGCCTCCTTGCCGTAGGCCGGAACAGCGCGCAACGGTCTACGATCCGACTGGCTGGCCTGTTCACCTCGTTCTCATCGAGTCGTGAGACTTCTGGCGCCAACGACTACGACGCCCTGATGTTGCGTGAACGGGAGCTCATCTCGGAGCTCATCCGGCGTCACTACGATGTGCGCATACTCGCCTCTCTGGACATACCCATGGTGCTCTCGTCGTGGGGGTATGACGAAGGTCGGCTTCAGCACCGCCTGTTCGACCTTATAGAGCAACTCCAGCGCTTCAGTGAAAATTATCAAAATTTGCAGTTCGCGGTCGACACTCATAATCGGCTGGCAGGGCAGTTCATCATAGGGAATTCCCTGCTAATCCACTCACTCGTGACAACGACCGGTGTCGGCTATTCGATGACGGCGTACGAGACGAACCTCGTAGAGATTGAGAACGCCGTGCGGACATTTGACGATGCTTTCGAGGCGTCCCTCAGCCTGTCCTACGGAATACGCAAGGCAATGAGGCTGGAATCAGTCGCCGGATACACGGTGACTCTGTTGCGTTCAAGACTGGAGCACGCGGGAGTGAATTTGGACTTCACAGACTGATATAAGTTGACGAACCTCGGAGAGTGTCGTGCCGCATATGAAAGATGCAGACGTCGTGTCGATAGACGGGCCTATAGGTTCTGGTAAGAGCTCGGTGGCGTTTGAGCTGGCCCGGCTCCTCGGACGCGCGTGCATCAGCACTGGACTCATGTACCGCACGGTAGCGCTCATGGTGAGACATGCCGAGCCGGGCAAACGAGCCGATGCTGCCTGCAGAGTGGCTCGCACGTCTAGCTTCACATTCTCTACCGCGGCTGATTCCCTGCGCATACACGTCGACGGCACCGACTTCACCGACGAGGTCTCCGACCCGTCCATCCTTCCGTTGACCTCTGAGATAGCCCAGGACCCGGCCCTGCGCACTGCCTTACTCGGATGCCAGCAAAAGCTCGCGCTGGAGCAGCCTTCGGTCATCGAAGGACGCGATGCGAATACACTGATCGTTCCCAATGCAAGGTGGAAATTCTATCTGGATGCACCACCTGGAGTTCGGTATCGGCGACTCCATGACGTGCACAAGCTGACCGCAACTTCTCCGCAGGGATACGCCGAGTTTGTGCGCACTATGGAGGTGGTAGATGAGCGGGATCGCGTTCGACTGTCGGAATCGAACCGACGAGCTGACGTCATCTATCATGAGAACTTTGCTCAGCTCTCCGCCTATCAGGATGCGGTGATCCTCTACTATTATATCTCCCGGTCCAAGGAAATCCGACGCAATGCATCAATCTTACGCACAATGTCAGCACCAACCGCCACATCGTGAGGATGGTCGAACTCGCACCAGGGACCCGGGGTCCGGACAGCAGCGATAGGTACACGCCCCGCTTGAGCCACCCGACTCAGCAGACCCGTCATGTCCAGCGTTGCAGCTTCTTCGCCGGGTAATTCGCCTCTGACCCTCTCGATCTCGGCCCAGCCCCACGGCGTCAATTTTAACAATCCCATATATTGTCCGGTCGCTTCGGCTGGCGTCCTGGCTCGCCCACCGATCTCGGCAACTGATCCATCGGCATTCAGGCGAAACCGTTCCGCATCTACGAAGGGGTCTGCGAAACGGCGCTCCCATAGATCCTGCCAGTGAGGATCGTAGGTGATGGCGATCGGTGCCTCAACCCTAGCCAACTGGCAAGCTGCGTCCGGGGTATAGACGATGTCGCCATAGCTGACGAGCACATCGTCACAGCACAGCCACTCTTGTGCGCAGCACAAAGACTGGACCATCGTCGACTGTGCCCAGTCCGCGTTGTGGAAGATGGTGAGTCCGCGGCCTTCGAAGCCGTCTCCGCGCCATCCCGAGACAACGGCGACGGAACTCGCTCCAGCGGCAGAAAGGGCAGCGATCTGCCGGACGAGCAGCGTTTCACCGGCAATCTCGATCAAGCATTTGGGCCGATCCATTGTGTACTCGCCCAGCCGGCGCCCTCGACCGGCCGCGAGGATGACGGCTCTCATGACGAGCCTAGGAAGAGTTCCCGAAACAGGGCAACGTCTTGCGGGCTCGGGGCGCTCTCCCGCTCCGGATGCCACATCACGCCGATGACCGGTGCCGACCTGTGTTGAATCGCCTCGATGACGTGACCATGCCTGGCAAGGATGAACAGCGGTTCTTTGACATCAGTGGCTGCCCATCGGTGATAGCTGTTCACTGTCCTGCTCACCCCCTCACCCTCTACCCTGTGGCGGGTTCCCACGTGACGGCTCACGGGCGAGAGAACGGATCCGAAAGCGTGAAGGATCACCTGCATCCCGCGGCACACCCCCAGGACGGGCACCTCGTGTGCGAGAGCCCATCGCAAAAGCTGCGCTTCGGTTTCGTCACGGTGCGGACAGTTCCCTCCGTAGGCTGCCAAGTCGTCGCCACCGGTGAGGATGATGCCCCTCGGTGTGAAGCAGTCGGCAGTCTTGAGAGCAATTTTGGCCACGTTCGGGAGCGGGATACCCGCCAGGCCGCAAGCGGCCAGAAATACCGGCCATCGGACATCCAGCGCGTCGCGGCTTTCGTCGAACTGGGTTGGTGGAAGCGCGCGCTGAGTGATGCCGACGAGCCTCATGCGATGACTCGCACGGACATATTTGCGGAGTCGATCTCCAAGGTTGAAACACCGACCCAATGGTGAAATCTTGCCTCGCCTGCTCCAATCACGGCGGGCACGTTTAGTTCTTGCGCCCGGACCGCCATATGGGAATTCACTCCTCCGTAGCAGGTGACCAAACCGACAATGCCATGGGTGAAGATCCAGTCGTAGCCAGGGTCGGCGCTCACGAGCAAAGCGATGCGGCCTTCAATGGGATCGCCTTCAGCCACCCGTGCCACTGGGGCAATCACGCGTCGCTGGGACACAAAATTCGGTTGCGTGCGTGGCATCTCAAATCCCCAGACGTCTTCGCATGAAGTGATGAGGGGAGGTAGCGCTATTGATGCCGTTATCTCGTAGGCCGCCCGGCCACGATCTACTGCTGCTCTGACCAGTGCGGCGTTGTGGGCGATATCATCGCTCATCTGCATGATCGCGGGCACATTCACGTATGACAGGTCGTCTGGGCCGATGTTCATCTGCTCGCCCATCAACCTGAGGGAAAGCAGCGCGTCGCTGAGATTGTGCGTGAACTCGAACTTGGCGATCTCACGGGCCTTGATCGCCGTGCCCAGAAAGGATAGAAAGCTCGATGGAGTGATTGAGAAGCCTGCCCCGATCAGCAATTCCGCTATGTCTCTTATCTGCGGAACCGACGGGCGAAACTCTCCCTGCTGCGTCTTCGGCGCTTCGCGTCGTTGCCAGTTGAAGTATACGTCAGGTGTCTCATCGTATCGCGCTGACAGGATATCGTAAGTTCCGGGCCTCAGGTGTCCATATCGCAGAAGGAAATCCTCCTTAGTCAGTTGGTGGAACTCCTCGGACATCTCTCCGGCGACGGTCCGAAGCCCACTGAAGAAGGCTAGGCGATCTGCCGGGGAGAGGACGTCCACATCCACCAGACTCGACAGGAGTTGCGTGGCGATAAAGGCACCTCGCGCGAGTCCTGCGAACGGGACTGTGCCGAAGCGCATGCAGTCATTGAGCAGCCGTTTTATTCGAGACGCCGAGTGGGCTGGTTGACGTGCGGCATCGAGGCGGCGCCGAGCGAGTCTCCTGACGGTTTGCTGGTCATCGTGCCAAGGCCCATAGCCGGACAGGAGGTTCCGGGTCAGTGCATGCAGACTCCGCGACAACGAATGGCAGTCGTTCGCATCGAACCCAGCCGCGCGTAATGACGCGAGTCTCGTGTCGAGGTCGAAGGTATAGCAGGTGAAGGCGATATCGAACTCGACCTTATCGTGCAGGTGCGGAAAGGAGTCGAGACGGTCAACGTAGTAGTCAACGAGCCGGGTGGCGAGTCTTTCGTTGAGGTCTGCGGGAACGAGGGAGGAGAAGCTCACGCGGCAGTCGACGTACGGTGAGCCCGCGAAGTTGATAAGCGCGGGAGCGTCGATGTCGCGATATCCGTAGCGTCTGCGTGCAGCAGACCAGGCCCGGTCCGTAAGGAGAGTGCGGTACAGGGAGAGAGCCAGCGGGCGTGGACGGATCCCGATGATCTCTGCGGGATTCCAATCCGGCATGACGCCGTATAAGTTTCGATGGCCGATAACCCCAGGATGCGAATTACCTAAGGAGGAATCACGGAAGCATTGGTAGACCTTCTTCAGTGCATCGCGATGGCTTTGCACAGATATACTTGTCGACACGTTGGCCAGTTGCCTGACCTGAAAGAGAATAGGGTATCCAGTCTTATCGATGCCGAATTCAACTTGCAGGTGCCGAATCCCGGTGAGCTCCTCCAATTCTGCGACAAGTTCAACGACGTTCTTCAGGAAGGTTTCGGGAGGATCCACAGTGACATTGTGCGAGACCTGGTACCAAGTGCGTAGCGCGGCGTCAGCGCCACCGGTCACAGCAGAGGTCTCAGAACCGTCCGCCCAGTTCACCACGTAATACGGACCTCCAGTGCTGGGATCGCACGAAGCGGCCACTCCGCTGGCAACCAGACCGCTGGCTTCCGGCTGGACGAGAACCTGGTCGTCGTCCGGGCACGTGCCGTAAGAGGCAATCACCGAGTCGATCGCTGCGCCTAGAACTTTCGACCCTTTCACTCCAGCAATGGACAGGAATTTGCCAGCAGCCGAATACCGCGCGGAGTCCTCGCGGCCGGTACTGCTCCGGATAATTAGAGGCTGACCGTGTTCCCCGAAGTCGGTTATCGTGGTGATGATCTGGTCTCGCTTGGCACGCCACTCGGCAACGGTGAAGTACATGAGGGGCAAAACGCGACCGGTGCACAGCAAGGCCGATACTCGGCTGAGACTTTCCGCCTTCGTCCCGAGCGTCACTCGTACAGTCACTGGGAACTCCATGTGGACCATGAAAAGGATTCATGTCATAACGGTTCAATGACTATACGCTCCCGGGAGAACTACGTCAGCCTGGAGTATCGATCATGCGGGGAGAGTTGTCCCCGGCCGGAAATTCCTCCGGCACACAGTGCGCGAAAAGGTACGCGGGGGGCTATTCTGGCGTGGTTGCGGCCCATGAGGGGGATCGTCATGCCATCACCAGGCCCGAAGACGATAGCGATCGGTGGTGTCGTCGCAAGCACAGCGATCGGCATCGTGATCAACATGGTGACCAGCCGCTGGAGTTGGACGCTGGCCGGTGTGTTGGCTGTGCTCGTGACCGCCTCGGCCTGGATTGCGGTCCGAGCCCTCGGGAGTGGCGCGGCCAGCCGGACCCGGGTATTACAAGTGGCGACGCGCCGCGGTCGGATCACGTCCTCCGGCGTGACGGCGCGCGGCGAAGCATTCGTGAGCCAGAAAGCAAGGGCTCGAGGCGACATCGTACGTTCCCCGATTGCGGCGGACGGCGCAGATGTCTGCCAGCGTGCCACTGATAGGGGGAGAATCGAGGACGCGCCGGTCGATGGCGCCTGAGCTGAGTAGACCCACGGGTTCGAGGTGGCTCGCTCCGCTCACCGCTCGCACGGCTCCTGTCTGCCACCGGGTGTAAGCCGAGGCTGGAGAGGGCTTTGAGGGAGTCCGCCAGCAGCTCCTGCCGTGGGTGCTTTGTGTCCCTCTGGAACCTCTCCGTACCTATCCGAATGCACGCGGCCTCATTGGTAGCGGGCGTCGGCCAGGTACGCGCAGAGTATTCATCGCGCGATCTCGTACCAGCAGCAGCCGTGGACACCGCGATCGGCCGCGGACCCGAGCGGAGATCGCTGATGAACGCCTCCGCCAGCGTCCCACTGCCACGGATACAGCCACCATTCGCCGCGCACCAGCGCCAACCGCGGCTCGATGATCACCCACTCGTCGAGGAACGTGCCCACTGCTGGCAGACTCAGCTCTCCAACATCGCCCGGAACACCATCGATTCGGGATCCAGCGGCACCTCACCGTCCGCCAGCACCAACAACGCCGATCCCCGAGCCTCGATCATGCTCACCACACCCTCCGGATGATGCATGCAACGCAACATCGTTGCACCCAACCGTGCAAGCGGCATATCTCCTGATCGAGTGCTCCAGGCTCTCCCCGCTCACGTCTTCGCTAATCCTCCGGACCAGCGAGAACGAAGGCCTCGCGCCCTGCGGTCTGTTGCATCGCCTGCAACAGTCGCTGTTCTGCGATGTCGGCGTAGTGCTTGGTCTTCTCGACGCCGATGAAATCGCGGCCCTCCAGCAGGGCCGCGACCCCCGTCGAGCCCGAGCCGCAGGTGAAGTCGAGCACCGTGCCGCCCGGCGGGGAGATTTGCACCAGCTCACGCATGACGGAGACGGGCTTCTGCGTGATGTGCTGCCGGCTCTTGCCCGACGGCTGCGAGGCGCTGTACAGGCCGGGCAGGTAGACGGGATTGCGGGCAGCGTCGATCGGCCCGTTGCTGGCCCAGACGATGAACTCGCAATTCTGGGTGAAACGCCCCTTCTGGGGCCTGGACTGCGGCTTGTGCCAGGCGAGCACCCCGCGCCAGAGCCAGCCGGCGGCCTGGATGGCATCCGTGGTGGTCGGCAGCTGCCGCCAGTCGGTGAACAGGAGCGCCGTGCCACCGACCTTGGTGAGCCGGTGCGCCTCCGTCATGATCTGGGTCAGCCAGAAGCCGTAGCTCCGCTGATCCATGTTCTCGCCTGTGAAGTCTGGCAGCTCGTGCGCGGCATCGGCGGAGGTGTACTTCTGCTTCGCGCTGCGGGACGTGCGCTCCTTGGCCGTCCGACCGCCGGAGTTGTACGGCGGGTCGGTGATGACGGAGTCGACGCAGTCGTCCGGCAGTCCGGCGAGGACGCCGAGCGCGTCGCCCTGGTGCAGGGAAAAAGGCAAAGAGATACCCCAATTCGGGTCGGGTGAGATGAGGGAGAGGCGCTCCAGCCCGCCCGGATAACCCACGGGACCGAATGCGGGCAGGAAGGCACCACGGTCCGCGCAGCGGGAGGGGCGGGAGGAGGAGCCAAAACTGTAGGGCACGATCCCCGGTTGAGCGCTATCACCGCCGAAAACCCCGAACCAGAGCCTTGATCGGACACGATTTCGGCAACCGGGGATCCGCCCTTACTGTTTTGGAACTGCCCGGCGAACACCGCCGATGGCACATCCCCGCCCCTGCGCTCGTGGAGGTATCCCCATGTCCTGGCACACCTGACCCGACGCCCTGTGCCGCGAGCGGCAACTCGCGCACGTGCACCCGGGCCCCGATTTACCCACCACCCGGCCGTCGCGCCCTTTCCTCAACGACGCACGCGCCGCCGGGACTTCACCAAGGACCTCGTTGTGACATCGCCCTACCCACCCCTGCCCGCACACCGGTCCCCGGCCCGTGACCGCCTGCCGGGAGGCGTCCCCGATTGAAGGGCGCAGTCGCCGGCATCGGCGCCTTCGTCCTCGCCCCTCTCCTCCTCGCCGGCACGGCCATGCTGATGGCCACCAGCAGCGAGGCCGCCCAGACCACCTACTCGTCTTTCAGCTGCGTGGGCGATGTCGACACCGACGCCGTCGTTGAGCAGGTCACCAAGATCCTCAACGGTGCGTCCGCCAAGGACGTCCACGTCGAGGGCCTGTCCCTGCCCGAGGAGCAGATCCCCAACGCCCGCACGATCGTGGCCACCGGGATCAGCCTCCACGTGCCGAAGCAGGGCCAGATCATCGCGCTCGCCACCGCGATGCAGGAATCACGGCTGCGCAACCTCAGCTCCGGTGACCGCGATTCGCTGGGTCTGTTCCAGCAACGGCCGAGCCAGGGCTGGGGCACCGCTACGGAGATCCACAACCCCGTCTACGCGAGCGAGCAGTTCTACAAGGCGCTTCTCGCGGTGGACGGTTGGCAGCAGCTGACCGTCACCCAGGCCGCGCAGAAGGTCCAGCGCTCCGGCTACCCCGACGCCTACGCCGATTGGGAGGAGTTGGCGACCGCACTGCAGAAGGCGATCGCCGCCACGTTCCCCGACGCCGACCAGGACACCACGGAGACGAACACCACCACCAGTACCGCGTCCTGTGCGGCGACCGAGGACGGCTCCGGGTACGGCACCATCCCGGAAGGGTCGGTGCCGAAGGGCTACTCGATCCCGAAGGACGCCGATCCGAGGGCGCGCAAGGCGATCGTCTGGGCGATGGCGCAGCTCGGCACGATGTACCAGTGGGGCGGCACCTGCACCGCGCCGCACGGCCCCGACCCGATGGGCCGCTGCGACTGCAGCTCCCTGACCCAGCAGGCGTACGCGCACGCCGGCGTCCAGCTCACCCGCACCACGTATACGCAGATCAACGAGGGCAAGGCCGTGTCTCCCAAGGCACTCAAGCCCGGTGACCTGATCTTCTCCCGCGGCAGCGCCGCCCGCCCCGAACACGTCGGCATGTACATCGGCTCGGGACTCGCGATCGAGGCGCCCAGAACTGGAAATCCAGTTCGGATCACGCCGCTCGCGGACTGGGCCATCCTCGCTGCCCGCCGCGTCATCTGACCCCCGGTCGAGGCGCGGCAGCCCCCCGCGCACCACCCCTGACCGGGATACCCCCTGGGCCTCTTCCGCACTCCCCGCGAACGGCCCGGCAGGACAGCATCCTGCCCACTCCCCTTCCCCTGACACCACGGAGATCTACTTGATACCCCGCCACCGCGCCAAGCGTGCCCTCACGGCAGCCTCTCTGGGCCTGGCAGTCGCCGCTGGTGGCTTGGCCACCGCCAGCACGGCACAGGCAGCCGACACCGGCACTACCACGATCAGTTGCAGTGCGGTCAAGGTCCGCAAGGCCCCGTCGAAGACGTCCACGGTTGTGGGCATCGGCTACCGGAACGACAAGGTCGTCTACGACCAGTGGGCGTACAAGAAGGCCGAGAAGACCTGGTACACCCGCGGCACCGTCACCCGGAAGTCCGACGGCAAGAAGATTCGCGGCTACATGATCTACGACTGCGCGAACCCCTACAAGAGCAACCCCGCGCCGAAGCCGTCGATCCCGAAGTAAGGCTCCCCGGCAGCCGGTTCGAAGCCTGAGCCCAAGCAGCGTCGACAGCAGCACCGGCCCGGTCTGTGGCCTCGCCCCGGCCTCGGCACGAAGCCTGCGTGTCCTCGTGCGCACCACGCCGCCCCTTCGCGGGCGCCACCCCGGGCCAGTCGTTTCCCGCCTCGCTGTCGGCCCTCCATCTTGAGGCAGTCGCCTCGTCCCTCCCCTCTTTCTGTGATTCCCGCGCGCCGGGTTTCGGCGTGCCCAAGGAGCCTCATTGCATCTGCTCGAAACCGTGCAGTACCTGGCCTACGATCCCGGCATCACGCCCTCGGGCGGTGGCCTGCCCGGCCTCGCCGTGCTGAAGAACGTCGTCAACTCGATCAACCTGTTCGCGATCGTCGCCGTGGTCGGCGCGCTCGCCGTCTCCCTCGGCGTGTGGGCGTGGGGCCACCACACCGGTGGCCACCAGGCCGAGGCCAACGGGAAGAAGGGTGCGGTCGTCGCGGCGGGCGCCGCCCTCGGTCTCGGTGCAGCGAACGGGGTCGTGGCGTTCTTTTCCGCCCTGGGGTCGCAGGTCCACTGATGCCGAATCGATTCCCCTCTCTGTCTGGATACGGCCTCGGCTGGTCGACCCGCCAGCGCATCACGGTCATCGCGACCGGCTTGGCCGTCCTGCTGGCCCTCGCCGTCGTCGTCGCCCTGGTCACCGGCGGCACCACAGCCGGCGACAGCCAGGCTGCCGCTCCGTCCTCTGGGCCGAGCAGCAGTACCTCCGCGTCCGCCGGCCCGACGGCCTCTGCCGGGGCCGGTTCGGTGGCGAAGCCGCCGCCGGTGGCCGATCCGCTCACCTTCGCCCAGGCCGCCGCGGCGATGCTGTGGTCGTACGACACCCGCACCACCAGCCGTGACCAGCAGCTCGCCGGGATGAAGGCATGGCTGACGGCGGAGACGAAGTACGCCGACTGGTCTTCGATCGCCGCGCAAGTCCCGGATCCAGTGCTGTGGTCGCGGATGGCCGACCAGGACCAGTACGCCACCGCAGCCGTGCCCGAGGCTCACTACCCCTCGGCGTTCAAGCAGGCCCTGGCGGACGATCCGTCGGCGATCACGAAGGCGTACATCTACGCCGTCACCGTCACCGGCAAGCAGCAGATCGTCTGGAAGAAGGGCGGGGCCGGCGCCGAGGACCGCTCCATCACCCTCGCCGTGCAATGCCGCCCCAACACGAACTGCTCGCTGGTCTCCATCGCCCCGAACGTCGTGCCCTGACACGACCCCACGCCCACCTGAGAAAGGAGAGGTGACTCCCCTTGGGTTTCTGCGATCTCCCCCTCGCGGACAAACTCTGCGCCGTCGGCGACGCGGTCGACTTCGCCTCCGACCCCGGCGAGGCCATCGGCAACTGGATGGCCAAGAGCGCGGGCGAACTCGCCGCAGCCGCGGCCGACCTGGCCGCCGAGGCGGTCAACACCACCACCAAGGTCGATTTGAATGCCGGGTGGTTCCGCGACAACTACGAGATGATCCTGCCGATCGGCCTGGTCGTCCTCGTCGCCACGTTGTGCGCCCAGCTCGTGCGCGCCGCGATCCGCCGCAACGGCCAAGCGCTCGTCCAGGCATTCACCGGCACCGCCACCGGCGTGCTGTTCGCGTTCACCGCGATCGCCTTCACCACCGTCGCCATCGAAGTGGTCGACGCCCTGTCCGACGGACTGTTCAAAGCCGCCCATCTGGACATCGCCACGGCGGTGCGGCGCATCGTCAAGGTGGACCAGATCGCCTCCCTGTCCGGCCTGGGCTGGCTGGTCACGGTCTTCGTCGGCGTCGGCGCCGCGATCGGCGCCTTCCTCTACTGGTGCGTGATGATGGTCCGCAAGGTCGGCATCCTCGTTATGGTCACCCTCGCGGTTTTCGCTGGAGCCGGTGGAGGTTGGGAGGTCGCCCGGCGCTGGCGCAAGGGCTGGATCGAAGCCACCGCCACCCTCGTGGTCAGCAAATTGCTGATGACCGTGATCTTCGTCCTGGGGATCGCCGCGATGGGCAAGACCGAAGCGAAGGACGGCATCGCCGCCCTCGCCGACGTGATGGCCGGCATCGTCATCCTGGCGTTGGTGATGTTGTGCCCCTACGCCACGTTCAAGTTCGTTCACTGGGCCGCCTCCGAGGGCTCCGACGCCGAGACCCTGCACCGCTCGGGTGGAGCCGGCGCGCAGATGGCCCGTCAGCACGCTGAACGCGCCGGACGCAAGGCCGCCGCCGCGGTCGCCACCGCCGGAAGTGGCGGTGCCGCGGCCGGAGCGGGCGCCGCTCCCCAGGGCCCGGACTCCGTTCCTGACGGCTTCCCCGGAGACATTGCCGCCAACCCCACGCCGGAGACCGGTAAGGAAGGCGGCAGCTCAAGCACCGCGTCGTCCGGGGGCGAGGGGATCAAGAGCGGTCTGGAGAAGGCCGTGCAGCCTCCGCCGACCAGCCTCCGTGACGACACCAGCGGTCAGTTCGGCGGTGCACCCGTACAGGGTGGCGGTTCCGGATCGCCCTCCAGCGGCGGCGGCTTCATGTCGCAGCCCGGCGCAGGCACCTCGACACCACCGCCGCAGGGCGCACCGCCGGCACCGAACTCGGCCGGCACCTCCAGCGGAGCCGGGGCACCGCCGCCCCCGCCCACCGGTCTGTGACCTTGCCCGACTCCGGTGCGGCACGCGCTGCGCATTCCTCGCCGCGTGCCGCCCCGGCCACCGCCCCGCGCACCATCGGAACGGCCCTTGTCTGATCTCACCGTCACACCGCTCACCGTCAAATTCCCCCATCGGTCCAGGCGCGGCATCCTGCTCGGCCTCTCCCTGCCCCAACTCGTCCTCGTGTCCTGTGCGTTGGCACTTTTGCTGGTCACGGTGGTATCCACCGGGCTGCTCGGCGCCATCGCCCTGACGCCGCTGTGGGCCGCGGTCGCCGTCCTGGTCGTCGTCCGCCGGCACGGCCGCTCGCTGATCGGCTGGGCTCCGATCGTCCTGCGCTTCGCGCGGCGGCGGCGCACCGGTCAGACTCTGTGGCTCGCACGACCCGTCACCCGTCCCCGCCAGGACGGCATCCTGCACCTGCCCGGCACCGCCGCCTCGTTGCGCGTCGTCACGCCCGGCGATTCCGCAAATCAGGCCGCCGCCGTGCACGACCCGCACGGCCAGATCCTGACTGCCGTCGCCCGCGTCTCCAGCAGGGCCTTCGCGCTCCTCGATCCGGCGAGTCAGAACCACAACGTCAGCAGCTGGGGGCGGGCCCTGGCGGGCATCGCCCGCACCGGACACGTCGCCACCGTGCAGGTTCTGGAGCGCACCGTCCCCGACAGCGGCGACACCCTCGCCCGCCACTGGAGTCAGCAAGGCCACCCCGAAACCCCGGTCGCCTCACAGGTCTACAGCGAACTGGTCACCTCCGCCGGCCCGGCCGCCGCCCCGCACGAGGCGTACCTGGCGATCTCCCTCGACCTCAAGGCCGCCAAGCGCCTCATCAGCCAGGCTGGCGGAGGACTGCCCGGCTCCTTCACCGTGATGGAACAGACCACCGCGGCCATCGCCCAGTCCGCGCGCAGCGCCGGACTGATGGTGACCGGCTGGCTCAGTGCCCGCGAGATCGCCGCCGTCATCCGCACCGCCTACGACCCTAAGGCGCTGTCCGCGCTGCAGCAGTGGTCGGACTCCGGCCGGGCCGAAGCCGACCCGGCAGCCGCCGGGCCCGTGGTCCAGGTCGAGGAGTACGACCGGCTCGCCACCGACTCCGCCCGGCACGCCACCTACTGGGTCGAAAACTGGCCCCGCACCGAAACCTCGGCGGGCTTCTTGCACGGCCTCATGTTCACCGCCGGGGTCCGGCGCGCCCTGTCCCTTATCTACGTGCCGCAGGGGCTCGAGTCCGCGATGCGCGACGTGCAGCGCAAGAAGGCGGCGATCATCGCCGACGCCAGCGAGCGCTCTCGCCGCGGGCAGGTCGACTCCGAAGTCGACTCCGTCGAATACGCCGACGTCAAGGTCCGCGAGCGGCAGTTGATCGCCGGGCACGCCGATGTGGCGCTGACCGGACTGCTCACCGTGTCTGCCGAGACCGACGCGGCGCTCGATGCCGCGTGCGCGCAGATCGAGACCGCCGCCGTCACCGCACAGGTCGACCTGCGGCGCTTGATCTTCCAGCAGTCCGCTGCCTTCACGCTCGGCGCCCTACCGCTCGCCCGCACGGCCCTGTAACCCCGCCCGACCCCAGCCGACGTCCTGCCTCCGCGGCAGGAAGGAACTCTGCCCCTTTGACCTCTGCCCTTCCCGTCGGCGACGCGTACCCGTACCTGCGGGCCGCCAGCGCCGGTATCCGCCACCACACCCACACCCTCGCCCCACGCACCCAGCACACCGTCTCGCCTGCGGACCGCGTGCACCTCGACGTGCTGCACGCGCATCTGACCGCGCTGCACCAGCTGCTCGACCAGCTCGCCGAGACCACCCGGCCGCCGCATCCCGCCGCCGGACGGCACCTCGCCACCGCGCACACCCGACTGTTCCAGGCCGCCGCCGCCGTGCACGACGCCTTCCACCTCCTGCCCGTCGCCGACGAGACCCCGGCGGACATGGAATGCCACCCCGAGCGGCTGCCCGAGGGACCACCCGTCCTGACCATCTGCCAGCGCCACCTCGCCGCGGGTCACGTCGTGCGCCGCAAGACCACACCGAACGACCTCAACACCCCGCTGCACGGCCACACCACCACCTGCAGCCAGTAACCCCCACCACCGAAAGGCCCTGAATGCGCGCCCTGAAGCGCTCCACCTCCGCCGCCGTCGCCCTCGCCGCGCTCGTCGGCACCGCCATGGCCACCGCCGCCCCGGCATCCGCCGCCAGCTACCACTGCAAGACCAGCAGCCACTCGGTCGACGACCCGAGCTATACCGGACCCGACTCCGACAACTGGGACCTCGACGTGACGCTCTGCGCCATGCGGTCCGGCGGCTACATCTACACCACTGCCACCGTGTACTGGGACGGCCCGTACACGGCCAGGAACCGCAGCACCCTGACCTTCAACAAGGCCAAGTTCCAGCTCCAGACCAAGCGGAGCGTCAGCGGCACGGACCCGGTCGTGAAGACGGCTGCCTACACCGGCCTGGAGTACGCGCTCGAACACAGCAGCAACAACGGCAACGGCTCTTACTCGACCGGAACCCTCAAGTACAAGGCGGGCTCCGGCCGCTACCTCGCCGACGGCTACATCCAGCTGGACTGGAGCGGTGACGGCAAGAGCTACCGCAGCCCGATTCTGATCACCGCTTCGCCGGTCGTCTGACCCCGTACCGCGTCCAGACCGCCGTCACGTGAAAGCCGCCCCGTTATGAGCCACCGGCCCGCG
Organism: Streptomyces sp. NBC_00554; assembly: GCF_041431135.1. NCBI lineage: Bacteria > Bacillati > Actinomycetota > Actinomycetes > Kitasatosporales > Streptomycetaceae > Streptomyces > Streptomyces sp. NBC_00554. The sequence continues at coordinate 8,722,278 of NZ_CP107799.1, read as the reverse complement.
CGCCGTGCCCGCCGCGCCAGCGCCAGCCCCCTGTTCACCCCGCACCACGCCGACCGCGCCTCCCGCAGAGCCGCCCGCCGGCAGCTCGCCGAGGCCGCCGCGAAGGCTCGCGCCGAAGCAGCCGCCCACACCAGCGGCGTCGGCGTAGAGGAACAGGAGATGCCGGCGCCCCTCTTCCCGCCCGCCGGGCGACCCGGCCCCGCGTCTTCCCGCAACAACAGGCTCAGGCTGCCCGCCCATCGCATGACCACCGCCACCGCGAGCGGGGCGTACCCTTTTCTCGCCGAAGGCGGCCTCGGTGCCGAGGGCATCTACATCGGCCGCGACGTACACGCCGAAGCAAGCTTCTGCTTCGACCCGTTCGCGCTGTACGGCAAGGTCGAGGGGTTCACCAACCCCAACGTGCTGCTTGCCGGGGTGATCGGTCAGGGCAAGTCGGCTCTGGCGAAGAGTTTCGCGCTGCGGTCGATCGCCTTCGGGTACCGGGTCTACGTCCCGTGTGACCCGAAGGGGGAATGGACGCCCGTGGCGCAGGCGTTGGGTGGTACCTCCATCGCGCTCGGGCCGGGCCTGCCCGGAAAGCTGAACCCGCTGGACGCGGCGCCGCGGCCCACCGGCGTCTCCGAGGCCGACTGGGCGGGCGAGATCCGCAAGCGCCGCCTGCTGCTGCTCGGCTCGCTGGCCCGCACCGTACTCGGGCGGGACCTGCTGCCGATGGAGCACACCGGCCTCGACGTCGCCCTGGACGCCGTCGTCACCCGCGCCGCCGCCACCGGTCGCACCCCGCTGCTCGGCGACATCGCCGCCACCCTCAACAATCCCGACGAACTCGACGTGGCCGGCGGCATCATGTCAGGCCGCCTCGGCGACGCCTCCCGCGACCTGGCCCACGCCATGCGCAGGCTGGTCCACGGCGACCTGGCCGGGATGTTCGACGCCCCGAGCACGGTGGCCTTCGATCCCAACTCGCCGATGCTCACCATCGACCTGTCCCGCCTGGGCGGATCCGGCGACGACACCGCCCTCGTCCTCGCCATGACCTGCGCGTCCGCGTGGATGGAATCCGCACTGTCCGACCCGCATGGCGGCCGGCGCTGGATCGTCTACGACGAAGCCTGGCGCCTGATGCGCCACCCCGGCCTCCTGCAGCGCATGCAGTCCCAGTGGAAACTGAGCCGCGGCCTCGGCATCGCCAACCTCATGGTCATCCACCGGCTGTCCGACCTACTCACCGCCGGCGACGCCGGATCGCGTGGTCGGGCCCTGGCCGAAGGGCTGCTCGCCGACTGCTCCACCCGCATCATCTACCGGCAGGAGACCGACCAACTCCCAGCCGCAGCAGCTCTGTTGGGCCTGACCTCGGTGGAGACCGACGCGATCTCCCACCTCAACCGAGGCCGAGGCTTGTGGAAAGTCGCGGGGCGCAGCTTCATCGTGCAGCACCTCCTGCACCCCTACGAACTGGCGCTCTTCGACACCGACGCCCGCTTGCGCTGAAAGCCCCCGCACGCCCCTGTGATCTACCGGAGCCACCACCGCACCATGTCCATCCATATTGTCTGGGACTGGAACGGCACCCTCAAAGACGACCGGGCAGACCTGCTCGACGCCGTGAACCACACGCTCAAAGGGCTGCGGGCCGCTCCCATCGACCTCGCGACCTACCAGGCACGACATGTCCTGCCCGTTCGCCGCTTCTACACCCGGCTGGTCAACCGGCCGCTCACCGACAGCGAATGGGCCAGGGCCCAACGGGATTTCGCCGACTTCATGCGCGACCGGCCACCGCGACGCGCTCCTGAAGAAGACCCCTACCCCGCCCGGCCCGCAGCCCGGACCCGGAACACCACGGCGCTGACCGCCCATGGCCCAACCATCCGCCGCAGCACCTCAGGAACCGATGCCCACGCCCCGCACGACCTTCTTGTCCGCCTTCGCTGCCGCGCTCGCCGAACGCCTGCCCGGCACCTGGACGAGTGAGTACCACCGCCACCCCACGTACAAAGACCAGTTCCCCACCGTCGAACGGCTCTGGGACGTCGGCCACGTCGACTACATCGTCAGCCAGTACGTCCTGGGCCATGACGCCGTCCTGAACGGCCCCGACGGAGAGCAGCTCTACGTCACCGACCGGCCCCTGTACCGCCACCAGTTCGTGGTGGCGGCGCTGGAGCCCGAGGGTTTCAAGCCCCACCAGATCTCCCGCGTACGCGAGCCGAACGGCATCGCCGTCCCCAACGATCCGGTCCGCGCCGCCGCGGCAGTCACCCGACGCGTGCTGCCCCGCTACCGAGCGGCCCTGGACGCGGTCCGCGACAACGCCTTCGGCCAGCCCGAGCCGCCGCACCGCCAGCCCGCGCCCGAGGTCGCCCAGACCCTCACGCTGGTCTGGTACCCGGACGGCGTGGTGGGAGCACCGTACGACTCGGTTCCCGAAGAGGCGCGCATGACGCTGTTCGGCTGCAACTTCCAGTACAAGCCTCACGAGTTCGCCTTCGTGTTGCCGGCCTCCTACAGCGCCAAGGAGCGGGCCCTGCTGGTCCAGCTGGCCGCCCAGCGGCTGATGGCCGAGGGCATCGGGGTCAACTTCCGCCGCGCCGCTCCCCTCCCGCCTCCCCCTGCGGCAGCCGCGAGCAAGGTCCTGCCGACGGTCTCCTCCGCCGCGAAATCCACCTCCCGGCGGTAGAACCTGCTCCCCGCTTCAAGGAGTTGCCACTGTACGAGTCCGTTCCCGACCAGCGGATGCTGCTGCACGACGTGGCCGACCGGCTCAACACCGTCGCCGACCACCTTCCGCTCCCCGACCAGATCCACCCGGATCCGGCGCTGAGCGAGATCCTGGACGACGAAGTCCGCTACCTGGCCCGCCTGCTGGGCTTCCTGGCCGGCGAGAGCGCCTTCCGCCACCGGGCCGCCGCCCGCTACCCGGCCCGGACCACGGCCACGGTGCGCCGCACGACCCTCGCGCTCGCCGGCGCCGCCGAACCCACCGGGCTCGCGCTCGCCGCCCTCGGTGCCGCCATTCACCACCTCGGCCAGCTCGCCGACCTCACCCACCAGGCCCCTAGTCCCGCCCGTGCCCGAGCAACCGCTGCCGCACACGAGAGACTCGTGGACTGCATGGCCGCTGTCCGTACGCACCTCGCCTGCGCCGCGAAGCACCTGCGCGCCGCCGCCGACACCCGCAGGGCACCGGCCGCAACCTCCATGCCCTCCACGCCGTCGGCCGCCACAACCCCAACCCGTTCCCGCTGATCCCCTCCCCCGGAGCACCACCATCCCCTCGCACACCCCCGCCCGCCGCGCCGCCCTGCTGCTCACCACGCTCGCGACCGTCACGCTCACCGCGTCCGCCTGTAAGACCTCCGACACCGGCAGCCACGACGCCGCGGCGAAGGCCACCCGCACCGCCTCCCCCATGCTGGCCGCCGTACCGGCGCTGACGAAGAAGGAGGCCCTCGCCGAGATCACCCACTACTCGAAGATCAACAACGAGGCCAACGCCGACAACGACCGCACGCTCCTCGACAGCATCGAGGACGGCCCGCTGTACGCCATGTCCGTCGCGGACTACCAGGAGTGTAGGTTCGCATTTCGCGTGTCCCTTTCCCGTTAGCGATGGCCTTTGTCCGGCCCAAAGGACAGCGCGGTGAGACGAACTTTCGTCTGATCGTTCACTCGTCGTAGTGCGTTCTCGGTCTCGTTCTATGCAGCGGTCCTCTTCGGCTTGATCGTGGAGATGTCGCAGCTGGTCGAGACCAGGGAGCTGTGCTCCCCGGTCCTTGCTGCCCGGGGGTGGGGTATGTCGCGTGTGGTCAGCGAAATCTCGATGAGTTTCCGTCGTACGGACGGGGAGATCGACGAGGACCTGGAATGGTCGGCCACGGGTGTCGACGTCTTCGCACCCTCGATGCCGTGGCGTACGTTCCGTTGACGGTACGGGCAGAAGCATTACTCGGGCACGTATTGGTCTTCCACCATGCGGGCCCACGTCGTCTACGAGTCGCGGCTTGAGCTGACACGGCTGCTCTACGCCGACTTCGACCACGACGTGACGGCGATCTTCGCCCAGCCCTTTCTTCTCTCGGCCGCCGTGGACGGGCACTGGCGGCGCCATGTCCCGGACTTCCTGATGCTGCGGGAGAAGGACGTGCCGCTGGTCGTGGACGTCAAGCCACGGCATCTGCTCACCAGGCCGAAGGTGAACTTCGCACTCGGCTGGGCACGCGAGGTCGTCCTGTCGCGCGGCTGGGACTTCGAGGTGTGGTCCGAGCCGCCGGAAACGGAGCTGGCGAACCTGCGCTTCCTCGCGGGCTATCGCCGTGAAGGTTGCGCGGGGCGTCCTGGATCCCTCCACGAGCATCGAAGTGACCGACGCCTCCGGCCAGGATCGCACCATCTTGGTGGAGTCGAACTGGAAGGTGTGCAGCCAGGATCCCCAGGTGGGAGCCGAACTGACGGGGCAACCAGTGTCTTTGACTGCTGTGAAGTTCGAGGAGTCCTGTCCGTAGCGACGACGCGCGAGGACCACACTTGTCGGCGTAACTCACGGTGGCCACGCGGAGAGTCGGTGACACTCAGCCTGAGATTCGTCCGGCAGTCCCCCCGTGTCGACGGTCATGCAATTGGCTCTGGCCGCGATTCCATGAACGGTCTTCAGAGACGTTGGGAGGCCGGCGCGGGAAGCGCCGCCGGATCTCGGAGCCGGGGTGCTAGGGGGCGTCGCCGATGACTTCCTTGACGACCTCGGGGTGGCGGCCATCCCACCCGCACAGGGCGCGAGCTAGCCGTCCGGCGGAGCCAGAGCTGCCGAGAACGGCGGCCAGCAGGTGCTCGACGGCGACGACGCGATGCCGCGCGATCCGTGCGATGTCTTCCGCCGCCCGGAGAAGCTCCCGCACCTTGAGCCCGGCCTTGGCCGGCCCGGTGGCGCCTGGGCTCCTGCCGCCACCGGGCCGGACGCGAGCCGGTACCGCTGCGCTGAGGAGGACATAGGAGTACGCCGTCGCCAGCACCGCGTTGCGCCGCCAAGGCGGAAGCTCGTCCTGGAAGCCGTAGAGTCCGAGTTCCACGAGCACGTCGCGTACCGTGGTCACCGTCCGTCCGGCCAGGGACGCTCGTGAGTCCGCATCGGCGAGCAGGGCCACCAGGCTTGCGCCAAGATCCGGCTCATGGAGCGCCTTGAGCGGCCTGGGGGTGGGCACGTCCGCGAACACTCCCATGGCGATGTGACCCGCCCAGTGCACCGGACTGCTGCGCGGAGTCTCCTCACCGTCCCACGGAAGGTGACGGGTGGCCCGCCATCGGGCCAGTTCCTCCAGTTGCACGGTGCGGAGCCCGTTGGCGAGGGGCTGCCCGTCCACCAGCAGACGTACGAGTCTCCGGTCAAGGACGTCTTCTCCACCGTGCTCTTCGACTTGGTCGATGATGGGGTAGCTGGTGACGATCAGCCGTTCGGCCCCGGCCCACAGCATCGCCGGTCCCAGCACCAGCCACTCGCCGTCCGCAGCGTTGCTGAGGTCGGCGGTGTCGCACGCTAGCAGCAGGACCTGGTGGGGCATCGGGAAGCGCGTGGGCTCGCCGATGAGCGCCGCGGCGGTGAGCAGTTCGAGTGGTTGTTCCTCGGTCGCGTCCGGGTGCCGAACTTTCGGCCGAAGCCGCAGTCCCCTGCCTGCCGCAGAGGTGTCCGCCATGTCGGTGTGGCATGCGAAGACGGCGCTGGTCTCGGGGTCCAGGGCACGTAGACGCGCGGCGAAGTCCTCGACGTTCACGTCGTCGTCCGGCCCGATGATCTCCACACCACGGGGCAACTGGTCCAGCAGTGCGCGGGCGGTGTCCAGCGGACCGGTGTCGGCGGCGTCATCGGTGACGGTGTGCGGGAGATCGCAGCCGGGGTCGACGACCGCAAGGCCCAGCGGGGCGGGGCTACGGACCGTACGGGGACGGGCTGCGACCGCGGCGAGAAGCCCTGCCGGGGGGACGATCGCCGGAAGGCAGCGATCGATGAGCCGCAGGTCACCTGCGGACCGCGCGGGTACGCGCAGGCATGCCCAGGGCACGAGGGCGAGCTCTGCTGCGGGCGCGATGGCCAGCGGCACTGGCTCGGCAGCGTCCAACAACGCGGAGGCGAGCGGGCCGGGCAGCAGCTTCGCGAGGCGGCCCGTGAGGTCTGCTTCGGCTGTCGGCGGCCCCGCCAGGAGCGGACTGTCCAGGACGCGCTCCTCGAACTGCTCATCCTCCTCCCCGGGGTGCCGGACGGGCAGGGCGTTGCGCAGGTCGGCCAGGGCGGTCCGCAGGGCGCTGCCGGGCCCGAAGGGTAGGACGCCGCCGGACACCGTGCCGGTGGGTGGGACGAGGGACCAGAACAGCTCGGTCCTGGTGGACCAGGTGCTCCACCACCAGGTTCCCTCGCCGAGGACGATGGAGGCCAGGTCCTCAAGCGCGTAGGTGGGCGGTTGCTCGTCCGGTCGGTACCAGTGGCTCTCCTCCAGCCGGGAGACGCCACGAACGCGGATGAACGGGGCGACGGCCTGCGAGGCGTCGAAGGCGTTGCCGTCCCTGTCCGGCCCCAGTTGCAGGCGCGCGGACTCGATAAGCTCGGCGAGGCTCTGCCAGTCCCGCTGCGCGATTGCCTCGCGCATGGCCTGTTCGATGGTGCGTCCGAACAGGCGCCACAAGTGGTGGCGGTCCTCGCTGTCGGTCAGCTGGTGGCGGGTCGCGTTCAGCATCGCCAGCGCCTCGATGCGGCTGCGTATGGCGGTGGGCCGGTACTGCGCGGTGTCCGCCAACCGGTCGGCGAGGGTTATCAGGGTGTTGGCGGCCTCGACCGGCCGGTCCATGCGCATCAGGTATCCGGGAGCGCCCTCATCGGCCTGCATCCTGGTCACGGTGTCGCTATCGGGGCGGCCCTCCCACAGCTTGGTGAGGTCTCCGCAGATGATGCAGCGGAGGTTCTCCAGTGCCAGTGGCCGCACCCTGCCGATCAGCCCGAAGAACCCAGCTCCCTTCAGGTACGGTTCGGGGCCGCTGATCCTGGCGCCCAGGCCGGCCAGCAGAAAAGAGAGTTCGCGTGAGGTGGGCAAGGCGCTTTCGGCGGCGAGCCTCATCAGCGTCACGGTGTGCAGCAGGTTAGCGCGGCGGATGCGGCGGGGGACGCATCTGGCGATGCCATCGGTGAGACTCGGGGTGCCACCCTCGGTGTACAGAGTGAGGCGGACACGGGCGACGAGGGCTTCGCCATAGAGGACTGTGGGAGTGCCATCATCAATGATTTCGCTGATCGGACTCAGCGCCCGGAGCGCGGCTTCGCCGTTGGACAGGTCGAGTTCGGCGAGGCAGGTGACCAGGGCGCGGGTGTGCAGCGGGGTGTCCGGCAAGGCGTGGATGGCGCGCTTGGCTTCGCCCGGGCGGCCCGACTGCAGAAGGGCCCAGCCGCGCAGGGCGGTGAGTGTGAGGTCGGAGTCGGCGGCGTCCAGATACGCCAGGGCGGCGGCCGGGCGGCCAAGACGCAGCAGGCGGCGGGCCTTGAGGTGCCTGCGGCCCTGGCGAGTGAGAGCCGCGCCCGGTCCGGGGCCCGCCACGGGGACGGCGGCGTTGGGCGGCCTGTCAGCCCAGGCGCTCCCGGCACGTGCGGCCAGGCCCCCGGCCCAGGCGGGCAGCAGCAGCCAGGCCGGTCCCACGGCCCCTGTAAGGGCGACGACGGTGGCGAGCAGTGCCCAGACGGTCCAGCGGCGGGCGGCGAAGACTGCGGTCACGACATATAGCGGCCAGGCCCGGCCCCCCTCGACGGCTGCCACGACCCCCGAAGGGACGGCGGCGAGCAGCACGACGATCCCCAGCCGTATGCAGCGCCGACGCACCGCGTACGCCTCCAGCTGGGACAGCAGCCGGGAGACGTGCCTGCTCACTCCAGCCTCGGGCGTGCCCTCGATCCACAAGAAGCGGGCCGTCAGGAGCAGTCCCGCGCAGGAGACCGCGTCCAGGAGGAGGGCGAGTGCGGTGGTCACCGCGGCCGACGCCCATAGCCCGAGCGCGCCCGCGGCCACCGTGAGACACCCCAGCCAGGGCAGAGCGGCGGGCGGTTGGACAGGCGAGACCTCGTCGACGACCAGGGGGCGTGGTTCCCGGGCATCCCGAGTGGAGACCAGGGCCGCGAACGCGACCGGCCAGGCCCAGCCGCTGCCGCCGCCTGCCGCGATGGCGAAGAGCACGGCGGCGGCAGCCACGCGCAGTGCCAGATGGGTGACGCAGGCTGCCCGGTGCAACGCCTGGGCGCGCGGGGTCTCCCCGTGCTTGACCTCCTCCTCACCCGGCAGGGCTTCTCGTTGCCCGCCGTCGGGCGCCTCCTGCAACGTCAGGTGGTGGTTGACGATCTGTGCGGAGTTCTCCAAGGTGCCCAGGCCGAAGACCTCGGCCATGACGTCGATGGCCGTCAGCCCCGCACGGCGGCTGGTCGCCGCCAGGGCGACAGCCACGTGCCCGACTCCAACGGTCTCGAAGCCGTACATGCGTGCCACTGTGGTGGCGACCTCTAGGACATGGGCGAGTTCGTTCGGTGTGAAGAACCCGCCGGGCACGCTCAGGCCCTGCACCTCCTCGTCGGTGAGCGTTATCCGGACGCGGACCCACTCGCTGGTAGCGATGAGTTCGAGCGCCGTGATGACGCGGTCGCGGTCCGGCGTGCGCACGGGCATGCGATCGATGACGCTCAGCAGATGCCGGGCGTGCTCATCGAGGGGCGGGGCGGTGGTGACCACAGGACTTCCGGGGAATGGGTAACTGCAGGTATGGATCCGGGTGGGACGTCGCTCAAGAGGCGGTGACGCTCTCCTCCATGGGCGCGTCCTGCTCAAAGTCTTCCCAGGTGGCGGGAGTCAACTGCCACGGCTGACGCGCCGTTTCCGCACCGCCGCCACTGCCGCGGACCCTGAGTCGGGGTTTCCTGGCGACGGTCTTGCATAGCCTGGCCGCACGGAACAACGGGGTCACCCCACCGCGCGGGGCGAGCACGCTGGCTTCCAGTCCGGAGCCAACGGACAGGCCCGTGCTCGCCGAGGCCCCGCCAAGCACGTCGGTGACGGGCAGTCCGTCCGAGGTGACCCGCAAGCTCACCCGGGCGTTGGCCTCGTTCGCGACCAGGATGAGCGCGGGGCCGGTGCGCACTACCTCGGTCATGACCCAATACTCGCGGCGCCACTGCCCGGACTGGCGCAGTTCTGCCAGGGGCCTCTCCAGAGCAGGCAGGTCGTCGATCGACTCCACCGTGCATTCCACCGCGCGGAAATAGGTCGCGTTGGCGCTCTTGAAGGAGACGGTGAGTGTCGCGAGAGCGGCGCGGCTGCCGCTGAGGGGAGTGACTGCCTCGGCCTGACCGGACAGGGAGCAGTCGACCCCGCCGGTCGATGCGTAACTGTAGTCCACGGGCGTGCCGCGCCTCGTTGTCGTGAACGCCACACCCAGGTTGGCCAAAGAGGTCATCCGGTTGAACCGGCGGCCACGGAGAACCCCCACGTCTCCCAGTGCGCATGGTCCATTGGGCATCCAGGTGGCGAAGTACCCCCATTTGTCGAAGAGTTCACGGGTGTACTGCTCGTGAGCGGCTTGTGGCATTGCGTCCCCCGGTCATGTCCGCTGGAGTGGCGTACGACGGCCACTCGGCGATCCGTTTGCAGGCTATGCGGTGAGTTCGGTGGGGATGGCGGGATGGCTGGTTTCTCAGTCGATCGGGTGAAGGCGGGCCTTGGCCAGGCGTTCACGGTCCATGTGTCGCCAGCTTGATGGGTGCCAACGGCCGAGGTCATCCTGGAGCACTTCCACCAGGTCCACCGCCGTGTCCCGTCCCAGCCACGCCCCGCTGTAGTCGACAGCGTGCGCCTGTCGACGTCGCCACTGGCAGCGAGACCAAAGCCATCGCCTGGGACCGCATCGCCGCCCTCCCGGGAGTGTGGGCGAGATCCACAGCAGCCGTCCGGCCGGATCGGTTACCACCTGCACGTTCACTCCGTGCCGACGGCGCTTGTGGGAGTAGTCAGCGCGGCTGTCGTCGACCTGGTCGCATTCCGCGAGGGTGCCGTCCAGCAAGGACGTAGTCGGGATCGGCCTCGCGCAGGGCACGCCGCAGCCGGGCGCGCGGTCAGCGAGCAGATCGACGACGGCTGTAGGCCACAACAAGGGACAAGATCGTGAGGCAAGCCGCAGTTGGCCCCAACTGAGACACGTCCACTCCTTGCAGGTCAGCCGTGTCCCAAAGGACAGGGGAAATGCGAACCTACAGGCGGCTTGTAGGCTCGCATTTCCGGTGTCCTTTTCTCATTGATGGTGGCCTTTTTCTGGCCCAAGGGACAGGACAGTGAGACGGACTCCAGTCTGATCATTCGCCCGTAGTAGTGCTCATCCCGTTCTCGATCTATGCAGCGGTGTTCTCCGGCATGATCGTGGAGACGTCTCAGCTGAGCGAGGCCGGGGTCTACACTCCTCGTTCTTGCTGCTCGGGGGTGAGCCATGTCGTATGCGGTCGGCGAGGTCTCGATGAGTCTTCGTCGCACGGACGGGGAGATCGACGAGGACCGGCCATGGCTGACAACGGGTGCCTACTGAATGCCGGTGGCGCCGGCACTACCCCGCAGAGGGCGGGGGCGGTGGTGGAGTGGGCCTCAGGTGATCGGTGAGATCGGCGCCGGTGTCAGGGGTGAGATGTCCACCCGGAGGCAGACCGAGGCGTTCGGCGAGGTCTCGGGCGTGGAGGTGAGTGGCGGCTCCCAGCAGCAGCGCGTAGGAGTCGGTTGCGCTGCGGATACGGGCCCGACCAGTGAGGGCGAGGACTGTAGCGATGAGAGCAGCGGGCCACCACCACACCGTAAGGATGATGTAAAGCAGCGCCCATGCAGTCATGGTGGTGGCTCGGGTAAGGGCTTGACGGGCGGCGGCGATCTCTGTGCGAGTGGTGTCGGGCAAGATCAGCCACAGATAGGGCCAGATTACAGCCAGGTCGAGGTGGTGTTCGCGCTCTAGCCGGACGGCCACCGCATGAATTCGGTCCCCGCTCCAAGTGGGTCGGGCAGGCCACTCATGGGCGATACGGGTCATCGCATCCTGGGCGGCGTGTCGTTCAACCGGCTCAGCCCGCCGACCGCGGGCGCGGACGCTGGCGGCTTCATCGCGAAGCCGATCCCAGTTGGTGTAGGCGGTAGTCCAGCGTTGCTGCCGATAGGTGACGCGCCACCGGGTGAGCCGCTTCAACGGGGATGGCCACGCATTCCAGTCGGCGGCCAAGCAGAGCCGCTCAGTCAGGGAACCGAGGGCCTGGGCGACCAGGCCAACACCGGCGGCACCGACCAGCACAGAGGCCAGGAGGACCACTTGGCCGCCGACGGTGGCGGCGGGACTGTGGGTCCACGCGGTGACCTGGTCGGTGAGGCGGGAGATGCTGAAGGGATGGCCCTGGCCGAGGGTGTGAGCCACGACTGCGACGGCCAGGTAAAGGACACCGGGCAGGACGAGCAGGGACAGCCAGCGCTCGGCGAGCTTCTTGCCGAGCTCAGACAGCAGGGCACTCATCCTCTACAGCCGATCCCGGCGCAGGGCTTCGCCGCTGATCTCGCACCGCGGCACCGGGCCGGGGGTTCCGGGCCACCAGTAGCGCACACACCGATCCGCCGGGCACAGGTACACGGTCTCGCCGGGCCGCGCGCGGTCGATCCCCAGCGGGGAGATGCCGCGGACGCACCCGTATAGCCCTCGGGCGTCTTCATTAGCAGCCTGCAAGATGGCATGCAGCCCGTCGAGCGGACCCGCCACATCCCCGTCGGCGCGTGCCGCAGCCAGCAACTCTTCCAGGGACGTGTCGTCCCCGCTCACCCTGCTGCGCAGATCGCTGCGGATCTCCTCGATGTGGGTGCAGACGTAAGCCAAGGCAGCCCTGTGTACCGCTGCCTCATCAGACTCATCAGACTCATCAGCCACCGAGCCCACTCCCCTCGCAATTGTCGCTGCCCCGACGGCCCAAACCGCCATACAGATTCGCCAAGACTCAAATAAGATCCATCCAATTTCAAACATGACCTCATCTCGGGGAATATCTGGCTCATCCTGTCGTTCTCTGTCACTCGCCGGGCGGCCGCGTAGAGATCGGCCGCCCACTCGCGACCGACACGTTGGAATTAGACCTATGCCAGTTGTGCTGTCATGAGGTAAATACCCTATATGGCGGATGAACCATCATTTCCAGGCGCGAGCAATCCGAACGAGGCTCGGGTGCGGGAGGAACGGCTGGCCGTGGTGCTGGCCCGGCTGCAGCGGATCAGCGGCACCGGCGATCTCGCCCTAGCGGTGGACCCGCAGGCGCTCGCCGAGGCGCAAAGCTTGCGCGACCTTCTTCGTGAAGGTGACTTTGAGGCATTGAACGCGCTCGGCTGGCTGCACTGGTTCCGTTTTCAGGCGCTGCCCGACGACGAAGACCGGGCAACCGTCGGCACTTTGATTGAGATGTTCACGCCTTGTTTCGTAGCCGGTGTTGGCGAGCTGCCTGAACCGCTTGTCCCCATACTCGCTGACGGCACTGCCGTGCATGCCACCCGTGTGCTCCAGAAGGCGCTCGTCTCCACCGACCCGGCCCTAGCCTCTGACGCCGCCTACCTATGGCAGCGCATCTTGCAAGCCACCCCCGCCAGAAACCGCGACTGGGCATGGCGTCTGTTCTTCGACCTCGGGCTCGCGCTGCGGACCCGATTCGAACAGGCCGGGGACCAAGAGGGCCTGAACCAAGCCATCAACGCTTTCCAAACTGCCGTGCACGGCACCCGCGCTGGCCACCCCGACCAGGCATGGCGCCTGTACAACCTCTCGCTCGTGCTACAGACCCGATTCGAACGCACCGGGGATCAGGCTGACCTGAGCCGGGCCATCGACGCTCTCCAAACTGCGGTGAATGCCACCCGCGCCGACCACCCCTACCAGGCATGGCGCCTGTCCGACCTCGGGCTCGCGCTGCGGACCCGATTCGAACGGACCGGGGACCAGGCGGACCTGAACCGGGCTATCGACGCTCTCCAAACTGCGGTGGATACCGTCCCCGCCGACCACCCCCACCAGGCGACGATGCTCTCCAACCTCGGGGGGGTGCTAGGCACCCGGTTTAGGCGAGCCGGAAGCCAGGCGGACCTGAACCGGGCTATCGACGCTCTCCAAACTGCGGTGGATACCGTCCCCGCCGACCACCCCCACCAGGCGACGATGCTCTCGAACCTCGGAGTCGTACTGCGGGCCAGGTTTGAACGCACCGGTGATCAGAGGGACTTGGACCGAGCCATCGCCATCGGACGGGACGCGGTGAACGCCGCCCCCGCCGACCATCCCGACCGGGCAGGGCCCCTTTCCAGCCTCGGGCTTGCGCTGCAGGTTCAATTCGAACGCACGGGGGACCAAGAGGATCTGAACCAGGCCATCGACGCTCTCCAGACAGCGGTGGATACCGTCCCCGCCGACCACCCCGACAAGGAGACAATGTTCACCAACCTCGGGGGCGCGCTGCGGGCCCGGTACGAACGCACCGGGGACCAGACTGACCTGAACCAGGCCATCTACGCCCTCCAACTTGCGGTGGATACCGTCCCCGCCGACCACCCCGCCAAGGCGAGGAACCTGACCAACCTCGGGAACGCACTACGAACCCGGTACGAACGGACCAGGAACCAAAAGGACCTGAACCAAGCCATCACCACCGGCCAGGACGCGGTGAATGCCACCCCCGCCGACCACCCCGACAAGGTGATAATGCTCTCCAACCTCGGGGGCGCGCTGCGGGCCCGGTACGAACGCACCGGGGACCAGACTGACCTGAACCAGGCCATCTACACTGTCCAAACAGCGGTGAATGCCACCCCCGCCGACCACCCCGACCAAGCAAGGAACCTGACCAACCTCGGGCTTTTGCTGCAGGACCGGTTCGAACGCACGGGGGACCAAGAGGACCTGAACCAAGCCATCACCACCGGTCAGGACGCGGTGAATGCCACCCCCGCCGACCACCCCGGCAAGGCGATAGTGCTCTCCCACCTCGGGGGCGCGCTGCGGACCCGGTATAGGTGCACCGGAAACCGAACGGACCTGGACCAAGCCGTATCCGCCTTGTCCAGGGCGTCGGAGGTGGTTTCAGCGGTGCCTTCAGTCCGTATCCGGGCAGCCTGGACGGTGGCTCAGCTGGTCGCGGGAACTGACGCGGGGCGAGCGGCGGATGCGGCGGAGGCCGCGGTGCGATTGCTGCCCGAGGTGACCTCTCGCCAGCTGAAACGAGGCGATCAGCAGTATGCGCTCGGTCAGTACACCGGCCTGGCCGGGGAGGCCGCCGCGCTGGCCCTCACCAATCCCAACGGGATGGGTGAGGGGCGTGCAACTCGGGCGCTGCGGCTGCTGGAGGCCGGCAGGGCGGTCTTGCTCAGTCAGGCGCTGGACACCCGTAGCGATCTCACTGACCTGAACCAGCAACATCCCGATCTGGCCGCGCGGTTCGTCCGGCTGCGCGACCGGCTTGATCAGCCCGCAGACACCTTCACCCCCGTCGACAGGAGCGAGGACGTAGACAACCTCACGCGGCGACAGGCAGGCATCGTGCATGAACGGCACCAGCTGGCCCACGACTTTGCCCAGACCCTAGCGGAGATCCGCGCGCTGGACGGATTCGCCTCCTTCGCCCTTCCGCCCACCGCTGAGGAACTCTTGGCCGAGGCGGGACCGGGCCCGGTGGTGGCATTCAACGTCAGCCGCTACCGCAGTGACGCCCTGCTACTCACCAGAGACGGCATCACCCACTGTGAGCTTCCCCAGCTCACAGTGGACGCCGTGACCGACACCATTGCCGCCTTCCACCGGGCTCTGGAAACCGCGACATCGAGCGAGGACAAGACTCGGCGGCGGGACGCCCAAGCCACGCTATCCCGCGTCCTGGAATGGCTCTGGGACACGGCGGCCGGACCCGTCCTGGACGCCTTGGGCTACTACAGCCAACCCTCGAGAGAGGCCGACTGGCCCCGGGTCTGGTGGGCGCCGGGCGGGCTATTGGGACTGCTCCCGCTGCATGCAGCCGGATACCACACCGACCCTGTCGACGATCCAGGGCGGCGTACCCTTGCGGACCGCGTCGTCTCCTCGTACACCCCCACCGTGCGTGCCCTCCGCTACGCCCGGCGGCACCCGCCCGCGCCGAGTGCGCCCGCTCGGGCGCTGATTGTCGCGATGCCCACCACACCCGACCTTCCCAACGACGGCCTGCTGGTCCACGTCAGAGCAGAAGCCGCGATGCTGTGCAGCCGCCTGCCCAATCCCGTGCTCCTCCGTGAGCCCACCCCGAGCGACGACGAGCCCTCCGCCGCCTCCCCTTCCCTGCCTACTAGGGACAACGTCCTCGCCCACCTGCCCGCCTGTCCGATCGCGCACTTCGCCTGTCACGGGGCCAGCAATCCCGACGACCCGTCGAGGAGCATGCTGCTGCTCCACGACCACGTCAGCCAACCGCTCACCGTCGCCAGTCTTGCCCCGGTCCGTCTCGATCAGGTCCAGTTGGCCTATCTCTCGGCCTGCCGTACTGCGGCTCTCGACACCGCCGAACTCATTGACGAGGCCATCCATCTGACCTCCGCCTTCCAGCTCGCCGGATTCCCTCACGTCATCGGCACCCTGTGGGAGATTGACGACCGGATCGCCGTCACCGTCGCCGATGCCTTCTACTCCCATCTACGCACCCCCGCCGGAACCATCGACACCAGTCGGGCGGCCTGGGCTCTGCACCAGGCCGTGCGGAGCGTACGAGACGGCGACGATCTGCCCGGCCGTCTCGACCGGACCCGGATCCCTTTCCTGTGGGCGGCCTACCTCCACGCCGGCGCCTAATGCGAGCTACGGGACCGGGAAATGCTCGGTTCCGTGGCCGCCAGCGGGTGGGCACTTTCGACGCCGGAGCCATCGAGTTCTGAGGTCAGACCGTGCCCCGGCTGGTCGGCCGGGGGGCAGATCGCTGTTGGGGTGGCCGCACGGCGCGAGCAAGTGGCGTCGGCCCTCAAGGGACAAGATCGTGAGACACAAGCGCCGTGTCCCCAAGTGAGACAGCCGAGAAAGCCCAGTTCATCACGCTGGAACAGGACATTCCGATTGAGAGCCTACAAGGAGGACGAGGGCCTGACCCAGGCCGACCGCAAGCCGTACAAGCCGTGGTCGTACGACACCGCCAACGCCAAGCTGTACATCCCGCGGTTCACCGCCGGCCAGGAACGTTGGTTCACCGCCGCGCTCTCCGGCCAGAAGGGGGCAAGGCTCCAAGCCGACTGGCGGTCTTCGCCGAGCAGCCGGAGCACAAGCGGTGGGAGATGGTCTCCGTCGTCGACCTCGACGACAAGGCACTGCCGGACATCGCCCTCGACCAGCACGGCTACGCCACCGCGGTCGTCGCCAACGGCAACAAGCAGCTCGCTGCCGACGCCGACCTGCTGCGCACCGCGGTGATCGACAACTTCGCGACCGGCGGGGTGAACACCGGCACCAAGGTCTTCACCCCGACCACGGCGAGCAAGCAGCAGATCAAGGTCCACGACAAGACGACCAAGAAGTACGGGAAGTTGGGCACCACCGTCTTCGCCGGGGCAGCCAACCGCTACCAGGACCCCTACGCGCTCAAGACCACCGACGGTGGGGCGCTGATCCTGTTCGCCCACACCCACACGCAGACCGACGCCGTCGCGCACTCCGGGCTGCAGATCAACCCCGGCAAGGACGACCGCGCCTGGCTCCACGACATCCCGCGCACCTCGGTCACGTACACGTTCGTCTGCTCCGACGCCGCCACTGTGCCGGCCAAGGCCGCATCGTCCCGCCTCATCGGCTACACGTGCGCCCGCACCGACGCCTCCGGACCGCCCGTCGCCTCCGCACTGACGACCCGCTCGTAGCACCGCGGCCCGGCTCCAGGCCCCGAGGAGTTCCTTGCCCCTGTCCCACGCCGACTCCGAGCCGTACGACAACGTCGGTCGTACCAGCGAGCAGATCAGCGCCCACCGCGGCAACCGGCCCACCACCGACGACCTGCACCGCTGGGCCGCCCACGACGCCCAGCAGTTCACCGACGCCCTCACGATCGAGGACGCCGGGCACAGCGTCATCGCCTGGACCCGCCAGCTGTACCGGGTGCGCACGACCCCCGAGTTCCAGGCCGTCGCCACCGCAGTTCTCGGCGACGGGCACAGCGCCCTGAGCGAGCTGCACCAGTTCCTGGAGTCTGCCGCCGAGTGGTGCGAGCGCAACCACGAGCCGAAGATCGCCGAACGGTACCGCCGGCACGCCCAGCAGCTGTCCGAACTCGCAGACCAGCTCAGCTATTTGACCGACGACCACCTCGCCGGCATCTACCGGCGCACACACCAGTCAGCACCGGCACAGCCCACGAGCGGCCCCACAGCGGCACCCGCTCCACCGGCCACGCCCGCACGCCGCCCCTCCCGCTGACTCGTCGCGCCGCAGGAAGATCATCTGTCCACTCGTTCTGTCATCGCCCGCCCCACCGCCACCGTCTACGCCGGGACGTACATCCACTGGGACGGCTACCCCAGCCATCACCTGCCGCTGCTGCTCGCCGCGCACCAGCACCGGTTCGCCGGCGACACCGAGGCCCTGGCCGCGTACCTCATCGACGACGCACCGGAAGGCTGGTCCTGCCTCGGCACCGACCTCCTCGACAGGACACCCGACGCCCTGCGCCAGCACCTCGCCGGAGGACGCGACAAGCCCGGCAAGCGCTACCCGGCCCGGCCGACCGGGCCACCGCTGATCTACACGGAACGGACGGCGTCCCGCCTGAACTGTGGATACGTCCTGCACCCGCACGGCATCGAAGTGATCAGCTCGCCCGGCGTGGAACGCGGTCCCTCGTCGCGTGGAGCACCGACCTCCGCGTACGCCTCCGGCCGATGGAAGCCCGGCCAGCCGATCCCGGCCACCACACCGCCCCAGAGCGCTGCGCGAACCACCGCACCGGCCCCCGCCTCGGCTCCGGCGCCGCGCTCCCGCTCGCACTTACCCGCCCCAGCCTCAGGAGACACCTCTGTCCACCCGTGCGGTCATCGCCCGCCCCACCGCCGACGGCTATGCCGGCATGTACGTCCACTTCGACGGCTACCCCGACAGCAAACTCCCGCTGCTCCTGGCCGCCTACCAGCACCGGTTCGCCGGTGACGTGGAGGCGATGGCCCGTCACCTGATCGACGAGGTGCACCACGGCTGGGAGGAACTGGGCACGGACCTCCTCGACGGCTTCCCCGCTGCCCTGCGCCGCTCCGTGACAGGAGGTCAGGAGTACCCCAGTCGCCAGCTCACCAACGTGTACAGCACCGACCGCACCCCGGCCGAGCGTGAACTGATCACGCAGGACGGCACCGACGACCTGGACTGGGCCTACGTCCTGCACCCACGCGGTTGTCTGCGCACAACTGCCGTGTCTCATAAGGGGTATGGGCTAGTGCTCGAACACGCTTGTGGGGTGTGGTGAGCTGTGTCTCGTCCGTACGGTCGGGGGCATGGAGCTGACGTTCTACTCCAGTGAGGGCTGGGAGTCCTGGGGGCTGTCGGGGAAGCCGACGATTCCCGAGGGAATGGCCTTCCTCGTCGACGATGACCTTCTGTTCGAGGACGGCCGAGGGGTGCGCGCGACGGCGGTGGCCAATGAGTGGTTGCGGCTACGGCCGACGGAGAACTGTCCGGCACCGTCGTCGTGGGGCACGTACGCGCGGATCCTGCGGGACTGGATCGTGGCGGCCCAGATGCACGGGGTCGAGGTCTTCGATACGCGAGACCGGCTGAAGGCTCTGCTGAGCACGTACGCGGTGGACCGGGCAACGGGAGACCCCAGGCAGCGACTGGGGGCGGTCACGTGGAACCAGCACGTGAGCGTGCTGGGGATGTTCTACCGGTGGGCGATGGCTGAGCAGTACGCCACGGCGGTGCCGTTCACCTCCCAGCAGGCAGTGATGCTCTACGCCGAGACCGTCCGGGAAGTCCTGGTCAATCAGGCCCGGCGTCGGGTCCCGAAGGCCCACGTGACGATCAAGTACCTGGAAGACGACTTCGCTGCCACGTTCATCAACGGCCTGGCGGGGCTGCGGCCGGACGGGAGCGAGGACGAGGGGCCGGGCCGGTATCGCGGACGTCATCTGGCGCGCAATGGCGCGGTGGGCGAGCTGGTGATGTCATCCGGTACACGACTGCAGGAGTTCTCCTATCTGCTGGCCTGCGAGATTCCGCCGCTTCCGCCGGCGCCACGGCTGATGCCGATCGCGTTCCCGCTGCCGGAGGCGATCACCAAGGGCAGCAAGTTCCGTGTCACCTGGACTTCGTACAGTGCGCTGGCCCGCGTGCACTCCTACCTCTCCTTGGAGCGCATGCTGGCCTGCGAAGGCTCCGTTTGGCGGCCGCCAAAGCGCTGGGGTGCCCCGCTCTTCGTGAGCGAGATGGACAGCCGAGGTGGCCGGGCCAACGGGCGGCGCGTGCACTGGCATACGCTGCGGCCCGCCGAGCGCCGCCGCCTGGTGGCCCCTGATGGCGGCTCGATGTTGCTGGCCGTCCGGTCCGACGGCGGCCCGTTCACCGCCTGGTCCACGGTGTTCGAGCGGACGGCGCAGAGGATCCGCGAGCGGTTCGAGCCGCGGTTCCCGCACGTGCATCCGCACTGCTGCCGGCACACCTTCGCGATGGCCACGATGGAACGGCTGGTGGCCGGGTTCTACGAGCAGGCCGCGCGGCTCTCCGCCGCGGGCGGCGACGCCGATGCAGCCCTGTCGAACTACCTGACGACGACCGAACCGCTGCTGGTCCTACGGGACTTGCTCGGGCATTCCTCGGTTCTCACTACGGAGAAATACCTGAACCGTCCCGGCGGAGCACAGGCCATCTTCCTGGCCGAGGTCGGCAAGGAAGAAGAGTCCCGCAACCAGACCCTGACGCTACAGGCGTTCCGCGACTACCAGGCCGGCCGTCGCCCCTCCGGGCCCGGCGCCCGAGACCTGCTGGCGTTCTTCGCCAGCGTCGAGTGCCAGCTGAAGGAGCTAGACGTGACGGCGCCGACGGTGAAACGAAGCGGCCAGGAACTGATCAACCTGCTGGCCAGACGGGTTGGCGCCCTGCACCTGGGGCTGGCGAACTACTGCTGGTTCCTCGATCCCGGCAAAGCACTGTGCCTCAACCTCGCCCGCAGCTCCGACCGCAGCAAGCCACTGGTCGGGATGTGCGACTCGGCCCGATGCCCGCAGGCCACCCACCACTCCTGCCACCGCAACGTGTGGGCGACATCCGCCGCCACCAGCCGAGCCTTCATCAGCAAGATCGGACGGGGGCAGAGTACCGAGCGAGCACGACTCACGGTCGAGGCCGAACGCGCCGAACGCATCGTCGCCGGAATCGACGCCGCAGATCACGGAGAGTCCTATGGGCCAGATCAGTAGCATCGAACGCCGACGCAACGAGGAAGCGATCCGGGCGGCCATGGACCGCCTCCTTCGCGGAGAACTCCCGCCCGGCGGCCGATGCGACCTCAAGACACTGGCCGCGGAGGCCGGGATCAACCGCACCGGGTTCTATCCGAAGAAGGACCCCAACGGCACCTTACGGGACGGTCCTTACCAGCACCTCGCCGACGAATTCGTACGCCGGCTGAAGGCACTGCACGAAGCGGGCACACTCCGGGACCCTCGGGACGCGCAGATCGTTCGCCTGAAGGCCGAGAACGACACCCTCCGGAACCGCATCTCCCGCCAGAACGCAACACTCGAGAACCTGACCGAGTTCAAGATCCTTGCGCTGTCCCGCATCGCAGCCCAGCACGAGGAGATCACCCGGCTGCGCAGCCCTCAGCCCGCCACCGGTACGCCACCCGCGGCCCGCCTGACGGCTGTTTCCGGCGGCAGTCAGACCATCGGTTCCTGCAGCTGAGGCATGGAGGAAGGCTCACTGCGTGGCAAGGAGCTCGGCGAGCAGGCCGCGGATGCGGGTTTCGATCGCGTCGCGGATCGGCCTGTGATACTGGTGGGCTCGCGTATTCAACTGTCGCGGGTTCATAAGTCGAGAGGGCGCTTCCGCTGAGAGTCGTCCCGGAAGTGCGATGCCACAACGAACGGCTCCCGCTGGGCATCACGATTCAGGAACCCGCTGGCCGTGGCAGGGGCCCCCAGGTAAAAACTGTGCCCCGGAACGTCGCATGGTCGAAGGGGATCGAGCCGCCGCTGAACGTCGCGGTGTCGAAGGAGACCGAGCCGCCACTGAACTCCGCCGATCTGAAGGTGACCTCACTTCCGCTGAACCTTGCGCGGTCAAATCTGACCGTGCCGCCGAGGAACTGCGTGCGGCGGAAGGAGACCCTGCCACTGCTGAACTCTGCGTCGTCGAAGGGGACCGAGCCGCTGATGGCCGTGCCGCTGAAGATGACCGTGCCACCATTGAACTTCGCGCCGACGAAGGAAGCCCAACCTTTGATCCTCGCGTCGTTGAAGGTGACCGTGCTGCCGCTGAACTCTGCGTGGTCGAAGGGGACCGAGCCGCTGAACTCTGCGTCGTTGAAGCGGACCGTGCCGCCGCTGAACGTAGCCCCGGAGAAGGTGACCTGAACCTGGCCGCCGTGGAATTTCGCGCGGCGGAAGGAAACGGTGTCGCCGCTGAATGTTGCGTCGTCGAAGGAGACCGAGCCGCCGCTGAATGTTGCGTCGTCGAAGGAGACCGAGCCGCCACTGAACGTCGTCCCAGAGAAGCTCATCCTGCCGCAGAAGGTGCTTTCTGAAAAGTCGCCGCCGTCGAAGGTCGCGCGAGTGAAGTCAAGGACACACGCACACCAGCAGGTAGGGACATCTGGATCGCGCAGATGGTCGCGGATGACGCTGATGATGGCCAGGCGGACCTCGCGCTCGCCCGCTTTGTGCCCCTCCTCAGCTGGGTCGGGTTGATAGGGCATGCGCAGGTAGGCACACAGGACGTCGATGCAGACCTGCCGCTGTTCCGGCCAGTCGTCGGCGAGCCGGGCAAGGGCGTAGACGCCGGCGAGACGTACAGCGGGTGTGTCGTGGCCGAGTTGTCCAGCAGCGGTGGTGTACCGGTCAGCGAGCTGATTGGCGTCGGCGCGGTGGGCGTCACCTTCGGCAAGGAGCTGCTTTCGGTAGGCGTACAGACCAGCGAGGGCGGCACCGATCAGGGTGAGCACTGTTGCCGTCGTTTTGATGACGTCGTTGATGTTGACCGGCTTGCGCGGCTTCTGGCTGGCGGCCGCATCCGAGAGCAGGGCATGGACGCCAAAATAGAGCCCGACGCTGAGGACAACGACGACGGTGAGGACCAGCGGGACAACGCGCCTGAAGGGCAACATGTCGGGGGTGTACCGGCCGCGCGGAGTACTGCGAGGCCGCCGAGGTATCAGCGCCACACCAGGAGCATGCCGCCGAGCGGCCGCATGCGACAGGCACTTTGCGCAGGAATCCACTCAGGGCCGTTCCACCTGGGTCGATTGATCGCGTCGACAGTCTCAGAATGGCGCGGCAGGGTAGGAGCAGTTAGCGAAATGTGGCGAGGCGCCAGGAATCGCCCTGGCCCAACTTTCGAGGAATCCTCTTGGGTCAGCACAAAGGCAGGCGTGGCTGATGGCTGGGTGACGCCACCCAAATGGGCCAGACCCGCCGCCTGTTCGGGCTCCTTGGCGAGCGAGCCGATCAGAGCAAGGTGCTCGGCGATATCGACGATGCCCCGGCTCAACTAGTGCGTTGCCAGGAGGTGTTGAGCTGGCGGCAGCCCGAACTGATCCAGCAGGTAAGCGATGCCCTCGCTTGCCGGGCGGACCAGCCGGCCAGTCGGCTCGTGCCCATTCGATCGCGGTCGGCATGCCTTCCGCCATCATTCGCGCCATGATCATTATCTAGGGGTCGCAGCCTCTTCACCCAGGTCAGACCGCTGATCGCCAGTGCAGGCACGTAAGGCATATACGACTTGGCATGTCCTCTGAAGGTGTTTCGACCGAAACGCTTCCTGCACTCGCGTTCGGGGCGGGTGAGCGTGTCCACGAAGTGGTTCGGTCGAACCGGTTCCTGTACTCCCCTTCGGGACGACGTACCGCATCACAGGGGCCACCACGGGCCAGAAGCAACGGGCGTGAGTAGTTGAGGTGCAGGAAGTAGGGGTGCCGGTAAGAACCGTGTCACCAGCCGCAAACGACCGCGACCTTGTGAGGGCATCCCATGCGAGGGTGAGCCCGATGCCGTGCGGGGCCGGTCCCTGGGCATCACCGACGTTCGGGTCGGCCGGATCATCCGCGAGGACCATCAGCGCCGCACTGCACTCACCAAACCCCACGATGCGCACTTCCGCCCAACCACGATCCGCACCTAATCCAACATTCATAGAGACGGTCATAGCACCGCTCTATACACCTGCTTTGATCTTCGGGCGAGACGGCCGAGTTGTAACATAGCCAGAGGCATTCTTCATAATTGTCAAGGCACTTGTTGCACGAGATTGTTTCTTCCCTGAGCCGGGCAGGGGGTCGCGTACCTATCGGAAATCGGCGGCTTGGGCGGCCAAGGCTGGTTGGTGGTACTGAATTTGTCAGGGATTGATTTTTCGAGGCCCTAGCGCTCGCCTCACTCAACTGCCGGAAGATGTCTGCGACAGTCTCGTTGACGAAGGCGACTTCCACGACTAGCAGTCTTTCGCCACAGCAGTCGTGGGTGTCACCAGTAGGGACAACGCCCTCGATGGCTGCTTTGTCGACAGTGACTGCGTAGGGGCAGGAGCATCCCAGTCCGGCGGTTACTGGAGTGACTTTGACCCGATCGTCGGAATCGGTTTTGACGGTGGCGCGAAAGCCGGGCTGTAGTCCGTTCTGCTGGCTGAGCAGGTCGTCGACGCTGATCGTCTTCTTATCCATCGCGCTTCGTCCCCGTCCAAAAAAGTCCGCATCAGAAACTGGCATAGTTAAACCGCAGTACCGTGTTCTACTCGGTGCATCCCTGCCGTTAAGGGAGACGCCGAACTGGCATTTCGCGATTCGACTCAGCGCCTCTCCGCCGCGACCACTGCTAATCGATAATAATCGAATCTGATACCGTGCGCATCCGCCACTGACAACGGCTCAGCCGGCCCGGCCCGGGCGCGGCCCGCGTGCTTTCTGCCGTGCTGCTCCTCAAGGGCCGCAGGCCGCGCCTACGAGGCGGCACAGCGGGCAGGAACTGCGACCCGGGGCGCGATACGCAGCCGCGCTCTGTCCCAACATCACGGTCTCTGCGGGGAGGATCAGCAGCCCCGCTCCCCCGTCGGCCCCGATACGCCGCACCTGGACGGCCGCTCCCCCGCCCGCGCCCGCGGCGTCCGCCTCGGCCGCCCGCCGGCCATGACGCCGGAGCAAGTACGTCACGCCCGCGACCTGCTCAACCGCCCCGAGAACGCCGTGACCTCAATCGCGAAGCTGCTCGGCGTCTCCCGCAACACCATCTACAACTACGTGCCCGAGCTGAAGGGCGGTCGCCTGGCGACCGACACGGCCGAGCTGCCGCGGCCGACCAAGCCCAAGGACTGATCACCGCCGTTTGCGGCTGGTGACACGGTTCTTACCGGCACCCCAAGTAGCGCTGAGACTGATCATGGTTGTACGCCGGGGGTCAGCTCTCCGTATCCACGTCGGCCTGGATCTTCTCGATGAGGGCCCGAAGTGGATCACCGTGCAGCGGGAGCTGGGCGTCCCTCAGTTTCAACAATTCACCTCTCAGCGGGCCTTCTGCGACGACCAGTGCCCGTGCGACATGCTTCGACCAGTCGCTTGGGACGCCAGAGGCAGAGCCCTGAGACGCCGCCTGCCCTGCTTCCAGCAAGGCGCTGTATACGGCGCGCTTGTGCATCTGGAAAGCGGCGAAGCGCTCCCTTCGGTCAGCCTCATGCTGGCGGTTCGACGTTTCCTTCAGCTGTTTCAGCTCTGCCTCGGCTCGCTGCCTGGCTTGATCCTTCGCCGTTCGGCTGGTGCTGAACGTACCGAAACCGCCCACTGCTCCTGTGATGAGAGCTGTGGCGGCGACCACCCAGTCCGAAGCCATGACATTCCCGTCGTTGAGCGACTGGTCCGTTCCCTCGTGGAGGATGTGGGTTGGCAGCCCGCCGCCACTGCCCCACGATTGCCCGCGCCGGAATTGGGCGCATGCCGAAGCGCTTCGAGCGGAGTAACTGCCACCCGGTCGGCTGACGTCAGCAGTAGAGGGCGGGGTCCGGACGGGTGCGCCAAAGGGGTCGCGCCCGGACGGCGAGTTCCCCAGCGCTCAACCATGATCAGTCTCAGCGCTACTTCCTGTACCTCGACTACTCGCAACCCAGAAACGAGAGGCGCGAGTGGGCGCTGCGGTACCTCGTCGGCCGCCGGTCCGCCCTTGGCGCACGACCTTGTTTCGGTCGAAACGAAGTCCGTCCGCCCGCTCGACTTCGGTTCGACCGAACCGAAGTCGGCACCAGCTGGACATGACCAATGTTGCCTGACGACCCCTTGGATATCGGTGAGGCATGTTCTGAACAGTGCACTCGCCTCACATGCCTGACGCTCATTTCTCACCCGAGATAATCAAGCCCACCACTAGTCACAAGGCTGACGAGAGCGCGACCAGCGATTCCTGCTGCGGCCTCAACGCCTGCTGCACGCCGGCCGAACAGGCCGACGCCCCGATCAACACCGTCGCCGAAGCCAAGCGCGCCTCCGGCCGCAACTGATAGCAGGCCGGTTTGATGCACCACTCCGAGAGGTGACATCCAGCAACCCAGCAGAGCGACACGACCGCCCGTTTCGGCGGGACATTGAGTCCCGCACTGATCCAGTTGAAGGAGACGTGACCAGGGCGGGACACACTCACTGCGCAAACAAGCAAGGCATCGAAGTGATCGCCCTGCGGGCGTACGACCGCGGCCCCGTCGTCGCATGGGACACCGACCCGCGCAGCGTCATCCGTGCCGATCCGGGCGCCTGGCATCCGGATTCCCGGGCCCCGATCGTCCCGCCGCGTTTCATGCCCCACTTGTCCACCACCGTGCCCGTCACGGCACCGGCGCCCAATAGGGCCGCCCGCCGATAGCCCCAGCCGCTCTGCATCGATCCGCCGCCTGCCCGGAGAACCCTCTGTCCCCGCATCCCCGCCCGAAGATCACCGTGGTCATTGCCACCCAACTCCGCCCGGACCGGCTGGCGTTCCTCGTGTCCATGCATGCCAGCCTGTGCCGGCAGAGTGTCCCGTGGGAGGCCGTCGTCGCTATCGACGGCGCCGACCCCGCCCGTCTTCCCGGCGTCCTCGCCGCCGACCCCCGCGTCCATGTCCTCGCCCTGCCGCGCCCTGTCGGCGCGGCCTGCGCCCGCAATCTGGCGCTCAACGAGGTGCGCACCGAGTACGTCAACTGGGCCGACGACGATGACGAGTTCACCGACAATGCCATGGCGCTACGGCTGCACGTCCTGGAGGAAGCGGGGGTGGGCTGGAGCGCCGGATACAGCCAGGACTTGCACGCGGACGTTTTCCGGCCGACAGAGGTGCTCCGTGGCCAGTGACCTGGGGTTGAACGTAACGGACATGTACGTGACGGCGCGCCTAATCGGTCCCCATTCCACTCAATCGGGTGCTGTGGAAGACCCGACGCCCGACGCCGCGCAAACCGTCTCGGCTCTCGAAGGTAGATCACCCGTACGCTCCGTACCTGATACCGAAGTCGCCGTCGTCACGCCCACGCGACTGCGTCCGGACCGAATGGCGTACCTGCTGAAGTTCTACGCGAGCCTGCGCGATCAGGACGTGAGCTGGGAATGCGTATTGGCCCTCGACGGCGTGCCCGAGGCGGGCATGCCCGAAGTCCTACGCACGGACGCACGTGTGAAGGTCGCCGACAGCGACCGGTGGGAGCCGGCGCCGCGCGTAACCTCGCTGCGAACGAGGTGACCGCGGACTGGCTCACCACGTCGGATGATGACGACGTACTCCCCGCGCAGTCGTTTTCTGTGCTCCTCCGCTACGCGCAGACACACGACCCGGGCTGGTGTGCAGGCTGGTCTGCACACCTTCACCCCGACCGCTCGATCACCGCTTGGCGCTGCTCAACTCCGAACGGATTCCATGCACCTGGTGATGCCTGTGGGTCAAGCGCCTTGAAATGGGGCAGCAGCAGGGAGGTCCTTGAAGCAGTCACAGCCGGGCAGGGCCACTCAAGGCATGGCGGGCTTCTGGAGTCGGCCGGACGCTGTCCGTCGTCGAGCACTGGGGTGGATGCGAGCGCGGGAAGTCAATTCGTGGACTAGATGCGGGCGGTGACGAAACTCTCTCGTTGCCATCTCCGCGTTCCGACTGTTCCACGCTAAAAGGCCGATATTCAGGTACAGCGAAATGCGTACTCGAAGGGCCCTGCTAGGCGTAGAAAAATATTAAGTTGCCCTCCTGAGCCAGGGAAGAACGCTCTATAGCCTTGCGGGATTTTCAGAAAGAGGTGATGATTTAGTGGGCATGGCATTTAACCTTGCTTCGACCCCCGGGGGAGTAAAATGGGTGAAATTGCTAAGATTTTATGGGAGGTCGCCAAGGAGCGATTTCAACTGTCCGTGGTGACACTAAACATAGTAGGCGCATCTCCTTCATACTGGGGCATCGATCTCCCCTGGCGTGACCGCTACCAGCGGATAGCCGACGGCTTCAAGGCGAACGCTATTGCGCCAGATGTTATTGCGCTTCAAGAGGTGGCCGCTCGCAAGGAATGGTTCCTAAGGCGCGACCCGCACGATCATGAATCGCTTCACTTTCTGATATCGAAGATCGAAGATGCGGTCAACGTTCGGTACAGGATTGCCTATCTAGGTGCTGCACCGTCAAACGAACCAGGACTAGTCCAAGGGCAGGCTGTTCTATATAATCCGGTACGGTTGAAGAATGTGACTAAGGCTCCAAGTGCCTCAATACTGCCCGGAGATTCACGTCCGGAAGTCACAGGTGTAAACCCAAGGAAGAGTTATCCATGCGCCACCCCTGCCAAAGAGTTTGAAGCCTCACGGTCGCTGCTAGATGGGGAGGGAGTGTTTTGGACGTCGATTTTTGCTGGCAATAGGAACTACAACGTCTTTCAGGCAGGATGCGTGCGCTTCGCATTCGCCGAGGATGAAGATGAGCAGTTCAATTTCTACAATGTCCACCTCGATCCGGATCTTCCTGGATCTTACGAGGCGGCTAATGAGCTGATCGATTTCATGGAGACTAGGAGGTACAGTAGGCGTGCCATCTATCCGCCCATGATTGCTGGTGACTTCAATGGCGGATACGAGAAGTTTCCGAAGTTTGACGAGCTAGCTGGTGTGGATATCGATTACATAATCGGAGGGAAGCGAGCAGCGCACGAGTCGACTTACGGCTTCTCTGTTATTAAGAGGTCAATTTTGCCTGGCAAGACTCCCAACCCTGATGGGAATTGCACGACAAGGGATGTTGCTTGGTCTGACCACTGCGCGCTATTGGCCCAGATTGAGCCCGCTGGCGATTTCTCGACGGGATGAAGGGTGACACCGTGATCTGCCCGCCGAGGTCTGGCCGAAACCGCTCCGAAAGTGGCATGAGGTGAGCTGCGGGGCGAGTAAGTTCGATGGAGTCCACGAGGTGAACTGGGTCCGGCGGAACTGGAACAGCGATATTGAGTTCCGCTCCGATCAATACTTCGAGCCCGCGCACTCGGCAGACGCCACCGACGGCCTTGCTCAGCTCGTACACGTGGCCGAGAAGGCCACCCGCGAGCAGGCAGGGTTAAAGGCCATCGGCGCCGGCTGGGCGTTCGAGGACATAGCCCAGTCAGACGACTGGACCGTCTCGCTGGCGAAGCTGAACCGGCAGCTGCACGGTGTGGTTGACGGCCCCGCCCCGGCGCTGACCGGCGACTGGGTCACCGTGCTGGCAGACCCGGCGTCCCCCCGGCGGCTGGTGCACGTCGAGGCGGGGATCAGCGTCCTCGATCTCTGCGAGCTCCTCGACGGTCTCGGTCTCGCGATGCCCACCCTCGGTGGCAACAGCGGCCAGTCGCTGGCTGGCGTGATTTCAACGTCCACGCACGGCGGGGAGTGGCAGCAGCCACCGTTCCCCGACCTGGTCCGCGCCCTGCACCTCGTCACTGATGCAGGCCGCGAGGTCTGGATCGAGCGGGAGACCGAGCCGCTCACCACCGACGACCGTCTCCGGCCGCAGCTGTCCTGCCCGGACACCGAGATCCGCCGGAACGACGACCTGTTCGACGCGGTAATCGTCGCCTGCGGGCGGTTCGGAGTGATCTACTCCGTCGTGCTCGAAGTACGGCCGCAGTTCCGGGTGGTCGAGGCTATCGCCCAGCCGCAGCGAGCCGCCGTGCTGCAGGCCCTGCGTGACGGTCTAGGCCAGGCAACACCCTTCGCACCGCTGTTTGACCTGGTCGCAGCCGAGCCTGTGCCGGCCGGCCTCACTGACGCCACCGGAACGCCGTACTACGTCCGGATAGTGTTCAACTCGCAGAACCCCGAAGACGTGTGGATGCACCGGCGCTGGGAGACCACGGACACCACGGATTTGCCGGACCCGAACGGCCCCGCCGTCGGCGAATTGGAGCCTACCGCGCTCGGCGCACTCATCGTGGCTGGCGCTAACGCCGCGCTCGCTATCGCTGCCGCCGCCGCGAGCGCGACTCTCGTGGGGGTCCCCTACGCTATCTACCTGACCGGCCTGATCGTCTACCTCAACACCATCCTCGCGAAACGGCAGTTCACGCTGGGGTCCGCAGTCGCCGCCGCACTCGACACTCTATGGAAAGCAGGACTCGGCTTCGCCGTCCCGGACCAAAATCGCGCCGCCATCCAGGGTGAGTTCGACCGTTACGGAGCCTCGGTGGCCGGCCGCCGAGGCAAGCACTTCCGGATCACCGCTGGTAGCCGGGCCGACAACGATCAGAACGACTTCCGGTCGGACTCAATCGAAGTGGTATTCGATGCGACGACTGGCGGCTACCTCGACTTCCTAGACGACGTACACGCCGCCTCACCCGGATTCCAGCAAGCCGGAATCATCGGGTGCCGGTTCTCCCGCGCATCCCGCGGGCTTCTCTCAATGCACCACATCGCCGGAGCGTATGCGGTGTCGATCGAGCTCGCGGCGCTCAAAAATCTGCCAGGCAACCTCGACTGGATGCGATACGTGCAGCATGCGGCGGTCAGCCGCGGCGGGCGACCGCACTGGGGCCAGTACAACAAGCTGACCGAAGCCCAGACGACCAGACTCTACGGCGCGGACCTCGACCGCTGGCGGGAAGCACTGCTCGCCCTGTCCGGAACGTCAACAACCTTCAGTAACGGGTTCACCCGGCGCCGTGGGCTGGAACCGATGGGCATCGCCCGCCAAGTAACCGCCGTCCGGAAGACCAGAACTGGTGTGGTCACACACCTGTGCAACGCGGATGCGGAGTGGTCGCCGGTCCCGGTATCAACGGCAATCGAGGAGATCACGTCCGGCCGCACGGTCTACTTCACGTTGGTCGCTGAGTCGGGCACGCCGACCGTGATTCACGTGGTCCGGACCGGGCCAAGCAACGGCTATCTGCGGACCGCCGCCGACGGCACTCACGACAACAACCTCGACGAACTGCCACCCTGCTGATGTGTCCCCGGACACGCCCCCCCAGGCCGTTAGGCATGTCGCTGTGAGAGTCGGCCCTCCTGGCAATGACGTCCCCGGCCTGAGTCAAGTGGTTGAAGGGGCTGGCGGAGCGGGAGTTGCTGGCCGAACGCTCGGTTCTAGGATCCGCGGTTTCGTTCGCAGGATTTCCTACTCATGAAGGCGCGCTCCCTACAGTGCACATGCACGTCAGTCGGCGGACCACGTGGGCGTATCACCGTCAGGAGGATGGGGAGGTGAGCTGTTCGGCGATCTGAGCTTCGAGTGCGGCGATGCGCTTGTCGGCGAACCGCGCGTTGTCCCTGGCGGCAGCCAGACGCTTGGTGAGGCGCTCCCGCTCGGCCGTCAGGGCCCTGACCTCGCGTTGCAGGGCGACGTTGGCGGTGGTGACGCGCACGACGTCGGCGTCGGTCCATTCGCCCTGCAGTGCAGCGATCTGGCCGAGGAGTTCAGCGATGCGTTCTCGCTGGTTGACGACCTCCGCGTTGGTGTTCTTGAGGGCCTCCTCGGTGTTGAGCGCGCGTTCACGCCAGGAAGCCTCCACCGCGTCGCGCTAAGTTTGATCACTCTGAGCTCGCAGTCCGCGAGCCCGGAGGGCGGCCTTGGCGACGATGTCCCGGGCCTCGGACTGCTCGTAAAGGAAGGTCCGCGAGACGTCCGCCTGCCGGGCGACCGCGGCCACCGTGATCGGGCCGCCGCTCTTGGCGAGCTGGTCGACGACGCTCTTGATGCGGACGAGGCTGGCTTCGATCTTCCAGCTGCGCGCCTGGAGAGCCTGGGCGGTGCGGTGCGATGAGGGGGTCACGCGGTTTCCTCGTAGGAGTCGGTGTCGTCGGGGTCGATCGCGGCAAGGTCGCTGGCCTTGAAGGCAAGCGTCCACATGCGGTCGAAGTAGTCCTGGGGCCGCCGCAGGTCCAGGGCGAGGGCGTCCTTCAGCATGCCGAGGCCGGCCAGCGCCTTCTCCAGGCCGCCGATGGCGCGGGCGGTGGGCTCGAAGACGGTGTGGAGGTAGTCGGCCGTCCGGTCGTCCGGGGCGCGTTCGGCCAGCGAGGCCCACTGCTCGGCCTTGCGGCGCCAGTACAGGAGGTCGGCGCCGGACATCACGAACTTGTCGCAGTTGTGGCAGTCCAGGTCCCACGGGCAGGCATCCCCTCGCACCACGGGCTGGTAGGTGCAGAATCCGCCCTCGGCCGGGGTGCTGCGGCGCGCGAGGTCGATGGCCATGGCCTGGGCTTCAGCCCGGGTCATGTGCTCGGACGGCGAGGCGAGCAGCATGCCCGGCTCGGCCGATCCCGGACCGCTGACCCAGACCCGCTCGAGTGCGTCGTCAACCTCCGAGGAGGCAACCTTCGCGTAGTGCTCGGCCATCCGTACGGAGATCTGGCCGAGGTACTGCTTGATGCGGTGGAGGCCGGCGCCGTTCTTCAGCAGATTCGTCGCCAGCGTGTGCCGGGCCTGATGCGGCACCCAGGTGCCGATGTCCAGAGCCGCCAGCCAGTCCCGGAAAGCGTCACCGAAGATGCTGTAGGTGATCGCGACCGTGCCGTCCGGATTCTTGTGGGGCGAGGGAAACAGAGCGAGGGTCTTGCGCTCCTTCGGACCGGGCGTACGCCCGTAGAGGTCCTCGAAGCGTTCGACGGTGCGCTGTTTGCGCAGCTCCAGCCGCTCGTAGAGGCGTTGCGGGACACGGATGGCCTCGTCGAGGTTGCCCACCTTCGTCTGGTCGTGCCAGAGGAAGGGGACCTTGCGGTGAATCGAAGTGCATTCCAGCCGCAGTTCGATGATCTCCGAGGCCCGGCGGCCGGTGAACACCAGGGCCTCCCAGATATCGCGATAGCCCATGTCGTTCGGGTCGAAGCGGTCATGGAGCAGCTGCAGGTTCGACTCGTCGGCCAGCGCCCGCGCCACCGGATCGGGGAACGGGTTGCGGGTGCGGTCGGCACGACGGGCGGTCGGCAGGGCGATGATGAACTCCCGTGGCAGGCCCATGCGTTCAGCCTCTCCGGTCTCCAGGGCGTCGCGCAGGATCGACCGGGCCTCGTTGAAGGTCTGGCGGCGGGTGTAGCCGGTGACCTTCATGGGCCGTCCGTCACGGCTGATCGCCAGCGACGGCAGCCCCTCACGTGCACGCTTGTTGTGATCGGCGACGAAGCGCTGCATGTGGTCCCCGGTGAGCGCGGCCGGATGGTGGCCGCCGTCGGGAGCAACGGCGGTCAGGAACACCCCGAGCTCGACGCATGCCCGGCGGCCCATCTCGATGTGCTGCGGGCTTCGAGGAGCTTGCGCAGAGCGCAGGCGACGGGTGACGCGTTCCCAGAGCAGATCACGCAGCCACCGCTGCGGCACGTCGGTGAAGTCGAAGTGGCTGGAGCGGCGTTTGTAGCGGATGCCGTAGTGCTCGGTCTCCACGAAGCCGGCCTCCTTGGCCTGCTGCGGGGTGACGTAGACGATCCGCAACTCGTCCGCGGTCTCCCGCAGGATCCTCCGCTCGTGCTCGGCGAGCGCCGCCGGGTCGGACAGGAGGTCGAGCACGGAATGCACGCCGCGCAAGCGGGCCAGGTTCGCCACCGCCTGGATGTGCCACAGCGGCCAGGCCGTGCGCTGGGCCTTCTGAGCATGGGCCAGCATCCCGAAGCGGATCTCGGCCTGGACCAGCGGCGCCAGCCCAAGGAGATTGACGGTGCCGGCGCGCGAAGCCGGGCGGGCCGTACGGCACCAGTGCCGGAAGGCATCGGCATCGGTACAGGTGATCTCGACGGGCTCACGTCCCACGACCCGATCAACACCCCACCCTGCCGGTCGCTGGGCTCCACCGGGCCGTCCGTCATTGCGATAGCGCTCGTCGTGGACGTAGCACAGCCGCAGGGGACTGTCCGCCCGGCCGACGCAGGAAGCAACCAGACAGTCGCCGTAGCCGGGCAGGGCTTCGGTCTGCAGCGCGACGAATTCGTCATAGGTGAGGTCCCTCTTCCTGAACAGGACCTTGTTCCACCGGCTGAAGTGGGTCAGGCAGAGCCGCAGCCCGAGATGACGGGACGGGCGCTCAGGGCAGAACCGGCAGTCCGGCGGCTCCATGAGCCGAAGGTCGAGGACCTTGGGTCGGGACGTGCGCAGGAACTCCCGCCGCGTAGCGCCGGGTTCCAGCTTCGCGGTTCGCCACTCCGCCCGGTGCGGATGGCACAGGTCGACGGTGTTAGTGCGGGTGCTGCGGCAGCCGTTGACCCGGCAGAACCATCCGTAGGCCGGGTGGTCACCGGGCCAGCGCAACACGGACTCGCGATAGACCGGCTCGACGCCCGGTGCCGCCAGAAGGGCCGTGAGGATCTCCAGCCGATCGCGTCGATCCCGCGCCGACGTGCCAGCCAGGGGCTGCAAAAGGGCGCGCTTCGCCTCGCTCATCGCAGCTCACCCCACGTCGTCAGGAGGGCGCCATGAAACACCGGGTCGTTCACGTCGACGTGCGCGTAGATCTCATCGAC
Source organism: Streptomyces sp. NBC_00554 (assembly GCF_041431135.1). Taxonomy (NCBI): domain Bacteria; kingdom Bacillati; phylum Actinomycetota; class Actinomycetes; order Kitasatosporales; family Streptomycetaceae; genus Streptomyces; species Streptomyces sp. NBC_00554. The sequence continues at coordinate 8,688,110 of NZ_CP107799.1, read as the reverse complement.
GACCTCGGTAGAGGCCCATCCGCCCGCATCCCGGACGATCGCCAGGTTCCCGTCGGCAGCGTCCAGGACTGCACTGGCCCAGGTGTGCCGGAACATGTGCGGCTTGATCAGCCCCAGCCCCGCCCGACGGCCGGCCCGCTTGAGCATCTTGCGGGCACCCTCCGGGGCCCACGGCAGACCACGCCCGGGGCCGTGCTGCTGAACTAGCAGCACGCCGTGGGCAGCACCGCGCGGGTACTCCTGGGTCAGGTACTCGAAGTACGCGTGGACCATGGCCGGGCTGGCCCTCTTGATCAGCCCGCCGTGGATCACTCCGTCGCGAAGTTCCCACTCCCACTTCGTCTTGGCCCGGGCGCCGTTGACCAGTCCATCCCGATGGCAGACGTAGGCATGCGGACCGCGGCACTCCCCGCACGCGGCCTCTTCCCGCAGGTGCAGGTCGCACAGGTGCAGGCCGCACATCTCGCCGGCCCGGAACCCGCCATCGCTCAGCCACTCCACCACCAGCCGATCCCGCAAGGAGTTGACCTCATCCAGCAACACCGCCCGCGCGCCGTCCGGCAGTATCTTCTTGTGCCGACGCCGCACCGACTTCGGCGCCAGCGGATTCGCCTGCATGCTCCGCTGCAGATGGCCGAGCAGCGACCGGTCCCGATCCCGCTGGGTCGGCATCCGGTGCAGCTTCAGCGCCCCCACCAGCTCGGTGTTGACGCCCGACTCTGCCTGCTTCAGATAGAAGCCCTTCACACACGCCGCGGCGCCGCGCAGAGCATCGTTGCCGTACGGCCGCTTACCCACCCGCCACGGGCGCCCATAAGGCCCGGCGACCTTCGCACCGATCGCACCCATGTACCGCTCAAGGTCACCGAACCCGACGTCCTCCGGCGTCAGCCCTTCGTACTCCAGCCACCGAAGGTGATCGACCAGCAGATAGGCGTACGTCCGATCCGACCCCGAACAGGCATAGCTGGCCAGGTACCGGTCCGCCCCGCCGTGCACTCCGCGCATCGAGTCGAAAATGGTGTACGCCACGCGGCCATCGCCGTGCCGCACCGACTGCACCCTGAGCTGCCCAACCGACAGCGTCCGCACCACAGTTCCTCCGAGCCGACCTGCCCACCGACATGGCGAACATCACGGCACCGGTCGGCAAACGAGTACGTGACGTACGCGGTCACTGGCTCGGCGAACATCCCGAACAGCCCTCGCCCCAGCCGGAAAAACGACGGGGCTACGACCCTGTGGCGGTGCCCGACGCCGCCGGGCCGGCACGAAGCCGGGGACGTGTGGAGGTACTGGAAGGACCCGGCGGACACCATCCCGCTCGGCCCCACCACCCTCCTGGCCCGGACCGACCTGGTCCGCGCGGCACCCATGGGCGGGTTGGTGCAAGGCGAGGACTACTGCGCCCTCGCGATCACCTGCCTCGCGCCGGGAATCCTGCTGCCCGTCCCGGTCTACCGGTACCGCAAGCACGCCGGGCAGATGACCGCACAGAACTCGTACGACCAACTGGAGGCGAAGGCACGGGTCTTCGCCCACCGGTTCGGCGCCAGCCTGCGCGCCGCGTCGCTTTCCCTTCGCGATGCCGCCTCCGCCACCACGTAGTTGGGGCACCCGCCTTCATCGCGCCCCGCTCCGCCCATCCATCCAACCGAGAAGGCCCATGCCCAACGACCCCGCCCAGGACAGGCCCCGGGAGAAGGTCCTCATCTCCCCCCCCATTACCGTCTTCGTAGCCCCGCAACGGGGTTACCGGCCTTCGGAGTTGGCATGACTACCTCCCCTTGTCGAGTGCATGGCCCGGGGGGTGGTGTCACCAGCTCCGAAGGCACTGACAGACCGCTGATTAGGGGCATGACCACCGGCCTTTCCGCAGGTCGGGAGGCTCTTCGTAATGTGGATGTGGCGATCAGTGCCGTGGCAGGCCGGGTGAACAGCACCGAAGGAACAACGACGTGATCGACACCAGCGACATCGACGTCTACCTCGGCCTGGACGTCGGCAAGGGCGAACACCACGCCACCGCACTCACCCCCGCCGGGAAGAAACCCTTCGACAAGCGGCTGCCCAACAGCGAGCCCAAGCTCCGCGAGGTCTTCGCCAGACTGCAGGCCAAGCACGGCACCGTCCTCGTCATCGTCGACCAGGTGGCCTCGATCGGGGCCCTGCCGCTGGCCGTCGCCCGGGACCTGGGCTGCCACGTCGCCTACCTGCCCGGACTGACGATGCGGCGGATCGCCGACCTCTACCCCGGCGAGGCCAAGACCGACGCGAAAGACGCCTTCATCATCGCCGACGCGGCCCGGGCGATGCCGCACACGCTTCGCTCGGTCGACCTCGACGACGAGACGATCGCCGAGCTCCAGATGATCGTCGGCTTCGACGACGACCTCGCCGCCGAGGCAACCCGCCTGTCCAACCGGCTCCGCGGCCTGTTCACCCAGATCCACCCGCACCTGGAACGAGTCATCGGCCCGCGCATGCAGCACCCGGCCGTCCTCAGAATGCTGGACCAGTTCGGCTCGCCGACCCAGATCCGCAAGGCCGGACGCCGACAACTCATCACGCTGATCCGCCCGAAGGCGCCCCGCATGGCCGAGCGTCTGATCAACGACGTCTTCACCGCACTGGACGAGCAGACTGTCGTCGTCCCGGGCACAGACGCTGCCGCGCTGATCGTCCCCAGCCTCGCAAACTCACTCCAGGCGGTGCTCGACCAGCGCAAAATCCTCGCCCACCGGATTGAGGAACTGCTGGAGGCCCACCCTCTTTCCAAGGTCCTGACGTCCATGCCCGGCATCGGCATCAGGACCGGAGCCCGCATCCTCATCGACGTCGGCGACGGCACCGCGTTCCCGTCCGCCGCCCACCTCGCCGCCTACGCCGGCCTCGCCCCAGCCACCCGAAGCTCCGGGTCCTCCATCCGCGGCGAACAGCCCTCCAGACGGGGAAACAAGCAGCTCAAACGAGCCTTCTTCCTCTCCGCGTTCGCCGCCCTGGCCGACCCCGCCTCCCGCACCTACTACGACAAGAAGATTGCTCAGGGAAAGCACCACACCCAGGCTCTCCTCTGCCTCGCCCGACGCCGAGCGGACGTGCTCTTCGCGATGCTCCGCGACGGCACCTTCTACCAACCACCAACCCCGACTACCCCTTGACCAAAGCCATAGGGGCCCCCCGCTATCTGGCCGCCAGCCTCCCCAGCGACCACCACCAGCTCCTGGACGTCTTTGCCGAGGACTCCGCGTGGAGCGTGCACACCGACGACTCGTCGTTGACCGTCACCAGCCCGTGCCGGCGCATCACGATCCGCCATGATCAGACAGCCGTGGGCCGCGGCCCCCATCTGGTGATCTCGGCCCGCACCGACGAACAAGCGCCTGAGCGCGGCGGACGAACATCAACGGCAATGTGCCGATCGAGTTCGTCTCCACGCTCATCGGCACCCTGGCAGCTGAACTTGCCGCCGACCCGGATCACGTCATCTACGGCATCGGCGCCGAGCCGGGCCTGTTTGAGCTGTACGTCGACATCGACTCCTGGAGCTACTTCGACGACTTCGGGCTCTCCGGATTCATCTCGCACGACGGGCACGCCGCCGTGGTTGGGCGCCCCGCGGACTCGCCCGCGCCGCCCATCCACGGAGACGCATCCATCACCTGGCACCTGGCCGCCTCCCCGGACGACCTCGGTCACCTGTGGGACATCTCGTTCACGGAGAAGACGCCTTCCTTCCTCATGCACGCGGTCGTCGCCGAGACCCTGGACCCTCGGCCCACTCTGCGCTCCACGGCCTTCCCGTTCCCCAAAGCCGTCGTCCCCGTGGTGACCATCGAACGCGTCCCGTCGCCGCCCCGTCCCCCCTCGAACCACCGCGCAGCACCGAGCCCAAGCACACCCCGAAGTCCCGCTGAGCCCCGTCCGCCTGGACGAACGAGCCCGCGGGCTCGACCCACCAGGACCTTGACGCCCACCCCCTCCGCCGAGATCACCCTCACCACCAGCCGCGCCCTGGGCCTTGTCGCCATCGCCTCCGGCGAGAAGTACCAACAGGCCCACCGCGCTCTCAAAGACGCCGGATTCCGCCGCCTGTCCAACGGGGTGTTCGTCTCCCCCGCTGACCGACGCACAGGCCGTCCGGTCCACCGCCAGTGCCCTGGTGCACCACGCCCACGAGCACGGCGCCACCATCACCCCCAGCAGCCGGCCCTACCTCGGCGACATCGGCACCGAGATCGCCGCCCGCCTCCCCGGCGCATGGAGCGCCCAACTGGAGATCTACAGCCACCCGCTGTGGCAGGAAGACCTCTCGCCTGCGCTGTGGGAAGCCGGCGACCTCTACCGCGCTCTCGTAGACCACCGCGTCCCGTTCGCGTCCGTGCTGAAGTACGACACCGGCACCGAGCTGCTGCTGATCGAGCGCCCCGGTCACCGCAGCGGCTACCTCCTCGGGGCTCTCACCGAGCACGAGAAGGAGGACCCGCACGATGACCCCAGCACGCCACCCAGCATCGTGCTGCCCGCCGATCCCCAACTGGCCGCGCACGCCGTCTCTCACACGTTCCTGCCCGCCTACCGCCACGCCGTGCACAACCGGGACCTGAACACCGTCCTGAGATCGCTGGAACGTATCCGGGAAGAACACCAGACCCTCCAGGCGATCAAGGACTCCGGCCGGTGCAGCGACGGTGTCCCGCTCGGCGACTCCCGCCTGATCGCCGGAATGGAACGGGACTTCGCCGACCACGCCTGGCTCTCCTTCGTCCATGTTCTCGACCATGCGACCCTGCTACTGACCCGGTGCCGTCCTGCTGCCAGTGCCTGGCGCGAGGACGCCGCCGCGCTGACCCGACTGCGCGAGGCGCTCGCCAGCAGCCAGGACGCCTGGAAGGAGTGGAACGACACGCGGCGTGAGCTGTACTCGATTCCCCGGACGCTGCCGGCCCACGAATGGAGCCAGGCCCGTGGGCAGCTCGGCCTCGCCGTCCTACCGGCCATCGAGACGTGGCTCGCCGACAGCGAAGCGTTCGAGCGCCAGGCCCGCGCCGCCGTACCGGGCGGGCCGGCATCTCTGCCCGCGCCCAGCCCGCGGCTGCTCACCACCCGCCCCACGCCGCCGCCTTCGCCTCGCGCCGCGGCAGCACACCGCTGACCGCTCACGCAAAGGATTCGCCTCTGTCTGACCATTTCCGCTTCGGCGTCCACCCGGATCACGGATTCGTGGCCGCCGCCACCGCGAGGATCCCCGCGCACCTCGCGAACTGGTTCCTCGTCCGCGAGCAGTTCGAGCCCGTCCCCGACACGCCGGGCCTGTACCGGCTCACCAATCCCGAGCAGGACGGGACCCGCCATACCCGCCAGGCCGTTCACGACTTGCGCCGCCACGGCTATGAAGTCCAGGCCGACTACAGCCTCGAGCCCGGCCGCAGCGCCAGTCCGCCGCAGCCGGTGGTGCGCAACGGGCTGATGGAACGCCGCAACCGCATCGCGCAGGCAGCGGCCACCCGCTCCCCCCAACAGCGCACCGCTCCTGCCGCCACCCTCCCTGAGTTTCTGCCACAGCCCGGCGCCGTGCCGGTGCGCGGCCGTACCCAGACGGCCGGGAAGGGGCGGAGTCGATGAGCGACGAGCCGATCCGCATCACCCGCGGCCAGGGTGGCGAAGTCGACGTCGAAGGCGCGGTCGATGGCTTCGCCGCGAGCGTCCTCAAGCATGCCGGGTTCGACACCTACCCCACGCTGCGCGGCGTCTGGATCCGGCTGCCGTTCGACCTGGGCCGCACCTGGGAGAACGAACACGCCACCTGGGCGGCCGAGATGCTCACCGCCGCCCGCTACAGCGTCGACCTCGATCCCGACCTACGCAACTCGCCGCCGCCTGGTCCCGCCGCGCCTTCGGCGCCGCTCCGCGCAAAGGCGATGACAGCCCAGCCTCCCCCACCCACTGCCCCAAGACGGTCCGGGCGCTGAACCCTCACCGACGCGACGCGTACTGCCGCGCAGGACCCACCGTGGTGTATTTGGCCCCGCCAGTCCCAGATCCGTTCGTTCTCAGCAGGTCAGGGACGAGAACCTCGCGCCCTGGGCGAATTGAATGACCGTCACCCAAATGGGTGACCAGCGCTCTACGGCCAGGGCCGGGCTCCGCGAGCCGGCCCGGCCGCCCGGCCACCGGCCGGACCTGCGGACATCCGCAGGACCTGTCCGCCACCGCAGCATGCTCCGGCCGCAGTATGCGACGCAGCCCCACTCCAGAAAATACCGACCGCCAAACATTACCCATCACGCATTTGGGTGACCGACGCGAAAAGTCCGGCCCACTCCCCCAGCATTTGACACCCCGCAAAATCAAATACCGGGCCGCCGCGCAAAATTATACCGACCATTTCGGTGACACGGCGGGAATACCGATCCGCATTTCCGGTCCCGCGAAATCACTTCAGTGATAGAGTCTTAAGAGCCATCCACAATGACGGCGGGGCCTGCCCGGACTCCAACCAGTACAGACCCCGCCAGGGTTGACGTGGATGCCACGTAGGAGTCCGCCTCGCGCGGACTCCTACGTGGACACCCTGGCTAGAGCAGCCACGACTTGACCACTTGCGCGGCGCGCACAGCGATCAGCCCGAGCTGCGCCACGAGGGCCACAGCCCTTAAGCGTCGAAGCCGGCGCACGCGCAGGCGACGCCGGCTCCTCGACCTCTCGACCGACTCTCCATTATCCAGGGTCACGTCTATCACCCCCTTCCGATTCACGCCCGGAAAAGGGCTTCTACAGGGTTCAACTTACCATCCCAAGGGGTGGTCAACTCGCTGCTGGACACGCGATCCTTAACCGTCCCGCGCGCGGTTGGGCGAGTTAGAGATTGGTCGCCTACCACCCCAACGGAGAAATCAATACCAGCTTTAGGCCGGATTCCGCAGGTCACTCAAGGTTTCCTGCAAGCCTTAAGCGTCAATCACCGATCCGGAAGTCTCCTCAACCGGTTTCGAGACCCGTCCACTAAGTGGCGCAGGTCACAGATCTTGCTTCCATGTGCGCCCTTCAACCGAGGCACCTCGGCCGACGCCGTCCTCGTCACACCTCTGTCGGGCCTAGCGCCGTCCGCCACGTCCGACGGGCACCCATGCACCGCCCCCGATTCCCCACAACTACCAGGAGTTCTATGACCGTCCGTACGAAGTGGACCGTTCAGCACGCCTGTGGTCACGAGATCACGCACGACCTGTCCGGCCGCCCCGCCGACCGCCGCGCCGGATTCACCCGCTGGCTTGAGGGACGCGACTGCACCGACTGCTGGAAGGCCGCCCGCGACAGCGACGATGCCAGCAAGGAGGAGTGGCTCGCCGCCCGGCGTGCCGCAGAGCAGCAGGCCGCTGCGGAGTGGACCGAGCAGTTCGAGATGCCGCCGCTGGACGGCACCGAACGCACCCGCGGCTGGGGCGAGCGCTCCCGCCACGAGCTGGCCACTCGCGCGTACGCCGCCTTGGTCACCGAGGGCACCTGGGACGAGACCGACTGGGCGGTACTGGAGGAGAAGATCCGCACGATCAGCAGGGCCGGGTGGTGGATCGACCAAAGGGATGCCGAAGGCACCGATCTGCCCGAACTCCTCGACGCCGCCACTGAGAACGACCGCAGTACCGAGAACCCGTTCCGGTAGACACAGGGGCTTATACCCGACGATCCCCGGTTACCGAAACCAGGGATCGTCCGGATCCTTGTTCCTCCCACCGCCTCCCCTGCTTGTGATCGTGGAAGGAACCCCCTGCTGTGCCCGACGCCGATTCCCGCCATCCGCACGCCCCAGGTGACATCGTCACCCCCGAACGGGACATCACCCACCAGCACTTCCGGCCCGGCGACCAGGTCGTCATCCTCAAGGGCACCTCCGGCAGCGAACTGTGGGGCGACGTCTACAAGGTCGTCACGCCCTCGTGGCACACGCCGACCGACGAGGAGGGGTGGCGGCTGTACGACCCGGCCGGTGGCGAGCGCACGTACCTCACCGCTCACCCGCGCTACCTCGTCCATCTCTCCCGCCGCTGCCCGGACTGCCTCATCTACCAGCAGGCGCTGCGTACTTACCTCGTCCCCCGCCTGGCCGGGGCCGAACAGGCAGTCGACTGCGGCTGGTACTCGGTCAACAACCTCAGTCAGGTGGTGCACGCCGCCGATGCCCGAGGTGGGCAATGATCATCCGTATCCATCCACGCGACATCAGCTCCAGCGAGCCGCTCGCGGAAGCCCTCGGCCGCCCGGTCAGCGATCAAGAGGGTCTGACCGAGCACACGGTGGTCGCCCACTGGCCGGGGCTGGACTATTGCACGCTCGACGACGAGCAGAAGACGTGGACGTCCGCCGAGTGGGCCGAGTACTTGGACGACCCCAGCCGGTGGCACGCGTTAACGGCGAGTCCGCAGGGCGACCGGCGCGCCATCTGGCACGCGGATGTGCGCCTGCACCCCAGCGACCGTGACCTCATCGGCCCCGAGTGGTCCGAGATCGCCCACCGGATCGCCCGCATGGCGGGCATCCAGCGGCCGGGGGATGACCACGGCTGCCGCTGGATCGCCGTCCAGGCACAGTCCGGCCGCCTCGACCTTCTCGCCAACCTCATCCGCCCGGACGGCAGATGGACCGCCCAGCCCCACCGGCTGTTTCCGGCCCTGGCGGCCGAGTGCCGGCGAATCGAAGCCGAGCTGGGCCTCCGCGCTCCCCGGCTCGGTCCTGATCCCGAGCATGCCGCCCGGTTCGGCCAGCGCTCCACCGAGCCGGCCAACGGCGCTTCACCAGCCGCTGTGGACGCCACCACACAACTAGCAGGACTGCTACGGCAGCTCGCCGACGAGAACACCGGACCGCTCGCGACCGTGCGCGGCCTCGTCGAGCACGCGGCCCACCGTCTCGACCGACTCCCGCACACCTACGGCCCGGCCGCAGGACACCAGCTGGAGCTGATCGCCCGCCGCTTGCACGGCGTCCAGCAGGACCTCGACGCCACCGCCGCCGCCCTGCCCGCCACCGCGCGACGGGCGCCCCTCTCGACCCGGATGGCCTCCACGCCTCCTACACCCGGCGCCCGGCTTACCCGCTGACCCGACTGAAGGAACCATCTTCTTGGCCCTTGCCGAACGCTTCTTGTCCCTGGGGCGCGACGTGCACTCCGGAGAAGTCCTCGCCCGCGGCGGCGATCCGGAAGCCCACAGCATCCTGCAGCGCACTGGCTTCGTCCCCGTCGTCCGCCTCCACGAGACCTATCACCGCCTGCCCCTCGGTCTCGATGCAGCCGAGGAGGAACGTCTTGCCACTCGTGCCGTGGCCCGGCTGCGGGCCGTGCGCTACCACGTCGACGCCGATGACGCCTTCGACACGAAGACGCGCGAGGCGCACTACCTGCCACTCGGCTCGCAGGTCGCCCACCTCGCCGAACGGATCGGTGAAGCCATCACGAGTGACGAGGTCGCCGACGCGCTGACCGAACTGACCGCCCCTCACGACGGAGTGCTTATCGCACTGGGCGGCGTCCTCACCGCGACCGCCGCCTTCTATGAGGACCTGGGCCAGGGCGCGGATCCGCACACCGCGAAACGGCTGCGGTACCTCGCCGAGCACCGGCTCGGCGTCATCCGGTCCGACCTCACCCACCTGCGCAACGACCTCGCCGACCGGCACCAGGCCCATCCCCAGCGCCGCACGTGCACCACCGAGGTCGGCCGGACGAACGCGAAGCCTCCGCCGCCTGCGCCTGTCCCGCGCCCCCACCTCGCCTGGCCACCAGCCCCGCCGCCGCACCCGCCCAAGCAGCCCCGGTACACCGGCGGCGCTGACCCCCACCCCCGATTCCTTTCGAGGAGACCATGCACGACCCCACCCCCGACATGTCTCTCGGCTCGTTTGCTGCCGTCCTCGCCGGCGAACTGCCCGGCGCCTGGACCAGCACGTATCACCCGGACCGCGGCGGCAACCACGACGCCCTCACCGACCACGTGTGGGACATGAACGATGTCGCCGACACCCTGGCCAAGCGCACCGTGGACCACTGCGCCGTTCTGACGTGTGACGACGGCACCCGACTGTTCGTCGCGGACCTGCTGGGGGCCAGCGAGGGCTACCTGATCGCCGCCATGGCCCCCACCGACGCACCGGCCGAAGCGTTCCGTGGCGTCCGCGAGCCCGACGGAATCGCGGTGGCCGCCGATCCGTTCAGCGCCGCCGAGGACATCCATTGCGACCTGCTGCCCCGGTACGACAAGGCCCTCGCCCAGATCCGCCACAACGCCGCCCGCCTCACGGCGCCACCGGCCGCCGAGCCCGAACACCTGGTGATGACGTGGTCCGGCAACGCCATCGTCGTCGACAAGCCCGACCGCGACGACATCGCCCAGATCCTGACCGGCGCCGGCTTCGCCTTGGACGCGGACCGGAAGGAGTTCGTGCTGTCCGATGGCGACTCATTCCACGTGGCCGCTTCCGTCCGCGCGGCCGGTGACCGCCTGTCCGAACTGGGCGTCGGCGTTCTGCTGTCCCACTCACCTGTCCGACCCGCGCCCAACACCGCGCCGGCCCACCTGCCCGCCACACCGGCTCCGGCCTCGTACCGGACCCGGTGACGAACCAGGCACCCGGCGACGAGCCGGTGTTCTTCGTCGACACCTACGTGACCATCACGCGGGATCCGCGCACTCGGCTCGTCGTGGCGATCGGCGGCGACGACCGCGCGGCCAGCATCCTCCAGAGGACCGGCGGCTTCATCCGACACCCCGGTCCGCGCGGCCCGTACCACCGCCAGCCCCATGTGCTGTCCGCCGAGGAACAGCGTCGAGGTGCCACCGGCGCGGCCCTGGCCCTGATGCAGGCCGGATACAGCGTCCACCTCGACCCCGGCCTCAACACCCTCGACACGCCAGACGAGGGCCGGCAGGCCACCCACCACTACCTGGACCAGCTCACCGAACGCGCGCGCAACGCCGACGTCGGCCCCGAACTGGCCGCCGTCCTCACCGAGATCGTCGCCCCCGGCGACGGCGTGCTGCCCCGCCTGGGCGACGTCCTGGTGGCTGTCTGGATGAGTTGGGACGAGCACCTCCCCAGCGCCGGGCGCACTGCCGCCCCGGCCGAACGGCTGATCGACACGGTCAACAGCCTGTCCCACCACACCCAGCGGCTCGAAAACATCCGCGACCAGGCCGCCCGCCCGCCATCGGCTCCATCCAGCCGCGCCACGGCCACGCCCGTCCTTGTCGCGGGCCGCCGGCGCCGCTGACCGCCCCTCCCTTCCGACACAGGAGCGTCCACCCCCGATGGGTAACCGTGCCGACGACGAAGGCACTGACGTCGAGATCCACATCAGAGCGCTGACCGACACGGTCCACGCCGACACCCCCACCGTTGCGCCCGAGGAACTCCTGGCCCTGCTCGACCAACTCGGCTTCGAACGCAAGACCCTGACCACGGCCGGGCCCGTCTATGTCTGGCACGAGCTGCCAGACCACCTCAGCGAGGCCGCGAAGAAGAGGCTCGCCACCAGCGCCGTTCCCTCGCTGATCGTGTCCGGATACCTGGTCAACATCACCGATGCCGTCTGGGATGCCGCCGCCAATCAGGAAGCCGCAGAGGCAGTGCGCCGCTGCCGCGCCGGACACCTCGGCCGCCTCCGCGGTCCGCGCCCGCGGCGGTGCGGCGACACGGCGCCCGCGGTGAGCCACGATCGAAAGGAGTCCCGCTCGTGAGCCTGGCGGACGAGTACGCGGTTGACGCCGAGTTCTATCACCGCGTCGGCACGATCTACGTCGATACCCGCACCAGCGCCCCGGAGCAGCTGCTCGTCCTGCTCGACGGTCTCGGCCTCGAACGCCACGGCCAAGGGGGCGAAATCTGGCATCAAGTCCCCGACCAGATGGACGAGATCGCCATGAAGGACATGGCCGACCGGGCCGCGTGGCTGCTGGCCCGTCACGGTTTCCAGGTCTCCATCGATGCGGGCCTCTTCGGCGGCACCGCCTACCGCGCTGCCCTCGCCGTATCCCCAGCACACCGGCCGTCACTCGCGTCCGCGCCACCTGCCGCGCGCGCCGCGCCCTCGCCGCACGCGCTGACCGCCCACCGCACCGGCCCCGCAACGGGGCCGGACCCGCCCTCACTTGGAGTCCCCGTCACCCGCGAAACCGAGCGCACCCCACCGCCCATCACCGCCGACCGCAAGCCGCGCCTGGTCACCGCTCTCTTCCGCCGCTACCTGCGGGCCGTCACCGCCGACAGTTGCACCCGGACCAACCTGCTGGCCGGCGGGCACCCCGAGGCCGCCCTCGACGAAGCCCGGCGCAGGGACCTGTTCCTCCTCGTCGACAGCCACCGCATCCGCCACCACAACTAGCAGTACGAACTGGCCCGTTCAGGAGGCCCATGACCAACCCGCCCCTCTCCGTACGGCTCGCCGACGACGTCGCGCACCAACTCAGCCAGCTCACACAGCTCTTGGCCCAGGCCCCGGCGCACGAGGCCGCCCAGATCCTCGGCAAGGTCCTCGACTCCGACAAGGGACTGCTCGGAGGAGTCACCGCACTGGTCGCCACCGGATCACGCTTCGCCCAGGACCACTCCCAGCGCGGCATTCTGCACCCCGAGGTGTGGCTGGCCCTGGGCCGCGCCGCCAACGAACTGAGCAGCGTGGGCGAGGACCTCAACGAGCACACCGGCACGATCAGACAGCTCGCCACGCCCGCCATCCCGGCAACTAGCCAGGCCGCGCGGCCCACCGGATCGGCGATGGTCGTCAGGCGGCACCGGTGAGACAGAACAAGCAGTGGGCCGGCTGGGGCGCCACCGGTCAGCAGGCCCAGCAGCACTACCTCGTCGAGCCCCGCCATCTCGCTGGCGGCGGCGACCTGCGCCACGTCACCGAGTACCTGCGCGCCTCCGGGTGGAAGGACAAGTCCAAGACCGGCGGCCCCCTCGTCTTCCACAGCCCGGACAAGTCCGTGCGCATCGGATACGACCCGTTCACCCAGCCCGGCGGCTGGACCATCAGCGGGAAGAAGACCGCGCACCAAGAAGCATGGCACGCGACCTTCGGCCGGCAGACACCCGTCGAAATCGTCGCCAGCCTCACCGACGCCCTGTTCACGACCCGCAAGGCGCACGCCCCCAACGTGTGGGAGCCCCTGCTGCAACAGGGCTGGGAGACCGAGCGCGGCCAGCACGTCACCACCCGCAGCCCGGACGGCGACGCCTTCGTCCGCTTCCACCAGTCCAGCCCCGGGCAGGCGCACTGGTGGGCCGGCGCCCGCAACGAGCACGGCCGCATGTGGGAGGCAATGTTCACTCCGACCACGCCGATGCATCTGGTGCAGGCATTCAGCGCGGCGCTCGCGGATCCGCAGCCGGTGATGCGGCCCCTCGGCCGCGTCCCGTCCTCCCAGCGGATCCGCACCACGTCCGTGTCCGTCCTGCCCTCACAGCTCGGCGCGTGGCAGCAGGCCCGGATCACCGCCGCCAGAGCGGCCATGTGGGCCCGCAACTCCGTCGCCACCAACCGGGCTCGCTCCAGCCCCGGCGCTCACCCGTACGCGACGTCCGACGGCCGACGCCGCTGACCGGCCTCGGGTGGTCACGCCCGCCGCCCTGTCCCCAACTTCCCTCGACAGCAAGGAGGTTCATTGCCCGTCTGAACTGCGACGACGCCCCCACCACGGGAGATATCCACAGGGCTGTCCACAGCCTGGCCCGGCTCACCACCACGTTCACTCAAGGACGCTGATGCCCAACCCCTCCACCCCCAGCTCCGACCAGATCGCGCAGGCGACCGCAACCCTGACCCAGCTCAAGGACTACCTGCGCACCAACCCGCCCGTCAACGACGTGCTGCCGCTGCTGGCTCGCCTCCTCGACGAGGACACCGGCGTCCCCATCCTGCTCGGCGACGTCCTGCGCAGCGCCGCGCGCCTCGTCTCCCTGCAGACCGCCATCCCCAAGACCGACGAGATCCGCCTGATCATCGACGGGCTCCGGGACGCCGCCCAGGAGGCCACGGACTGGCACGTCCTTCACTGGGACGTCCAGCGCCTGAGCGGCCACGCGTTCGAGCCCGCAGGTCCGCCGACGACGTCGTGACCCGCCCCTACATCGTCAGCAAGGCTGAGGACCCCTGGTCTCGTATCTGGTTCGACACCAGTCCCCGTCATCTCGCCGGGCCCGGCGACCCGCGCCATGTCACCCAGGCGCTGCGGGCCGGCGGGTGGAAGAACTACGCCGACCCTGACTTTCCTCATGTCGTCCTGGCCAGCCCCGACTTCCGGTACACGCTCGTGCTCGAACCCGCTGCGGACACGTACTCCGCCTGGTGGCGGATCTCCGCACAGCGCTGGCATGCGTCGTACGGCGGCAACACACCCGCCGAGATCATCGCCGGATTCACCGACGCCCTCCTACAGCCCGTCCCAGCCGCGGAACCGGGCGTATGGGCGACGCTGCAAGCGGCAGGCTGGACCTACGAGCGCGACGAGCGGGGCAATGAGAGTGCGCGCCATCCGGACGGCATCACCACCATGGAGCGGCGGGCGACGCTGACGAGCGACTACTTCAGCTGGAGCGCCGAAGTTGCGCTTCCCACCGGTCTCGGCGGCCACCAGCGGCTGTGGCACGCGTACTTCGACGACCGCACGCCCCGCCACCTGCTCGCCGCCTTCGCCACCGCCCTCACCGACCCCGCGCCCGTGCCGCGCGGCCACTACGACGTCCCGCACTCCCACCTGGTCAGCCAGGTGGAACGCGGCGCCCAGCGCGAGCAACTGGCCGCCGCCCACGAGGCGCGTCTGAAGGCCATACGGGCCGCCGCCCGCAAGGCCCGCCGCAGTGGCGCGCCGAACACGCACCCCTCGGCGCCGATTCCCGCCGCCGAGTTGGCCGCTGCTGCGGCCCCGGGCCGCTGAACCACGCGGCGCGGCCCTGGTGGCCGCGCCCCCTCGCCGTCACATCTGTATGCCCGAAGGCCCTTCTTGACCATTTCGCTTGAACCCGCGAGCCCGGCGCACCACCTCTATCTGAGCCAACTCGCCATCTACCTGCGGGAAAGCAGGCAGATCCTCGCTGCCTGGGACTCCTACTCCGACCAGCACTCCGACCCCGACACGCACCAGCCCTACGACGAGGACGCCTACGGCCTGCGGCAACGCCGGCGCGACGCCGACACCCTGGGTGCCTTCGGCCGCGTTTACTACCACGCCGACGCACTGGTGCACGTCGCCGAGCAGCAGCTCGCCCAGCTGCCCGCCTCCGCCCGGACTCGCCGCTACGCCTGGCAGGTGCGAGAACTGTGCGACAGCACCAAGGGGCTGTACGCCGTCCACGACTACTGGCTCACCGTGCGCCGCGCACTGCCCGCGCGTGCCCGGCCCGGGACCAAGGCGTTCGAGGAGCCGCTCGCCGAAAGCTACGCGGACGCCTGGCACTACCTCGACCAGTGGGCGATCCACGGCCAAGCGCTCTTCGCCATCAACGCGCTGGCGCAGAAGCAGCCGAAGGCATCCGCGCCAGGATCGGTCAAAACGACGCCCGTGCCCAAGACTGCCGCAGCGTCATCTGCGGCCCGGCGGTGGCGCGCGTGAGCAACACCGTCGAGTAGGCGCTCATCACCCCGCGCCATCTCGCGGGCGGCGGAGACCCCGGGTGGATCACCGTGCCGCTGCACCGCGCCGCCGGCTGGAGCTACGGACACGACCCGCTGATGCCGCGCGTCCTGCTCACCAGCCCGGACCAGCTCACCCAGCTGCGTCTGGACCCCGACCCGGACGATCCGGGCTGGTGGACCATCCGGCACGCGCGTACCGCGGATCACCCCGGCTGGACGGCCACCTTCGAGGCCCGCACCCCCGTCGAGATCATCGCCGCCTTCACCGACGCCATGGCCGATCCTTCCGGCCCGCCCACTGCAGCGCTCGATCCCTGCGCCCCGCTGCGGGACGCCGGCTGGGACACGCCGCGCCCCTCGGCGGCCCTGCCTCCCCCGACAACGTCGCGCGCGTCTGGCGGATCGGCGCCCCCGGCCGGGATCTGTGGAGCATCGAGACCGCGGTCATCCAGGACCCGACGATCTGGCGGGCCGTGTTCACCGGCACCACCCCGCTGCACCTGATCGCGGCCGTGACGCAGTCGCTCGCCGACCGGACGCCCATCACCCGCGATCCGAGCCGGATCCCGGGCCTGGCCCGCGACCGCATGACCGTGCACACCCGTCACGTCCCCGCGCCGGACATCGCCTTCGCCCTGGAGCGACGCGTCAGCGCCCTCGCCGCCCGGCACCGCACAGCAGCTTCTTCCCCGCCCCCGCCGCACGGCCCTTCGCCGCGCCGCACCCGCTGACCGGCCCCGCCCACGCCGCGCTCCTCACCCCACGTACCTGGAACAGCCCTTGCCCCAGCCCTCCTCCACCTCGTCCACCGACGGCTACGACATAGCCTTCCGCGTCCTGGGCGTCGTCCTCGCCATCGCCGTCCCCCTGTCCAATCTGGCGTGGCTGGGCGGCAACCTCACCGCCTGGGCCACCAACGCCGCTCCCCGTGCGCCCTATCAGCCCGTGCAGGCCCTGCTCCATCCCGATCAGCTGTGGCCCCGCCTCGGCGACACGTCCCTGCTGCTAGGCACGCGCATCCTGCCCGGCGCCGTGCTGCTCGCACTCGGTATCACGGTCGCCATGGTGTACAAGCGGCACAAGGACGGCGGCGGACGCAGGACGCGCGTCGCTGGCATGGCCAAGCAGCGGGACATCGAGCCGCTGATGTCCAAGGCCATCACCGCCAAGGCCCGCTCCCTGCGCCCGAGTCTGAAGGACGCCAAGCACCTCGACCCGGCCGACACCGGCATCCTGCTCGGCAACCTCCAGGGCACGAAGTACGAAGTGCGCATGGGGTACGAGGACGTCGCCGTCGCGATCATGGCGCCGCGCTCCGGCAAGACCACGTCGCTGGCGATCCCCTCCATCCTCAACGCGCCCGGTCCGGTCCTGCTCACCTCCAACAAGGCCGCAGGCGACGCCTACACCGCCACGCTCGACGCGCGGGCGGCCGTCGGCCGGACCTGGTCGATGGACCCGCAGCAGATCGCCCACGCCGAGCGGGCCATGTGGTGGAACCCCTTGTCCGACGCCAAGACCCTCGACGGCGCCGGCCGCCTCGCCGGCCACTTCCTCGCCGCCAGCGTCGACGCCTCCCAGCAGGGCGACTTCTGGTCCAAGGCCGGATCCAACATCCTCTCGCAGCTGTTCCTGGCCGCGGCCCTCGACGAACGGCCGATCACCGACGTGATGCAGTGGCTGGCCTTCCCCGCCGACCGCACCCCGCTGGACATCCTGCGCGACCACGGCCTCGCCGCCGTCGCCGCCCAGCTCAAGGGCACCGTGGAAGGCCCGCCGGAAACCCGCGACGGGATCTACGAGACCGCCCGCCAGTACGCCGCCGCCCTGCTCAACAGCGAGATCGCCGCATGGGTGACTCCGCAGAAGGACGTGGCGGAATTCAAGCCGAGCGAGTTCGTCACCTCGAAGGACACGCTCTATCTGATGTCGAAGGACGGCGGTGGCGGCGCCTCGGCCGTCATCGCCGCGTGCGCGGACTCGGTCATGCGGGCCGCGACAGCCCAGGCCGAACGCGCCGGAGGACGCCTCGACCCGCCCATGCTCGCGATCCTCGACGAGGCCGCCAACGTCTGCAAGATCAGCGATTTGCCGGACCTGTACTCCCACCTCGGCAGCCGCGGGATCATCCCCATCACGATCCTGCAGAGCTACCGGCAGGGCCAGAAAGTCTGGGGCGACGCCGGAATGGACGCCATGTGGAGCGCCTCCACGATCAAGGTCATCGGGTCCGGAATCGATGATCCGGACTTCGCCGACAAGCTCAGCCGTCTGATCGGCGATCACGACGTCGAGACCACTTCCACCTCGACGTCCGAGTCCGGTAAGTCCACGTCCGTCAGCGTGCGGCAGGAACGCATCCTGGCCGCCGACGCCATCCGCGCCCTGCCCAAGGGCACCGCGCTCGCGTTCGCCACCGGCATGCGCGCGGCCATGCTCGACCTGCGCCCCTGGTATCTCGAGCCCGGCGCCGGCCAACTATCCGCCGCCTCCGCCCGCGCGTCCCAGGGCATCACCGAACGCGCCGTCACCAAGGCCGCCCCGAAGCAGACCGACTTCGGCACCGCCGCCTAGTCCGCGCTCCCCTTCCCGCCACTCAACTCGCCCACGGAGGCGCCCATTCACACCTACGAGCCCGCCGACCTGGAAGACATGGAGCCGCACAAAGCCGTGGATGCCGTCATCGCCGACATACGCGGGCACCGCATCACCGGTGATGGAAGCGGCCTGTTCACCGCCACCCGGCACATCGGCCTGCTCTGCCATCTCGCCGCCCGCATGGCCGCTGACGCCGAATACCAGCTCGCTCCGAACATCTCCGACCTTCCTCCGGCCCAGACCCTGGGGCAGACGGCCGCACACCTGGGACGGGCCATCGCCCACTACACCCAGGCCCTCTCCCCGCTCGTCACCCTCGCCCAGCCCGGCGCGCAGGCCACGCTCCAGAAACAGCTCGACGCGATCGACCAGCACAGCCGCCTGCGCGTCCACCTTGACGACGCCGGAAAAGCCCTGGCAGCGGCCCGCGCCTGTCTTGGTGCGCCCCGCAATCCCGCGACACCGAACACGACCGCCGCCGTATCCGTGCAGGCCACGACCGTACGGCGCCGCTCGTGACCACGCCGCCCACCGAATCATGGTTGTTCGACGTGCCGCCACCGCTGACGCCCGTGGAGCGGCTGCTCCGCCTCGCCGATCAATACACCCGGCACAACGATGCGCTCGACCTCCTCTTTCGCACGGCAACCTCGCCCGAGCCGCAGGCCCACGTCGCCTCCGCCAAGCGCCTGGCGTCCGACACCCGCACCGCGGTCAAGGCCATCCACGATGAACGGCTCTACGAGAGCACGGAGTTGACGGAGACAGTGGTGCGGCTCAAACAGCTCGCCTTCCTCACCACCGCGTCAGCCGACTTGGGCGTCCGGGCGGCTCGTGAGCTGACTGCCCTGGCTCCTCAAGCCGCGGTCGGCTGCGCCGCAACTCTCGCCACGGAGACGCGGCGACGTCACTGGTCGACCGCCATCGCACCGGATGAACGGCTCACTGCCGCGCAGCGCACCGCCCTGGCGCAGATCGCCTGCGGGCATGTCGTGGCCAGCAGCTCCCTGGGGCGGGAGTTCACGCGTTCCAGGGAGCCCAAGGTCCTGATGAGCACGCTGCGCGCCCTGGAGTCGAAGGACCTTGCCGAACGGACTCCGAACTCCGCTCTCGGCGCCTACCTCGGCGGCCCGGCCCAGGACCGCGTGTGCCTCACACAAGCAGGCGTCACCGCCCTCGCCTCCGTCATCGGACTACCTCCAGCGCGGCCAGGCACCGCCCCCGGCACCACGCCCCGCCCGATCCCCACCGCCACACAGGCAACCACCCGAATCCGCTGAACAGCCGCTCCCGGGAGCCACCCCATCTCCACAACTCCGCTCGACCTGAACGAACAAGTCCGCCAACTCCGCCAATTGGCAGGAGACTTCGAAGCCCTTCGCGCACGCGTACGCGACGTCTCCTACACTCCCGGCAGGGACGCGCTGCGCCGAATCAGCCCTCTCCTGCTCAAGGCGCAGGACCTCACGGCCACCGCCCTGCTGGGCCTGACCGTCCTCGATAACAGCGCGTACACCGACATCGCCGGCAGCCGCGCCGGCCTGGAGCTGCTGGCCTCGGTCGTGGTCGCTTCCTCCCTTGCCGGCAACGACCTCGCCAACGCGCTGTATGCCAACCCGTACGAGGGCGCGCAGTTCTCCGGCTACCCCGCTGACGATGAGTCGGTGCGCACGGCAAGGCACACCGAGGCCATTCCGCGTATGGCCGAGCACCTCGACGATGCCGCTCATCAGCTCGACCTGAGCGCGACCGGGTGCCGCTAACTCGCCCACGCCATCACCGATGACCTGGCATCCACGCAGAAGCGCCAGGCGGCATCCGCACAGCAGACGGCCGGCCCCGCGCCGTCACTCCCGCACAGTACGACGCCCTCAAGTCCCTCCTGGGCGGCGGACGGCTGTATGAGAGTTCAACACGAGGGCTGGGCGTCACTCGCGTCGCCACCGACGACGGCACCCACGTCTCTATCGCCACCTACCGGGCTCTGGAAAAACGCGGACTCGTCACCGCCGACAACAGCACCTCGCTCTACCACGGCCAGAAGATCACCGTCGCCGAGCACGGCCAGCGAGCCCTGGCCAAGCCGCGCCCGCACGCCGCGCTGACCGCCGCCGGGACCGCCGCGCCCAAGGCCGCGGTGAGGCAGGAGGTACGCCGGTGAACCCGTACACGCACGACGACCGGGTCATGGTCTCGCCTCGGTACATGGCGGGCGCCGGAGACCGGATCGCCGACGTGATCGGCCCCCTCATCCACCTCTTCGGCTGGCGCCACGAGCACGACGCCGCCTCCGGGCACGTCAAAATAGACAGCCCCGACGGCAGCATGTTCCTCGACTTCTACCCGCTGCACCCACTCGGCCGGTGGGTCACCGTTGGCCACCATGAGCCGTTCTGGGAAGTGATGTTCAGCAGGCAGGCGCCCCTGGAGGCGGTGGCCGCCGTCACCCAGGCACTGCCCCAGCTGCTCGGCGATGCCCGGCGCTCCGAGAGAATCCCGATCACAGACGTGCCCCTGGAGCAGCTCGCCGAGCTGAGCGACTGGTCCGCCGACGGCGGCACTCTCACCTCACCCGACATGTACTGCAGCCTGCGGCACACGCCCGGCGAGGACATCTCCTGGCAGGTCGAGCACCTCTACTACGAAAACGAGCCGCTGGCCACGTTCACGCAGGACGCCCCCGAGGCGCTCGTCTGCAACTTCTTCGCCCACCTGGCCACGCCCTTGGCCGTGGAGCGAGCCTACGCCGATGTCCCCCTCAGCACACGGCACGCGGACAGCGCCCTGATCACGCCCGTCCGCGGCGCCTCGGTGAACCCGCACGTCCATCACGCCCTCACCCAGCGCGACCGCGCCACTGCACGCCGCCGCTGACGCCGCCCCCGAAAAAACGGACCCCCCTGCCCCAGAACATCGCGTCCACCGCACCTGCCGAACAACTCCTGCTTCTGGGTGCCGACTTCACCCGGTACAACGACGCCCTTCTGCGACACCGGATCAACGGTCCCAGCCCCTCGGCCTTCCTCACCGCCCAGGCCACCGCCGCCCAGCACCTGGCCCAAGCGGCGCTGGACATCGTGGACACCCTCAACGCCCAGCGGATGTACCACAGCCCCGTGATCCGCTCCGTGTACGCACGCGTGCGTCAGCTCGCTCACCTGGCCACGGACACCGCCGATCACCTCCTGGACGCCGCCGAAATCCTCGACAACACGCGCGCCGGACTCCCCGTCGAGATCGACGACTCACTCCTGGTCGTGCTGACCGGCCAGCAGGCCCTCGGGGAGGCCTGCAGCCGCCTCACGCTTGTGAGAGATCTGACCGCGCTCGGGGCCGACGACGCACTCACGGCCGCCGAGGCGTACGTCGCCGAGCGGCTTCGCCGAGGCTCTTCACTCCCGCACCAGCCACCCGTCCTCACCGCGGCCCAGGACGCCGCACTGCGCGCCGTCGCACGCGGCGAGGTGACAATCGCCGACAACAAGCCCTACGTCCGCGCCGACGACCTGCGCGTGACGATCAGCACCGTGCGCGCCCTGGAGGCCCGCGGCCTCGTGGCCCGCGAGGAGTGCCCGCTGTGGCTCACAGACGAGCGGGTCCACCTCACCCCCGACGGCGGCCGTGATCTCGCCGCCGCCTTCGGCCGACCCAAGCACCTCGCACCCACCACGGCGCGGCCCGCAGCGGCCCTGCCCCAGGCCACCGCCGGCCGCACCCGCTGACCCCCGCGCCCGATCCTCGGGAGAACTCACGCCCACCGACGCCCCGCGTCCGGGTGGACCTGAGCGGCCAGCGCGAGGGCGATGTGTCGTGCGGGGTGCACCTGCTGCCGTTAGACCGCGTCGCGCACATCGTCACAGCCGCCCAGGACGCGGGCGCCGAACTCAGCGCGGCGCTTGCCCGACCGTGGAGAACCAGCGCCGTCGAGCCCACGCCACACGCGAGCCGCTCGTCCTCCTCCGTCCCTCGCCCCAGCAGTACGTCGAGTCGGCCACCGATCTGCTCGATGCCACCCCCGCCCTGTCAGGCCATCCAGCGCGACTCGCTCACGATCGTCAGCCTGCCTGCGAGCGAGTCCCGTTGAGGTCCGAAATTCGCACCCGTCACACCCAGGACTGCCCATTTCCAATCAGCCTCAGTTCCGTGCCCTCTCCTTGGGCGCGGGAGTTCAATCCAGCACCCTCCTCGCCCTGTCCGCCGCAGGCGCCCTTCCCAAGGTCGACTACGCGATATTCGCCGACACCGGCTGGGAACCAGCAGCCGTCTACAGCCACCTGAACCGCCTCGAACGAGAAATCGCCGAACCTGCCGGAATAACCATGCTGCGTGTCACGTCCGGGAATATTCGCGACGACGCTCTCGACCCGGAGCACCGGTTCGCCTCCACGCCTCTCTACATCCTCAACCAGGACGGTAAACAGGGCATGACCAGGCGCCAGTGCACCGGGGAGTACAAGATCAAGCCGATAAAGAAGAAGGTCCGGGAACTCCTCGGATACCCCTACCCGCAGCGCATCCCAGAGAGCGTGTTCGTCGAGCAGTGGGTCGGCATCTCGACGGATGAATTCCATCGGGCCAAGGATGCCGACGTCAGGTACATGCGCAACCGGCATCCACTCATCAACCTGGGCTGGTCCCGCACAGACTGCGTCCGATATCTCACCTCCATCGGTCTGGCGGATACGCCGAAATCGAGTTGTTTGGGCTGTCCATTTCACGGAAACGCGCAGTGGAGAAATATCAGGGATACCAGTCACCAGGAATGGGCGGACGTGGTCGCATTCGATGCGGCCATCCGCCAGGGCAATGCTCGCGCGAACGCTGCTGGCAATCGGCTGCTGGGGCAGGCGTTCCTACACCGCTCCCGCGTCCCCCTCGACCAGGCCCCCATCGACCACGTCACGGCCGCCGAGTGGGCCGCCCGCCAGCAGGAACTCGACGACCAGGCGACGGTCGTGGAGGAACTGGAGACGGGAGTGGTCGACGGCTGCTCTCCGTGGGCATGCCGCGGATCCGAACCCGAGCCGGTGCAGGACGACTTCGGCCTGGCCTCGTGAGGCAGATCATCCTCGACCTGTTCGCCGGCCCCGGTGGCTGGAGCCACGCCCTGACGGTCCTCGGGGCGCGGGACGTCGGTCTGGAATGGGACGAGTGGGCCTGCAAGACCCGTGCCCGGTCGGGCCAGTTGACGATCCGGACCGACGTCGCCGCCTATCCCACGTGGATCTTCTCAGGGCGGGTTCTCGGCTTCATCGCCTCCCCGCCGTGCCAGGCGTGGTCGATGGCCGGCAAGCGTCTCGGCCTGGTGGACCAGGCACTCGTCCATCAAGCCGTCGCCGACCTCGCCGCCGGACGCGACACCCGCGAGCAACTGCTCGGCGCGTGCGCGGACGAACGCTCTCTCCTCGCCGCCGAACCCATGCGCTACCTGCACGCCCTCAACATTGCGGGCGAGCCTGAGTGGGTGGTCATGGAGGAAGTCCCCGACGTCCTGCCGCTTTGGCGGCAGTACGCGGCCATGCTGCGCGAGTGGGGCTTCTCCGTGTGGACCGGGATACTCAACGCGGCCGACTACGGCGTCCCGCAGACCAGGCGGCGCGCGATTCTGCTCGCCTCCCGCGTCCAGGCCGCCGGGCCCCCGCCGCCCACGCACGCCCAAGTCGCCGAGCCCGAGTCGCTGTTCGGGCCGGGCCGCGAACGCTGGGTGTCGATGGCGCAGGCGCTCGGCTGGGGTGCCACCGACCGTCCCGTACCCACCGTGTGCGCCGGCGGCGGCCCTGGCGGCGGCCCCGAGCCGTTCCCGTCCGGCTCCCGCAAGACCCTCGCCGATGCCCGCACCCGGGGCACCTGGGCAACCCGTGATACGGAGACCGTCACGGCCTCCCACCAAGAAGCGTCCGCCGAGGCACACCGCTGGTCGTGGTCGCTGCGCAGCAACAACCAGACCAACGCCACCGTGCGTTCCCTCACCGAGCCCGCCGGCACCCTGTTCTTCGGTCACCGCGCCAACGAGTGCACCTGGGTCGCCGAGCCCACAGGACACACCGAGAACGAAGTGACGCCGACGGCACCTGCGCCGATCAGGATCACCGCCCGCGAGGCGGGCCTCCTGCAGACCTTCCCCGCCGACTACCCGTGGCAGGGCAACAAAGGCCAGCAGTTCTCCCAGATCGGCAACGCAGTCCCCCCGCGCCTGGCCGCACACCTACTCCTCCCTCACCTGCACGCCGACAAGCCCTTCAACCCCGACGACTTCATCCTCACCGCCTGATGCCCCCCACCCCCGACGCCTTCGAGGACGATGGCATCGACCGCGTGCCCGCGCTCAAGCCGGTCCACTACGCCGAGCAGGCGCTGCTTGGCGCCCTCCTCCTCGAACCCACGCGTCTCGCCGACATCGAACAGCTGACCGCCGACCACTTCGAAAGCCGCACCCACGCCGCGTTGTTCACCGGGATAGCCACGCTCCCGGCGCCCGATCCCGCCGACCACGCCAAGGACACGACCTGGCTCAACCAGGTCCTGGACTTCGCCCGCCCGCATGCACCCGGCCTGACTGCCTCCTACCTCCACGCCCTCATCCAGTTCTGCCCTCGCTCCCAGCACGCAGCGGCGTACGCGCGGATGATCCGCGCCGACTACGCCCGACGGCTCCTGCGTGGGCACGCCGTGCGGCTCGGACTCACCGCGGCCAACCCCGGACTGCCGGACCCCGCAGCCACAGTCCTCGTGCTTGCCGACGACTTCAGCCGCCTCCTGGACAGCCTCGCCGGCGAGTTCGCCCCTCACCCCGGCTCCCTGCCCCGTACGCCGATCCCCAGCCCGGCCGTACGGCTAGCCGACGATGAGGAACTCGACGAGGAACGGCTGCTCCTGGCGTCGGCCACCGCCAGCCCCACGGACGTGCGCCAGATGCGGTGGCTGACGGCGGACGACTTCGTCCTGCCACTGCACGCCGCGCTCTGGCAGTCCATCACCGCGCTGGTCCACCGCGGCGACATGCTCGACCCGGTCACCGTCCTCGGCGAAGCACAGCACCGCGGACTGCTCACCGAAACCCTCACCCCCCGGGATCTGATGGCCCTGGTCTCCACCCCCGCAGGCTCTCCCGAGCACTGGGGCGAACAGATCCTGAGGCGCGCCCTCCTCGCCCACGCCCAGACGATCGCGACACGGATCACCACTTACACCGACGACCTCGCCAACACGCCCCACCAGCTCATCACCGGCAGCCGCCGCGCCCTGGCCGACCTCAACACCCTGCGCAGCCGCTACCGGCGCGCCGCCGCCCCCACCAGCACGCTTGCCACCGGTCCGCCCGCGCGCGCCGCGCCGCTTGCCCGGGCGGCCGGACATCCGCCGCAGACCGCCCTACGAACCCACCGATGACCTCAACCACCGGACCCACCCCACCGGCGGGCCCGGACCGAATCGAGCCCGCCCTTCATGGCCGCCACTTCCTCCGACGTCCGCGTTCGCCTCGACGCCCACCCCGCCCGCACCAGTGCCGTCACCGCTCACCTCACCGGCGGCCCGCTGGGTCCCACACAGGCGCTCCTGACCGGCCGGGGCTTCGAGCCCCTCGACGAACACACCATGGTCCCGGCCCGGATCGACCACGAAGAGCCCTACTGGGCCCACCGGGCCACCCAGGAACTCACCGACCAAGGCGTCGTCACCGAGATCACACCCCGGCTACGGGAGGCCATCCACGAGGAGTGGACCTGGGCCGACCACCCCATGTCATGGCTCACCCGCAGGGAGATCCGCGACGTCTCCAACGAGCCCCAGCAGATCCACGACGACATCCGTCACGGCCGCCTACTCATCCACGCCCACGCCGACGACAACGGGACCGTTGCTTCTAGCGAGGTCGACCGTTGTGCAGCGTGATCCGATGAGGATCGGTGCAGCTCAGCAGCAGTGCGGAGGACGCTACCGCGCGCAACAGGTGTGGCGCTATCACCCGATCAGGTATGGGACGCACCGTCTCATAGAGGTCCGCACCTCAGATCGAATGCCAGTGCGCATCGCCTGCGGCGCGGGATGCCGTTTCCAGATGGATCATGAGCAAGGGGAGCCGTAGGGAGGCCAGCACCAGCATTCGCCGCCACATCGGCCGACCGCTCGGCATCCGACCCTGGCGCTGACGGACTCACCGACCGGCAGCGGAGGGTCCTGACCTGCATCACCGACCCGGTCGAGCAACGCGGGTACCCGCCGTCGATGCGCGAGATCGGGCAGGCGGTGAACCTTTCGAGCACCTCGTTGGTCGCCCACCAGCTCCTGGCCCTGGAGAAGAAGGGGTTCCTTCGGCGCGACCCGCACCACCCGCGTGCTGTGCACTGGTCCAAGACGCTGAACCCACACCGAGCGACGGTTTCTTGGAGTAACTGGCAGAGAAGACAGCGAAAGCGACTAGTTGGCCCGAGTCGCTGAGGCAACGGCATCTACCACTTGGCCTCGTACCGCGCGCCGGCTCCAGTCGGCTGCCCGTCTTACCGACTGCAGACCCCAACTGCTTACTGCCCGACACCGGCACGGAACGTGAGACGCGCACGCGGCGCCGGAACAAGTCATGGCGGATCAATAGCTCTTGTGGACCAGCGCGAAGGTTCCTGCGTGATCGACAAGTGCGGAGACGAACACAGGATTGATGCACCCAGCCGATCCGTGTTCACACCATTTCCCATCGGGGTGTGGCAGTTCTGCCACGACGAGAGAACTGACCCACCCATCTGGATCTTGGGTAGGAACCTCCACCGAAGGTAGCCGGAAGAGCAGCGTCGCGTCCTGGGCCCACGCATCGTTTGGCGTGCAAGTGACGCGATACGGGCCCGATACGATCTCTCCGAGTGGGGTGTCGGTGGGTGCATCTGCGCCAGGCGACTCAATCATGATTTGGTGGGCGGCGTCGAAAGTGTCGGCCTGTAGACGAACCTTGAGGCGCCCATCACTGCTCTCGAACGTCGTCGGCTCATCGTCTATGGCGCCAAAGGCCACACCGCGTTCGTCTACGATCTCGTCACCCTCAGCAGTTAGCGCGACTACGGCGACGACTCCAGTGCCCTCGCGTGCGAGCCCGCCGACAGTGGAGGTGCCAACCGCAGGCCGCAGGTGTGTGTAACTAGAGGTGCCTGCCGCCGCGTCACCGCTGATGACGTAGACGTCGGGTGGGCGGCCGAAGGTCGCCGCCGTGTCAGGCGCCTGCACCTCGATACTCAGGGCGCCGACGGGGCTCAGCGTGAGCCCGACGGGGAACGGAAAGACAAGACGGCGCAGGGCTATCACCAAGGTGTGTGGTTCTGCTCGGGTAATGGTGGCCTTGCCGAGGAGGATCCCGCCATTGGGAGCGGCGCCCATGACGGATATCTCGTCGTCTATGTGGGCGCCGCGCAGTGGAAGTTCACCGTCGCCCGTAGTGACTCCGTATGCCTTGTTGTACGAGCGACTTGTCATGCCCTGAAGGAGCCGACGACCGTTTGTATGCTGATGCAGCCATACCTTCTGCCGGCGTACTGGGGAGCCATTGAACTCAGCGCGTACGACGACACCGTTCACGAGAATTCCTCGGTGATCGCGCACTGAACGAACGAACGGTTTCCAGTCGGCGACGGGGATGAAACTTGGGACCTGTGTGTCGGCTCCTTCTGGTTGTGTTGTGCGCTGAATCGGTACACCCGAGTCGCGTAAACGACCAACTATGACACCACGAGTGGAGGGAGTTTGCAGGCGCCACTGGTCCTCGCTATAGCGGCTGAGCACGCTGCTCCAGCAGTCCAGTAACCCTTGGTCTGTGCCCCCGACATGCGGGTTGTCGGGATGATCTGAACAGAGCTTCTTCTTATTCATTTCTTGTGCTCCCCGCATAAAGCAGGAGTCTTTTGTTCCTCCGGAGGCAAACGGGCCTCCGGAGTCGGAACTCTGCAGTGTGCAACGAACGGGGCCGTTAGCAGGGTCCCAATGGTCCCCCTCGTACTCATCTCGGGCTCCCAGTGCGTAGTGGCCCAACTCGTGAAGTGTTACGCCACTGAAAAGGGCGTCATCGGGGTTCATGCTGACCTTGCCCGTGCTGTCGAACACGCCGCCGACCCTGGCGGTGGACTTCCGGTTGAGATCAGCATAGATGCGGATATCGGCATCGTCCCACCCGCCGGCACTCTCGGAAGTGTTCAGGCGTTCGATCAGAAATTGGCCGTCAGTCGCGTTGTAGAGGAGTTCGGAGACCTCGACGAGTCGGTCGTGCAGGCGTGCGCGCTCCTCCGGCGAGGCGTCCCACTCAATCGAGACTCTAAAGTTGAAACCAATGAGTGTGTTGCGGCGCTGGACTCGCAGATCAATTGGCTGGCTCGGATCGTTGACGGACAAGAGTGGCAGCCTCGCGTTATTTCCGTTGGTGTTATACCGAACGCGAACGCTGGTTGCGTACACGCGGTAGGCCCAGTCGGCCGTCCCGCCACCCGCGTGTCCCGGACGCTCGGATGGTTCTTCGTGGAGCAACTTGCGCGCAGCAAGTAGTTGTCCAGCGGCTAGCGAGGGCACCAGGTGCAGTTCGCCACTGAGGCCAGTGGCGCCCGCGTGAGCCCCGTCTACGTACACATCTGCTCCTGCGACCCGAACGCCGGCGTCGTCAAATACGCGCACGACGGAAGCTCCTGATGGGCAGTCCGGGAAGATCTCACCAGTCACCGTGACATCCGCTGCGATCAGTCGGAGCGGGCTCCGCCAGAGGAGCGTCGGACCATCCAGGATTTCAACCCGTACATGCGATGGGAATCCACAGTGTCCGGTATCCGCAGTCGGTTGAAAAGTTGTTGCAAAAAAGCCTTCTGCGTCGGTACGGGTCTGGCCAACGTGGCGTGTGTGGCTATGAGGGATGCAGGGTTCGCCTGGTCGATCGATTCCAATGGTCGCCTTCTCGGTGACAACGACATCGAGGTTGGCTGCTGGCCGGCCGCACGAGGTGAATTGTCCGTGCACGGCACAGCTGTCGAGTGTGGAATCTGGGGTCGTTGGGATGCTGTCCTGGTGGAATTCGACGATTGGATTAGGGGTGCGCGCGGGGCTACTCCATACGAGGGTGGGGCCGTCGTACACGTCAATCCGGACGGATGTCCTCCAATCACAAGCGTCAGGCGGGGCCACGGCAGGGGTGTACTCGATCTCGAAGCAACCCTCAGAGTCTGTTTCCGCGGCCCCTACGGCACGGACCCGTGGCCAGCTTGTTCGATGCGAATCGATTCCCCCAAGCTGGTAGCTCGCGAGCGTTTCTTCGACGGCCACGACTTGACGAACCGTGCTACCCGGCTCGCCAACAGCTACTCGTCCCTGAATGGTTGCAACCACAGACATGGCGAACCTCGCTTTTCTGGCGACGTTCCCCCACTCTGCTCCCCTACTACATGATCTGGAAGGGCCAGCGCATCGGTTCCGGAGATTACCGGTAGTTGTCAAGTCCGGCAGTGATGTGGATTGACGGCAGACCGGGTTGGCCTGTCGGGCCGCGCTGAAGACTTCAGTAGCGCACCAGAGATTGCAGTAGGTTCTTCAGCGCCGCACCGAAGATTTCAGTGCGGCGGCCACGAGGCGCCCCTCAGCAACCGCTGACCGCCGCTCAATCGTCCTTCTGGTATGCCCCAGCCAAGCCCCGAACCGTCCCCGACTCCGCCCAGCTGGCCGCACTGTGGCCAGGACACCACTGTGGAAAACCCAGTCGGCTGTCGAGGCATCCGCGTGACGGGCCACACCGTATGCCTCGCACACCTGGCCGACGCCGACCGCGACGCCTACCTGGCCGGAATGACCCCGGGCACTGACATCGACCACCGCGGCACCTCCTTCACCGACCTCCTTCTCGATGCCCTCCTCGCCGCCCTCCTCGACCCGGCCACCGGAAACCCCCGCATCGGCGGAGCCCGGTTCGAGTCGACAGTCTTCGAGGGCGGCCCCGGGTTCAGGTCGGTGACCTTCGAGCGCGACGCCTGGTTCGAGTCGGCGACCTTCACAGGCGCCGTCGGGTTCGAGCGGGCGACCTTCAAGGGCGATGCCGTATTCATCTTCGCGGCCTTCGAGGGCGTCGCCTTATTCGGGTCGGCAACCTTCGAGCGCGGCGCCTGGTTCGAGTCGGCGACCTTCACAGGCGACGCCAACTTCACGTCGGCGACCTTCAAGGGCGGAGCCGGGTTCAGGCGGGTGACCTTCAAGGACGGCGCCGGGTTCACCTCGGCGACCTTCACAGGCGGCGCCGGGTTCGAGCGGGCGACCTTCAAGGACGCCGCCGGGTTCAGGTCGGTGACCTTCAAGGACAGCGCCAGGTTCAAGCAGGCGGCCTTCGAGCGCGGCGCCTGGTTCGAGTCGGCGACCTTCACAGGCGACGCCAACTTCACGTCGGCGACCTTCAAGGACGCCGCCGGGTTCAGGCTGGCGACCTTCAAGGGTGACGCCAGGTTCGGGTCGGCAACCTTCAAGGGCGACGCCGGGTTCGAGTCGGCGACCTTCAAGGGCGACGCCGGGTTCGAGTTGGCGACCTTCGAAAGGGCCTCAGCCCTGGGGCCGTTGGTGTGTGCGAAGCGGGTCAGGTTGTCTGGGACTGTGTTCGGCGGCCCAGTGACCCTCGCGTTTGCCGCATGCCACGTGGAGTGTCGGCGGACCCGCTGGTCGTCAACGGCCGAGGGGCGTTTGCGCTACGCCACGGTGGACTTCTCCCACGCCGTCTTCGAATACCCCCTCACGATCGCCGCGGAGCAGGAACCCTTCGTGCTCGCAGGCGGCCAAGTAATGGCAGAAGCGCCACTCGCCAGCATGCCCGATGCCACGGTGCGGATGACCTCGCTGCGCGGGGTGGACGCGGCCCACCTGGTCCTCGCCGACGTCGACCTCTCAAGCTGCCTGCTCACCGGGACCGTGCACCTGGACCAGATACGCCTGGAGGGCACCTGCTCCTTCGCCACGGTCCCGCCCGGCACGCACCGGCGGGGCGGGCTCCCGGTGCGGTTCACCCGGCGCCGCACGCTTGCCGAAGAGCACCACTGGCGCGCTCGGCAGCCGAGAGCAGCCCTGGGCTGGAACGCGGCGATGCCCGACGTCGGACATGCGGGGCCGGCGCAGATGGCGCCGGTGTACCGGGCGCTGCGCAAGGCGTTCGAGGACGGCAAGGACGAGCCGGGGGCGGCAGACTTCTACTACGGCGAGATGGAGATGCGCCGCCGCGACCGCACCGGCACCAGTCGCGCCGAACGCGGACTGCTGCACGGCTACTGGCTGCTGTCCGGCTACGGCCTGCGCGCCTCCCGCGCCCTGGGCTGGCTCGCCGCAGCCATGCTCGTCACCATCGTGCTGCTGATGGGCTTCGGCCTTCCCCAGAACGACCCGAAGCAGGCAGCGACCGGTACCGTGCCGCCCGGCGGCGGGAGAGTGACCTTCGAGATCGGCAAGGACGATCCACGCAACCCCACCGGGAACCGGTTCACCGGCGAGCGCTTCGAGAAGGCCCTGAACATCACGCTCAACTCGGTGGTGTTCCGCTCCGCCGACCAAGATCTGACCACCGCCGGCACCTATATCGAGATGGCCTCCCGCGTGGCCGAGCCCGTCCTTCTCGGTCTGGCGGTCCTTGCCGTCCGCAACCGCGTCAAACGCTGACCCATCACTCCCACGGCCAAGGGCCGCTGCAGCCACCGAACACCGAAGCAACTGGTGCGCCCGAACCGCCATCAGCCGCCGCACGGAAGATTTCAGTGCCCAGGTCACGGTCCCGACCACTGAAATCTTCCGCGCGGCCCGACATGGCCGTAAGCCGGTGGTAGGAGTCAACTGCTGTACTGGGGGAGGAATGGGGGGCAGAGTCATGCCGTTATGACGCAGGTCATAGAGAGAGTTTGGGAGTTCGTTGTCGGATCGGGCTCGCCTGAGCCCTGAGAGGAGAAGGATTTCTCACCGCCGCAAGGAGGCGCCCATGACCGCCGAGAACCTGCCGCCCAGCTACACCACGATCGAGGAAGACAGCCCCGACGTCTTCTTCGCGGAGCGGATCAACGACTTCAACTGGCACTCGGGCACCGGCTTGGCGATCACCGCCTTGATCCCGGTCCAGTGGAGCGGCACCGACGGCGACCTCGTGGCCCTGCGCGACGACGGATCTGTCGCCATCGACACGGACGGCACGTTCGAGCCGCCGGAGCCGTTCAACCGTTCCGCTCCGCGAACGGTGATCACCACCGCCACGGGTATGGTGGCGCTCCACACCGACCACCCGGACAACCGGACCATCGAGTCCGGGTTCCAGGCGCTGAACATCCCTGTCCCCGACGTGGTCCAGGCGCTGAATGCCCGCGAGGCCGCGCTCGGCGGCGGTTCGCGACTTCACCTCCGAAGCGCTGGGGCGGTGGAGAGGATGGAGCGAGTCGGTCTCCACCGCCCTGCTTGGCAACTGGGCGGACCCGCTCCACGACGAGGGCCAGTTGACCCCCGGCGCGCTGGACCGGCTCAAGGTCGAGGCCAGCGTGGTCCACCGACAGCTGGCCCCGGTCTGGAGCCGCGAGGCCAACGGGTCGCGGCTCCTGCTGCTCGACACCCCGCTCGGTGACGAGCTGACCCTGTACGACCTGGTCCCCGGACGGCTCGACGCCGACAGCGGCGTTGAGGGCTTCGACGATCCGCGCTTGAACGAGATCCTGGGGGCCCTCTCCCCAGCTGAGCGAGCGGTGACCCTTGCGATGAGCCTCCGCGGAGTCTCCAGCTGGGCCGAAGCCGCTCTGGCCGCCGGTGTCGCACAGAAGGAGGTCTTCGGCGAGCGGGTCCGCCGGAAGGTGAAGCGGCTTGCCGCCCGCATCACCGGTAGCTCCCCGGAGACCGGGGGGATCCCGGGGCACGGCCGGTAGGCGCCCCGTCTCCGCGCCGACGCGCCGACGACCCCGGGCGGAATCCGGGCCAGCTCGCCGTGCCGCTGTAGGCCGGTGCCGTCGGGAAACCCGGTGTCCGGCCGGACGTCCGCCGCCTATACATAGAGGGACGGCAACTCCGCCCCGGCCGGCCGCCGGGCCAACCCGCACCGCGCGGGTCCTGACAGAACAGCGAGCAGCTGGTGCAGAGCCTCGAAGAACGCATTGCCCGTGTCTGGCACCAGGAGGTCCGGCCGCTGGTCGACGACGCTTTTCGCTGCCACAGCACCGGTACGCCCCGGGCCGCCATCGTGGCGACCTGGACGGCCGTCTGCACCGACATCATCCACAAGCTCTACCAGCTCGCCGAGGACGGCGACGGCAAGGCCGCCGAGATCGTTGCGAAGCTCAACGAGGCCCGGGGAAAGCTCGATGGCACAGCGATCAAGATCGTGGAGGACGTGGAGAAGAAGCTTTTGGAGGACGCGCTTGATCTGGAGCTGATCGACGGGATCGAGCACCGGCAGCTGCTGCGCCTGAAGGAGGACCGCAACCTCTGCGCACACCCCTCCCTCCGTTCGCTCGGCGATGTCTTCGCCCCGACCGGTGACTACGCGAGGGCCCACCTCGTGGCCGCGCTGGACGCCCTGCTGGTGTACCCGCCCACCCAGGGGCGCAAGGCGTTCGACCGGTACATCGCCCACGTGGACGACCCCTCGTTCGTCGGCCACGCCGACTACCTGGTGCAGATGTTCGCCCAGCGGGTCAAGTCCAGCGCCTGGAAGCAGATCGTCGCCATCGCGGCCAAGCACGCCATGCTCGAACTGCCGGTGCCCGAGACCAGCAGCATCCCCGCGAGCATGGCCGCAGACCGGCACGCTCTCTGCCTGATTGCCTTCGCCCAGCACGACCGCGACGCCGTGCGGGAGGCCGTCACCAAAACCATGGCCAAGTTCAACGAGCTTCCCATCGACCGGCAGCTGAAGGGGCTTGCGCGCCTGGGCGAGTTCGACGTCTTCACCGACGCCCTCGACGCGACGGTGTGCCAGCAGATCGGCACCTACGTTGACCAGGTTCAGTACCCGCCCGCCGGCACGAGGGCCCGCCGGGTGATCGACGTGATCGCGTTGGCCGGGAGCGACGCCATTCGGGCCCGCATCCCTGCCCTGGCCAGCAAGTTCGCCGAGTCCGAGCCGTACCAGCAGGCCAACGTCATCGCGACGAATCCCTCCGCCTACTTCACCGACGTCGTGGCGGAGATCCTGGCCGGGGCCGGCAGCTACCGCGTCGCTGAACACTTCGCCGAGAGCGTGGTGATCCCGCTCGCCGGCTTCATCCAGCCGGAGCAGCTGGAGGGCATCCTGACCGCCTGGGCTGAGAACCAGGAGTGCCGGGCCGCAGCGAAGATGCCCGAGTTCGCGGCGCTCTTCTGGACGCAGGCCCCCCAGCTTCACGGTCTCGCGGCGTGGACGGAGTTCGTCAAGCGGGTGCGGGGGCTCGCGGAGACGGACTGGTACCAGTACGACGAGCTGGCCGCCCACATCCACTACCCGGAAGCCGCCGCCTCGTAGGGGTCTCCGGATGGGTCCAGGTCGGGTTCTCGTCGCGCCCGTAGGCATACGGCCCGCTCACCTCGCCCGGCAGATGGAAGTGTGCGGAGAAGACCGGCCCGGGCAGGGTCGGCTCGTTCTTGACCGGCTCGGACAGTCCCGTGCGCACCGCGCACGTGCCCTCGCCCATGGCCGCCTCGCTCATGCCGCCGTTCCCTCCACTTTGGCCCGTACCGCGGCGAGCAGCCCCAATTCCTCATCTGGTGTTACTGCGTGGTGGCGTTTCTGGTCCCGATTGCTCTCCACGCTGGTTGAGGGTCCGGGTCAGCTCACGATTGGCTTCCCGGGCCGCCGCCAGATCGGCCTGGCTCTCTTCCACGGCCTCGTTCAGCTCGACGTTGCGCTGCTCGAGCCGCGTGATCGTCCGTTGAAGCTCCTCGATATCGGTGGGAACACCAAGGCCCGACTCACGCCAGGCTTGTTCACCCAGCTCCTGGGACAAGCGCCTCTCCAACTGCTGAATGCGTGCGGACAGGCGGACGGTGCGGGCCTGCGCGTTCGCGAGATCGGCCTGAAGCGAGGCCCTGCTCACTGCCGAGGCACCCGACGCCGGATCCCGCTCGGCCGGCTCAAGCTCGGCAGCGTGAACCAAGGCGAGCAGATCCCGGTGCCGGTACAGAAAGGTCCGGTCCACCCCGGCTTGACGGGCGATGCCCGAGACCGTGATGCGGCGTCCCTTCTGTGCGGCAACGTCGATGGCCTTCACGACCCGCTGGCGGCGCCGGTCGCCATCCACCTTGCGGCCGGCGCTCATCGCGGAACTCACGTAGTCCTCCTCGGCCGGACGTCGGGCAAGGGCTGGCCGATGCGAGGCATCCCCAGCATCACGCTGCGACCGCGGCGGATAACGGAGACCGCCTGCTGGATCTGCGCCTGCTCCTCCTCGGTCAGGTCGTCCAGGTCCGCCTTGACGCGGTTGATCAGTCGGCGGACCCGGCGAATCTCCTCCTGGGACGGCATGGCCTCGGCGCGGGCCCAGTCGTCCGCTTCGAAGGCGGACATCAACTTCTCGCGGCTGCGCAGGAGGTCGGCGTGGTACGCCTCCAGGTCCGGCAGGTAGGAGACGTCGGTGTGGAAGTGTTCGCAACCCAGGCAGCGAAAGCGCAGTGGGCAGCTGTGCCCGCCGGCCGCCACGTTCGTAGGTTCTCTGCACACGCCGTACGCCGTGGCGACCTCGCCGATCTCGCGCCGCACGTGCTCGGAGTCCAAGAGCCCCTGAACCTGGCGCCACACGCGCTTGCCATGCCGGTCGAACTGCATGACCGCGACTCGGTCGATGGCCTCACGCCGCCTGTCCTGGCCGATGCGGTAGTACGCCTGGCTGGTCTGCAGCTGGCGATGGTCCATGAGGTCCTTGAGGACCTCCGGCTTGACTCCCGCGTCGGCGTGCCGCTGGGCGAAGCTGTGCCGGTACGCGTACGGGAAGATCTTCTTCCTGTCGAACGGCAGGAGCTTCGTGACGAGTTCGCCGTCCACCTCCACTTCGAGGGGCACGAGGAATTCGGGCAGGGCGCGGACCCAGTTCCGGTGCTGCTCCCAGACGCCGGAGATCGGCTTGGTCCCCCACGGGTTGGCGACTGGAGAGGGCAGCAACTTCAGCTCGGATGACGGCGTGTCGGGGAAGTTCTTACGCACGCGTCCCTGCTGAGCGGTGATCACCGCCGCGGTCACTTTGGCGATCGGGAACCTTCTGCCCAGCCGGAAGGCCTTGTGGTTGTCGTAGAGGAGCACGGGGCTGCCGTCCGGATCTCGCTCAAGGCAGTCCAAGGGGAGACGGCAGACTTCGTCGGGCCGACGGCCCGTGTCGATCAGCAGTTCCGTGCAGACCCGTACTTCGGTGCCGCTCATCTCCTCCAGGAGGTTCAGGTTGTCGCAGAGCTGCTGCATCACCTCGTCGGGCAGGTCCTTGCCGGCCTCGGTGTCTTCCGGATCATCGGGCATGTCTTCGGGCCCCATGAGGAAGTCGGCCCGCAGACCTTCGAGGATCTCGCCCTTGCCCGTGAGACCGAGGGTGCGCCACCGGTTAAGGATCTTTCGTACAGTCCGCGCCATGTAGAGGCGCTGGTGTGCGCTCAGCTGCCCGTTCTCTGTCTTGAAGGCGAGCCGGTTGCAGAACGCCACGATGTCGCGCCGGTCGAGCAGCGCGACGATCCGCCCGCCGTCCTCGCGCTGGAGGCGCAGGCTCTTCGAGAGCTCCACCATCGCGTCGATCTGCCGATGCAGCGTGCGACCGCCGCCTTTCCCTCGGCGGCGCGGCAGATCATCGGCGGCCCAGATCCGCATGGCTTCGCGCAGTGCGTCCTGGCTGATCTCGGTGAAGTTGGCTCTGCCGCTGAATCCGAAGATCGCGAGGTCCCATACGTCGCGGCGCGACTCCTCCTCCGGGGTCGTGCTATGCCGGTGGAGGATCCTGCGCATGGTCGTGACCAGCGAGACGTTGTGGTCCTTCAGCCCCGCCGCCTTCGGATCTCCGAGGTCGTCGAGGGTCTCGCACTGCAGGACACGGAGCCGGTCGCAGATCATCCGCAGCCAGTGCCCGAACGTCCGCACGCCGCTTGCAGTGCGCTGCTGCACGCAGTACAGAAGCTCGGCGATCAACCGTCGCGGAAGCCCTCGCATGCTGACCTCGCGGCCCATGTGGACCGGCGGAGCCGTCAGCCGCCACAGCTCCTCGTCGCCGCCGAAGGTGCCGGTGAGCTTCGCCTTGCTGAGCTTTTGCCGGTGCGCGTCGCAGTACGGCGTGCTCGGGGTGACCCGCTGACGCAGGCAAGCTGCCACTCCGCACGCTCCATGACCTGGAAGCGGCCGCGGGAGAGGGTGGACGAGGAACTCGTCGAGAGAGATCTTCAGCCGGTGCTTCCGCTGGTAATGATGGTTCTGACACAGAGCCGCGGTCGGGCTCCGCCACGGCCGCTCGCAACCCGGCAGCCGACACACCTCCTGGCGAACGTGAACGACGTTGTACCGCTCATGAGTGCTGAGGAAGTCCTCGACGCTCAGTCCCGACTTGTTCAAGCGAATACGACAGCCGGAGCACAACGGGCCCCTGCTCTCGTACCCCTTGTCGCATCCCCTCACCTGGCACTCCGGCATCCCGATCACCGGGTGGTCCAGAGGATAGAGAAGAACGCCCAACTCCCAGTCCCAGGAGATGAGGTCGAGGAACTCAGAGTCCAGGGCTTCGACCAGTTCCTGGGTCCTCGCGGCAGTCGCCGACGGCTGCACCGGCAGGGAGATCGCCGGCATCAGAGCTCACCTCGCCCGTACAGCTCCCGAGGAGACGGAACACGCTCCACCGCCTCCCGCAGCCGGGCTGGATCCGGGATCACGTAGGGGCGGGCCGACTCGGGGTGCTTCTGCCCCAACAGGGCTTGTACCTCGTCGAGTTCCCCGCCGGCGTCCGAGACATTGCTGCCGAACGCGCGACGGGCCATGTGCGGTCCCACCTTCCTGGAAAGCCCCGCCCGCCGCGCCAGCCGCTCGAACAGCTCGTAGATCGCCTCCGGCGTCATCGGCGCCCCGAGCACTCCACGGAAGAGGTTCACCAGCAGGAAGTCGCTGCCGCCGGCGCCGAGCAGGGTGAACCGCTCATCGACGTACTGGTCGTAAGCCTGCACGACAAGGAAGTCCACCGGCTGAATCCAGGACTCGCGGGACTTTGACCAGGCGCCATTGGCGTTGTCCCGGCGCCGCACGTGGATATGGGGCCCCTTGTAATCGCAGCCGAGCACACGCGAGTGCGCCAGCATGTGGCAGTCGGACCGATGGATGCCCGCTGCTTGCCCGCGACGGAGTCCCACCCGCCCCAGCAGCAGCACGACGAGTCGATCGCGGGCACAACGGCACTCCATGAACATGCCGACGATCTCCTCGTCGGAAGCCCGGTCAACCTCGGTCTCCGGCTCCTGGAGCCGGTGGCGGGCGCGGAGCCGGTAGAACAGACCAGAGTCCTCCCCCTGCGCCTCCGCGGGCAGGTCCCGGCTGTCGCCCAGTTCGTAGAGCTGCCCGAGCACGGACCGCGGGGCCTCGGCGATCGACACCGCGTACGAGAGGAACCCGCGGGTTGCCGAGAGCACGACATTGATCCGGCGCTCGCGCCGAACCGGCGTGCCGCCCGGACCGGATCGGACAACGACGGGGCCGTCGTCATCCGCTCGGGAGGGAGTGTGCTTCAGCCAGACGATGAACAAGCCGAGGTCGCGAGCGGCCTTCCTCCAGGCGCGGCCAGTTGCGCCGCACCAACGGAGGTAGAGCGCCGCGCCTCCCGCATTTGTCTTGGTCGTGAGTTCGGCTCGGCTGCGGCCGAAGCGCTGGTATCGCCCCCAGCTGTCGGCGACGGGGACGACGACGAGGTCGTCATCGAGGACGGTCCAGTACCGCGTGCCCGAGGGCAGGACCACGGGGAAAGCCCGCATGTGAAACTCCGGTGCTCTGACGGATCATGCAACAACCCGCCACAGAGCCACACCCCGCGAGTACGAGCGTCCAAGCACCAACGAGGAACACTCGCACCACGTCACACCACACCTGTAGGAACCCCGTAGAACGTCGCGGCCGTCGGCACCTACCGTGACACCTGCAAGAGCGTCTACCTCCACGGCGAGAACCACCTGCGGACGATCGCCGGCACCTTCGACTCCATCGCCGAGGCCCTCACCGCTTTCGAACGCGCCCACCGCCGTCTCCCTCGCCTTGTGCCAGTCGGTCGACCGCGTCCGCGGTGATTCCGGAATAAGTCTGGAGCCAAAATTTGATGGATGGCGCTGCCAGGTCCTGACTGGCGCGGGCCGAGTGTGGAGTAGGCACGGCACCGACCTGACTCGCGCATTCGCGGATATTGCGCAGGCGCCACGCGCGCAGCCGGACTGCGTCCTGGACGGCGAACTGGTCGCCGTCCTCGACAGCAGGGACTAGCCTTCGGGAAAGCTGCAGTCACGCTCCGGCCGGGGGCCCCGCTCCAACAAGGGCTTCACCGTCCACTTGGCCGCCTTCGATGTCCTCCCCGTCGGCGACACGGACTGGCGGCCCAAGCGGTACGAGGAGCGGCAGGGGCGACTACTGGACCTGCTGGACGGCGGGCCGCTGGCGATCCGCCCGGTCCCGGTCACCGCCGACGTCGCCACAGCCCTGGACTGAGTGGGCGCCCTCGGAGGAGTCGAGGGGTGGTCATGAAACCGAACCTGCCCTACGTCGCGGGTCGCGGCTCGGGCTGGTTGAAGTGGCGGCGCATGCACAGCAGCGAGGCCGCGGTCCTCGGGGTGAGCGGCCGGGCCCCCGCAACGCAGTACCTCGTCCTCGGTCTGCCTCGAAGCGGCGGTCAGATGCAGGCGGTGGGAGTCAGACTTCCTCTCGGTCAGGCGGTACGGCACGCCTTGCTTCCGCTGCTCCGGCCGGCCGCAGATACCGAGGCTGAGTTGCCCGGGACCGTGGGCGGGCTACCGAGCGCCGAACCTATCCGGTACCTGCCAGTGGTTCCCGAGGTCGTCGTGGAGATCGAGGCCGACCAGTCAGGGCCTCGCGAGTTCGGGCGATTCCGGCACCGCCCACGAGTGCTACGCGTCCGCGGCGACATGAGAGTCCAGGATCTGGATCCGGGGCCGTGAACCTGCATATGGGCAAAGAGGATCGCGGAGAAACCTTCTCGAAGTGGTCGTGGCGCGGTGGCGTGCCGACATGAGCGGCGACGGCTGATGTCTTGTTGGGAGGTTCGCACAGTGCCGGCGGCGAGGGCCACTGCTTCCGCCCGAAGGTGCCGAGGGCGGGGCTGGGCAAGCCCGCGCGCCAGCGCAGAGTCGACAGCTGCCCGCGGAGTCACGAAATACGCTCGTGCGGGCGGGGTGGGGTGTGTCAAACGAATTACAGGTGCGGGCGGTGCAACTCCTGGGCTGATGTGGGGCGTTGTGGCGGGGCGGTCATGCGCATCAGGGTGAGGCCGTCGAAGTCGATGGGTACGCGTCGGCGGGTGCCGGCTGTGCGGATTTCGTAGCCTTGTTCAGTTGGGGCGGGGTGGACGAGTACGGCTGCGCCGTCGCTGACGACTTCGGTGACGGCCTGCCAGAGTTCGTCGCGTACGCGGGCGGAGACGGTGCCGACGAAGATGCCGGGGACGACTTCGGTGGTCCATCGGCTGAGGGCGCCGCGGAGGTGGTCAGGCACAGCCGTGGTGGCGATGACGAGCATGGCGGGCATGTCAGTCACTACCTTCGGACGCATAGTTGACGCCGGCGGGCAGGACGCCGGCCTTGGGGTCCCATAGGTGGACCATGCCGACGTCGTGCCGCTCGGTGTGGTCCTTGATGTCGTCGATGTCCGGGGTGAGGAGTGCTTGGACGTCCTGGACGATGCGCGGGAGAAGGCGGACGAGCCGCAATTCCTCGCGGAACTTGCGGCGGGCGTCCTGTTCCGGGTCAGCCGACTGGTGCAGGGAGAAGGCGACGGGCAGCGTCGTCTCGGCCTTGTAAAGGTCGGCGATGTCGTACACGAAGGCGTGCTGGGTGCCGGAGTGGACGAAGCCGAGTGCGGGTGAGCAGCCCAGGGCGAGAAGGGCGGCGTGGACGATGCCGTAGAGGCATGTGTTGGCTGCGGACAGGGCGAGGTTGACGGGGTCCTGCTGGTGCCATTGGTCGGGGTGGTAGTTGCGGCGGAAGCGGCCGATGCCGTGCTGCTGGGCGAGGATGCGGTAGAGGGCTTTCATGCGCTGGCCTTCCATGCCGCGCAGTTGGGCGAGGGTGACGGTTTCGGGTACGTCGTCGCCGAAGCGTTTGGCGTACATGCGGATGGCGACGTCGAGTCGGCTGTCCGGGGTGGCCCAGGCGTTGACTTGCTGTTCGAGCCAGCGGGTGGTGAGGGAATCGGGAAGGACGGCGGCGTAGGCGCGGACGCCGCCTGCGCCCGTGGCGATGACGCTGGTGCCGTGGCGGGCGAGGGTGGCCAGGGCGCGGGTGGTGATGGAGACTCCTGGGCCCAGCAGGAGGCAGGAGATGGCGGCGGTGGGGATGTAGACGGTGTCGGTGTGGTCGTTGCCGGTCTGGATCTGGGCGCAGACGCCGGTGTCGTCCTGGACGACGCGGACCTTGTCGAGGTAGAGGAAGGACAGGGAGTCGGCGACGCGCGGGAGCATGAGGGTGGGGGCGGCCAGGCGTTTGCGCGCGTCGCCGCCCCGCCGGGGTGCGCTCACGCGGTGCTGGTCGGGGCGAGGCTGAGCAGGCCCGCTCCGTAGGTCTTGCTGCGTCCGATGCCGTTGACCAGGGCGGTGGTGAGGGCGTCGGGGTCGGTGACGGTGGCGGTGCCGTCGTAGCGGGTAAGGCTGTGCCGTAGCGGGGAGCCGCCTCCTGTCGCGGAGCGTACGAGGCGCAGGGGTGTCGGCAGCAGGGTGTGGAGGTCCAGGCCGGCCGCGGCGGCGCGGCGGGTCCACCACTGATCGGCCTCAGCCCCGGTCAGCGGCGTGATTTTGCCGCGCGTGTTCTTCTGTTCCATGGGCAGGCGTTCGCGTTTGGCAGGGTCGACGGTGGTGCGGTAGCGGACGGTCAGTCCCTTGCGCAGGGCGGCGAACATGGGGGCCAGGTTCTTGATCTCGGTGTGGCCGTACCCGGCGGGAAGGCGCCTCACATCCAGCGGGGTGGTGGCCTGTACGAGGAGGGTGCTGGTCTGCTCGGTTTCGTCGACGCGGAAGAGCAGACCGGAGTTGTGGCGCGGGGTGTCGCCGAGGTCATCGGGGACCAGGCGCATCAGGGTCTTGTGCATCTGGGCGGCATCGCGCAGGTCACGCTGGACGTCGCGGCTGTGCGGGTTGAGACGGATCCGGGCAAGGGTCGCGGCGTCACTCACGCGAATTCCTCCTGGGCGTAGTCGATCAGTCGTTGGTGCAGGCTGGCTTGGTCGGGCCGCAGGGCTGCTGGCAGTCGCTCGGTGGTGCGGTACACGAGGCGTTTGCCGTGGCTGCGGCTGTGCTGGGCGAAGCTGAGCGGGACGTCGTGGACGGTGAGCGTGACGGCGTCCTGGGGCAGTTGGTGTTGGTGGTATGTCTCCCACAGGAAGTCCACCGGGACGTCCCCCGCTTGGCGTGAGTGTCCCTGCTCGCCGGCCTCGGGAAGGCTGAGCGGGACCCGCTGCAGCAGCTCGCGCACGGGATTGTCCACGCAGGTGCGCAGGAGGAACGGCTCGTCGGGTACGCAGGAGCGCCGCCCCAGGTAGGGGGCCCAGTGTGGCTGGTGGAGGGCGGTGGCGATGGCGGTGACCGTGTCGTCGGGTCCGCTGACGGCGACGGTGAAGACGGCGTCGGCGAGGTAGTGGCGCCGGGTGATCACGGCGTCGCCCTTGTGGTCGCCGCCGCTGGTGGCGGCGGTCAGGTGTTTGGGCTGTCCGCCGCCGACGGTGTGGTAGTCGATCAGCCGGACGCCCGGCCGGTCGATGCGGACGGTGAACTCCAGTTCCGCGTGTCGGGCGAGGGTGTCGTCGTCGGCGTCACGGGAGCGGCCCTGTGCCGCGCAGAACATGCCGATCAGGGCCGAGCGTGTGGGGAAAGCAGCGGTGTCGCGGGTCGGGGAGAACGCCGAGCGCTCGCCCCAGGATTGCAGGGGTCCGGCCAGCCGCAGCAGCAGTCCGCTCACCGCTCGTCCTTGGACTCGGGCAGCGCGGCGTCGACTGCGGCGTCGATCAGGTCAGGGAAGGAGTCGTGCGCCGCGCCGATGCCGTCGAAGGATTCGGTGCTGATGCCGGCGTGGCCGTGGAAGGGCCGGTTGCGGTTGCCGGTGAGGCGGTTGATGGCCTGCGCGTGGGTGGCGAGTGCCTGGCGGGAAGGGCGGGAGTAGCCGCCGGCGCGGTCGGCGGGGACGGGGGTCTCGAAGGCGGCGGCCAGGGAGATGGGCCGTTGGGTGCGTACGGCGAGGTATGCGAGGTCGGGGAGGGTGTGTGGTGCGGTGCTGTTCTTCTTGGCCTGGGGCAGCGACATGAGGAACTGGTCCGCGAAGGATGCGAGGACGGTGCGGGATGCCTTGTGGTCGCCGTCGAGGTTGGTGAGCAGGTCGGTGACGTTGATGGTGGCGAAGCGGTAGAAGACGCCGGCGCTGAACTCGGCGGTGTCCAGGTGGCCGCTGCCGGTGTCGGCCGCATCCAGCCAGTCGTCGACGGCGGTGAAGTAGTCGCGCTGCGGTTCGCTGGCGTGGGTGGTGAAGGCGTGGGCGACCTGGGCGGCGCCGTCGACGTTGGCGCCGGGGAGTTCGGCGAGCATGCGGCCCAGCAGGCTGATGGAGGCGGTGCGGCGTTTAAGGATCTCCTCGATCCGGGCGGTGGGCAGCAAGGCGCCGGGATCCTTCTTTCCCAGCCCCTTTTCCAGTGCCTCGCGGTGTTCGCCGCACACGGCGGTCAGTTCCTCGATGCCGCTCTCGGGGAGGAAGAGCAGCACGGAGGTGTGCCCGGCCTTCTCCGTCTTCAACGGCTTTTTGCCCGCGCTCGCCGCGACCTGGGCCCCGGCGAACTCGGCCAGATCAGCTGGCCAACCCGCCCCGACAAGGGCCTGCTTGACTTTGATGGGTACGAGACGGGTGCGGGCGGCGGTCTCGCCGAGGTCCTGCTCGACGCCGTGGCGGATCACCCGCTTCCAGGACTGGCTGGAGACACGGATACGCGAGGCGCCGCCGTAGGTGACGGTTTTCGGCGAGCCGAGATCGTCACGGTTGAGGTTGGCTGCCGGAACGGACTGGATGGCGCTGAAATCGACGAAGAGTGACATTACTTGTGTTCCTCCAGCGAGTCATGGCGGTCGTCGGGAGTGCGCGTGCGGAAGTAGCTCTCCAGCCAGCGCGTGGCGATGCGGTCGCGGTCGTGGTTCCACCAGGAGAGGTCGTCGAGCAGCACAGCCCAGTCCACCCGCACGCCGCTACTGAGCAGGTGCCGCGTCAGGGAAGGCAGACGCGGGTGGATCGCG
This sequence comes from Streptomyces sp. NBC_00554, assembly GCF_041431135.1. Classification (NCBI taxonomy): domain Bacteria; kingdom Bacillati; phylum Actinomycetota; class Actinomycetes; order Kitasatosporales; family Streptomycetaceae; genus Streptomyces; species Streptomyces sp. NBC_00554. Next base: position 8,643,467 of record NZ_CP107799.1, on the reverse strand, counting down.
TCACTGCTCTGGCGGGTCATCAGGTGGAGATCGCCTTCGGCCGACGCAGGCTTGAGGGCCCTCTTGTTGACCGCCTGGGCAAGAGCGACCCCCAGGTTGGGCCGCTTCCACCACTCCGGTACCGGCGCGCCGGCACTGGCTTCAGCTGCAGTCGCGTGTGCCGCGGCGTCCGCGTCACGGGCGACGCGCGGGCGACCGGCGATCAGGGCCGCGACGGCGTAGCGAGCCCGGCGGGCGTCGGGATGCTGCCGCTCGGGCAGGCGCGGGACGAGGTAGCGGTGCAGGTAGGTGCAGCGCTCGACCGGCAGTCCGAGCCCGGTGCGCAGCTCTGCCTGGGTCTTCTTGTCCCTGCACAGGCCAAGGACGTAGCTTACGAAGGCGTCGCACTGCTCGATCTGTGTCTGCTTCACCGTTTTCGGCGGCGAGGAGGAAGTCATCTCACGTCCTTGAATCGCTGAGCGGGAGTCCACCGGCCGGGATGACGGAGCGGATGACGGCGTGGGCGCGGCTGCGAGCGCGGGCCGCCCGCACGTCGGCGCGAGCGGAGCCGATCGCCTCGTCAAGTGCGCCCAGCGCTGCTTCCACGAACGGCCGGTGCGGCAGGATGTCGCACCGCTGCGCGGTGAGCAGGTGCCAGAACTCCCGCTCGGCGGCCGGCCAGTAGCGGGCGAGCGCTGCTGAAGCCCACGGTCCGGGCTTCTTGGGGTCCAGCCTCACCTTCGCCGACGGGTCGGTGCCCGGATCGGTGGTCAGTTTCCAGGCGAGCCGGGCCGCGAACCGCAGTTGGTCGCCGACCGACTCGGCAGCTCGGTGACAGCGGGCCACGTGCAGGGCCATTTCTTCGTCGACGTCCGCCTGCCAGCGCAGGACCGGCGGTGTGGTCGCCTCGTACCAGCCGTTGTCGCGCTGCTGCCCGTCCTGGTCGAACCCGTACGCGCGCACCCGCAGCACCGGCCGCAGCGCGGGCGGCAAGTGCTCGAACGTGCTGGGCCGCCGGGACTGGCCATCGCCCTTCAGCAGCAGTGCGTCCAGGTCGCGCCATACGGCGCGCTGGCCGTCGGCGGGGCGTGCGAACGGCGCGCCGGCGCCGGTCTTCGGCTGGTCCAGCACGACATACGGGTCGGCGGCGCTCAGAGCGCTCTGGTGCGTGGACCAGGTCACGTAGGCGTTGGTGACCGCGGTGCGGTCGGCCGACGGCTCCAGCAGCAGGGCGTGCCGCGCGCGCCCGGTGAGCAACCGTCCCGGCCAGGTCACGGGGGCGAGCGGCCCGAGCGGATCGCCAAGCGTGTCCTCTTCCCACGGGCAGCGGTCCTCGCCGTCCAGATCCACGCCGTCGCCGGGCGCGGGCACCTGGAGGATCAGTGTGGTGAACAGGTCGGACGCCCAGACGTGGAAGGAGACGCTCTTGCGCAGCGGTCCCGCGTCGCCGTTGCCCGGTTTGACGGTGGTGATCCGGCGCGGAGTGCACTGTCCCGACGGCCCGTAGTACAGCTGCGCGATCAGGTGCCAGGCGGCTTCGCCCGCGGGAACCGGCACCGGATCCTCATCGGTGAAGTGGCCGAACAGCACCGCCCCGTTGACTCCGGTGGGCCGCCCCAGAACCAGCTTGTTCACACCGGACGGGTTGGGCTTGCCCTTGGCATCGACACATTCGGCTCGCAGGCGTGGATCCTGCAGGAACGGCCTCTCGGCGTCGAAGAGGTCGAATCGCCCGCTGAGTACCTCCGTGTCGAAGTAGGCATCCACCGCCTCGGTGTCGAACCGCCCCCGGGCCAGAACCTTCGCCCGGTGCGTGAGCCAGTCCTCGATCTCATCGGTCAGTTCCTCATCCCCGAGTTGCACACCGTCCTCGCGGGCGATCCTCGCCGTCATCGCGGCCAGGATGCGTAACAGCCCGGAGGCCGCCGGTGGCACCGGCAGTTCCACGTCCTCGATCTCATGGGCCCGGTGGAACAGCTCCCGCAGCCCGACCCGCCGTGACTCCCCTAACAGGCGTACCGGGATCCATGGCTCGTCCCGCAGATCGAATCGACCGGTCATCCTTCCTCCCTTCCCTTGCGTTCATCAGCACGTATCAAGGCATGGCGGTGCCCCTCGCGTGATCTGAAGGGAACCGCTGCGCACAGTGAAACAGGCGCCACTGACAACGCCCTCACTCCTGCTGAGACCACCAGTTGAGCAGACACAGGCTCCGGCTGTCTCAAGAAGCCTGAAGGTGCTTCCTGTGCTTCAACTGGCCATTGCGATCACGGCCGTTGGGGCTGTACAACGTCTCCTGAGCACGCGACGTGTGATCACGCGCGCCACGGCCGTCGCCCGCGGCTGGACAGGGCGCCGTACAACCACAGGAGGCCCTCATGACGTCACGCACAGCAGGTGTTCCGGCCTTATGGCCTGATCGGCAACACGGGGCTGGGCCCCTTCTCTTCATCACGCTCGTGATCGTTGTGGTTCTGGTGGTCCAGCCGACTCCCGCTGTCGGTACGACGTGCGGTGCCCTGCTCCTCGTCGCCGCAGAGGCTTACGGCCGACTGGCACGCCGCCGGGTCTGACCTCGCCTGCGCCGTCCTCCCGCGCACCAGGGTGGTGCGGGTGGCGGCTGCGGTGTCCTCGCCGATGTGAGGGTGTTTCGCCTGAAGGTGCGGCCTGCCTTCAACTGCCGAGTTCTCCCCGCCGATGTGGGGGTGCACGCCCTGCCACCGGGTTTCATCGTTCATTCCCTCACCAGCCCCAACTCCGCGTCCAGCCAGATGCGTTTACCGCCAACCTGGACCGCCTGCACCTGCCCGTCACGGACGGGCTGCCTGAGGACCACAAGATCGCCGAGCATCGGATGATCAGACCATGCGGCTGGCGGCTGGAGCCCCCCTACCTCATCGCGGAAATAGTCGGCGCGCACGGGGATCGTGCTGCCCATCACCGTGCGCACGTCACCCACCTGTATCCGCCCGCCCTCACCAAGTTCCGGCAGGAGCTGCGCACCGTCCACGTCCAACGTGACACGGCCGTCGTCGTGCTCGTACACACACAGCAGCCGGACCGAGTCCGCCCCGAGCCTGGTCGCCGCCTCCCACTCGTCCTCCGTGCCCTGCAGGTGGTGCAGGGCACGCAGTTCGAGCCCCTTCTGCGCCCGGGGAATGGCGACGAGAGAGCCGACGCTCCGCTGGGCGTGATCGTCGCCGGTGTACGCCGACCATGCCGCGGACTTCTCCAGGTTCTCCCAGTCGAAGCGGTCAGTGCGGTCCCCGTGCACCAGCTCGACCAGCTCCTGGACGTCCCCGGGGATGGCGATGGGCCGAGACCCACGCCCGGCCAGGACCTCCGAGGTCTCCGACAGGAGGAACTCCGCGTACACGCTCCCCCACTGCTTCGGCACCGTCCCCGCGCCGGCCAGCGGATCCAGCACCACCAGGCGGGGCCCAGTCTCGGCCGCCCAGGCCGGGCGTGACCGTCCGCCCGGCCGTCCGTGCGCGGCCCACCAGGTTTCGTGCCGCCAGCAGCGCCCGGCCCGTTGCAGCAGGAGTGCCAGCGGAGCCAGATCACTGATCACCACATCGGCGTCCAGATCGAGCGACTGTTCCACGACCTGGGTGGCCACGATGATCCGCCGCCGCGGCCTCGGTCCCGTGCGCCCCATTCCGTCGGCAACACCCCGTGTCCGCGCCTCGCGCACATCGCCCGGGAACCGCGCGTGCAGCAACTGAAGGTCCCCGTCGGCCAGGCCCCGGCCTTCCCAGCGTGCACGGAGCCGGGTGTAGGTCTCTTGCGCGTCACCCACCGTGTTGCACACCACCAGCGCGCAGCCCCCCTCCCCGGTGACGACCGGCTCCAGATGGCGTTCGATGACCGCGAACCGGTTGCGGGCTCCGCCGGACGAACCGTGGACCACCGCCTCCACCTGAACCTGAAGGTCCATGGACCGCTGAGCGGCCTGCTCCTTCTGCCGGCTCTCGGAGATCGCGGCACAGGCCATGTCCGTGCGGTCGCTGCTGGCGGCGTCCACATACAGCCAGCCCGGATAAGGCGCCCTGAACGACCGCCCCTTGAGTTCGCGGCCTGTGTGTCCCGCTCCCCGCAGGTACTCCTTGATCAGCCGGTCACTGACCGAGGCGGGCAAGGTCGCGGACAAAAGGATCACGGGAACGCCGTAGGCCCCCAGCCAGTTCAGCAGCCTTCCCAACAGGACCTGCATGTACGGGTCGTAAGCATGCGCCTCGTCGACGATGAACGTCTTGCCGGAGAGTGCCAGCAGCCGCAAGGCGTTGTGCCGCACCGGCAGTACCGCCATGAGCGCCTGGTCCACCGTGCCCACCGCGTACTGCGCCAGCAGCGGTCGCTTGGAACCGCGCAGCCACTGCGGGGGCCGCATCTGCGCCTGGTGCCGAGCGGTGCCGCTGCCCGCGCACTCCTCCCCCTCGCAGACCAGCACCTGCGGCCCGGCGCCGAGGACATCGTCTGCGTACGCACTGCTCAGCCACGCCATGCTGTGCGTCAGGGTCAGCCCGGCGCCCTGCCCGTTCTGCCGGGCCAGCACGCCGGCGATGCGGCCGTGCATCTGATCGCTGGTGGCCATCGAGGGGAGCAGGAACGCGAACCCCCGCGTCCCGAAGACCGCGGACATGGCCCGCTCCGCCTCCAGGGCGGTCTCACTCTTGCCGTCCCCCGGCGCCGCGGTAACCAGCAGGATGCCGGCCCTGCCCCGATCCCCGCCCATGCCCTTCAGCGCCGCCGAGAACTCCTCCGTGATCGACCGCTGCAGGGAGTTGGGCTCCCCGTCGATCCCGTACGCCTCGCCAAAGTCCTTACGCTCCAACTCCACAGGCACGAGCCCGGCCTCACGCGCCAGCCTCCCCGCCTGCGCGCACGACTCCACAAAGTGCCCCTCCAGCGAAACACCAAGCCGCCGCTGGCGCCGCTTGAGGAAATCCTCCTGGCTGACCAGCCAGTCCGCGAGAATCACCACCCCCGTCACCAGCACCGCTGCCGGGGCCGTGAACTGCTCCGGCGGCACAGGCGACCCGAGCGCCTCGAACACCGCCGACGCGTGCGCCGTACGCTGCCGCGCCCAGGCCGCTCCCCCCAGCAGAGACTGATAGACGGGACCGCCGCTCCGTTCCCTCTCCAACCGGTAGAACCGGCCGTGATGTCCGCCGACGATCTCCGCGACCCGGTCGACAGCCCCTCTCCCCGACATGTCATCCGCAACGCCCAGCGCGGCAAGCACCGCCGGCAACGCCGCCATTCCAGCCACGTCATGCGACAGCTTCTCCACGCCGATTTTCCCCATGTCCCGGAGAAACGCCGCACTCAGCCGCTCACGGCCACGGTCATCACATAACTGGAAACCAGACAGCTTGCCAATGTCATGAAGGCCCGCACACAACGCCACGACCGCCCGCGCCCGCTCATGATCATCTGCCAGTCCAAGCCCAGCGGCTATACACCGCCGCTGGTTGACCGAGAGATAGCGGTCCCAGATCCACAAGGCCATCGCAGCAGCATCCAGCAGATGCCGCACCAACGGATACGGCGGAAACAACGGGTCGAGACCACGTGACTTCCCCCAAGCCGACTCGTCCGGCCTCTCACACGGCCTTCGCATCATCGAGCGCCCTCCCCACCCACCACACTTCGACCTGACACCCCGACTCAACCAGACCGCACTGACAACACCCCCTGGAACAGGGGCTTGTACCGTGAGGCCATGACGACCCGCTACCCTGCAACCAATTTGGCAATGACTACGCAAAGCCACCGCTAAACAGCAGGTCAGAAAGTGTCCGTCCCGCCGACGCGGGGGTGTTCCGGGTGCCCGCGGCTACAACGACCGCCTGTTCACGTCCGTCCCGCCGACGCGGGGGTGTTCCGCCGGCGGCGGCCGCAACGTCCACGAGCTGGACGTCCGTCCCGCCGACGCGGGGGTGTTCCGTTGCCGGTCGCATTGGGGGCCTTCTCCGATGCGTCCGTCCCGCCGACGCGGGGGTGTTCCGGTGCAGGACAGCCTCGTCACGGCCGGGCCGCGGTCCGTCCCGCCGACGCGGGGGTGTTCCGCCCCTTCGGCACACCTCAACCATCGAGAAAGAGTCCGTCCCGCCGACGCGGGGGTGTTCCGACCTGGATCACGTCGGCTGCTCCTCGGCGGCGGTCCGTCCCGCCGACGCGGGGGTGTTCCGCCCGACGACGACTCCGGCACCGCCGAGCCCCCGTCCGTCCCGCCGACGCGGGGGTGTTCCGGCGTTGAAACGGACCTCGGACTGGCCGGGCGGGTCCGTCCCGCCGACGCGGGGGTGTTCCGATGGCCCACGGCAGCTCCGCCTACATCAAGAAGTCCGTCCCGCCGACGCGGGGGTGTTCCGCGCATCGGCCATTACCCGGGCTGCGCCGTGAAGTCCGTCCCGCCGACGCGGGGGTGTTCCGTCGTGGACCGCGGACGCCGGATCGGGCGACGAGTCCGTCCCGCCGACGCGGGGGTGTTCCGGCTGTCTGCGTGCCCGAAGTGCACGTGTTGACGTCCGTCCCGCCGACGCGGGGGTGTTCCGGGATAGTCCGATCCGGCAATATCGAAGGCCGCGTCCGTCCCGCCGACGCGGGGGTGTTCCGTCGCCGCCGAGGTCGAGGGGCACCGAGAACGAGTCCGTCCCGCCGACGCGGGGGTGTTCCGTAGTCCAGGTCTCGCAGGGTGTAGCGCACCATGTCCGTCCCGCCGACGCGGGGGTGTTCCGCCGTATGAGCTGGACGGCGTGAAGGTGGTGCCGTCCGTCCCGCCGACGCGGGGGTGTTCCGTCGGCGGCACCTCAGGGCAGAACTTCGTCGGCGTCCGTCCCGCCGACGCGGGGGTGTTCCGCCGAGGATCCAGGCGCGCGGGTCGAGGGAGGCGTCCGTCCCGCCGACGCGGGGGTGTTCCGCCGACGATCGCCTCGGAGGTGTCGGGGACGGTGTCCGTCCCGCCGACGCGGGGGTGTTCCGACGCCGATGGACCGGTTGTCCAGCCGCCACCGGTCCGTCCCGCCGACGCGGGGGTGTTCCGCCGCCGCAATCCGGCACCCGGAGATGGCTGGTGTCCGTCCCGCCGACGCGGGGGTGTTCCGCGGCAGGCCGACGTGGGCGCCGCCTGACCCCGGTCCGTCCCGCCGACGCGGGGGTGTTCCGGAGGACCAGGGCACAGACGGTGTCCCGCCGAGGTCCGTCCCGCCGACGCGGGGGTGTTCCGCCTCGTCCTCACCCTGCCCGTCGCGTCCTAGCGTCCGTCCCGCCGACGCGGGGGTGTTCCGCTGACGTGCACCGGCTACGTGCCCGACTCGATGTCCGTCCCGCCGACGCGGGGGTGTTCCGTCGGGCAACAGTGCTGGGGTGCCACAGGCCGCGTCCGTCCCGCCGACGCGGGGGTGTTCCGATGCCGCCTTCGGCGAACCCGCGGAACTGGGAGTCCGTCCCGCCGACGCGGGGGTGTTCCGCTGGCGGAGGCGGGGGTGACGGCGTTCTCGTAGTCCGTCCCGCCGACGCGGGGGTGTTCCGGAGGCCTGACCATGGCTGAGGCCTACCCGACGGTCCGTCCCGCCGACGCGGGGGTGTTCCGTAGATGAGCTGGTCCACGGTCCACATTTCCTTGTCCGTCCCGCCGACGCGGGGGTGTTCCGCCTCAACCAGCAGGTGCGAACGCTCAGAACTCGTCCGTCCCGCCGACGCGGGGGTGTTCCGGCACCGGACCCGACCCGGCACCCCGGCATCATGTCCGTCCCGCCGACGCGGGGGTGTTCCGGCCCCGTCGTACGCAGCAGCGCCGCCGTCACCGTCCGTCCCGCCGACGCGGGGGTGTTCCGCAGGACGAGGTCGCGGGCTTCGAGTGGACGATGTCCGTCCCGCCGACGCGGGGGTGTTCCGTTGGCGGCGAGATCGAGGCCCTGCCCGAGGACGTCCGTCCCGCCGACGCGGGGGTGTTCCGCTCGCGATGTTGGCGCGGCTTCTCGGCTCGCCGTCCGTCCCGCCGACGCGGGGGTGTTCCGTCCAGGGTGACGTCGAGTTCCTGGATGGCTACGTCCGTCCCGCCGACGCGGGGGTGTTCCGTAGACCGAGCCGTCCGGCCAGTCCTACTCCGCGTCCGTCCCGCCGACGCGGGGGTGTTCCGTCCATGGTCGGTGTCCTTCGCGTTTGTCCTGGGTCCGTCCCGCCGACGCGGGGGTGTTCCGTCCTCCCGGTTCCACGCATCGACCAGCCGGCCGTCCGTCCCGCCGACGCGGGGGTGTTCCGCCGCCGTAGGGCGCGCCGTACTTGACGTTCCCGTCCGTCCCGCCGACGCGGGGGTGTTCCGCCTCGTACCACGACGAGTGAGGACACCCCAGCGTCCGTCCCGCCGACGCGGGGGTGTTCCGATCGGCGACGCGCCCCCGGTCCCGCAGCCCGAGTCCGTCCCGCCGACGCGGGGGTGTTCCGATCGCACGGTCGGCGGCCACCCACGCAGCATCGTCCGTCCCGCCGACGCGGGGGTGTTCCGTGGCCCTGGTAGGCCCGGCGGGTGCCGCACCGGTCCGTCCCGCCGACGCGGGGGTGTTCCGCCGACGCGCATCTTGACTTGCCAAGGCTGGTCGTCCGTCCCGCCGACGCGGGGGTGTTCCGTCGGTGCGGCGCAGGCCGAGGACGTCCATCTGGTCCGTCCCGCCGACGCGGGGGTGTTCCGCCGCGCCCTCGGGCAAGGTAACGCGGGGGGTGGTCCGTCCCGCCGACGCGGGGGTGTTCCGATGATCGCCACCTTCAAGGCCGACCCGAAGCGGTCCGTCCCGCCGACGCGGGGGTGTTCCGCTCCGCGGGTCCGCGGTCGTCATCCTGCTGACGTCCGTCCCGCCGACGCGGGGGTGTTCCGATCATCACCACGTCGACGACGTACCGGTCGGTGTCCGTCCCGCCGACGCGGGGGTGTTCCGCCAGCTTGACTCCCGCGGCGTCGTAGAGCCCGGTCCGTCCCGCCGACGCGGGGGTGTTCCGTAGAGGGAGGGTGTGCCGGACGCCTTGGGGGCGTCCGTCCCGCCGACGCGGGGGTGTTCCGTCCTGGTGTTCTTCGCCCCATTTGGCGGCGACGTCCGTCCCGCCGACGCGGGGGTGTTCCGCTCGTCGTCACCGGCTCGATGTGCCAGGGGACGTCCGTCCCGCCGACGCGGGGGTGTTCCGATGCCGGTCTCATCGGCGGTGAAGACGCGCGTGTCCGTCCCGCCGACGCGGGGGTGTTCCGAATTCGCTGAGTTGGTCACGCCCCTCTTCGGCGTCCGTCCCGCCGACGCGGGGGTGTTCCGCCCTACCTCCACCGACCCTGCGGCGTCCGTCAGTCCGTCCCGCCGACGCGGGGGTGTTCCGCTGTTGGGCCCGGTCGCCCCCCCCACACGTAGGGGTCCGTCCCGCCGACGCGGGGGTGTTCCGACGACACGGTCCTGCTCGAAGTGCCAGGTGTCGTCCGTCCCGCCGACGCGGGGGTGTTCCGATCTTCCCGCCCATTTCGCGGCGTGGGACATCGCCCGTCCCGCCGACGCGGGGGTGTTCCGCTGTCGACCACGAGAGGGCGCGGTGTGTCGTTGTCCGTCCCGCCGACGCGGGGGTGTTCCGATGACGACGATCGCGCGGGCTCCCGGTGACGAGTCCGTCCCGCCGACGCGGGGGTGTTCCGATCCGACGCGGTATCCGTTCTCCGCCCTGTCCGTCCGTCCCGCCGACGCGGGGGTGTTCCGTCCACATACAGGCGCTCAGGCGGCAGCTCAGCGTCCGTCCCGCTGACGCGGGGGTGCTCCGTCCTCGGGGTGCCGGGTGGGAAGCCGGTGGCCGTCCGTCCCGCCGACGCGGGGGTGTTCCGGCGGGGACGTATCTCCTCCGCAATGAAGGAGCGTCCGTCCCGCCGACGCGGGGGTGTTCCGTTCGGTGCGTGTGCCAGGTGCGGAGCCCGGCAGTCCGTCCCGCCGACGCGGGGGTGTTCCGGTCTCCTCGTAGCCCTGGACGATGAGCTCGACGTCCGTCCCGCCGACGCGGGAGTGTTCCGCAGGCCGAGCTCGGTGTCGCACTGTTCGGTGAGTCCGTCCCCCCGACGCGGGGGTGTTCCGGTTCTGGACGCCTTTGCCAGGACGTATCCAGGGTCCGTCCCGCCGACGCGGGGGTGTTCCGATCATCCTTCAACACCTGTGGCGTACCCGGCAGTCCGTCCCGCCGACGCGGGGGTGTTCCGGTGGCGGCGATGGTGGAGTCGACGTTGACGCCGTCCGTCCCGCCGACGCGGGGGTGTTCCGCCACGGCGCTGGAGTCGGCCTACGCGTACCTGGTCCATCCCGCCGACGCGGGGGTGTTCCGGCGTCGACCTGGTCGCCGTCGTAGAGCAGGACGTCCGTCCCGCCGACGCGGGGGTGTCCCGATATCTTGCGTGCGGCGCTCTTCCCCGAAGTGGTCCGTCCCGCCGACGCGGGGGTGTTCCGATCGTCGGTGTCACAGTGAAGGAGACGGGCGGGTCCGTCCCGCCGACGCGGGGGTGTTCCGTCGTCCTGGCCCCTGGTGCGCGGCCAGTTCGCGTCCGTCCCGCCGACGCGGGGGTGTTCCGCTGGTCGAGCAGGCTCTGCACCAGCTGCTTGAGTCCGTCCCGCCGACGCGGGGGTGTTCCGCTGCAGCGGACCCAACTCCGCTATGCCGCGGCGTCCGTCCCGCCGACGCGGGGGTGTTCCGGTGACCCGGTCCAGTGCGTGGCCGGTGCGGGAGTCCGTCCCGCCGACGCGGGGGTGTTCCGCCTGGCCCAGCACCCCCGAGGACCTCGTCGAGGTCCGTCCCGCCGACGCGGGGGTGTTCCGTCGCCGTCCAGGTAGAGGTCACCGACCTCGTAGTCCGTCCCGCCGACGCGGGGGTGTTCCGCGGTACCTGCGCGCGTCCGTCACCACGTCCGGGTCCGTCCCGCCGACGCGGGGGTGTTCCGCCCGCTGCCGGTGCGGTTGGTCGGGCCCGGCCGTCCGTCCCGCCGACGCGAGGGTGTTCCGGACGCACACGTGCGGTTAAACAAGAAGAAGCAGTCCGTCCCGCCGACGCGGGGGTGTTCCGCCGCCGTTGCCGGTCTTGGTGGCGATCTTCTCGTCCGTCCCGCCGACGCGGGGATGTTCCGAACGCGGTGTACTCGATGCGCCCGTCCCTCAGGTCCGTCCCGCCGACGCGGGGGTGTTCCGTCGTCGCCGAGGGCGGCGGACAGCCGACGGGTGTCCGTCCCGCCGACGCGGGGGTGTTCCGCTGGTCAGCGCCGGGGTGTTCGACATCCGATGCCGTCTCAATCCCGTCACTGATCTGTACTGCGTCAACGACCGCGAGATCGACCCCGCCGCGGTGCCCACACGGTTGGGCGCCGATTCCGAACGTATCCTGCCCGCCTTCGTCACCGCCGACGGCCAGCAGTGGCTCGATGCCGCCCGCACCGAGCCCCTGCCCATGCCGGCACCGGACCGTAAACAACTCGACCGGGCCACCGTCGCCCACCTGATCCGCGTCACCGTCCAGGCGCCCTCCCGCTACCTCACCCACGACGCAGGCCCCGCAGGCGTGGTGCAAAACCCCAGCGCGGCGGAACTGCGCCTGCTGCCCCACCCGGTCTCCCGCAACGGGGACGCTGGCCCCTACGTCACTGGCCGCCACACATTCTGCCTGGGCCCCCGCCTCGGCCTCGTACGGGAGCGGGCCTCATAAGGTCACCACGCGCCCCCCGCCAAGGCCAGTCACGAATAGCCGGGAGCGGCCTACCGACCACCCGGCAAGTGACAGCAGCTCACCAGTCACGGCGTGCACGAGGCCCCGCGTACGGGGGATGGCGCGGGGCCTCGTGCACGCAATCTAGCGTGGACAGCCCCCTGAGACAGCCCGGTCGAAGGACGAAGCGGCGGAACATCGCAGCGGATCCCCGGTTGGCCAAACCGGGGATCGTCCGCACCATTGAGTACTCCACCGCCACCCCTTGACCGTCACGTCGGAAGGCTGCGCTACGAGCTCTGACCAACAACTGCACACCCCGCACCACCACCGCGCTGGCCCAGCCCGTACCGGATGTGCTGACCTACGCCGCGGCGTAGCTAAGACGAAGCAGGTCCTTGGCTCGCTCCAAGTCCCGCTCCGTACGCAGCTGCAGTTCCAGGTGACCCGTGCCGTGATGGCCGAGCCCCGTCACATCCCGAGTGAAGCCGGGAACGAGGTCGACCTGTTTCGGGTCAGCCTTGAGGTAGACGAGAAGCTTGGTCTGCTGAGGCGGGCAGATGCAGGCGAAGTTCAGCAGCCGCTGGTAGGCCCGGTACTGCTTGCGCTGCACCCGGGTAATGTCGTCCCCGAGGCCGAGCAGGACCTCGTCGACGGCCGCAGCCAGCTCGGCCATCGCGCCGTCCGCCGTACGCACCCGCGCCGTCTCCGGTACGCGACGGCGACGGGCTGTCCCGGAAACTGCAGCCAGGCCGCTGACCGAAGCCACCGTCTCAAGGCCGAGGTGCTCGGTGCCGAAGTAGCGGTAGCGGACCAGGTCGATGCTGCGCCGGTGCTCCCGCACGGCGTGCACGTACCGCATCGGCGCCCGACCGGTCATGGTCGGCGGACTGGCCGCCTTCGCCGGGGCCTCGGCCGCGTACGCCGTGGCGGACAGTCCCGGCTGGCTGTGGGCAGCCCGCCTCGGCCAGGGCGCCGCGGCCTCCGCCTTCTCCCCCTCGGCCTCCGCCCTGGTCGCCCGGCTCAACCCGGCGGCCAAACACGGGAGGGCGTTCGGCAGTTACGGCTTCTACAAGTCCATCGGCTACACCCTCGGCCCGCTGCTGGGCGGCGTGATCGTCTGGTCCGGCGGCCTGCGGCTGCTGTTCGCGGTGATGGCGGTGCTCGGCGCAGTCGTCGCGGTGTGGGCCGTGCTCGCTGTTCCCCGCGTACCTCCGCTGCCGCGCACGCGGCAGACCGTGCTGGACCTGGCCCGGCGGCTGGCCGACCCGGCGTTCCTGCGGCCGACCGCGGCCCTCGCGGGCGCGACCGCCGCCCTGTCCGTCGGGGTCGGCTTCCTGCCGGTGTCCGGGGCCGCGGCCGGTCTTGGCACGGTGGCCACCGGCGCCGCCGTCTCCGTACTGGCCATGTGCGCCGCGATCGTCCAACCCCGAGCCGGGCGGGCCCTGGACGCCGGACGCATCACCGCCCCCGCCGGGATCGGCATCGGACTGCTTGTCACGGCCGCCGGCCTGACCTGCGCCATGCTGCCCGGCCTGACCGGCGTACTCATCGCAGCGGCGCTGATCGGCGTCGGCACGGGTCTGATCACCCCGCTCGGCTTCGCCGCCCTGGCGGCCTCCACCCCCCAGGAGCGTCTCGGTCAGACCATGGGTTCCGCCGAGCTCGGACGTGAACTCGGCGACGCGGGCGGTCCGTTGCTGGTGGCCGCGGTCGCCACCTTGGCCACCCTCACCTACGGCTACGCGGCTCTCGCCCTGCTCCTGGCAACAGGCCCGGCCATCATGCTCGTTCACAGTCGCCGAGCCGGGCACCGCCGCACGGCACCCGCGCGCTCGAGCGAGGCCGAGAGGCAGCCGCGGGGCGAACACGGACACGGGGCTTGACCGAAGGCCGGGTCGGTCTGCCTGCAGGGTAACTGCGCTGCACCCGGCAGGACCGGGGCAAACGAGGCACTTGGACTGCGGCCCCGCACAAGCCCCCCTGCAGGCGGCTACTTACCCTCCAACTCCGCGATGTGCTCGGTGAGTTCGGGCACGAGCCGCTGTATCTCGGCCGTGTCCTTGCCATCGGCTGCCGCGCGGAGCTTCTTCAGGTCCGCGTCCACCGGTACGGCGTCCAGGACCGGGTGCCGCATGCGCTCCCATGCGAGCTCCAGGGCCGTCACGTCGCCCGCGACGGCGCCCTCGTTCCCTGCTTTCGCGTCGATCGTCAACTGGCGCGTCCAGAGGGCGAGTCGGTCCCGGTCGACCGTCGGCACGGGCTCGTAGCGGAGCCGCAGGTCCGTCACGTTCTGGGCGACGCGGAGGGCCGGGTCCACCGCCTGCGCACCGTCCCCGGCCTTCTCCAGGGCGACGAGGTCACGCTCCATCTGCCGCTCCAGCAGCTGCGCTACGGCGTCGGAGGCACGGTACGCGTCCCACGCGGCGCGGACCTGCCGGACGGCGGCGGCCCCGGGCGACTCGTGGGCAGCAACGGCAGCACGGTCCAGGGCGGTCAGCCGGGCCGGCAGCGGCCCGGGCGTCGCGTCGGTGGGCACCGCGAGCGACACCGCCTCCAGGTCGCCGCCCTCGGCGCCGGTCGAGAACTCCCCGTACCCCGGCGCGAACACCTTGTCCTCGGTCGAGCCGTCCATGTGCAGTTCACGGACGGTCATCGCGCCCTCGACCTCGCCGTACGGCCCGTCGACCGTCTGGTCCACGGCTCGTACGGTGACTTCCTCGAAGACGATCTCCGGGAGGTTCTCGGGACAGTAGACGTCACCCTTCTCCGGGTCCGCGGGCATGATCATCGCTGCCGGTGCGTTGTCGCGGCCCGCCTGCCAGGTGCCTTCGGTGTCGGCGACGACCCCGTTGTCGTAGTTGAAGACGTCCTCGCCGAGGTACCAGACGGAACCGTCGTCGGCCTGTGCGTACCAGTCGAGGGCGACCTCCTGGATCCGGCCGTCGGAGAAGGCCGCGTACTGGCTGATGCGAGCCTCGACCGGCTTGCCGTTCACGTCGATGGTCTTCGTGCCGGGCAGCAGGCTGACCTCGGTACGGAAGGGTTTGCCGTCCACCTGGCCGCCGTAGATCGTCTGGGTGACCTCGCTGGTGGGGTGGAGCGGGTTCGTGATCCGGGTGGGGTGCGTGAAGCGGGGCTCGGTGAGGTCGGCCCGGTCCGCTGCGGGCGCCGTGGGCAGGCAGGCGTCGCCCGTCTTGCCCGATCCTTCCTCGACGACGTGAACGCAGGCGCTCGGCTCCGTTTGGCGGTCAGCGGTGTCGGCGGCTCCCGAGCACGCACCGGCCAGGAGTACGGCGGCGGTTACGGATGCTCCGGTCAGCAGGATGGGGCGGTTGGTGCTCATGGCAGCCTCCCTGGGATGTGGCCTGCGACGAGCGTCCCGCTGACCCTCTGAAAGGACGCTGAACACACCTGAACGGGCCGTCAGGCGGCGCAAAACGGGGCATTCGGTTTGTGGACGGCTGCGGGTTCGTGATGACTCGTCGCGCCCCACGCGGCGAGGCCGCACAACGTCACAGCCCCGCACCCCTCAGTGGGTGGCCGGCAACCTCACCGTGAAGCACGCTCCGCCCAGCTCCGGCGCCGTCCCGACCGTCACCGTGCCCCCGTGCGCGGCCACCAGCTCGGCCACGATCGCGAGGCCCAGGCCGGCTCCGCCCTCTCCCCTCGCGCGGGACTCGTCCAGGCGTACGAAGCGTTCGAAGATCCGGGCCCGCTCCCCCTCCGGCACCCCGGGGCCGTCGTCGTCGACGTCCAGCCGTACGGTTGCGCCGACCTCGCGGAGCGTCAGGGCGACCCGGGAGCGGGCGTGGCGGGCGGCGTTCTCGCCGAGGTTGCGGACCACGCGGCGCAGGCCGTCCTCATCGCCCAGGACCCGCCCGGCCGAGACCCCGCTACTGTCGACGCGCGGGCCATCCTGCCGTTCCCGCAGCCGCCGAGCCTCCTCGAAGACCAGGTCGTCCAGATCGACGGGGCGCCGCGGCGGCCGGATCGCGTCCTCGTCGGCGCGGGCGAGGAGAAGGAGATCCTCCACCAGGCGCTGCATGCGGACGGCCTCCTCCAGGACCGTCCCTGCCAGCACCCCGGCATCGGCGCGCCCCGGATGGGCGAGGGCCACCTCGGCGTGCTGCCGGACCGTGGCGACGGGTGAGCGCAGTTCGTGCGAGGCGTCCGAGACGAAGTGCCGTTGCGCCGCCTCGGCGCGTGCGACCCGCCGCAGCGTCCGCCCCACGGCGGCCCAGGTCGCGGCGGCTGCCAGGGCCAGCAGCACGGGCAGGCCGATGAGCAGCATCCGGGTGACCGTGGAGGTGGCCTCGGCGACCCCGGCGGGTGTACGGCCGTCCAGGACGGTCAGGCGCCGGTCGCCGTCCCGCGCCGCGACCGCCACCACCAGGAACGGGTCCTCGTCGATCGGGGTGTCGACCTCGGTGCTGCCGCCGGACCGGAGCCGAGCCAGCGCCGGGAGTCCCTCAATGTTCGAGCTCGCCGCGACAACCGTCCCCCGCTGGTCGACGACCTGCAGGAACTCCTCGTCGGGGTCGGCCACGCTGACCTCGGGCACCCCTCTCCCCGCCTCGATCACCCGAGCCACCTCGCCCGCGCGGGTCCGCGCGGCGTCCCGCACGTCGTTGCTCAGCTCGACCCGCAGCCCGAGCACCAGGGCGGCGCCTCCGGCGATCAGCGCGAGCCCCACTGCCAGTGCGGCGATCACCGTGGCCCGGATGCGCACAGTCCGCAGGCGCCGCCGTTCACCCGCCATCCGGCACCAACCGATATCCGTGCCCCCGCACGGTCCGCAGGGAGTCCCTCCCGAAGGGACGATCAACCTTGTTGCGCAGGCGCCGCACATACACCTCGACGATGTTCGGATCGCCCTCGAAGTCGTCGCCCCACACATGGTCGAGGATCGTCCGCTTGCTGACGGACTCGCCTGTCCGCCGCATCAGGAACTCCAGCACGGCCAACTCCCGTGCCGTCACCTCGACCTGACGCCCGGACCGGGTCACCGTGCGCGCGGCCGGATCCAGCCGCAGGTCGCCCACCGCGAGCACCGCGGGCCGCTCGCGTGCCTCCCGCCGCAACAGCGCCCGCAGCCGGGCGAGCAGCACGGCGTACGAGACGGGCTTGGTGAGGTAGTCGTCGGCGCCGGTGTCGAGGCCCTCGATCTCGTCCCACTCGCCCTCCTTGGCGGTGAGCATGAGGATCGGCGTCCAGTTGCCCTCACCACGCAGCGTCCGGCAGACCCGGTAGCCGTTGAGCCTCGGCAGCATGATGTCGAGGACAATCGCGTCGTACGCGCTCTCACGCGCCATCCACAGCCCGTCCACCCCGTCGAGCGCCACGTCCACGGCGAATCCCTCGGCCTCCAGACCGTCCCTCAGCCCGGCCGCGAACCGCTCCTCGTCCTCGACGATCAGCACGCGCATACGGTCCACGCTACGGGAGCCCCGGGCGGTGACAAGCGGGAGTGGAAATGCAGGCGGAGCAGTGTGGCCCCGCCTTCGGAGCCCGGATGGCAGTGCCGCTCGAGTCCGACATGACCCTTGACCTCACACAGTCCCCGCGTCACATTCCTCGCTCCACATCGAAAACAGAGGCGCCCCCGCCCCATCGCTTCCGAGGGAACAACACGGCCTCCCGCCCCATCCCCGACCTGGCTGGGGCGACCTGCCATATCCACGCCTGCGGCCCCGCGAAGGCTCGCTCCAGCCCGAAGAGTCCGAGTTGCTCGCCGGTGCTCGCCCGGCATCGGGGGGAGCGGCCGTATCCGGCAAGCCGCTGATGCCAGAGGTCAGGGACGAGAACTGATTCGGCTCCACCAACACCCGCCACCGCCTCATCGATGCGGCCGATTCGTCCTCGCGTCCGGCCCGGCTGCCACGAATCACCAGCTATGGACACGGCCATCGGCTGGAGCCCTGACCGGCGCCGCACCTGGCAACGGGCGCGGTCCGATGCAGCGCTCCGGGATCAGTCCTTGTCGTTCGGCTCGTCTCCGCCGTCCACCTGACTGCCGAGGACCTTGAAGTCCTTGTCCAGGTGTACGTCGGCCTGCTTGCCGTTGTCGAGCGTGACCTCGACCTCGTAATAGCCCTCCTCGTCGCCGACCTCGGAGTCCGTCACCTTGCCTTCTCCGGTGTACGCGAGTGCTGCGGCGCTCGCCTTCTCCAGCGCAGGCCCCGAGATGGGTGTCTCGTTGTCGTCAGCACCGGTCGTTGCTACAGCGATGCCGGTACCACCGCCGATGAGGGCGGCCGAGAGCCCGGCCCCCACGATCCAATTGCCCTTGCGCTTCATGCCGCATCCTCTCGCCGCATCCTCCGGCCGCTGCGTGCGGCCGAGCTGACTGCCTCAGGGTGCGACAGGCCCGCTGAACAGACGCTGAACCAACCTGAACGAGCGGTCAGCCTCCGAGGCATGTCGGATCGCCTCGCGCCGGACCGGCACGCCGAGCACCACCAGCACGGGAAACAGGCCCAGCCACACGGTCAGGAGCCGGTGGCCGAGGACAGCGGGGGCTGCCCTGTATGCCGACAACCGTCAGCCCGAGGGCAAGTGCGACAACCAGGAAACCGTCTCCGCCCGGGCTGGGCAGGAGCAGGGCGGCAGGGCACGGCGCAGCAACTGGCCGTTCGGCCGGCCAGGAAGGTCCCACAGCATCGCCACAGTCACAGCGGTCAGTGCGTCGCTGACCTCGTCCCGGGTCTTCGCCGCCCTGCCAGGCCAGTGTGCCTGCGCGTACTGGGTCGCGAAGGCGTACCAGCTCAGCTGAGACGGCCCCTGGGACCGTGCGCCGAGCTGTTCCCCTGGGCCAGGCCCACGCGGATGGCTCGCACCAGCTCCGCACCGAACTCGCCCGCCAGATCCGCGACCGCGCAGTCGCGGTCCTGCCGTCCCTCACCCTGCAGCTGTGCTGGAGATCGGCCCGCCGGCTGCTCGGGGTCCGGTGTGGCACCGTTGTGATGCTCGTTCGGGTCCATGCCCGCCTCCTTCTCATCGGCGGGGGCATGACTGCCCGGCTCATCCACTCGAACATCCCCCGGGACGAGGGCACTTGGGCGGTTCCCAGTTGACGAGTGCGGATTGTCGGACGGTCGGCATGGCTTCTGTCATCGCTGGTCATACCCGGTCCCAGTGTGGCCAGTTCTGCACCATGGCTCACCATGCGCACTTGTATGCGCCCCGATGCTCCGAATTACCGTTCACGGCTGGCCAGGGCACGCGGACACCGTGGGGGGACGCATGGCAAGAACCGCGCGACAGATCCTCAACGAACTCAGCCTCCAGACGAGCATCCACGTCCGTTCGACAGCGGACCTGGTGGAACACGCAGGGAAAGCGGCGACAGCCATCGACGCACAACGGCGTGAGAAGGGCCAGGAGTCGGGGCGCAGAAAGCCCGATCTGCAGCCCGTTACCCGGACCGAGTGCGGCCGGACCATCGAACTGACGCCATGGCGGGTACTGCATGCCGTAGCGCGCGGCTACGCGCTGGCCGGCCAGGGAATGGCGCGCGGACTCGCCGAACACTGGCAGAGCCTGAAGTACTGCGAGGCCGTGCACGGCGACCGGGCGGGAGCCGTGGAGCTCACCGTCAAGGGCCGCACGCCTGAGCGCAGGTACAAGGCCATGCAGTCCCAGGAGTTGGGCGTCGGCTTCGGACTCGCGGTGGCAGAACACATCGTGAAACGGCAGTACCCCGACCGCGTGGTCTCGGTCGTGGACACGAGCACGGTGCTGCGGGCCGGCTGGGCCTTGGGCGGCTCGGAACGCTCGAAGGGCTCACGGCCCCGGCCGGACTACCTCATCGAGGCATGGAAGCCCGGCGAGCCGTCGATCGTCACCTTCGTGGTGTGCAAAGGAAACCACCAGAAGCCGAGCAAGCGGACCAGCCGTTCCCGCAGCACCACGGCCCGGCAGCTGGCCAGGGGCTCCGAGCTGGCCGAGGGCATGCAGATCGGCCCGTGGAACACCGTGCAGTGCCTGCTGCTCTCCACCGAACTCATGGGCCAGGGCGGAGTCGTCGTCAACGCCCTGCAATCCCCCGGTGAAGCACTCCTTCCCGAGCGCATTCCCGGCGCACCGCGAAACGCCGACCTCTCGGCGGAAGACAAGAGCGGAATCCCTTACCCCAACGCGATCCGCATACCCGCCCACGAGGGTAGGAGGGCACGGACCGCCGACGGATTTCAGGTATCCGATGAGGACCTCGCCTGGTTCGGACAACTCCTGGCCCGCACCGGGAGCGCCGGCCTGACCGCATTCGCCGGCGGAGGACCCCGGACAGCCCAGTACCTGACGAAGGGCCAGGGCCGACAGCATTACGACGTGCCCGCCTTCGCCGCCACGTCCAGCGTCCACGACGCACACATCATGATCGGCGGCACTAAGTTCGTCGGCACCGATCACGTCTTCCGCATGGAGACCGTACGGATCGAAGCATTCTCCGGCATGGCCGAGGACCTGTACGACTTGATCAGCAACGGGCGCATCGAAGAATACCGGCATGCCGCGTACAAACTCCGCTCCGACTGGAACGGCACGAATGCAGCCAGACACTGGAACGGCCCGATCTCCGTCCACGAGGACGGGACCGTCATGGCCCTGAGCGTCCTACCCATTCGCAGAAGGCGCCCGCTCTGAAACACCCTCCTGGCACCCACTGCGCCCATCGAGCAAACGATCCCCGGTTGGCCGAACCGGGGGTCGCGTGCAGCAGGACTCCGTCCCCTGGCCAGCGCTCTTCCACGTTGGGCAGGCTCGAAGATGCCAGTGAGAAGGCCGCCCTGCTCGTGCATGCCGTGGCATCCGGGAGTCACGCACGGCGAATACCGCACCCGCTTCAAAAGCGCGAACACCGGGCGCACTGACCCCCTCCCTCCGCGCTCCCTTGGAGAGAATCTGGGGAGTACGGGCGGCGCTGGGGAGCGCGTGGGGAGAATCGGCTGCGTAACGCGGCGCACCCCTGAAAGACCCCGAAAGACCCATCTGGGCAGGTCAGAGGCGCGGACGACTGGATTACTGCAGGTCAGCGCCACCCCGTAGACAACTTCATGACGTACGTACCGAGATCGTCGGCCTCGACGAGCCCCGGCAGCGAGCCGCCCTCACGCAGGGGCGTGATGTAGCGGGTCGCGATGACTTCCTTGAGCATCGCCCCAGGCTACTGGGATCTCGATCGCGTCAAGAAGCGCGCTCGCCCTGAACAGCACCCGTACCCGGGCCGTACTCCTGTACGGATCAACATTACGTACGGTGAAGGGAAAGTCAGCATGATCAGCGAATCGCTCCAGTCCGTATCGGCACCGTCCCGCCGCACAGTCGTGGCGGCGGTCGGCGCGGCAGGAATCGCCGTCGCGCTGACCGCCTGCGGGTCGGAGGACGATTCCTCCGGCTCCTCCGGCTCTTCGGACGTGCAGGACAACAGCAGTGCGGGTGCCGCCGGGGAGGACACCGCCACGGCCGGCGGGGGCACCGTAATCGCGAAGACCTCGGACATCCCCGAGGGCGGCGGCAAGGTCTTCGAGTCCGAGGGTGTGGTGGTGACCCAGCCTGCGGCGGGCACGTTCAAGGCGTTCTCGTCCAAGTGCACCCACCAGGGCTGTGCCGTGAAGGGCATCGCCAACAACGTCATCACCTGTCCGTGCCACAACAGCCAGTTCTCCGCCGAGGACGGCAGCGTGACGAAGGGCCCGGCGACGCAGCCCCTGGCCGCCGCGAACATCACGGTGGACGGGGACTCGATCACGCTGGCGTGAACAGGACCGGGATCAAGCCCGCGGAACGCGCCGCGGCCGCTTGAAAACGGCCAGCAGATCGTCGGTCGACGTGATCACGGCGACCAGGGCCAGCGTGTTGCGGATCATCGCTGGGGTGTAGTCCGAGGGCACCCCGGCGATCGCGTCCGCGGGCACCACGGCCGTGTAGCCGCGGTTCACGGCGTCGAACACGGTGTTGGGGATGGCCACGTTGGCCGAGACGCCGGTCACCACGAGGGTGCGGCAGCCCAGATTCCGCAGCAGCGCGTCGACTTCGGTGCCCGTGATCGGCGACAGCCCGTGCAGTCGCCGTACGACGAAGTCCTCTTCGGCGACCTCGATGGGCGGCACGATCCGCACCGCCGTGGTCCCCGTCAGCTGCTGGACCGGGAGCCGCTCGGCCGCGCGGAACAGCCTGGCGTTGCGATTGGCGCCCCGGCCGTCCGGGCGGCGCTCGGCGATCGCGTGGATGACCTGCACCCCGCTCTCGTGCGCGGCGGCGACCAGCCTCGCGACGTTCGCCAGCGCCCCCGACGACCGTGCCTCCTTGGCGAGTTCGGGCAGTGCGCTGTCCTGCCCCACGACTCCCTGCTGGCACTCGACGGTGAGTACTACCGTGGTGGCGGGGTCGAGGAGCTCACTGAGCTGTTCGTACGACGGCATGGCTGCCCCTTGTCGTCGAGGGTCGGGGCGGGCGAGCGTAGCGACCATTGCGTGGGGACGGAAGACGCCCCATGCTTTTCTGACGCAATGTCAGAGGATCTCTGTCGACGTAGGGGAAGAGGGACCGCATGGCCGTAACTCAGCGCAGGGGTCGGAAGATCATGATGACACCCGGCGAGCTGGACGAGTTCCTCACCACCCAGCGCACCTGCCGCGTCGCGACCGTGTCGAAGGACGGCGTTCCGCATGTGAGCGCCCTGTGGTTCGCCTGGGACGGCACCTCGCTGTGGCTGTACTCCGTGGTGCGCAGCAAGCGTTGGGCGGAGCTGCGCCGCGATCCGCGGATCGCGGTGGTGATCGACACCGGCGAGGAGTACGGGGAGCTGCGGGGCGTCGAGCTGTCCGGCACGGCGGATTTCGTGGGCGAGGTCCCCCGCACCGGGGAACTGCGTGCCGAACTCGACGTCCCGGAGACCTTGTTCGCACGCAAGAACTTCGGCCTCGAGGAGATGCCGCACGACGGCCGCCACGCATGGGCGCGGCTGACGCCGACGTCGATCGCCTCGTGGGACTTCCGGAAGCTGCCGCAGTAGTAGGACCCGTCCGCTCAGGAGACCGCTTTCCCAGCTCTGCGCAAGGCCTCGACCGCCGCTCTGATGGAGGGGCGGCGGTCGGCGTCCGCCCGCCACACGACGTAGACATGTCGCCGCACCCGCTGCCGCAACGGCACCGTGACGACTCCCTCGGGCATCGGATGGCGCCCGAGCAGCGGCGCCACGCACACCCCGAGCCCCGCGGCAACCAGCCCCAGCTGCGTGTGGGTCTCCGCGGCGCGATGGGCGATGTGCGGCTCGACGCCCTTGGAGCGGAGCGTGAACATCAGCCACTCGTGGCAGAACTCGCCCTCGCCCCACGTGATCCACTCGTCGTCGGCGAACTCGCCGAGGTCCACCTCCGCACGGCCCGCGAGCCGGTGACCGACCGGCATCGCCACATCGGCCGGGTCGTCGAGGATCGCCGCCTTCACCAAACCGTCGGGCAGCGGCATCGGCTTGTTGTACCAGTCGAGCACAACCGCCAGATCAAGATCGCCGCGCACCACCCCGGCGACCCCGGCCTCCGGCTCCAGCTCGCACGAACGCAGCCGCAGCCCGGGATGATCGGCACGGAGAGCGGCGAGCACGGTGGGAAAGAGCCCCCGCGCGGCCGTCGGGAACGCGGACAGCCGCAGCTCGCCCACCACTTGCCCCCGCTGTGCCTCCAGGTCGGACTGGGCCAGTTCGACCTGGGACAGGATCCGCGCGGCATGGTCGGCGAGCAGCCGTCCGGCGTCGGTGAGGCGCACCCCACGCCCGTTCTTGGCGAGCAGCTGCTGCCCCACCTCGCGCTCCAGCTTGGACATCTGCTGGGAGACGGCCGACGTCGTGACGTGCAGTCCGTCGGCCGCACCGCTCACCGAACCGTGCCGGGCGAGGGCGTCGAGGGTGCGCAAGCGCTCCAGATTCAACATGTAAGCAATGCTACGAGATATCGATCCAGAAATCTCGCTTGTACTACGAGATCGTTCTGCCCCATCGTGGGGTCATGACCACCGCTGCCACTCCCCGTCCCGGCACCCTCACCCCGACCGACGCGGCCCCCCGCCGCCGAACCGCCCTGGACTGGCGGATCCGCTTCGGTGTTCTCTCCCTGATCTGGGGCTTCAGCTTCCTGCTCATCAAGGTCGGTACGCAGGGCTACGCGCCGTTCCAGGTCACGCTCGGCCGGCTGGTGTTCGGGACCGCGGTGCTCGCGGCCGCGATGGCGGTGAGGCGGGAGCGGCTGCCGCGCGGTGCGCGGACCTGGGCGCATCTCACGGTCGCGGCCTTCCTGCTCAACGCGCTGCCGTTCTCCCTCTTCGCCTACTCCGAGCTGACGATCCCCTCGACGCTCGCGGGCATCTGCAACGCGACCTCGCCGCTGTGGGGCATGGCGCTGTCCCTGGTCGCCCTCTCCGAGGACCGGCCGACCAGGCGCAGGGTCGCGGGCCTCGGCATCGGCTTCATAGGCGTCCTGACGGTCCTCGGCGCCTGGCAGGGCTTCCAGGGCCTGGACGCCACGGGCACGGTGATGGCCCTGATGGCCTCGCTGAGCTACCCGATCGGCTGGATCTACGTCCGCCGCACGCTGGCCGGCTCCGGCCACTCGCATCTGTCGATGACCGGCGCCCAGTTGCTGCTGGCCAGCGTCCAACTCGCCCTCATCACCCCGCTGTTCACCACACTGCCGGACCACTTCCCGCTCGTCCCGTTGCTCGCGATCGCCGCCCTGGGCACCCTCGGCACGGGCCTCGCCCTGCTCATCCAGTACGGCCTGGTCGCCGAGGTCGGCCCGACTACGGCCCAGATGGTCACGTACTTCATCCCGGTCATCGCCACCGGCGCCGGCGTGGCGATCCTCGGCGAGTCGCTGGCCTGGTCGACCCCGGTCGGCGCGGCGATCATCCTGGCGGGCGCGGCGCTGACCCAGGCCAAGGGGCGCCGATGACTCGGTGGTGATGACTCAGCGGTGACGGCTCATACGTAGCGGCGTGCGGGTCCGGGGCCGACGGCGGAGGCGACCGCGTCCGCCAACGGCTCGATGTCGCCCGGCGTGAGGGGCGAGACGGTGATCCGCAGACCCGGCGGCGCACTCATCCGGAAGCGCGCCCCGGGCGCGACGGCCCACCCGGCGTGCAGCAGCCGCGCGACCGCCCCGGTCTCGTCCGGGACGGGAATCCACACGTTCATTCCACTGCGCCCGTACGCGGTGACACCCCGCTCCCCGAGAGCGCCGATCAGCGCGTCGCGCCGCCGCTCGTACGAGGCCGCCACGGCCTGTGCGTCCACCGCGCCGCTGGTCCAGAGGTGGACGACCGCGCGTTGCAACAGGTGGCTGACCCAGCCGGGGCCCAGCCGCTGCCGCCCGTGGACGCGGTCGACGGTGACGGGGTCCCCCGTGAGGACGGCGAGCCGCAGGTCGGGCCCGTACGCCTTGGCGACGGAGCGGACCAGGACCCAGTGGCGGGTCGTACCGGCCAGCGGATGCAGCGGCAGGTCGACGATCCGGTGTCCATGGTCGTCCTCGATGAGCAGGGTCCCCGGGTACTCCTCGAGCACGGAACGCAGTGCACGCGCGCGTGTGGCGCTCATGGCGGCGCCGGTCGGGTTCTGCGCACGGTCCGTGACGACCAGGGCCCGCGCACCGGCCTCCAGTGCTTGCCGTACGTCGTCGGGGACCGGGCCCTCGTCATCGACACCCACGGAGACGACGCGCAGCCCGAGCGCCGGCACGAGGTCGAGCAGACTGCCCCAGCCGGGATCCTCGACGGCGACCGCGTCCCCGGGTTTGAGGTGGGTCACCAGCACGCGCTCGATGGCGTCGAGCGACCCGGAGGTGACGACGACGGGCCCGTCGGGCACCCCGTCGGCGTCGAGTTCGGCACGCGCGAGCCGCGCCAACTCCGGTTCGACGGCGGCCTCCCCGTACATCACGGGTTCACGGTCCGACCGCTCCGCCGCCGCCGCGAACGCCTCGGCGAGGCCGGGCAGCAGTGCGCGATCAGGGTTCCCGTCGGCCACGTCCCGTACGCCGTCCGGCACCTCGACCCGAATGTATTCGCGTCCCGTCGTGGCCGGCTTGGAGCGGATACGACTGCCCCGGCGGCCCGCGGTCTCGATCACCCCGCGCTCCCGCAGCGTGCGGTACGCGGCCGCGACGGTGTTGGGATTCACTCCGAGCTGCTCTGCCAACTCCCGCATGGGCGGCAGCAGTTGACCCGGCTCCAGCTCGCCTGACCCCACCGCACCCTCGACGCTCGCGGCAATCTCAGCTGCGCGACGCCCTTCGATCCGATACTCTCCTAGCACAAAGCAGAGTATGCACTAATACAATGGAGAACGCAATGCCGGAGACGAGCACTCAGCCTGGGACGCCGCAACCCGCTGCCTACACCCCGACCGACCGCACCGTCCCCACCCGATCCGCGAAGCGCGCCGCGTACGACCACGAGTCGGTGCACTCGATACTCGACGAGGGCTACGTCTGCCACCTCGGCTTCGTCCGCGACGGCGCCCCGGTCGTACTCCCCACCCTGTACGGACGCGTCGGCGAGCGCCTCTACGTGCACGGTTCGACCGGCTCGCGCCCCCTGCGGATGACCGGCCAGGCCGATCCCGGGCTGCCGGTCTGCCTGACCGTCACACACGTGGACGGCCTGGTGCTGGCCCGGTCCGCCTTCCACCACTCGATCAACTACCGCTCCGTGGTGGTGCACGGCATCGCCCACCAGGTGACCGACCCGGACGAGCGGCGGACGGCCCTGGACGCACTCGTCGACCACGTCGTCCCCGGGCGCTCGCAGGACTCGCGCCCCGCCAACGCCAAGGAGCTGGCGGCCACCGCCGTGATCAGCCTCGACCTCAACGAAGTCTCCGCGAAGGTCCGCACCGGCGGCCCGAACGACGAGCCCGAGGACCTCTCCCTGCCCTACTGGAGCGGAGTCCTCCCCCTGGCCAAGGGATATGGCGCCCCCATTCCCTCGACGGACCTCGCCGCCGAAGTCGAGCTGCCGGACTATCTGGCATCGCGTTGATGCCGATCCTCTGAGGGAGCGGATCTCGGACGGGGCGCCTGGAGGATGGGGTGCGCGCTGGAGCAGCGCGCCCCACTCCGCACAATCCCGCGCGCACGTGTCCCGCACGCGCCCCCCAGCGCACGCGGGACACGGCCGTCCCGAACCGCCGCCCCGGGTCAGATCAGTACCTTTTCCCCCACCCCTCCTTCCAGCGTCCGCCGCTCGGCCGCCGCGCGCCGAGCCTCCGCCACCGCGAGCCCAGCGACCGACCCCAGCATCAAAGAGGTGCCCACGAGAGTCGCCGCGGTGAGCCGTTCGCCGAGCAGTGCGACGGCCAGTACGGCGGCGCTCACCGGCTCCAGGAGCATGACTACGGAGACGGTGGCGGACCGGACCACGGCGGCCCCGGCGAAGTACAGGCCGTATGCCAGGGCCGTGGGGACGGCGGCGATGTAGGCCAACAGGGCGAGGACGTGCGCCGGTTGGGCGGTGTGCGGGACCAGACCTTCGACCAGGCCGAAGGGCAGCAGGCAGGCGGTGGTCACCGCGAAGGCCCAGACGGTCGTATGGGAGGCGTCGGGCCCGCCGTCGCGGCCCCACCAGCGCGTGAGCAGGGTCATCAGGGAATATCCGGCCGCGGACACGACCGCGAGCACCACGCCCCAGGGGCGCACTGTCGCACCTCCGCTGCCGAGCACCAGCACCGCGAGCCCGCCCAGCGCCCCGGCGACGGCGGCCAGCCCGCCACCGCCGAGCCGCTCACCCATGGTCAGCCGCGCGCCGAGCGCGATGAGCACGGGCCCGGCGCCCAACGTGACGACGGTCGCCACGGCAAGGCCGGTCGCCTCGACGGCGGCGAAGTAGGCGGTCTGGAAGACGGCAAGTCCCAAGCCCGTGACGCCGATCCGCAGGACCTTTCGGTTGAGCGGCTCGCGCACGGCGGGCCTGACCCGGCGGCGCGGCAGGCGCACGGCGAGCAGCAGGACGAGTCCGCCCGCGCAGCGCCAGAAGGACAGGGCGATCGGCCCCATATCACTGGCCCGGTAGACCAAGGACGCGGCCGCGCCCGCGGTGCCCCAGGCGGCACCGGCGACGATCAGATAGAGAAGGCCTCGCCCGATGGGCAGACCGGAGACGGCATTCGACACGTGTTCTCTCCGCAGATGTGCAGAAGTTCAGGAAGGGACCACGTCGCGGCCGGTGCGCGGCGGCACCGGCGTACGGGAGGGTCCTCGGACTTCATCTGCGGGCAGCACCGTTCCGCCCGGCGGATCGGCCGGGCGTGGATTCCGGAGGCCCGCCTCAGGCGGCCGGAGGCGGAAGAACGAGTGCGTCCGAATGCATGATCAACACCCTAGACGGCGCTCCCTCGGGCCGACAACTCCCTTTCGGAGCCGTCTGGACCGTCCTGTCCCACGCCTCCGGCGACCGCTCCCTCTGAGGCCTTGGCCGGCGCCGACGACTGCGCGATGAACGCACCGACGAGCACGACCGCGCCGCCGACGATCTGCGGCGCCGAGAGGTGCTCGCCGAGCAGCACCCAGGCGAGGACGGTCGCGATGACCGCTTCGAGGCAGGCCACGACGCCCGCGACCTGCGGCGAGAGCCTGCGCACGGAGAGCACCCCGGTGACGTAGGCGACGACGGTGGCGATCAGCACGATCCAGCCGAGGAGCAGCGAGGCGGCGACGGCGGTCCCGTTCATGTCCGCGGTGCCCCCGAGCACGGACCAGTCCATGTTCCAGGGGCGGGCGACGACGGTCAGCACCAGGGCGCCGACGAGCAGGCCGTACGCGATGACTCCGAGCGGGTCGGGCGCTTCGTCGCCCGCGTCGCTGCCCTGGTCGGACAGGACGAAGTAGCCGACCTGGCAGCAGGCGGCACCCAGCGCCAGCAGCAGTCCGACCATGTCGAAGCTCAGCCCCGACCACACCTCGACCACACAGGCGAGCCCGCCGACCGCGAGGACGACCCCGAGGGCCGCGGCCCGCGTCACAGGCCTGCGCTGCACGAACCGCACCCAGCCGAGCACGAGCGCCGGCGCGAGGTACTCGACGAGCAGCGCGACCCCGACGGGGATCCGGGAGATGGCGGCGAAGTAGCAGGCCTGCACACCGGCCACGGCGAGCAGCCCGAACCCGGCGAGCAGCGCGGGGCGGCTTCGCACCAGGGCTCGGTGACGTACGGCCAGCGGCAGCATGAGAAGCGCGGCGCCCGCGACCCGCAGCCACACCACGTGGAGCGGATCCAGACCCGCCTCGATCAACGGCTTGGCCGCGACACCCGATCCACCGAAAGCAACCGCCGACGCGAGCGCGAGGCCCAGGCCGACGCCCCTCCCCCGGTTCCCCTGACTGCCCTGAGACGTATGCACCGGCACATGATGACAGGCAACGACATGAGCGTCACCCCCGATGACACCTGTCTCAACGACTGGACGCCGACCCGAGGCGAGAGCAAGCTCCCGGGCCCCAGCGCGCTGCCGTCAACGCACGGGCCCGTCCGCCGGACTCAGCACCCGGAGTCGCCCCCACCCGCGTACTCGTCGAACCCGGCCTCGATCCGCGCCAGCAGCTCTCCGGCGTCGACACCCGCGCGCCCGAGCACCTCGACGGCCCGCGACTGGGGATCTGCGACGACCGCGGCAAGGAGATCGAGACCGCAGGCCCGCAGGTCATCCCGTAGAACGGCCCGCTCGCACGCGTCCTCCATGGCGCCGGCCGCCACCGGGGACCAGCCCGCCTCGGCCACCATCGGTACGGCACCGGAGTCCTCGACGGTGCTCTGCCAGCGCAGCCCGTAGCCGATGCTGCGCTGCACGAGGTAGCCGAGCAGCCGGGCGACCTGCGGCCCGCTGTCGAAGACCGCGCGCACGTCGGGGTCGGATTCCAGCAAGGAGTGCAGCAGATGGGCCGTGTCGATCTGCCGGTCCCCGTCCCTGAGTGCTCTCCTGCGCGCACCGGAGACCACCGAGGCCAGCTCGTCGCTGAGCCTGGCATCGAGTTCGGCGCGGTACGGGCCGCTCTCGGCGGCGGGCTGCTGGGGGATACGGGATTGCACAACCCCTACCTCATCAGTCCCTGCGAGCCGGGTCATCCTCGGCGGGCAGCATTTTCGCGTCCGACAGAAGGTGGGCATGGATGCGCTGGTTCTCCTCCTTACGGATGACATCGCGCCGTTTCATCCCAGGGGCGCGCGCCGCCTTGCTTCACGCCCGGCACGCAACCGCGGCGCCTCCGGCGCTCGTCCCTCAGGGACATGGAAAGCAGGTGCTGGCTGGTGGCCCTGCCTGCGGTCGACGGCAGGCAGTACGTGTACCGGGTGTACGCCCCCGAGGACGCGCTGCTCGCCGACCTGTTCTGGGAGGCGTGGCACTGCCACGACGAAGGACCGTTCCCGCGCGCGTGGGACCTGTTCGACGCGGCGGTGATACAGCGGCTGGGCTGATCCCTCGCGCTGTACGGCCCTCGCACTGCGCGGCCCCCGCAACTGCGGCCCCTGCCCTGCCCGGCGGCCTCTTGAGCCGTTTCCGCCGTCTCCGCCGCCTCCTCCACAATTCCTGACGGTTCATCAGTATTGAATGTTGACGGACCTGAGGCTACGTTCCGCGACACCGTAGCTGCGCCGGGCGCAGCGCCCGACACAAAGGGGTGGTCGCATGGCCGAAGTCAGCGCGGAAGCACGCATCGAGGCGCCTGCCGAGAAGGTCTGGGCGCAGCTCACGGACTTCTCCTCGTACGGCGAGTGGAACTCGACCCACACCAGCTTCCCGAAAGGCGGCCCCGCCTCACTCGAGGTCGGCGCCACCTTCGAGGAGAACATGAAGCTCATGGGCTTCCCCGCCGAGGTCAACTGGACCATCGACGAACTGGAACCCGCCCGCACCCTGGCCATCCACGGCAAGGGCCCGATGGCGGTGAACGTCAGCACGCGCTACACCCTGACCCCCGACGGCGACGCCACGACGGTTCGGATCGACGGGGAGTTCACCGGTGCGGCCGTCTCCCTGATGGCGGGCAAGCTCAAGGACTCGGCGACGGCCGCTCTCGACGAGTCGCTGCGCAAGCTCGCCGGGCTGGTGGCCTGAGCGCACCACTGCCGCACACGGAGAAGCGCCCCGCGGAAATGGCTTCCGCGGGGCGCCTTCAGGTACGACAGCTCGCTGCTGTCGGCCCTCATCAGTCCTCGTCAGCGAGGATCAGGTACAGCTTCTTACGGGTTTCGTTGATGACCGCCAGCGCCTTGTCGCGCTGGTCCTTGCTGCCGGTCTTCCAGACCTGGCCGAAAGCCTCCATGAGGCCGAAGCCGGCCTGCCGGATCTCGTGCAGCGTCTCCCAGTCGACCCCGCGCCCGGCCTCTTCCCAAGGCGCGTCGGGACCCTCGTCGGCCGCGGTGCGGCCGGCCTCGGTCAGCGAGAACAGCTTCTTGCCACCCTCGGCCGCACTGGTGATCAGGCCCTCGTCCTCCAGCAGCTGAAGGGTCGGATACACCGAACCCGGGCTGGGCTTCCATGCCCCGCCGCTGCGCTCGGCGATCTCCTGGATCATCTCGTAACCATGCATGGGCCGGTCCTTGAGCAGAGCCAGGATCGACGCGCGCACGTCACCGCGCCGCGCCCTCCCCCTCGGTCCGCCCCGACCGCCACGTCCACCCCAGGGGCCAGGGCCGAAGCCCGGTCCACCGAAGCCGGGGCCACCGGGACCACCCGGTCCGAAGGGCCCGAAAGCCCCGCGCCGCCCCTCGAAGCCGCCCCGACCTCGATGGCCGGACCCGCCTTGTCCCTGTCCACGCTCGTATCCGAATTCCTGTCCATGGGAACGCATCGCAATCACTCCATTCCATCGTTGATCGGTCGCGATGCGTCAACGATATATCGGTAAGACTCGTTTGGCAACCCTCCGCCGACTGACGTCGAGTGCGCTCGCGCTCGGCGTCTCCTGCGGGCTCAGGACCATGGGGAATTCGCATGGCGCCGGGGACCATGGCGCCGCACCGGCCGCCTCGGCTCGGGCCGCCTTCGGGTCAGGCGGTCGGCCGAGTCCGTCTCCTGCCCGCGGCCGGCAGGCCCAGCGCGAGCCGCGTGACACGCGGCCAGTCGACCCCCGGCCTGCTCGGTGGGGTACCCGGGCGGTCGCGCGGCACGCGGATCCGCAAGGCCCCGGGAGCGATCCGGCAGACCACCGGTGCGGGGAGCAGAACGTGTTCCCCGTCGATGCCGGCCGGGACGGTGTCCGTGTCCGCTTCTACGACGGCCTCCTGCGCAGTGAGCCGCAGGAGGCTCGCGGAACGGCTGCCGCGCACCATCCCCGCCGCCTGCGCCGTGTTGTCGACCCGCACGCACAGCACCCCGAGCAGCCCGGAGTCCAGCCGCTCCCTGCGCCCCGGACGGCTCGAGTCGACGGCCCGCAGGTAGGGGTTGTTGCTGACGAGCAGCGCCTGCAGTCCGTCGGCGCGGACATCGCCGGCCCGCAGCCGCAGCCTCGGCGCGTCCGGGTCGGTGAGGAGTCCGGGCAGCGTCCGCAGGATCGTATGCGCCTTCCCTTCACGGTAGGCGGGCTCGCCGACAACGGCCGCGTACGTTCCGAAGGAGGCGTTGTTGACGAACACCCGGTCGGCGGCGAACCCGAGGTCGACGCGGAGTTCGACGCCGCTCGCGAGGGCGTCCAGGGCCGCGGCCGGATCGTCGCGATCGAGGCCGAGGTCGAGGGCGAAGTGGTTGCGGGTGCCCGCGGGAATCACCAGGAAGGGCAGGTCGTGCCGCGCCGCCACCTCGGCCACCAGAGCCTGGGTGCCGTCTCCGCCCGCCACCGCCAGCAGGTCGGCCCCCTCGGCCACTGCCTGCCGGGCCAGCTCGGCCGGGCCCTGACCGCCGGGACCGAGCAGGACGACGCGGGCACCCGCTGCCCGCGCCTTGTCGACCAGATCGAAACGCCCCACCTTGCCGCCACCGGAGCGCGGATTCATCAGAATCCAGGGGTGGCGCGGCGCCTCGGCGGGCTCGCGCTCACGTACGGAGGGGAGGTGCCCCGGTGCGCTGGCGACCCGGGCCGCCGCCGTGGCCAGGATGCAGAGGGCCAGGGCAAGAAGGGCCGGCACCAGCATGCCGGACGCCGCGTACAACGCCAGGACCGCGACCGGCGCGCTCACACACAGGCCCACTCCGGCCAGCCGCACCACGCCGGTGTGGGCCAGGGTCCACCAGACTCCGACAGCGGTGAGAGCCAGTCCGGCGATGCCGACCAGCGCCCAGAGGACGCTTCGCAGACCGGCGGCCACGAGGGGAACCAGCACGCTCGCCACCAGGGCGAGCAGTGCCAGACGCGCCCATCCGGCACGGCCCTCGACCACGGCCGATGCGGAGCGGCCCCCCGGCCGCTCCGCATCGGTGCTGTGTCGTTCCACGTCGCGCCTTCCCCGCGGCTCCTGCTACCGCGGTTTCCGCCTCCGGTGCACGGCCCGTTCCGGGTCTCTCCTCCAGATCTCGTTCACGTGCCGGGGCTCTCCGTCAGGTCTCTGTTCACACGTCGCGCGGCGCGCCCTCGGACGAGTCGGCCGACTCGTCCGACCGGACCACGCACAGCGCCCAGATGATGAACCCGGAGAAGGCGATCATCACGATCGACCAGACAGGGGAGTACGGCAGGGAGAGGAAGTTGGCGATGATGATCAGTCCGGCGATGGCCACTCCGGCGACGCGCGCCCACAATGACGACTGGAAGAGTCCGAAACTGACGATCACGGCGAGGGCGCCCAGAACCAGGTGGATCCAGCCCCAGCTGGTGAGGTCGAACTCGAAGACGTAGTTGCGTGTCGCGACGAAGACGTCGTCCTCTGCGATCGCCATGACGCCCCGCAGGATGTCCAGTACGCCTGCGATCATGAGCATGACGGCTGCGAAAACCGTCAAGCCTTCGGCCCATGGGCGCCCGGTCGTCTGGACATGCGCGCTGTGTGTCGCGGTCATGGTGCTACCTCGTTTCAGTGTCGTGCGGTGCCCTCAGTGACCGGAGGCGGAGGAGGCGCCGGCACCCGCGCGTTGCGCCGGGCCGTGGTCGCTGAGGACCAGCTCCTTCGCCCTGCGGAACTCCTCGTCCGTGATGTCGCCGCGGGCGCGGATCTCGGACAGCTTGGCGAGTTCGTCGGCACTGCTGGGCCTGCCGTCGCCGCCCTTGGCGGTCTCCCGGACGTAGCTGTCGAAGGCCTGCTGCTGCGCGCGAGCCTGCGCCACCTCCCGGCGGCCCATGTTCTTGCCGCGGGCGATCACGTAGATGAGGATGCCCAGGAAGGGCAGGACGATGACGAACACCAGCCAGCCCGCCTTGGCCCAGCCGCTCATGGCGTCGTCCCGG
Source organism: Streptomyces sp. NBC_00554 (assembly GCF_041431135.1). NCBI lineage: Bacteria > Bacillati > Actinomycetota > Actinomycetes > Kitasatosporales > Streptomycetaceae > Streptomyces > Streptomyces sp. NBC_00554. Next base: position 8,609,412 of record NZ_CP107799.1, on the reverse strand, counting down.
AAGATGTCGACGACGATCCGGAAGAGCAGAACGAACCACATGATCCACAGGAAGAACCACAGCATGGACCAGAAGACGCTCAGCAGCGGATAGTCGTACGCGAGGTACATCTGCCCACTCATGTCATTCCTCCGTCCCGGGCGTTCGCCCGGCAGCCGTTTTTGCCGTCTTCAGCGTGACCACAGCGAGGTCCGGGCACCTCACCCGGGGCGGGTGAGCGGACGAGCCGTGGACCGTCCCCGGTCGGCCGTCCGGAGGACGGCGCCGACCAGGAACAAAGGGGGACGTGGCGTCCAGGGGTCCCGACGGACCGCCACGGCGTCCGGCGCGGGGCATCAGACCGTCTCGTCGGATCCGTGCGGTTCCGCGACACCGGACCTGCGGAGTGCCGCTCGCCATGCGAACGCGAGGGCCACCTCGACCAGGCCGAGCAGAACGAGCCAGAGGCCGAGCAGCCTGGTCAGGGCCCGGGCCGACTCGGTCGGCAGGGCCAGCACCACGATGCCCGCCAGGATGGCGATCACCGCGCCGCCGATGACGAAGCCGCGGTGAGGCAGGTCCTTGGCGGCGATGGCCGTGAAAAGGGTGAGGATGCCGGACACCAACCAGACGATCCCGACGATCAGCGAGAGCGCGGCGATGGTCTGCAGCGGGTTCCTCAGGCACAGCACCCCGGCCAGCACGAACAGCACCGCGAGGAGCAGACCGGGCAGCCGTTCCCCGCTCTCGTCCCTGGCGAAGGCCGCCACGAACCGGAAAGCCCCGGTCACGAGCAGGTACAGGCCGATGAGGACCGCCAGAACGTGCAGGGTCTCGTCCGGCCAGACCAGGACAAGGATGCCCGGCACGAGCGTGGCGATCGCGGAACCCAGGATCCACTGCCAGGAGCGCCCGAGTCCGGCAAGCACGTCCGCAGGGTCGGCGGCCGGTGCGGGGGCCGCCCCGCCGGGCATGTGTTCCGGTCCGGTACTGGGCGCCGGACCACGCGACACGGTCATGGCTCCTCCTCACGTGATCGGGCGAGTCGTTCCCGGACCGCCGACGGGGCGGTGTACGGGGATCTCACCGGGCCAGCGTCTCTCCCACCGTCGGCCGCCGGGTCACCCTCGGCGGGTGATCCGTGCGCTCGCACCCTCACGCCGACCACGTTCACCACCGCCGGGTACGGCGACGTCGCCCTACTAGTGCTCCCGGCGCCAGGACTGCCGGCGAGTCGCCGCCGGAGTGGCACGGCTGCACGATGGAAGAGAGAGGTCCAGGAGGTTCGAGCCATGACCATTCCGAGCGCATTCACAGCTTCCCTGTCCCCGGCCGAGAGAACGGCGTACGGCAGGAGCGCACGCAAACGGGCCTCGCGTTCGTGTCACGGCTGGTTCGAGGCAGACGAGAAAAGGCCCGACCCGGTCGAGGTGATAGGGAGTCAGTCCGACTCGCGGGTGCCGGAGTTGGTGCCGATCCGCTACGGCCGCATGCTGGAGGCCCCGTTCCGCTTCTACCGTGGTGCGGCCTCGATCATGGCCATGGACCTCGGTCCCACCCCGAACACGGGCCTGACGGTGCAGCTGTGCGGAGACGCTCACCTGCTCAACTTCCGGCTGCTGGCCTCGCCCGAGCGTCATCTGGTCTTCGACATCAACGACTTCGACGAGACCCTGGCCGGGCCGTTCGAATGGGACGTCAAACGGCTGGCGGCCAGCTTCGCGATCGCGGGCAGGGCCAACGGGTTCTCGGTCAAGGAGCAGAACGACGTCGTGCGGACATGCGTAGGGACCTACCGGGAGCGGATACGGGAGTTCGCCGGCATGCGCACCCTGGACATCTGGTACGCACAGGACGACGCCGACCGTCTGCGGGCACTGATGGCCTCGTCGATGGACAAGGAGTCCAGGCACCGCACGGCCGAGGCGACGTCGCGAGCCCGTACACGCACGCACCTCCAGGCCTTCGCGAAGCTCACCCGGGTCACGTCCGAGGGTCGGCGCATCGCACCGGACCCACCGCTGATCACTCCGCTCCGGGACCTGCTCACGGACTCCTCCGAGGACGCGGAGGAGAAGGAGCTCAAGACCATTGTGGCCGGGTACGCGCGGACCCTGTCGTCGGAGCGCCGGCATCTGCTGCGCCACTACCGCCTGGTCGACATGGCCCGGAAGGTGGTGGGCGTCGGCAGTGTCGGCACCCGCTGCTGGGTCCTGCTCCTGCTCGGCAGGGACGACGGCGACCCCCTGCTGCTGCAGGCCAAGGAGGCAGAGGAGTCGGTCCTCGCCGCCCACACGGGCGGCGAACCGTACGACAACCAGGGCCGGCGCGTGGTGGCGGGACAGCGGCTGATCCAGACGACCAGCGACATCTTCCTGGGCTGGACCCATGTCATCGGCCTCGACGGACGCGGTCGGGACTTCTACGTCCGACAGTTGCGGGACTGGAAGGGCATCGCGCGGCCGGACACCATGGACCCCGGCCTGCTGAGCCTGTTCGCGCAAGTGTGCGGAGCCTGTCTCGCGCGGGCACACGCCCGCTCCGGCGACCCCGTCGCCATCGGCGCCTACCTGGGCGGGAGCGACCGCTTCGACCGCGCGCTCATCGAATTCGCCCAGGCCTACGCCGATCAGAACGAGCGGGACTTCGAGGCGTTGGGCGCCGCCGCCCGCTCCGGCAGGATCCACGCGGAGAGCCTCTGAGACCCCCGCACCCCGCAGCATGCCGAACGGAGCGTGCGAGCTACTCCGGCAGCTGACGCATCTCCAGGACCCGTAGCCCCAGCGACTGGCAGCGTGCCAGCAGCCCGTACAGGTGTGCCTCGTCGATGACGTGCCCGAACAGGATGGTCTGACCCGACATGACCACGTGGTCCAGTTCGGGAAAGACTTTGGTCAACGTCTCTGACATGTGTCCGTCGACACGGATCTCGTAGCGCATGAGCTGCTCTCCCCCGGGAGGCCTGGGACAGGCGGGCTGCGCCCTTCCATCTGATCCTCCGCCGCCGAGGCGCCGCCCGGCCTCACCCCGTACAGGTGATAGACCGCCCGGCACGCGCTCCACCTGCGTCGACGCTTCCGGAAGATCAGTTCCTCGGCTCAGGAGGATCAGCGCTTCGGATCAGGAGGTTCAGGTCTTCGGATCAGGAAGATCAGTGCTTCAGGAAGATCTTGAACGAGATGATCAGCAGACCCAGCAGCAGATTCACCGAAGCCGTGACGGCCACCAGACGCCACGAGGCACCGGCACGCCGCGCCGCGGCTGCCGACCAGCCCACCTGACCCGCCACGGCGACGGAGAGCGCGAGCCAGAGGGCGCCCGCCACGTCGAGCCCCAGGAGGGGGCTGACGGCCACGGCCAGGGCGGGCGGGACCGCCGCGTTGACGATCGGCCACTCGTCACGGCACACCTCGAACACGACCCGGCGGTTCAGGCTGTGCTCCGCCAGGCGCGCTCCGAACAGCTGGGCGTGCACATGTGCGACCCAGAACGCCACGCCGGTGAGCAACAACAGCAGCACCAGCTCCAGGCGCGGGAACGAGCCCAGGGCCCCGGCGCCGACCACTACGGAGGCGGCGAGCATGGATCCGTAGACGCCACCGGTGTAGTCGGCACGGGCCCGGCGCTCCTCGACATTGCGCGCTCGGCCCGTGGCGTGCTCCGTCCTGGACATCGCGCCCTCCTCGGAGTCAGCCGGCCGAGCCGATCGTGTCGGCCGGTGCGCCGGTGTCTGAACCCTTCGGACGGCCGGCCCGGCGGTTCGGCAGATGCGAAGTGACCAGGAAACTGGCGAGTGTGATTCCGCCGGTGGCAAGGATCGCCGCCTTCAGACCGTCGAGCTGCGCCGACGCGTAGGAGTCCGCGAGGGCGTCGACCTCGGACGGCGGCAGCCCGGCCTGTTCGGCCGCCGAGCGCACCTCATCTGTCGGCACGAAAGTGATCCCTGCTTCGAGGGCGACACCGGTCTGCTGACGGGCTTCCTCCGACAGCCCCGGGTGGTCCTCCACCTGCGTGGTGAAGGCCTGGGCGAGAGCACCGATGAGCAGCGAGCCGATGAGCGCGGTGCCCAGTGCGGAGCCAAGGTTCTGGGCTGTGAACTGCAGCCCGCCGGCCTCGCTGCGTTCGTCCTCACTCACACTGGACTGGACGACGTTGCCCAGCTGCGAGGCGAGCAGGCCCATGCCGACGCCCAGCAGTGCCATGGCGCCGGCGAACTGTGCATCGTCGATGACCGGGTCGATGGTGGCCAGCAGCCACACGATGGCCCCGGCCAGGGTCACCAGAGCCAGTCGGACCACCGTGCGCGGTCCGGCCACTCGTGCCAGCCGGGCGGCGCACATGGAGGCCGCGAGCATGGTCACGGACACCGGGAGCAGGCGCAGACCGGTCTGGAACGCGTCGAAACCCTGCACCACCTGCAAGTACAGCGGGATGGCGAAGAACAGTCCCAGCAGGATGAGGTTCTGGCTCAGCAGTGACATCAGGCCGGAGCGCAGCGCGGGCTTGTGCAGCAGTGGCAGATGGATCAGGGGCTCGTCGCCGCGGGCGTCCCGCCGCCTCTCCCAGTGCACGAAGAGGGCCAGTACGGCCACCCCGGCGCCGATGACGAACAGCGTCGGCGCGAAGCCCAGAACGGTGAAGGGCGGGTTGCGGGGCTGCACCCATCCCCAGGTGCCGCTCTGCAGCACACCGAGCACGCCCAGCGCCAGTCCCGTCGCCGAGAGCGCGGCGCCGACGCCGTCCAGCCGGGGGTGCGGACCGGTCCGCGGTGATTCCGTGATCACCCGGTGGCAGCACAGGACGGCGATGACGACCACGACCTCACCGGCGAACACCAGCCGCCAGGTGAGGTACGTCGTCATCCAGCCGCCCAGCAGCGGGCCGACCGCGATCCCGGCCCCGGCGAGACCGCCGATGACGCCGTAGGCGACGGCCCGGTCCCGCCCGCGGTAGGACTCGGCCACGAGGGCCGCCATGGCCGGCAGCACCATCGCGGCACCGAGTCCTTCGATGACCGACCAGCCCAGCGTGAGAACCCAGAGGGTGGGAGCCACGGCGGTCAGCGCCGACCCCGTGCCATAGACGGCGAGGCCCACGAAGAAGAGGCGGCGGCGCCCGAAGATGTCTCCGAGCCTGCCGCCGATGATCATGAACGCTGCCATGACCAGCGCGTACAGCGTGATGACCGCCTGGATGGCGGTGACCTCGGTGTCGAAGTCCTCGACCAGCTGGCTGATCGACACACTCATGACAGATGTGTCGAGAACCATCAGGAACTGGGCGGTACCCAGGACGATCAGCGCCCGCCAGTGCGTCACGGTGTCCACCTCCGAGTCGGCCCGGGACGCCGGCGGAGTCGGCCGGGCAGCGGCGGGTACGTTCCCTGCCACCACCCCTATCGCAGCCGAAGAACTCCCCCTGCGCCTCACCCACCACGGGCGAGCCGGACGAGCCGCGCGAGCCCGTGCACCGCTCACCGCTCACCGCTCACCGCTCACGCCGGGACGGTCACAGCAGCCCCAGCTCGCGCCCGCGGAGCACCGCATCGTGACGCCGATTGACCGCCAGCTTCCGGTAGACGCTCTTGAGGTGGGTCTTGACCGTGTTCACCGAGACATACAGATCGGCGGCGATCTCGTCCGTCGACATCATCTGGGCCAGCCGTTGCAGCACATCGCGCTCGCGTCCGGTCAGCTCCTCCACGACAGGCGCGGGAGGCTGGTCCTTGGGCGGGTGCGGACCGCCGCGCGGTGTCGGACCAGGCGTGAGCCAGCCCGCGGCAAGACCGCGCATCGGTACGAGGCACAGCAGAGGCCGGATCCACGGCCCGGCTTCGATGAAGGGACGCCGCAGCCGCTCACGCCGGGCCTCGTGGAGGGCCTGGACGACGAGCCTGCGCGAGGCGGCGAAGTCCCCCGCCTCGTCGGCGGCACGCGCCCTCACCAGCGAGGCCCGGACGGTCACCGCGGGGCCGAGGCGGCCCTCGGGGTGCAAGCCGTCGAGCAGGTCGATCGCCTCGGCGGGCCTGCCCGCGGCGAGCTGAGCCCGCGCGGCCCCCACGACGCACGCCACCTGGCCGTCGGGCACCGCCTGCAGCAGCTCGGCGGCAGTCTCCGGCCTGCCTTCCGCCAGGTGTACGGCGGAGGCGACCAGCGCGGTGTGTCCCACCGCCCAGGGGGAGACCACGTCGGCGGTGACCGCCTGTTCCGTCGCTGCGAGCGCGGCTTGCGTGTGACCCTTCGCAGACAGCAGACCGGAGGTGGCGATGGACCGCCCCGCTTCCGTCACCGGGTCCCGCATCTCGCGGTGCGGGTCGGCGGCCTCGTCGAGGAGGTCCTGAGCCTCACCCAGTTCGTTCCGGTCGACCGCGACGGCGGCCAGGACCAGTAGGCCGAGGCCGGAGCCGGACGCCCGAGGCAGACTGAACCGCTCCGCCGTGTGCAGCGCCGCCAGGGCCTTGCGTTCCGCCCTGCCGAGCCAGCCGTTCAAGTAGTCGATCAAGGCCAGATGCCCCAGGGACTCCCCGCGCGGAAGGGCCGTCGACGCTCCCCCGGAGGAGCCCGCCGCCGTGGTGAGAGCGGCACGTGCGCCGTCGAAGCGCCCGGCCCACAGCCGCGTCGAGCCGAGATGGGTCATCAGGAGAGCGGTGAGTTCGGGATGCTCTTCAAGGAGGCGGGTGGGTATCCGCTCCTGGAGTCTCTCGGCCGCCTCCGCCGCCATTTCCGCCCTGTCCGGCGAACCGGTCAGCCGGGCCGCCAGGGCTTCCAGGAGGGCGCAGCTCAGCTGGGCCGCCGCGAGGCCGGTCGAGCCGTCCCCGGCCGGCATCTGCTGCCCCGCAAGACTCTGCTGGGCGTGCTGCAGGTGGGTCAGGCCCCGGTCGAGGTCGCACCCGGACAGTTCACGGGCCGCGTGGACCAGTTCCGTGGCGGGGCTGGTGGCCTCGGGCCCCATCCGCGAGAACAGTTCGGCCAGGTCGTCGCGGCGCAGGCCGGTGAAGAGCTGGCCGATGGCGAGATCGTCGACGAGGGCACCGGCCGTGAACTCCCAGTCGCCCGCGGCCGCACCGTGACCGAGTGTCTCCGCGAGGGATCCGGAGTCCCGCAGCCAGACCGCGGCCCGCCGGTGGAGTTCGGGCTCGAGGCCGGGAGACCGCGCCCGCAGATGGGCACGGAGGATCTCCCCGAACAGCGGGTGGAGGCGGTACGAGGCGTGCCCGAGGTGCTCGACGAACGCGTTCTCGCGGTGCAGCGCGGCCAGGATGGACACCGCATCGGTTCTCTCCGTCAGCGCGTTGGCCAGCTCGGGACAGAAGCGCTCGAGGACGCTGACCCGCAGGAGGAGGTCCTGCGTCTCGGGGCTCTGCCGCTCGAGCACCTCCGCGAGCAGGAAGTCGGCGACCGTGGTGTCTTCGGCCTCGAACTCCTTCAGATACCTCTCGGGATCCGGGCTCTCCCGCGCGGCCAGGGCGCACAGCCGCAGTCCGACGGCCCATCCCCGGGTGCGCTCCACGAGCGTGCGCGCAGCGGGCACGGGAAGGCGCAGCCCGTGCGACTCCAGCAGTACGGCCGCTTCGTCGAGGGTGAAGGCCAGCTCGGCGTCCCTGATCTCCGTCATGTCGCCGGCCGCTCGGTAACGGTGCAGCGGCAGCAGCGGTTCGGTGCGGGTGACGAGAATCAGGCGCATGCCCCGTCCCGAGTGGTGCAGGACGAACTCCAGCTGCTCCGCGATCTCCGGGTCGGTCACCCGGTCGTACGCGTCGAGCACCACGATCGCGGGCGCGTCCCGATCGCTCAGTGCGGCGGCGAGCCGCGCCAACAGCGCGTGGTCCACACGGCTCGCGTCCGCGGGGAACCCGACCTCGGCGGGCAGCGGCACACCGGAGACGCGCAGGGCCTGGAGCAGATACGCCCAGAACGTTCCGCACCCCTGGTCCGCTTCGGTGGTGAGCCAGGCGACGGACGTGTCCCGTGCCGCGGTCCAGTCGGCGACCAGCAGGGTCTTGCCCGCCCCCGCGGCTCCATTGACCACGGTCAGCGGTGTCAGAAGTGCCTGGTCGAGGTGGCTGACCAACCGCTCCCGCCGCAGGAACGTCGCAGGGGGCGTCGGTATCGCGAACCGCGTCCGCAGAAACGGGTCTCCCCTGGGATCGGCGCCCGGCGTGGCCGCTTCCTGACCGTTCTCCGCCAACCCAGCCATGGAACTCACCGCCGTTGTTCGTCAGGTCATGGGCAGCGCTCCTTTCAGCATCCCAGCGTTCCTGCGCATGTGCGCGCCGGGCCCGGTGCCTCGCCCGGAGGCCCTGGGCCCAGCGCACGCTTCTGCGGGTCCGTTGAAAGACCCGCGGCCTTCAGCGGGCGGCGTCCATCTGGTGATCCAGCGAGAGGGCGGCCGTGATCAGCGCCAAGTGCGTGAAGGCCTGCGGGAAGTTCCCGAGCTGGTCCCCCGTGGGACCGATCTCCTCGGCGAACAGACCCGCGTGGTTGGCGTAGGTGAGCATCTTGTCGAAGGCATACCTGGCCGAACCGAGCTGCCCCGCCTGCGCGAGCGCGTCGACGTACAGGAAGCTGCACAGGGAGAACGTGCCCTCGCTGCCGCGCAGTCCGTCCGGGGACGCCGCCGGGTCGTACCGATGGACAAGGCTGTCGGAGACGAGTTCCTGTTCCATCGCCTCCATCGTGGACAGCCAGCGCGGATCCTTCGGCGAGATGAAACCGACGGAGGGCATGAGCAGCAGGGAGGCATCGAGGGTGGTGTCCCCGTACTCCTGCACGAACGCCCGGCGCTCCGTGCTCCAGCCGCGCTCCATGACCTGGCCCATGATGTCGTCCCGTGCCGCGCCCCATCCCGCGGTGTCGGCGGGCCGGGCGAATTCACGGGCCATCCGGATGCCCCGGTCGAAGGCGGTCCAGCACATGACGCGGCTGTAGGTGAAGTCCTTCTGTCCGCCCCGGGTCTCCCAGATCCCCTCGTCGGGCCGGTCCCAGGCCTTCACCAGCCAGTCGAGCACCCCGGACAGGGCCTTCCAGCCCTCGTACGGCGGCACTTGGCGAGCGTCCTCCACCCCTTGCGCCAATGCCAGCGCCGCCTCACCGTAGATGTCGAGCTGGAGCTGGCCCGCGGCGCCGTTGCCCACCCGTACCGGGGCCGATCCCTGGTAGCCCTCGAAGTGGTCGAGAACCTCCTCCGGCAGGTCCGGTTCCCCGTCGATGCGGTACATGATCTGCAGGGGCTCGCCGCTCACAGTGCGGCCCGCCCTGACCCGGTCACCGAGCCACTTGCTGAACGCGTGAGCCTCCTCGAGGTAACCGAGTCCCAGCAGAGCACCGACCGACAACGAGCCGTCCCGTATCCAGGTGTAGCGGTAGTCCCAGTTGCGTGTGCCGCCGATCTGCTCGGGCAGCCCCATGGTGGGCGCCGCGACGGGCGCTCCGGTCGGCGCGTACGTGAGCAGTTTCAGCGTGATGGCCGACCTGTTCACCATGTCCTGCCAGCGCCCGCGGTACCGGCTGCGGCGAACCCACGCGTGCCAGAAGTCCCGGGTCCCCTTGAACAACGTCCTCACGTCCGCCTCCGTCAGCGGCGGCAAGGGCGCGTCGTCCGCATCACCCACTGTCAGCACTACGGCGGCGAACTCGCCCTCGGCCAGGGTGAGTTCGCTGCGTACGTCGTCCCCTTCCCTGCTCCACCTGATGGGACCGGCCGTCTGCAGCGACGCCTGGGCGCCGGGAGCGTCGAAGCGGACCGCGTCCTCGCCCACGTCGGTGCGGTGCCCGGCTCGGCCGTAGTCGAAGCGGGGCCGGCACTCCAGGGAGAAGCGGACCTGGCCACGGGTCGCCCTCAGGATCCTGACCAGCCGGTGCCGGGCCGCCGGGCGCTCCGGGTGGTCCACCGGCATGAAGTCGATCACCTCGCCCACTCCCGCCTCCCCGAGGAAACGGGTCACCAGGATCGCGGTGTCCTGCAAGTACAGCTGCACCGGGGGGCGTTGGGTGTCGGCGGCGACGGTGAAGTGCCCGCCGCGGTCGTGGTCGAGGAGCGAGGCGAACACGCTGGGCGAGTCGAACCTGGGCGCACACAGCCAGTCGACCGTGCCGTCGGAGGAGACCAGCGCGGCGGTCTGCAGGTCTCCGACCAGCCCATGGTCCGCGATCGGGGGATAACGTCGCATATCAGTGGTTCCTTCCGGCAGGAGCGTCCCGGGCACCCGAGCGTCCCGGGCGCCGTGCGCCCCGCATCCGCCACCCTCGCCGCGCCGGGGCGCGCCGGCCTCCCCCGGCACGGGTGAGTTCTCCGGCGCCGGAGAACGGGTCGTCCCGCCAGCTCCTTCAGCGCGGCCGGGCGCTCTGCGGGTGCGAGCGCGCCGACCGCGGAGCACGCTGGAAGCGCGCCCGGATGTGGGGCAGCCGTGCGCCGGAGCAAGCGCAATGGGAGCTCGGAGGTGGTCCCCGTGGCGCACGACCCCGGCCGGCAAGTGGACGAGACGGCGATCTCGATGCTGGAGGCGCTGTTCACGCAGTCACCGATCGGGCTCCACCTGCTGGACACCGATCTGCGGGTGGTACGGGTCAACACCGCCACCCCCCTCATGCGTGGCGGTCCCTCGGACGAACTGCAGGGACGCCCGGTCCGCGATGTCTACGACATCGTCGAAGGCGGCGCCCTGGAGGCACTCCTGCGCGAGGTGCTGGACAGCGGAGCCCCCCTGCTGCAGCGCGTCGTCCGGGCGCGTGTCAAAGGGGACCCACCGCAGGAGCGGCACTTCGAGATCAGCGCGCTGCGCCTGCAGAGCCCGCGCGGGTCGGTGCTGGGAGTGGCCGTCACCGCGATCGACGTCACCGCACGGGAACGCGCCCGTACCCGAAGCGAGGTGCTCGACTCCGTACGCCGGTACGTGGGACGCACTCTGGATCCGGCCGTGACCGGCGAGGAACTCGTCCCGACCGTGGTCCCCGCGTTCGCCGACATCGCGATCGTGGAGGTGGTGGAGGCCGTGATCCGCGGTGACGACCCGCCGCAGGCCCCGCTGCCCACGGGCACGCCCCTGATGCGCACCGCGTTCCGCAGCAACCGGGCACGGCCGCCGCAGGCCCATCCGGTGGGCGACGTCCGCCGGCTGCCGGCTCCGACCCCTTTCACCCAAGCCCTGACGGACCTGCGTCCACGCGTGGTCGCGCTCCGTCCGACCGCACCGTGGCTGTCCGTCGATCCCCCGCGCGCGGAGGCCATCCACTCCTCGGGGGCCCACTCCCTCCTCGTGGTTCCCCTGGCGCTGCGCGACGCGGCCCTCGGCGTGGTCAGCCTGTACCGCAGCGGAAACTCCCCTCCCTTCGACGAGGGCGACCGGGAGCTCGCGGCCGAGCTGGCCACACACACGGCGTTGTGCATCGACAACGCGCGGCGCTACATCCGGGAGCACACGGTCGCCGCCACGGTCCAGCGCCAGCTGCTGCCCCGCCGCCCGGTGACCCACCCGTCGCTGGAGACCGCCTACCTCTCCGTCACCGGCGCCGATCCGGGCGCCTGGTACGACACCATCGCCCTGTCCGGCGCCCGTACCGCCCTCGTCGTCGGCAAGGTGTCGGGGCGCGGTCTGAACGCGGCCGCGACCATGGGGCAGCTGCGCACCGCCGTACGCTCCCTGTCGGCGTTCGACCTCGCCCCCGACGAACTCCTCGCCCGTCTGCACCACACGGCGGGACAACTCGCGGCCGAACGGTCGCATCTCCCGTTCGGCGATCCGCTGCGCCGCGAGGCGCTCACCGCCGACTGTGTGTACGCGGTACACGACCCTCTTACCGGCATGTTCACGATGGCGGCAGGCGGCCACCTGGCTCCCCTCGTCGTGCGCCCCGACCGCACGGTGACCGTCCCCGGCGCACCTGCCGGGCCGCGGCTGGGCACGACGGAGGGCGCGCCCTTCGCCGCCGTCGACGTCGAGGTGCCGGACGGCAGCGTCCTGGTGTTCACGAGTGACCCGCTGCTCACCGCGTATCTCGCGGAGTCCTCAGGTCCGTTGCCGTCGGCGCCGGACTACCGCGAGCGCCCGCTGCAGGACCTCTGCGACGCCCTCGTCTACGCGCTCCCGGCAGGTCTGGGCGCCGGCGATGCCGCGATGATCGTCGCGCGCACCCGGTCCTTTCCCCCCGACCGGTTCGCCGCGTGGCCGCTCGACCCCGACCCCACGGCCGTGGCCCTCGCCCGACGCCGCACGCGCGGGCAGCTCGCCGCGTGGCACGTGGACGACGAGACTGCCTTCAACACCCAGCTCATCGTCAGCGAACTCGTCACCAACGCGGTCAAGTACGGCAGCCCGCCACTTGAGCTCCGCCTGATCCACGACCGCACCCTGACCTGCGAGGTACGGGACGCGGGCACGGCCGCACCACACCTGCGCCACGCGGGCATGGTCGACGAGGGCGGACGCGGCCTCTTCATCACCGCGCAGGTCGCACAGACGTGGGGAACCCGCTACACGGCCCCGGGCAAGACGATCTGGACCGAGCAGGCACTGCCGCGCGTCACGAACCCCGACAGCATGCGCTGACCTCACGGTGCGGGCCCGGCCAGAGCCCCTCCCGCCCAGAACCGGTCCAGTACAACGGAATTGGCCTTGGCCGGCGGATTCGCGGGACGGTTAGCGTCGCTCCCATGCGCATTCGAATCGTCGACGCCTTCACCGACCGCCCCTTCACCGGCAACCCGGCCGGGGTCCTCCTCCTCGACCCGTCCCCGTCGGCGTCGGCGTCGTCCTTCCCGGACGACGCCTGGCTCCAGAACGTGGCGCTGGAGGTCAACCACGCCGAGACGGCGTTCGCCCACCGCCTGCCCAAGGGCGGCGAGGCCGACTGGGCGCTGCGCTGGTTCACCCCCGTCGCCGAGGTCGCGATGTGCGGGCACGCGACGCTGGCGACCGCCCACGTGCTGCACACCACGGGCGCCCACGAGGGACCCGTACGGTTCGCCACGCTCAGCGGCGTCCTCATCGCCACCCCCCACGAGGACGGTTCCATCACGCTGGACTTCCCCACCGCGCCGCTCACCCCGGTCGAGATCCCGGACAAGGTCGCCGAGGCCCTCGGTACCCAGCCGCTCTCGGTCTTCGACACCGGCCCGAACATCGGCGACCTGCTGATCGAGGTCGCCGACGAGAAGACGGTCCGCGGCCTCACCCCCGACCACAAGGCTCTCCCGCGATACTCCGAGCGCGGCATCATCGCGACCGCCCGCGCCGAAGACCCCTCCCAGGGCTACGACTTCGTGTCCCGCTGCTTCTTCCCGAACCTCGGCATCGACGAGGACCCGGTCACGGGCAGCGCCCACACAGCCCTCGCGCCCTACTGGTCCGAGCGCCTGGGCCGCCCGGACCTCACCGGCCTGCAGGCCTCCGCACGCTCCGGTCTCGTCCGCACCCGGCTGCGCGGCGACCGCACGCTCCTCACCGGCCGCGCGGTCACGGTCATCGAGGGCGAACTGCTCGCGTGACAGCACCGAAGGGGCGTACGAGAATGCCGTACGCCCCTTCAAGTTCCGTACGCGCTTCAGGACCGCCTCACGCCGTCGGCAGCCACCCCACCTTCCCCGCCAGCAGCGCGTACCCCACGAATGCCCCGATGTCGAGCAGCGAGTGCGCCACCACCAACGGCCCGACTCGCCCCCAACGCCGGTACAGGTAGACGAAGACCACGCCCATCGCCATGTTGCCGACGAACCCGCCGATGCCCTGGTAGAGGTGGTAGGAGCCGCGCAGCACCGAGCTCGCCACCAGCGCGGTGACCGGCGTCCAGCCCAACTGGCCAAGGCGGCGCAGCAGATACCCGACGACGATCACCTCTTCGAGGACCGCGTTCTGGATCGCGGACATGATCAGCACGGGGAATTTCCACCACACGTCGGGCAACGCCTCGGGCACCACCGTGAGGTTGGCGCCGAACCCCCGGGCCGCCAGATAGAAGGCGATGCCCGTGCTGCCGATCACCGCCGCGATCACGGCCCCGCGCCCGAGGTCCGGCCAGGGGCGCGTGCGGTCGAAGCCGATCACGCGCAGCCCCTCGCCCTCCCTCAGCAGGAAGTGCGCGACCAGCGCGACGGGCACCAGCGCCGACGCGATTCCGAAGAGCTGCCAGGCCAGATCCAGCCAGGGACGCCCGGGCGCGGCCGAGGCGTTCATGGTGGCCGCCTGATTCGCGAGCCCTCCTGGTTTGGTGACCGACCCGATAAAGCTGATCAGCGCGGAAACCCCGCTCGCGCCGAGCGAGAGCCCCAGGACGAGCAGCGTCTCATCCCGGAAAATCCGTCGTGTCAGCCCCTTCTCCCGAAAGGAATCGGCCACCGACCCCGCCTCCACCTGCACTCCCGCCTCCAGTTGAGTAATCCCGCCTCATCCCCATCTTCGCCCCGCTAGGGTCTCGAAAGAAGTTACGAAGATCGTGCGCGACTGGCCGTTGGGGGACGGGCGCCGTACGGGGCGTACCTCCCCCTTTTGTCTGCCTTGTGACCGTTTCACGGCTCAGGGCTCAACAGGGAGGCACCACCCTCATGGGACGACACAGCTTGCCCGACGAGTACGGGGCGGGCACCGCCGACCCCCGACCACGCGCGCGCCGTCGCACTGTGGCCATCGCGACGGCGCTCGTACTCACGGTCGCGGCAGGCACTGCGGTCGCGGTCCGCAGTGGCCTGCTCTCCTTCGGCTCCTCCTGCCGGGACGACGCGGTGCGCGTCAAGATCGCCGCATCGCCGGACCTGGCACCCGCTCTCACGGCCACGGCGGAGTATGCCCGTGAGCGCGACATCACCTCCGACGGCCACTGCCTCGACGTCAGCGTGACCGCTCGCGAGTCGTACAAGGTCGCCGACGCCCTGCTGACGGGCAAGAAGTCCGACGTCCAGGCGTGGGTGCCCGACTCGAATCTGTGGGTGCAGCGCGTCACCGGGGACAGCGACGCGACCCAGGTGAGCGACGTCGGCAACGTCGCGTCGTCGCCGGTCGGCGTCGCCATGATCCCGACGGCCGCCAAGTCGCTGGGGTGGCCGGACAAGACGTACACCTGGACCGAGTTGGCCGGTGCCGCGATGACGAGCGACCGCCTGAAGCTCGGCGCCGCCGACCCGGCGCGCAGTGCGACCGGTCTGCTCGCGCTGACGCAGCTGAGCAGCGCGGCGGCAGGGACCGAGGGCGGCGACACCCAGGCGGCCGCCATGGCCCAGGCGCTCTCGCAGCGCACTTCCGACAACGACAGCCAGGTCCTGGACACCCTCCCGCGCGACTCCTCGGGCACCGAGCAGGGCAACCCGAAGCGGAACCAGGCGCTGATCCTCTCCGAGCAGGCGGCGTTCGCGTACAACTCCTCGGCCGACAACGCCGACGGGCTCGACCTCTTCTACCCCAAGGACGGAACGCCGCTGCTCGACTACCCGTTCACGCTGGTCGACGAGGTACGGCTGAGCACCGACGAGAGCCGCGCGGCCCTGCGGTTCATGGCCCTGCTTGGCGAGAAGGAGCCCCAGAAGATCCTGGAGAAGCACGGCTTCCGCACGGACGACGAGAACCCCTCGGCCGCACTGGTCACCGAGGCGGGCGGACGCGCCCCGCAGCCGTACGCACGCGTAGCGGCCGAACCGGCCTCGGCGAAGGCGCTCCAGGAGGCCCTCGGCATGTGGACGATCACGGTGCAGAGCGCCCGTATCACCACGGTCGTCGACGCCTCCGCCTCCATGACCGAGCCGGTGCCGGGCACCGACCAGACCCGTATGGACGTCACCAAGGCGTCCCTGCTGCAGGCCCTCGCCACCTTCACCCCGGAGGACGAGATCGGCCTGTGGAAGTTCTCCACCCGTCTCGACGGCGACCGCGACTACCAAGTCGTGGTGCCGACCGAGCGGCTCGGCGACACCAAGGGCGAGGGCACCCAGCGGGACAAGCTGTCGGCCGCCTTCAGCGCCCTGGAGCCCGTCCCGGGCGGCTCGACGGGTCTGTACGACACCACGCTGGCCGCGTACCAGGCGGCCACGTCCTCCTACAAGAAGGAGAAGTTCAACGCGCTGGTACTGCTGACCGACGGCGTCAACCAGGACCCGGGAAGCATTTCGCGCTCGGCCCTGGTCGCCAAGTTGCAGGAACTCACCACCCCGGAGCGCCCGGTGCTGCTGATCGCGATCGCGGTGGGCCCGGACGCCGACCAGGAGGAGGTCGAGGAGATCGCCAAGGCGACCGGCGGTTCCGGCCACCAGGTCAACGACCCGTCGCAGATCCACTCGGTGATCCTGAAGGCGATCGTGGAGGCGGGCAGCCAAGGCTGACGCCCACCTCTCACGCCCGCCTCACCCCCCACGTCTCACCTCTCGCCTCTCACCTCAAGGAAACCGGCTCCGGCAGCCCCACCGGCCAGGTGTGCACGGGCTCCCCGAGATGCATCAACTCGCCGTAGCGCCGTGTGGTCGCGGCCAGCGCGTCATCCCGCCCGAGCCCCTTCTCCAGCGCCCGGTGGAAGGTCGCCGCCTGCCAGCTCGCCCCATTGACGCGCAGCCGGCACCGCTCCTCGATCACGCCGAGATAGAGGTCCCGGTCGGCGGGCTCGACCCCCCACGCGTCAAGCCCCGCCGCGGCGAGCGGCAGCAGCTCGTCCCGCACGAGCGCCACGGCCTCCACCTCGTGCGTCCCGCCGTACCGGCCACGCCTGGGCCACTCAAGGCGCGCGTCGATGCCATGGCGGCACGCGGCGTCGAAGTTGGCGGCGGCGGACGCGAAAGGCAACCGCGCCCACACGGGCCGCGCCTCTTCCGCGAGCGCGCGGACGAGCCCGTAGTAGAAGGCCGCGTTGGCGATGACGTCGGTGACGGTGGGCCCTGCGGGCAGCACCCGGTTCTCGACACGCAGATGGGGGACCCCGTCGGCGACCCCGTACACGGGCCGGTTCCAGCGGTACACCGTGCCGTTGTGCAGCACGAGTTCGGCGAGCTTGGGAATGCCTCCGGCGTCGAGGACACCCAGCGGGTCCTCCTCGTCGCAGATGGGCAGGAGGGGCGGGAAGAAGCGCAGGTTCTCCTCGAAGAGGTCGTACGCGGACGAGATCCACTGTTCCCCGAACCAGGTGCGCGGCCGTACCCCCTGCGCCTGCAACTCGGGCGGCCTGGTGTCGGTGGACTGCTGGAACAGCGGGGGCCGGGATTCGCTCCACAGCTCGTGGCCGAAGAGGAAGGGCGAGTTGGCGCCCACCGCGACCTGGGCCGCGGCGACCGCCTGCGCGGCGTTCCACACGTCGGCGAACCGACCCGGGGTGACCTGGAGGTGCAACTGCACGGAGGTGCAGGCGGCTTCGGGCGCGATGGACTTCGACGTACAAGTGAGTCGCTCCACACCGTCGATGTCGAGCGCGAAATCCTCGCCGCGGGCTGCGACTATCTGGTCGTTGAGCAAGGTGTAGCGATCGACGTCCGACAGGTTCGAGGAGACCAGATCGCTCTGTTCGAGCGTCGGCAGAATCCCGATCATCACGATTCCGGCGTCGACTTCCTTCGCTTTCCGATGGGCGTACGCGAGGGAGGTCCGCAGCTCCTCGGCGAGCCTGTCGAATACCCGCCCGCCCAATCGGTGTGGGGCTATGTTGATTTCCAGGTTGAACATGGCGAGTTCTGTTTGGAAATCGCGGCTCGCAATCCTTTCAAGTACTTGCGCATTCATCATTCTCGGGGTTCCGTCGGTCCCTGCGAGATTCAGCTCGATCTCCAGGCCCATGAGATTCTTCGGGCGGTCGAACCGCTCCTCCTCCAGCAGCCGCGCCAGCCCCGTCAGACACTGCCGGAGCTTGCCGCGGTAGTGCTGGCGATCGGACAGGGCGAACGGCCCTCCCACGACCTTCTCTCCCATCGAAGCGTCCCTCCTCGGATGGGCAGGCCGATACCCCGGCCCCTGGCGTCCCTGGTCACGGGGGATGATGCCCAGGCAACACGATCGATAACGTCCTGCGGACACCTGCCGCCCGCTACTCTGAACCGAGTGCCCCCAGGCACATTCACCAGGCATGGAGCAGTGCGCAGTTTCACTCGGGAACGATCTCGTGAAAAACGCCGACGAGAATCGGCCGACCGCTCCGGCGAAGCATTCCGAGGTCATCGCGGCGCTTCCGCACAGAACCAGCATAAACCTCTCGTTTCGCCGACCGAATAGTGCCTTGCTCTTCATATTCGAGGCGGCTAGACGAAACACCGTGAGAACACGTCTCGTATAAACTCCGCGAACGAGGCAGAGAGTTGGCGCTCGCGGTCCCAGGGTCCTGCCGTCCAGGTGACACAGGCAGGCGACACATGTGTCGGCAGATCCAGATCCCTCGCCCCTTTGACCCCGAGAGCTGACAGCGCCGTCCGCCCACGCCCTCGCGCCACCGTGCCTGTCGAATGAGAGGCGACCCACCATGCCGCTGCACGTACCCCCGGCTCCCGCGCCCGCCCTGCGCTCCGTCCTCACGGCACTCGGTTCCCCCACCGCCGTCCGCGAGGCGCGTACTCCGTCCCTACGCATGGCACAGGGACCCGTCACACCCGAACTCCCGCTTCCCGTGCACGTCCTGGACCGGATCGCCCCCGCGGGAGGGTCCGCCACCCGGCTCGCCGGGTGGCGCTTCCTGATCCGCTGCGGCGACCGCGCCGTCGCCGCGGCCGACACCATGCTGACCCCAGACGGCTGGGCCTTCTCCCGCTTCTTCGAGGGCCCGTACATCACCGCCACCGAACGCGCGCTGCGCCAGGCCGAGAGCATGAAGCAGTCGTACCAGGCCCGCCTGCTGTCCGTGCCCGAGCTGTACATGCTCACGCTCTGGCTGCACGGCGACGTCACCGCGGACGGCGCCACCGGCCACCCTGCCGCCACCGACATCCTGGTCCCGCTGGCGCCCGCCCCGCCCGGCATCGCCGCACACCGCCCGCACCGCGTCGCCGAACTGCTGCCGGTCCTCACCCACCGGCTCACTCCCGCCCCGCTGCTCAGCTCACCCGCGTAGCACAGCTACCCGCACCAGCGTCCGTGCCCCGCCGCCGCTCTGCCGGCGCGGGGCACTTCGCTCGTTCGGGCCCCAATGCGCTCGTACGAGGGAAATCGCGCCCTGCGCCCGACCTGACTAGCCCCATTCGGCCACCGCGAACCACCCGAAGAGACAACGCAGTTGGAATGAACCGTCCGCACGGGTGATGCGTCATCAACCTGTGAGAAGTGCTGCCGCGAAATCCCTGCGGATTGACGCCCGTGGGGCAACACTGGGTTCCATACAACACATCAACGGGGGGCGGCCATGACCACATCGAGCCGCGGGACAGACACCACAGCCAACACTCACATCTCAACCCAGCGAAAGATCCCATCCATGTGCCAGCACAAGCCGCCGTGTCCGCCAGCCGAATCCGCCGACCGGGAGTCCGCCCGCCTCGCGGCGCACCACCCTGAGCAGGGATGGAGCCTCCTGTGCAACGGCGTTCTGCTCTTCGAGGACACCGGTGAGCTCCTGCCTGACGGCCAGATCATCGCCCCGCACCGCCCGAAGGGCAGCGAGCACGTGATGACGGCGGCCTGAACCGCACGACCGGGTGGCGCCCGCAAGGCCGCCCAGACATAAGAGGGGCCGGCCCGGAGACGCACTCTCCGAACCGGCCCCGACGCGTATCCGAGGGTGGTTACTCCCCGTAAGCGTCCAAGTCCTGAACGCTGATCAGTCCTCGTAGGCATCCAGCGGCGGGCAGGAGCAGACCAGGTTCCGGTCGCCGTACGCCTGGTCGATGCGGCGCACCGGCGGCCAGTACTTGTCCGCGACCGAGACACCGGCCGGGAAGACGGCCTCCTCACGGCTGTAGGCGTGCTCCCACTCCCCGCCGAGCGAGGCAGCGGTGTGCGGAGCGTTGCGCAGCGGATTGCCGTCCGCCGCCCACTCGCCCGAGCCGACCTTCTCGATCTCCCCGCGGATGGCGATCATCGCCTCGCAGAACCGGTCGAGTTCCACCAGGTCCTCGGACTCGGTCGGCTCGATCATCAGCGTGCCGGCCACCGGGAACGACATCGTCGGCGCGTGGAACCCGTAGTCGATCAGCCGCTTGGCGATGTCGTCGACACTCACGCCGGTCGCCTTGGTCAGCGGCCGCAGGTCGATGATGCACTCGTGCGCGACGAGCCCGCCGGGACCGGTGTAGAGCACCGGGAAATGCGGCTCGAGGCGCTTGGCGATGTAGTTCGCGGAAAGCACGGCCACCTGCGTGGCGCGCTTCAGCCCCTCGCCTCCCATGAGCCGGACGTACGCCCACGAGATCGGCAGAATCCCGGCGGAGCCCCACGGAGCGGCCGAGATCGGACCGACACCCGTCTCGGGACCGGCCGCCGGCTGCAACGGGTGGTTCGGCAGGTACGGCGCCAGGTGCGCGCGCACACCGACCGGCCCGACGCCCGGACCGCCGCCGCCGTGCGGGATGCAGAACGTCTTGTGCAGGTTGAGGTGCGAGACGTCGCCGCCGAAGTGCCCCGGCTTGGCAAGCCCCACCAGGGCGTTGAGGTTGGCACCGTCCACGTACACCTGGCCACCCGCCTCGTGGACCTGCGCACAGATGTCGGCGACGTGCTCCTCGAAGACGCCATGCGTCGAGGGGTACGTGATCATCAGCACGGACAGCTCGTCGCGGTGCTGCTCGATCTTGGCGCGCAGATCCTCGACGTCGATCTCGCCGTCGTCCGCCGTCTTCACGACGACGACCTTCATGCCGGCCATCACGGCGCTCGCCGCGTTCGTGCCGTGCGCGGAGGACGGGATCAGACACACGGTGCGCTGCTCGTCACCGTTCGCGCGGTGGTATCCGCGTACGGCGAGCAGGCCGGCCAGCTCACCCTGCGACCCGGCGTTGGGCTGCAGCGACACCTTGTCGTACCCGGTGACCTCGGCGAGTTGCTCCTCCAGCTCACGGATGAGCGTGAGGTAGCCCTGCGCCTGCTCGGCGGGCGCGAAGGGGTGCAGCTGTCCGAACTCGGGCCAGGTGACCGGCTCCATCTCCGTCGTCGCGTTGAGCTTCATCGTGCAGGAGCCCAGCGGGATCATGCCGCGGTCGAGCGCGTAGTCACGGTCGGACAGCTTGCGCAGGTAGCGCAGCATCGCCGTCTCGGAGCGGTACTGGTGGAACACCGGGTGCGCGAGGTACTCGTCGGAGCGCAGCAGCGCTGCCGGAAGAGTGTCCTCGGCGGTCGAGTCCAGCGCCTCGACATCACCCTCGACACCGAACGCGGCCCACACGGCGGCCAGTTGCCTGCGCGTGGTGGTCTCGTCGCAGGAGATCGACACCCGGTCGGCGTCGACGAGGTGCAGGTTGACCCCCCGGTCACGCGCGCCCGCCACGATCTCGGCGGCCCGGCCCTGGACGCGTACGGTCAGCGTGTCGAAGTAGGCGCCGTGTACGACCTCTACTCCGCCGGCCTTCAGACCCTCGGCGAGGATCGTCGCGTACCGGTGCGTACGCCGAGCGATCGTCTTCAGCCCCTCGGGACCGTGGTAGACGGCATACATACCGGCCATCACGGCGAGCAGCACCTGAGCCGTACAGATGTTGCTCGTCGCCTTCTCACGGCGGATGTGCTGCTCCCGCGTCTGCAGGGCGAGGCGGTACGCCTTGTGCCCGTCCGCGTCGACGGACACACCCACGAGCCGCCCCGGAAGGCTGCGCGCGAACTTCTCGCGCACCGCCATGTACCCGGCGTGCGGCCCGCCGAAGGCCATCGGCACCCCGAACCGCTGCGTCGTACCGACCGCGATGTCCGCGTCCAGCTCGCCCGGCGAGGTCAGGAGGGTCAGGGCGAGCAGATCGGCGGCGACGGTGACGACCGCACCCAGCTCGTGCGCCTGCTCGATCAGCGGCTTGATGTCGCGTACGGCACCGGAGGCGCCCGGGTACTGGATCAGCACGCCGTTGATCTCACGCCCGGCGATCTCGGCGGGAATGCCCTCGCTCAGGTCGGCGACGACGACCTCGACACCGGTCGGCTCCGCGCGGGTCTGGATGACGGCGACGGTCTGCGGCAGCGCGTCCGCGTCGACCAGGAAGAGACCCTTCTTGTTCTTGCCCATGCGCCGGGACAGCGCCATCGCCTCGGCGGCCGCGGTGCTCTCGTCGAGCAGCGAGGCACCGGAGGTCGGCAGGCCGGTCAGCTCGGCGACGACGGTCTGGAAGTTCAGCAGCGCCTCGAGCCGGCCCTGCGAGATCTCCGGCTGGTAAGGCGTGTACGCCGTGTACCAGGCCGGGCTCTCCATGACGTTCCGCAGGATCACCGGCGGAGTGAAGGTCCCGTAGTAGCCGAGCCCGATCATCGAGTCGAGCACCTGGTTGCGGTCCGCGAGGGAACGCAGTTCGGCCAGTACCTCGGCCTCGGTACGCGCGCCCGGCAGCTCCAGCGCCTCGGCGTTCTTGATCACGTCCGGTACCGCGGTGGCCGTGAGCTCGTCGAGCGAGCCGTATCCGACCTGCGCGAGCATCTTGGCCCGTGCCTCGGTGTCGGGCCCGATATGGCGCTGCTCGAAGGGGATTCCCTGTTCGAGCTCGGAGAGCGGAATGCGAGGGGCGGTCATGGCGGAGGCCTCCTGGTCAGACGCGACCTTCGAGGGGCACCCCGGCACGGGTACCCCGACGGCCTCCCCCTCTGTCATCTCAACCTGAGAGCTTCACCGGACCGCCCGCCCACTGCGACCCGACTTTCACCGTCGGTGAGAGCGGGAGCCATCATCGGCACCCGCTCTGCTTTCCAGAGTGACCTCGTCCGTGCGGTACGTGGGCCTGAGAGATTCCGGGGAGGATTTGCTCCTTCGGCGTCCTCCGATGGTGTCTGGAGGACTCTCCCGCGCGGGGTCAGCAGCCGCTTGCCAGCGTACCAGCGAGGGCAACGCCCGGGCCTTCGAGTGGCCACCTTCCTGAATCTGCTCTTTTGTAGTGCTTACGGATGAGTTGCGACCAAATGGAGGGCACCGTGCAGACCGACATCGATCCGCGCAACCTGATCGGCCGCAAGGCATTCGACCGCAACGGCGCCAAGATCGGCACGATCGACGAGGTCTACCTCGACGACGCGACCGGGGTCCCGGAGTGGGCGGCCATACGAACGGGCCTGTTCAGCAGGGATGCCTTCGTACCCCTGGAGCCCAGCGAACTCATCGAAGGCACTCTGCGCATCCCCTTCGAACGGGCACTGATCAAGGACGCCCCCGACTTCGGCGTCGGCCGCCACCTCTCCCCCGAACAGGAACTCCAGCTCTACCACCACTACGGACTCGACGTGGCCTCCCCTCCGCCTCCACCGGACCGCGACTTCGGCCGCCTTGCGGGCACGGACGAGGCCTGACAGACCAACTCGGGCCCGGGTGACGCGCCCCTTTAGGGGCGCGGGGAACTGCGCGACCAGCCACTGACAGCCCGCAGCGCCCAACCGGGCTCAGCCGTCATGGCGGCGGCCGACGGTATCGACCACCAACGGCAACGGATCCGCCGGCTCCAGCTCCGGATCGTCGGTCCGGAACGTACGTACCCGCCCGGGCTCGGAGTACGGAGTCTCGAACCGAACGGTCACCCTCCCGAGCCCGCTCCCCTGCACCCACCCGTGCCCGAACTCGGCATGCCGCACATCGTGCCCCGCGGGCCACCGCCGCTCGGCGGGCGGCACCGGCTCGACAGCGCCGTCCTCCGGCGACTCCTCCTCGGCATGCTCCTGAGCCGCAAGCTCTCCCGCGGCGGCCTGGGCCTGCGCGAACAGGTCCTCCTGCGTGTAGTCGGCCAGCCCGGAGACGCCCACCCCGAGCAGCCGTACCCCACCGGTCGTGTCCACCACCTCCAGGAGCCGCGCGGCCGCCTCCCGCACCACCGCGGGGTCGTCCGTGGGCCCCCGCAGCGTCTCGGACCGCGTCAGCGTCGAGAAGTCGTACTTCCGCACCTTGAGCACGATGGTCCGCCCTGACAGCCCGGCTCCCCGCAACCGCTGCACACACCGGTCGGCGAGCCGCTGCACCTCCAGTCCGACCCGCACCCGGTCATGGATGTCCACGTCGTACGTGTCCTCGACGGACACCGACTTGGTCTCCCGCTCGGCCACCACGGGCCGGTCGTCGTGGGCCAGCGCCATCGCGTACAACGAGTGCCCGTGCGCCTTCCCCACCAGCCGTACGAGCTCGTCCTCGCCCGCCTCGGCAAGCTCCTCGACGGTGGTGATCCCGGCCCGCCGCAGATGGTCCCCGGTCGCGGGCCCCACACCCGGCAGCGTCCGCACCGACATGGGCCCCAGCAAGGCGCGCTCGGTCCCCGGCTCTATCAGCACCAGACCGTCGGGCTTGGCCTGCTCCGAGGCGATCTTCGCGAGCATCTTGGACGCGGCGAGCCCCACCGACCCCGTGAGCCCCGTGACGGCCCGGATGTCCGCACGCAGCTTCGCCCCGGTCAGTCGTGCCGATGCCTCGTCCCAGGCCGCTCCCTCGGCCTCCAGATCGACGAACGCCTCATCCAGGCTCAGCGGCTCCACCAGCGGCGACAGAGCCCTCAGTAGCCGCATCACCTGCTCGCTGACCTCCCGGTAGATCCCGAAGCGCGGCACGAGATACGCGGCGTTCGGTGCGAGCCGGCGCGCCTGGGCCATGGGCATCGCCGAGTGCACCCCGAAGACCCGTGCCTCGTACGAGCAGGTGGCGACGACTCCACGCGGTCCGAGCCCGCCCACGACGACCGCTTTCCCGCGCAGGCTCGGCTTGGCCGCCTGCTCCGCCGAGGCGAAGAAGGCATCCATGTCGAGATGCAGGATCGTGGGCGCGGTTCTCACATCTCCGATGCTGCCCTACGCCACTGACAATGCCCCGGCAAGCCGGGGCACCATCAGTCGGTTCCGCTCGGTTCCGTTCGGTTCCGCTCGTCAGACCGCGCGATTGCGCCGTCTCGCCAGCTCGTCCGCGGGGTTGTTCCCGAGGAGCGTCTCGCCGGTGTCCACGCGCTCGCCGTGCAGCTGCGAGAGCGCGCTCTCGACGTCCCGCCACACCACGCCCACGGCGATCCCGAAGACCCCCTGGCCGCCCTGGAGCAGCGCGTGGACCTCGTCCGGGGACGTGCACTCGTAGACCGTGGCCCCGTCGCTCATCAGCGTCATCCGCTCCAGATCCCGGAAGCCGCGCTCCCTGAGGTGCTGGACCGTGGTGCGGATGTTCTGCAGCGACACCCCGGTGTCCAGGAACCGCTTGACGATCTTCAGGACGACCACGTCCCGGAAGCTGTACAGCCGCTGCGTCCCCGACCCGTAAGCGGGCCGCACGCTCGGCTCGACCAGCCCGGTCCTCGCCCAGTAATCCAGTTGCCGATAGGTGATGCCCGCGGCAGCGCACGCCGTGGGACCGCGGTAGCCGATCTCCTCGGAAACCGCTCCTCCCTCACCCGGCACTGCCGTCGGCCGCCGCGGACTGTGATCGGCCGCCGCGCTGCCATGAAGCGGGTACGGGCCGCTCTCCCCCAGACCGCGTCCGGGGGCACCCCCAGCCGTACCGTCGCCGCTGCTTCTCACGCCGACCTCCGTCCTTGACCTGCCTTCTCGACGGTAGGCAGTCACCAGGGGTGCGTCAACGATCGCCACACTCGGCACGCCGAGTGATAATCACCCTAGGAGTGGTTTCCCGCACCCCACCGCGGGGAAAGGCTAGCCGAATGCTCTCTGAGCGGGCCGCGGCACACCACACTGGCCGCTGGCAATTGCCGCTCGGAGCCCTCCGAGGCGCCGCGCCATCACTGGCTGTTGGTGCCGAAGTCCTCGGGCGAGATCTGGTCGAGGAACTCGCGGAACTTCTCCACTTCGTCCTCCTGCTCGTCCGGGATCGCGATACCGGCGTCGTCGAGCACGCCGTCACTGCCGTAGATCGGCGTCCCGGTACGCAGGGCCAGCGCTATGGCGTCAGAGGGCCGGGCACTCACCTCGACCCCGCTGGCGAACACCAACTCGGCGTAGAACACGCCCTCACGCAGGTCCGTGATGCGCACTTCGGTGAGCTCCTGGCCGACGGCTTCCAGCACGTCCTTGAACAGGTCGTGGGTCAACGGGCGCGCCGGGGCCATGCCCTGCTGGGCGAAGGCGATCGCGGTCGCCTCCCCCGGTCCGATCCAGATGGGGAGGTAGCGATCGCCTCCCACTTCACGCAGAAGCACGATCGGTTGGTTGGAGGGCATTTCGACCCGGACACCTACGACATCGAGCTCGTTCACACAGCAACCCTAGGCCGTGCCCGGGACGTTTGGGTAGTCGGGCACGGAACAGGTGGGCGATCCGACGCCCGCCGAGCGCCCGGAGTCAGGGCAGACGCACGCCGAGCGCGGTCTGCACTAGCGCGGCGTGCAGCTTCACCGTGAGCCCCGCCAGCTCCTTCGTACGCGCCTCGGCGTGCGCCCTTGTCTGCGGATTGCGGTGCCGCCGCAGCGGGGCCACCACCTGGTCGACCAGCCCGGCGTCACGCTCGGCCGCGGCCTTCATCGCACGCAGATGGCGCGGCTCGATCCCGAACCGCCCCAGCTCGACGACGAGCGCGGCGACGGTCACCGCCTCGGCGTCGTACGCCCCGTCCGACAGCGGCGCGATGAGCCCGTACGACTCCCACTCCTCGAGTTCCTGATCACCGATCTCGGCGGCGGCCAGCAGCTCGGCACGGCCCACCCGGGCGGCCGTGGGCGCTTCGGGCCCGCCGAACAGCTCCCCCTCGCCGGAATCGCGCTGACGCCCCACGGACGGCAGCCGGACCGGCTCACCACGCTCCAGGGCGTCCAGGTACTCACGGATGACCTTCAGGGGCAGATAGTGGTCCCGCTGCATCCTCAGCACATGGCCGAGGCGCTCGACGTCGTTGGCGCTGAACTTGCGATACCCCGAGGGGGTCCGCTGCGGCTCGATGAGCCCCTCCGACTCCAGAAACCTGATCTTGGAGATCGTGACTTCGGGGAACTCGTCGCGCAGTACGTTGAGCACCGTGCCGATGCTCATCAGCCCACTGTCCACGGCGGCGGTACCGGTGTCGGCACCGCCGCTCGGTGTTTGAAGCATGGACCTTCCTGGGGGTCCCCCCGGACGCAGCCCGGGGGAGGGTCAGATGCCCCGCTGGCTCGCGTAGAAGACCAGCCGGTACTTGCCGATCTGCACCTCGTCGCCGTTCGAGAGGGCGACCGAGTCGATCCGCTCCCTGTTGACGTATGTGCCGTTGAGGCTGCCCACGTCTGCCACGGTGAATGAGCCGTCACCGACGCGGCGGAACTCCACGTGGCGGCGTGACACGGTCACGTCGTCCAGAAAGATGTCGCTCTGCGGATGACGCCCGGCCGTGGTCAGCTCGCCGTCCAGCAGGAAGCGGCTGCCCGAGTTCGGGCCGCGGCGCACCACCAGGAGCGCCGAGCCGAGCGGCAGCGCGTCGACGGCCGCCTGCGCCTCCGGGGAGAGCGCCGGCGAGAGCGTCTGGCCCGTCACCTCGGCGTCGTAGGCCTCGAGGCCCGAAATGGAGATCGTGGACGTCGTCTCGGACGGACGCTCCGGGGTCACCCCGCTCCGCAGCGGAGCACCGCAGTTGGAGCAGAAACGGCTGTTTTCCGCGTTGCGGTTACCGCACCTCGTACACACCAGGGCCGACATCGACGGATCCTCCTGCCGCGGCTGCCCTCCAGGGGCATGGGACGCGTACGGGTCGGAGGGAAACCCTCCACCCGTACTTGAGGCTGACGGGTCCCCGAAACCTATGCGGCCGGACTGGGCAGGGTCAACAGACGGCGCGCCCTGACCACCGGAAATGTCACCACCGACCTGGTCCCGGAACAGCGGGCGCTCGCCCCCCTGGTCCTCCGCGTCTCCATGGCGTGGTGCACGATGGCGGGCAGTGGCGTTGTCGCCGCCCTCTCCTCGTGCGCTCTTGCCGAACAACTTCCCAAACAACTTCACGGGCGATTCCCCTTGACCGAAATAGACCCGCCCGTGGGGCAGGACGAACCCTGACTGAACACACCGGTCGAGCCGGACACCCTCACAACGTCCGTATCCACCTGACAGTTTCCACCACGCACCACCCATTCGGTGCGCCGACCCCCCGCAACCTCATGCCCTGGCCGGGTGCCCCTCATGCGGCCCCGCCTCACTGGGACGACCGAGCGTAGTCAGGCTGCTTCGCCGGTCGCAAGGCGTCCACCACGATCTTCGTCGAGGGCTCCACCGTGACGGTGGCCTGCTCCTTCTCCAGTGTCTGCACCACGCCTCCGGGGATGTTGAGCGCCGGCTCCAGGTCCTGCGACTTGCCGATGACCTTGAAACGGTAGGGCTGGGTGATCTTGTTCCCGTCCACGTTCACCCCCTTGTCGGAATCCGTCAGATAGGTGCTTGCGACGACCCGTACACCGTTCACCTGGATCGCCTCCGCACCTGCCGCACGCAACTCCTGGATCGCGTCGAGCAGCATGTCCGCCTCGACCGTCCCTTTGCTGTCGTTGATCGTCAGAGTGATGCCGGGGCCCTGCGCGGCCACCGTGCCCGCCAGAATGCCGAGTTGCTTCTCCCTCTCGACGGTCTGCTTGCGAGCCTCCTCGGCCTGGTCCGAACTGTTCTCCAACTCGGTGCGCTGATCCTCGAGACCCTGCTTCTCGTCCTCAAGACGCTGTGTACGGCTGTCCAGTTCATCGAGGATGCGTACGAGATCTTCCTGACGTGCGCCGCGCAGGGCACTACCACTGTCGCTGTTGGACGCCACCTGGACGGCCAGACCGAAACCGAGGCCGAACAGCAGCAGGGCGACGATGAGTTGCGCGCGCGACACGCGCGGCGGCCACAGCCCCTTCACCAGTCGCTGACGGCCGGTCAGCGTCGGCTCGCCGCCCGCTTCCTTCTCCTCCGGCACCTTTGGCGCGGGAGCCGTGGCCCGGATCTCTTCGGGAAGTTCCTTGCGCAGACGATTCTCCGGAGTCCCGGAGGCCGTCGATGCCTCGTCGTCGTTGCTCATCGGCCTCACGCCCGGAACACGTGCCGGCGGATCGCCGCGGCATTGGAGAAGATACGGATGCCGAGGACGACCACGACGCCGGTGGAGAGCTGGGCGCCCACACCCAACTTGTCGCCCAGGAAGACGATCAGCGCGGCCACGACCACGTTCGACAGGAACGACACCACGAAGACCTTGTCGTCGAAGATGCCGTCGAGCATCGCGCGCAGGCCTCCGAACACGGCGTCGAGCGCCGCCACCACGGCGATCGGGAGATAAGGCTCGACGACTGCCGGAACCTCGGGCCGGACCAACAATCCAGCCACGACTCCCACGACGAGGCCCAGTACGGCGATCACGATGTGCCCTTCTCTGTGCTCGGCTGTGCTGTACGTACGATCACACTCGGTGCGGCGGCCAACCGGACGTCGTCCTGGACGGAAATGCTGGTCCGGATCCCGTAGTTCTCCTGCAGGGCATGCAGATACAGCCCGTCGGCACTGTTCTGGAACCGGGTGCTGAGCCGCTGACCGTCTCCCACCGCGAGCACCGTGTACGGCGGCACCAGCGGCTTGTTGTCGACCAGTATCGCGTCACCCGCTGCCCGGATCGCCGACAGGGCCGTCAGCCGCTGACCGTTGATCGAGATGGCCTCGGCACCCGACTCCCACAGCCCGTTGACGACCCGCTGCATGTCACGGTCACGCACACGTCCGGTGTCGGAGAACCCGGAGGTCTCCCGCGGGTCACCGTCGCCGTCCTGGCTGGCTTCCTTGGCGTCGTCCACGACGAGCTTCACGCCGGGGCCGTGCACCGCGGTGGCGCCCGACAGAATGCCCACCAGATCGGCCTGCTCGCCGCCCCCGTCCGACTTCAGCGCTGCACGCTGCCGCGCGCTCACATCGGCGCGCAAAGTATCGACATTGTCTTCGAGCTTGTCCGCGGCCGAGGTCTCGCGCTCGATACGGTCGATGAGTTCCTGGCGCTCCTTGGCGATGACAGGCGCCGAGATCCGTGCGTTCGCCGCTCCCAGGGTCACCACCAGGGCCGCCAGGACGAGGCCGGCCGCCAGACCGAGCTTGGCCCGTACCGTCTTCGGCATTCCGCCAGCGCCCTCGGCCTGCTTCCGGGCAGCCGCCTCGGCGTAACCGTCGTCGAGGCTGTGGTCCATGACATTGGTGAGCAGCGACATGGAGGCGTCCGGGCGCGACGGGCGCGTAGGACTGCTCCGAACGGGGGGCTGCTGCGGCATGCCGCACATCGTCGCACGTCGCGGGCGCTACCTCCGAATGGCCCCACCGGCGTGCCGGACAGGCCCCCTTGGGGGCACTTGTCCGACACGCGCGCGTGCTAGGTGTTTCAGCGACCGGCGCTGTCCACGACCGCCGACCACTCGTCGAGCAGGGCCTCCGCGGAGGCATCGTCAGGACCTTCGGCCCACAGATGCGTAACCGCCTCGGCGGGATCCGGAAGCACCATCACCCAGCGCCCGTCTGTCTCCACCACCCGTACACCGTCGGTCGTGTCGACAAAGCGATCACCGGCCTCCTCCACGACCCGGCGCATGACAAGTCCCTTCACAGCCCAGGGAGTCGCGAGATCCCGCTTGAGCACATGCGCCCGCGGAATCCGCGCATCGATCTGGCTGAGCGTGAGCTGCGTCCGCGCCACCAGCCCGATCAGTCGTACGAACGCCGCCGCGCCGTCGAAGACGCTGCTGAACTCCGGAATGATGAAGCCACCGCGGCCGTCACCGCCGAAGATCGTCGACTCGTCCCGCCCGACTCTCGTCAGATCGTCCGGAGACGTCGTCGTCCAGTCCACCTGTGTCCCGTGATACGCCGCTACCTGCTCCGCGATCCGGGTGGTGGTCACCGGCAGCGCCACCCGCCCACTGCGCCGCTCCGCGGCCACCAGGTCGAGCATCACGAGCAGAGCCCGGTCGTCCTCGACGATCCGCCCCTTCTCGTCCACGAGCGAGAGCCGCTCACCCACCGGGTCGAAACGCACCCCGAACGCGGCCCGCGCGGACGCCACGATCTCACCGAGCCGCACAAGCCCGGACCGCCGCGCATCCGCCGTCTCGGTCGGCCTGGACTCGTCCAGACCGGGATTGATGACAAGCGAGTCGACCCCGAGCTTGCCCAGCAAGCTGGGCAGCACAAGCCCCGCGCTACCGTTCGACGCGTCCACGACGACCTTGAGCCCGGACTCGGTGATACCCGTCGTGTCGACATTCCTCAGCAACGACCCGGTGTACGAGTCGAAGACACTCGCCGGGAAGTGCAGATCCCCGATCTCACCGGGGAACGCACGCCGATACTCCTGCCGCGCGAACACCCGGTCGAGCTTCCGCTGACTCGCCTGCGACAGATCAGCACCCTGCCCGTCGAAGAACATGATGTCGACGGAGTCCGGCACACCGGGCGTCGTCCGGATCATGATCCCGCCGGCGCTTCCCCTGGCGGTCTGCTGCCGGGCCACCGGCAGCGGTACGTTCTCCAGATCGCGTACGTCGATGGCGCTGGCCTGCAGCGCCGAGATGACCGCCCGCTTCAGCGCACGAGCACCTCGGGAGTGATCACGGGCCGTCGTGACGGTGGAGCCCTTTTTGAGCGTCGTCGCGTAGGCTCCCGCGAGCCGCACGGCGAGTTCCGGGGTGATCTCCACATTCAGGATCCCGGACACTCCACGGGCGCCGAAGAGATGCGCCTGGCCCCGCGACTCCCAGATCACCGACGTATTGACGAAGGCGCCGGCCTCGATGGTCTTGAACGGGTAGACGCGGACATTGCCCTGGATGATCGATTCTTCACCGACGAGGCACTCGTCACCGATGACGGCGCCGTCCTCGATCCGCGCGGCCCGCATGATGTCGGTGTTCTTTCCGATCACGCAGCCACGCAGATTGCTGTGCTGACCGATGTACACGTTGTCGTGCACAACGGCCCGGTGAAGGAAGGCTCCTGTCTTGACGACGACGTTGGAACCGATGACGGTGTGCTCGCGGATTTCGACGTCCGCCTCGACCTTGGCGTAGTCGCCGATGTAAAGCGGTCCCCGCAGAACAGCGTCGGGGTGCACCTCGGCACCCTCGGCGACCCATACGCCCGGCGAGATCTCGAAGCCGTCGATTTCGACGTCGACCTTGCCCTCCAGGACATCGGCCTGCGCCTTCACATAGCTCTCGTGGGTGCCGACGTCCTCCCAGTAGCCCTCGGCGATATAGCCGTAAACAGGCTTGCCTTCTTTCATCAGCTGAGGGAAGACATCGCCGGACCAGTCGACGGAGACATCGGCCTCGACGTAGTCGAAGACCTCGGGTTCCATGACGTAGATACCGGTGTTCACCGTGTCCGAGAACACCTGGCCCCAGGTCGGCTTCTCCAGGAAGCGCTCGA
This sequence comes from Streptomyces sp. NBC_00554, assembly GCF_041431135.1. NCBI lineage: Bacteria > Bacillati > Actinomycetota > Actinomycetes > Kitasatosporales > Streptomycetaceae > Streptomyces > Streptomyces sp. NBC_00554. The sequence continues at coordinate 8,577,062 of NZ_CP107799.1, read as the reverse complement.
CCTTGCCCTCTTCATCCACGATGGTGATGCCGAACTCAAGAGGATTCGGTACGCGCGTCAAGCAGACGGTGACCAGCGCGCCCTTTTCCTTGTGGAAATTGATGAGGTCGGTGAGGTCGAAGTCGGTCAGGGCATCACCGGAGATCACTAGGAAGGTGTCGTCCTTCAACGCCTCCTCGGCGTTCTTGACGCTCCCGGCAGTACCGAGTGGCTTCTCCTCATTGGCATAGGTGAGCTCCATGCCGAGCTCCTCGCCGTCACCGAAGTAGTTCTTGACGAGAGAGGCCAAGAACTGAACAGTTACGACGGTCTCGTTGAGCCCATGCCTTTTGAGCAGCCGTAGCACATGCTCCATGATCGGGCGATTGGCCACGGGCAGGAGCGGCTTGGGCATGCTTGAGGTCATGGGACGAAGGCGTGTGCCTTCGCCTCCGGCCATCACGACGGCCTTCATGTCGGAAGCGTCCTCCTTGAAGAGACGACGGTCTAGCCGACTTCACCCGTCCAAATTGTCCCGCACTTTTCGTCCGCGGGCCATCGAGCCACTACAGCCGCGCAATGGGCGAGCTCAATCGGTTGTGGCGTCCACCCTGACAAGGCGGCGGACCTGAACCACGTAGAGGACTCCTGCCCACCAGTAGAGCGTTGTACCCCATCCGGCGAACGCCCATCCGAAAATAGCACCGAGTGACGCGATCCATCCACTTGCGTCGCTGAGCAGCAACAACGGGAAGGCGTACATCAAGTTGAAGGTGGCCGCCTTCCCCAGGAAGTTCACCTGCGGCGGCGGATAGCCGTGGCGTCTGAGGATGCCCACCATCACCAACAGAACCAGTTCACGCGCCAGTAGGACAGCGGTCAACCACAGCGGGAGAATCTCACGCCAGGTGAGGCCCACGAGAGTGGACAGAATGTAGAGCCGGTCGGCTGCGGGATCGAGTAGCCGGCCAAGGCTGCTGATCTGGTTCCAGCGGCGAGCCAGCTTCCCGTCCAGATAGTCACTGATGCCGCTCAGCATGAGCACCAGGAGTGCCCATCCGTCGCTCTTGGGGCCGCCGAACTCAGGCCAGAGGATCAGCCACAGGAAGACGGGCACACCGACGAGGCGCGCCATGCTGAGGATGTTCGGGATGGTGAGGACCCGGTCTGTCTGGACGCGAGTCTCCTGGACCTCCACCCGGGGGCCTCCTGTGGGAAACGAGCCAATGATGCCCCCTGACCTTACCCGCAGCTCTGACGCTGTTGTACGGAGGGGTGGAGGCGTCACCAGAAAACAAAAAAGCTCCGGCTCTTGGGCGATTAGCCCAAGAGCCGGAGCTCTAAAGATAGTTCGGCGGCGTCCTACTCTCCCACAGGGTCCCCCCTGCAGTACCATCGGCGCTGTGAGGCTTAGCTTCCGGGTTCGGAATGTAACCGGGCGTTTCCCTCACGCTATGACCACCGAAACACGGTGAAACTTGTCAACCGGAGCCGTGGCATGGCTACGACGGTTGTTCGTGGTTTCAGAACCAACACAGTGGACGCGAGCAACTGAGGACAAGCCCTCGGCCTATTAGTACCAGTCAGCTTCGCCCATTACTGGGCTTCCACATCTGGCCTATCAACCCAGTCGTCTACTGGGAGCCTTAACCCCTCAAGGGGGTGGGAATACTCATCTCGAAGCAGGCTTCCCGCTTAGATGCTTTCAGCGGTTATCCCTCCCGAACGTAGCCAACCAGCTATGCCCTTGGCAGGACAACTGGCACACCAGAGGTTCGTCCGTCCCGGTCCTCTCGTACTAGGGACAGCCCTTCTCAATATTCCTGCGCGCGCAGCGGATAGGGACCGAACTGTCTCACGACGTTCTAAACCCAGCTCGCGTACCGCTTTAATGGGCGAACAGCCCAACCCTTGGGACCGACTCCAGCCCCAGGATGCGACGAGCCGACATCGAGGTGCCAAACCATCCCGTCGATATGGACTCTTGGGGAAGATCAGCCTGTTATCCCCGGGGTACCTTTTATCCGTTGAGCGACGGCGCTTCCACAAGCCACCGCCGGATCACTAGTCCCGACTTTCGTCCCTGCTCGACCCGTCGGTCTCACAGTCAAGCTCCCTTGTGCACTTACACTCAACACCTGATTACCAACCAGGCTGAGGGAACCTTTGGGCGCCTCCGTTACTCTTTAGGAGGCAACCGCCCCAGTTAAACTACCCATCAGACACTGTCCCTGATCCGGATCACGGACCCAGGTTAGACATCCAGCACGACCAGACTGGTATTTCAACGACGACTCCACCTGAGCTGGCGCTCAAGCTTCACAGTCTCCCAGCTATCCTACACAAGCCGAACCGAACACCAATATCAAACTATAGTAAAGGTCCCGGGGTCTTTCCGTCCTGCTGCGCGAAACGAGCATCTTTACTCGTAGTGCAATTTCACCGGGCCTATGGTTGAGACAGTCGAGAAGTCGTTACGCCATTCGTGCAGGTCGGAACTTACCCGACAAGGAATTTCGCTACCTTAGGATGGTTATAGTTACCACCGCCGTTTACTGGCGCTTAAGTTCTCAGCTTCGCCACCCCGAAGAGTGACTAACCGGTCCCCTTAACGTTCCAGCACCGGGCAGGCGTCAGTCCGTATACATCGCCTTACGGCTTCGCACGGACCTGTGTTTTTAGTAAACAGTCGCTTCTCGCTGGTCTCTGCGGCCACCCCCAGCTCAAGCAGCAAGTGCTATCACCGGTGATGGCCCCCTTCTCCCGAAGTTACGGGGGCATTTTGCCGAGTTCCTTAACCATAGTTCACCCGAACGCCTCGGTATTCTCTACCTGACCACCTGAGTCGGTTTAGGGTACGGGCCGCCATGAAACTCGCTAGAGGCTTTTCTCGACAGCATAGGATCATCCACTTCACCACAATCGGCTCGGCATCAGGTCTCAGCCTTAATGTGCGACGGATTTACCTATCACACGGCCTACACCCTTACCCCGGGACAACCACCGCCCGGGATGGACTACCTTCCTGCGTCACCCCATCACTCACCTACTACCAGCTCGGGTCACCGGCTCCACCACTTCCCTCAACTCCGAAGAGATCAGGACGGCTTCACGGGCTTAGCATTACTGGATTCAATGTTTGACGCTTCACAGCGGGTACCGGAATATCAACCGGTTATCCATCGACTACGCCTGTCGGCCTCGCCTTAGGTCCCGACTTACCCTGGGCAGATCAGCTTGACCCAGGAACCCTTAGTCAATCGGCGCACACGTTTCTCACGTGTGTATCGCTACTCATGCCTGCATTCTCACTCGTGAACCGTCCACCACTAGCTTCCGCTGCGGCTTCACCCGGCACACGACGCTCCCCTACCCATCCCAGCCCCCGTTGGGGGTATGTGCTGGAATGACACGACTTCGGCGGTACGCTTGAGCCCCGCTACATTGTCGGCGCGGAATCACTAGACCAGTGAGCTATTACGCACTCTTTCAAGGGTGGCTGCTTCTAAGCCAACCTCCTGGTTGTCTGTGCGACTCCACATCCTTTCCCACTTAGCGTACGCTTAGGGGCCTTAGTCGATGCTCTGGGCTGTTTCCCTCTCGACCATGGAGCTTATCCCCCACAGTCTCACTGCCGTGCTCTCACTTACCGGCATTCGGAGTTTGGCTAAGGTCAGTAACCCGGTAGGGCCCATCGCCTATCCAGTGCTCTACCTCCGGCAAGAAACACACGACGCTGCACCTAAATGCATTTCGGGGAGAACCAGCTATCACGGAGTTTGATTGGCCTTTCACCCCTAACCACAGGTCATCCCCCAGGTTTTCAACCCTGGTGGGTTCGGTCCTCCACGACCTCTTACAGCCGCTTCAACCTGCCCATGGCTAGATCACTCCGCTTCGGGTCTTGAGCGCGCTACTAAATCGCCCTATTCGGACTCGCTTTCGCTACGGCTTCCCCACACGGGTTAACCTCGCAACACACCGCAAACTCGCAGGCTCATTCTTCAAAAGGCACGCAGTCACGAGAGTGCATGCAAGCATGCACTCCGACGCTCCCACGGCTTGTAGGCACACGGTTTCAGGTACTATTTCACTCCGCTCCCGCGGTACTTTTCACCATTCCCTCACGGTACTATCCGCTATCGGTCACCAGGGAATATTTAGGCTTAGCGGGTGGTCCCGCCAGATTCACACGGGATTTCTCGGGCCCCGTGCTACTTGGGTGTTTCTCAAACGAGCCGTTGACGTTTCGACTACGGGGGTCTTACCCTCTACGCCGGACCTTTCGCATGTCCTTCGCCTACATCAACGGTTTCTGACTCGTCTCACGATCGGCAGACCGTGAAAGAGAAATCCCACAACCCCATATACGCAACCCCTGCCGGGTCTCACACGCATATGGTTTAGCCTCATCCAGTTTCGCTCGCCACTACTCCCGGAATCACGGTTGTTTTCTCTTCCTGCGGGTACTGAGATGTTTCACTTCCCCGCGTTCCCTCCACATACCCTATGTGTTCAGGTATGGGTGACAGCCCATGACGACTGCCGGGTTTCCCCATTCGGAAACCCCCGGATCAAAGCCT